>CAFBRK010000312.1 GCA_903231505.1 Olavius algarvensis associated proteobacterium Delta 3 | reverse complement strand
CACTGTGGCAAGCTAGACGTAATGAGGTCTGATTTTTCTATTGATTAAGGTGGGTTATCTGCTGCTTTCCTGTTTCATTTTTCAGCGTTTGTCAAGTCCAATT
>CAFBRK010000311.1 GCA_903231505.1 Olavius algarvensis associated proteobacterium Delta 3 | reverse complement strand
GGTTTTACCGATAAACAAAAGCTTTTGATGCGCCATCCGGGATGGGAAGGCGGAGCCTCCTTCTCCCAGGGTGTTTTCTCTTTTTACATACGAGGCGCAGAG
>CAFBRK010000310.1 GCA_903231505.1 Olavius algarvensis associated proteobacterium Delta 3 | reverse complement strand
CAGAACGAATTGGATATCATGCTCGAGCACGCCGGGTCGAAACAGTCCCAAAAAGATATCCGTAAACGCCAGCATCTGATGGAACGCTCTTTTGCCAGAAGCAGTCGTTATGGGTTCAAGCGAGCCCGGTGGCGACGGCTTTGGCGCGTTAAGATTCAAGAGCTGTTAACGGCCACGGTTCAAAATATACTGGTCTATGTTCGGTAT
>CAFBRK010000309.1 GCA_903231505.1 Olavius algarvensis associated proteobacterium Delta 3 | reverse complement strand
GATCCAAGAGCTGTTAACGGCCACGGTTCAAAATATACTGGTCTATGTTCGGTATGCCAAAGATCGTAGGAGCCGAGCGGCGGCAGGATTGCGGATCAGTACCACCTCTGCCTCTGTCAGTTGGTACCGACGCAATCTAATGCGACTCAGATCGCAATT
>CAFBRK010000308.1 GCA_903231505.1 Olavius algarvensis associated proteobacterium Delta 3 | reverse complement strand
ACCTAACCCAAAATTCTTTCTTGACTTTCAACGGATTAACTTTGCGGTGATACGTTGATCGTAAAATGAATCGGAACGGAATTCTGACAATCGCTATAGATTAAAGTATCCCAATTTGCTTCGCCTTCTCCACCGCGTCACGGCGCTTTCTGACGTTGAGTTTCCCGTAGAGATTTTGCAGGTGCCCCTTGACGGTTTTTGGTGAAATGAACAATTCGGCTGCTATTTCTTTGTTGGTCAGGCGCTGTTCCAGCAGCTCCAGAACATCGAGTTCGCGATTGGTCAACGGTTCCATCAGTGCCTGGGTGGCAGGGGAGCCGGGAGCCGGTTGCTCTGGGGACGCAGGCGCATGATCGGCGGCTTCCGGTACTACGATGGATTCACCTTCCTCCTCGAAGGCAGCCAAAATCCTCTTGATGTAGTCAGCGGCGACGTTCTGCCGGCGCAGTCTTTTCAGCAGATCGGCCATCCTGGGCCCCAGGTCAATGAAAGGGCGGATAAAACCTCCCGGTTCGGCGAGGGTCAGGGACTCGGCCAACGCTTTATCCGCAACAGTCGTTTCTTTCCGGGAATCGAAAAGCAGCGCTTTAAGGGCGAGGGTGTCGATTTGAAAACGGACGCTGTGGATCGAAGCGAGGAAGTCGTGCAACTGGTTGAGCAGGTCTTCGGCATGGCGACGGTGATCCGGTGTATCCAGAGCCAGCCATACTTTGACTGCCGTTAACTGGGGCATGTAAAAGCGATATGTCGGCAGGAACGGGCGGGCCTGATACTTTTCTACCCATTGAGAAGCTTCATCAAGGCGCCCCTGCCGGACGGCCAGCTCCGTCTCGAACGCTCGTGCGACTTTAAATAGATCTGAGTTGCCCGCATCGAGCGCATAGGATGCCACCGCCTTGCCGACACGATTGGCGTCATCCTCCCGGCCTCGGGCCTGATGGATGAGCGCAAGGGCGAAGGCGCCATGCGCAAAGTTCAACGCATGTCGGGAGTGGGGGTGCTTTACCACCTCGACCAGATGTTCCTCAGCGACGCGCAACTCATTTCGTTGATAATTGGCAATGCCCAGAAAGTAGCGAGCGTGCACGTGTAAACAAGATTCACGACTCTCCGTTCCCAGTGTCAACAATTGAGCGGCCGTCCGAATCATGTTCGTCAAATCGGCATCAATCCAGTATATGAAACAGGGATGTGCCTGGAAGAATCCACTGGCGGTGCCGACTCGAAGATCCTGATCCAGCATGGCAAGCTCAAGGGTTAACAGGGCCTTTGCGCGGTCACCGAGCATCTGGTGAACCAGGGCCCGTACCATATAGTAATATATTCGTGCCCATCGATGGCTTTTAGGGATCTTCTCGCCTGCCCGCCGTGCTCTGGCAAGGGCCCGCTCACCATCAACTTCCAGATACCGCTGGAAGCCGCGTAAGACGTCCAGGTGACCTTGCAGAGAGTCTTCGATGGTCTGAGTGGAGGCCAACGCCTCGGCCTTGTCCAGGCAAGAGACCATATCTGAAGGCCTATCGTAAATCATGTGCAGCCAGGACATCAGCACCAGCAGTCCGGCATCCTGGTTGACCGTATCAGTAGAAAGCCCTTTCAGCCATCGTTCCAGACGTGGCCACTGCTCATGATCCAGCAGCTCGAAGCCATGTATGGCTGTAAGTTGCGCCGCCGCTTTTATATTTCCCCCCTCCAGGGCGTGTTTGAGAGCTTCTTCGATCATGCCGTTTTCGGCAAACCAGGCACTGGCCCTGGCGTGGAATAAGTTGATGTCCTCAGTGCCGAGGCGACGATTCAACTGATTGTGTAAAAGCGTTTTAAATAGATGGTGGAAGCGATACCATTTGTGTTCAGCATCTAAAGGAATCACGAACATGTTTTCCTTTTTCAGCCAGGCAATAAAATTCCACCCTCCGATGGCGCCTGCCGGCGAGTCCTCACCCGGGGAGGACACTGCCTCACAAAGTGACCCGTTGAAACGATCCAGGATGGCGGTACCCAGAAGATATTGCGTTATTTCCGGCGGTTGCTGGGAAAAGACTTCATTGAACAGATATTCCATCACATATTGGGCACTTGCCTGCGACTCAAGCACCTTGGGGTCAATCCCCCCCCGATGGCGCAGGGAAAGTGCTGCCAGGTGCAATCCGGTCACCCAACCTTCTGTTTTCTGGTGTAATGCGGCGGCTGTATCCGATTCGATCTTGGTTCCCAGCTCTATCGTCAAAAGCGTCGCTGCTTCCATTTTGCTGAATCGCAGGTCCTGGGTTCGAATCTCCGCTAAAAACTTTCGAGCGCGAAGATTGGAAATGGGCAAGGGAGGATCCCGTCGGCCGATCAGCACCAGGTGCATGGTTCTGGACGGGCGGCGAATCAGTTGGATGAACAGATCAAGCACGGAGTCGTCATTGATGCGATGAAAATCATCAAGCACCAGGATAAATGATTGCTCCATCTGATCGAGCTCGTTGGCGAGATTCATGGCCAGTGTCGACACCGGCGGAAGCATTACGGCATTGATCATAGCTCGGGTTTTCAGGCAGGCATCGGGGGAAATGGTCTGAACAGCGTCTATGAGGTAATTCAAAAACAGTCGCAGGTCGTTGTCACTTTTATCGAGTGACACCCAGGCGCTGGGCCGGTTGGCCGCCTCCAGCCAGCAGTTCACCAACGTGGTCTTGCCGTAACCGGCCGGCGCCACGACCAGGATCAAACCACACGGCAAGCCCTGATCGAGCCTGTCCAGTAAATGCTGCCGATGGACGTGATCCCTGTACGGTGCGGGTCTACCGATTTTGGTGAATAGCGTGATATCCGAGTAATCTGTGGTCCGTTCATCCGGCAATTCAATTGCATGCTCATCGATACTATCCTCTAACAACTCCGACACAACAACCTTCGTAATGGTACTGCTCAAATACGTCTCATTGCGCACTATCTTTCGTATGCCGTCTACCAGTTCCTCCGGGACACAGTCTTTGAGAAGGTACCCTTTCGCTCCGGCCGTCAGCATCTCCTTAATAAACCGAGTGCTGTCGTGAATCGACAGGGCAACAACCTTTGTGTCCGGCGAATTACTCCGAATCTGTCGTGTTGCTTCAATCCCGTTTAAGCTCGGCATGGTGATGTCCATGACAACCACATTGGGAGAGAGCTTGCGGACTTCTTCTATCGCTTCTTTTCCGTCGCCCGCCTCTCCAACCACGCTCATATCGGGTTCCTCTTCTATGAGCACTCGGAGCCCCTTCCGGAACATCGGATGGTCATCGACCAAAAGCACGGAAATACTCATGACCAGTTCCTTCTTTGGACTTCATCCATCGTGAGCGGCAGGTATAGAATAGCCTCGGTACCCTGTCCGGGCTCGGATACAATTTCAAGGGAGCCGCCCATATCGGCCATTCTTTCCCTGACACTGAATAGCCCGAAGCCGCCTTCAGCGTTCAAAGATGGTGCTTTCAATTCGGCATTAAACCCGGTTCCGTCGTCCGTTATGCTTATGGTGACATGATCTTCGGTTTGATTCATGTTTATATTCACCCGTTCTGCCTGAGAATGCTTGATCGCATTGGTCACAAGTTCACGTATGTTGCGAAACAGAATAGAGCGCAGCTTCTCATCCAGTTGTATTTCAGACCCGTTCGCTACGAACTCCGTTCTAATGTCGTATCTTTTTTCAAGATGCTCTTCCAACCACTCTGAAATGGCGGCGGATAGACCGATTTCATTCAGTTGGGGAGGACTCAGGTCAAATATGAGGTCCCGTGTCTCTCGAATGGTCTGCCGCAGGCAATCGGAAACCTCATCGAGGTTGGCGGCCTGTTTGGAGTCGGATATAAATTTACGAACAGCCGCGATCTGCATGCGTACCAGCGCTAAAGCCTGCCCCACGTTATCGTGCAGCTCGACGGCAATACGGCGCCTTTCCATTTCCTCGGCGATGGTTAACTGGGTTGCCAACGCTTTCAGTCGATCCTGGTATTCCTCCAATTCGAACTCGGCGTTTTTGCGATCGGAAATATCCTTAGCAACCGCTACAAAATAATTGGGCTTGTCTTCGTCATCAAACAGCAGAGAAACGGTCAGGTTGATCCAGACAATAGAACCATCCTTACGATTGTATCGGTTGTCCATGGAGTAGTTTTCAATTTCATTGTTCAAGACCCGCCGGGCCGATTCGAGATCGGCTTGCAGGTCGTCGGGATGGGCAATATCCTGAACTGTCAGGTCAAGCATCTCGTCTTTTGAGTAGCCGACTATTTCGCAGAACTTTTTGTTAATCCGTAGAAACTTCCCTTTCAGTGATACATGGGCGACACCGACGGCGGCCTGTTCGAAGGTGGCGCGGAAGCGCGACTCGGTTTCCATGAGTTCGTCCGTTCGTTCTTTAACCTTCTGGCTAAGCTGCTTGTTCCAGACCACAAAAACAAGCATGACAAAGGCCGACAAGCCAACGACAATTGATAGCCAATTCAATACATCAGTTTTATTAATCCCCGGCTCGAAATTTATCGCGAGGTACTTGTTACGGATGCCGGTTTTCTCTTCTTCCGTGATGCCCGCCAAGGCTTTGCCGAGAATTGAACTCAGCTCCGGCCAGTCATTGCGGATGCCCATGGCGAGCGCCTGCTCTTGGAAAGGAGTAGAGGATGTGACCTGAAGACCATAAAATCCTCTTTGGTGTATGATATGACTGGCCACAGTCAGGTTGCCGATATAGGCGTCTGCATTGCCGATGGCCACTGCCTGCAGCGCCTTCTCATCCGAATCGAACAGTACCAGGTCGAACTCGGGATAATCCCCGACCAATTTCTCATGAACGAAATGGCCTCGTGGAACTGCGAGTGTCTTATCGACCAGGCCGCTGATATCCAGGATCGGTTTCTCCTCTTCGCGAGTGAAGATGACATATGGGGAAAAGAGATAGGGTTCTGTAAAGGATAGATATTGTTCACGTTCCGGTGTTGGCACGATGATCGGGGTCATATCGGGACCCTGGCCTCGCTTCATGCCTTCGAGAAATTCTGCAAATGGCTGTTCGGTCACTTCAAGTTTAAAATTGACCCCGGTCCGCTCTTTAATCAGTTTCAGATATTCGATAACAATCCCCTGCAGTGGTTTATCGTCGACAGCGATCTGGTAAGGCGGCCAATCGGCAATCCGCACCCGAACCGTGCGGTTTTGTGACAGCCAAGCGCGTTCTTCCGAGGTCAAAGGAACTCTGGTAGCGGTGGATCGTCGAGGGTGTCTGCCGAACCATTTGTTTATTATGCGAGGCAGTTCGTCCTGCTGGAGGGAGGCAATGGTCTTGTTCAAAATTGAGGCCAACTCCGGCCAATCTTTGCGGATATGAGAGACCATTTCTATGGGGTACTCTTCGATGAGCAGGATGTTATCAATGGTTCCCTGCAATTTCTCCTTGCGCCAATGATCATAGCTTATCCAGGCGACAATAACGTCGATCTCCTTTCTCAGCAGGGCTTGAGTCAAGGCCTCATGGCCGTCATAGGGCATGAGAATGGCTGAAGGAAGCTTTTCCAGCAAGGCGATTGTTGGCTGTGCCGCCCGTTTATACCCGATCCGCATGCCCTTCAGGTCAGCGAAGCGACTCAATCGATACTCGTCTTGGGAGCGTGCAAAAACAGAAAAGTAGGTGGGAACTATGACATCGGTTGCATTGTAAAGAACATCCCGGCTCGGATCTCTTCCTCCCATGGCCAGCCCATCGATCTCCCTGTTTCGCCCCTTTTCCTGAACTTTGGCCCATGGATCCTCTATGTGCAGGCGAATCCTGGTATTGAGGTGCCGACTGACCTCTTCGTAGATATCCACCAGCATGCCGTCATGGGTACCATCGACCCTCTTGAACACCATGGGCGAATATTCGGTGGTGGTTCCGAGAACGATTTCAGGATGATTTTTAAGCCAGGCCTGTTCCTCGGGCGTGAGGGTCAGCATCGACTCTGGCGCCGAACTCTGCGCTCTCACCAGATCAGCGCTTAATCCTGAGATAACGATAGCAACCGCCAGGAAGGCAATGGTCAAGGATTTATGCAATGCGTTAATACGCGTATTTGTTGCAATGTCGATCATCATTTAAAATCTCATTCTCAATGATTTAATCCACATCGATTAACTAAACTCTGAACCGTGAACCTCCGATTGCTCTTTTCCTTCAACCTTGAACGGGGAACGTTGAACCCGCCAAAGGCGGACAAGCACTGAAACCTGAATCCCGTTAACCGGTTTGCCGGTTAGCCCGCTTGTCCTGAGCCTGTCGAAGGGTTTGCCCGTCAGCCCGTTGGCCGGTTTTCCCAAAGTGCCTTATAAACGCCGCAGATCGGCAACAAATGACCAATCGCGTCTCTTTTTTTCGTTGATTATTAGTTTGTCTTTTATTGTTTGTGATTTGTTATTTGAAGTTTGTGATTTTTTTATTTGAACCCTGCCTGCCGAGTATCGGGAAATGGGCATCGATTAGTGATTTCGCTTTGATTGAAAAATTTAACGATTTGATTGGGGTTCGGGTCCAACTTAAATAATGCGAGCCGGAGATGCAATACCGAAAAACCGGGATCCTCTGGTCAGATTGAACTTGTCGGAGGCAGGCCCCTTCAGGGATATTTCGTTGGGTGCACATAGCAATATATGAGCCATACATTGAGATCAATTTGGGATGCTACTGTATGTCGCGGTGGCCTGAGATTTCGCTCAGCCCAGGCATAATGCTCGCCTTTTGCTTTGTCTCTTCAAAATCGGTGGGGAGAGGGTGGGGAGAAAAAGCGTCGGAACAAATAGAGGGTTTTACGAATCTCGCGTAAAACCCTCTATTTGATGGTGCCGAGGGACAGAATCGAACTGCCGACACGGGGATTTTCAGTCCCCTGCTCTACCGACTGAGCTACCTCGGCACAACAATGCACATGGCATTGCAAAGATCGTCTAATATTGAATCGGCCTGGCGTTGTCAAGAAAATTTCTGGGTGATATCCGCCTGTTTACCGGGTTTTCGTAATTTTTCAAAGGGTTGTCACCAATCCCCCCGATATGATATAGAAAAGTTTTATCCGTCTTTGAAATCACGCATCAACCACGTCCCAATGCGGTTTCAATCAGGGGCCCGGTGAGGCAATGGACTCCGACACGCCGATTTACAGTAGCCGGATTATCAAGAACTACCTGGACTTCATTGGCAAGTTCTATCCGGAGTTTGATGTTGATGCTCTGCTGTCGTACGCGAACATCAGCCGTTATGAAATCCAGGATCCCGCCCACTGGCTGACCCAACGCCAGATCGACCGGTTTCATGACCATCTCACACTGGAACTGGGCGATCCGGACATCCCCCACAAGGCCGGCCGATACTTCGCGTCGGCGGAAGGCCTCGGTTCCCTGAAGAAATACGCGTTGGGATTGGTCAATCCCACCGGCGCCTACAAGCTGCTCGGACGGATGTACACCATCCTGAGCCGGGCGGCCACCGTCGAGTCCACCAGCAAAGGGCCGAACGCCATCGAAATTGTGGTGACCCCGAAGACCGGCATCGACGAAAGGCCCTTCCAGTGCGACAACCGTCTCGGCACTTTCGAATCCCTGGCCGAACTGTTCACCGGAAAACCGGCAACCATTGAACACCCCGCATGTTATCACAAAGGCGATCCCCACTGTCATTACATTATTAAATGGGAGCGGATGCCGTCGGCGTTCTGGAGACGGATACGCAATTTCTGTTTCATCATCAGTGTTCCGGCGGTCATTTTGCTGAATTTTGCCCTGCCCGGGTTCGGCTGGGCAATGCCGGTATTGATCGTGTTCGGTCTGGTCGGCGCGCTTTCCGGATATGCGGAATGGCGTGAAAAGAGCGAGCTGAAGCGGGCGTTGGCCATGGAGGGGGATACGGCAAAGGCACATTTGGATGAGCTGAGCCGCCGATACAATACAGCGCTTCTTATCCAGGAGATCGGCCAGACGGCGGCATCCATCATGGATCGCGATAACCTGATCCGAAAGGTGATGGCCGCGATGGAAGTGCGCCTCGAATTTGACCGGGGCATGATCATGCTGGCCAACCGGGAAAAATCCCGTCTTCATTATGTTGCCGGTTACGGCTACACTGCCGAGTATGAATCCCAGCTCCGCAAAGCGGCCTTTCACCTGAACCGTCCGGAGTCCCGGGGCATTTTTGTCCAGACGTTCCGGCGTCAGAAACCGTCACTGGTGGATGATATCTCCGAAATCGAAGCTGATCTCTCCGAGAAAAGCAAAGAGTTTGCCCACCAGAGCGGGGCACGCTCTCTTATCTGCGTCCCCATTGTCTATGAAAACGAATCCCTGGGTATTCTCGCCATCGACAACCTCCGCTCGGGGAGTCCCTTGACCCAGAGCGATGTCAGCTTGTTGACCGGAGTGGCCTCCCAGACGGCCGCCAGTATTGTCAACGCTGTGGCATTCCGAAAACTGGTCGAAAGTGAATCCCGATTCCGCGGCGCGTTTGATCATGCCGCTATCGGCCGTACGCTGGCCTCGGCATCCGGGCGTTTTCAACGCGTGAACGCCTCCATGTGCGCCATTACCGGATACAGTGAAAAAGAATTTCTTTCCCTGTCGTGGAAGGACGTTTCCCACCCGGATGAGCTGAAACTGATCCAGAGAACGATTCGTGAGCTGCTTGATGGGGCCGCCCCTTCCCGAAAACTCGAAATGAAAATCATTCACAAGCAGGGGGGGCCGGTGTGGGTCCGTGTGAATCTGGTGGTGATTCGCGACTCGCGGAACACGCCCCTGTATCTTTCGGGAGACTTCGAAGATATTTCCCAACGGAAACGATTCGAGAGTGCGCTGGAAGAGAGCGAGGGGAAATACCGGAACATCCTCCAGAGCATCGAGGAAGGGTGTTTTGAGGTCGACCTGTCGGGCCATTTGACCTTTCTCAACGACGCACTGACACGGATCTCCGGATTCACCCAGCCGGAAATAGAGGGTAAGAGTTTCCGGGCGTACACCTCTTTGAGGATCGCCGAAAACCTTACTCAGCAGTTCAATGAGGTGTTCGAGACCGGAAGATCCATTGATTTCACCGAATATGAGACGACCCGGGCGGATGGAGAAAAGCGCTACCTGGAACTGTCCGCATCCCTGATGCGCAATGAAAGCGGCCAACCGTCCGGCTTCCGCGGAATTGTGCGGGATGTCACGGCCCGAAAATCTTCAGAGGAGGAGAAACGCCGCCTGGAGGCTCAAATTCAGCACTCCCAGAAGATGGAGGCCATCGGTACCTTGGCCGGGGGGTGGCCCATGACTTCAACAATCTGCTCATGGGTATTCAGGGCAATGTCTCATTGATGATGATGGACATCGAGAACACCCATCCTCACCATAAAGGCATGGGAAACATCCTTGGCTATGTGGAGCGTTGCGCCATGCTGACCAAGCAGCTGCTCGGGTTTGCCAGAGGCGGTAAATACGAGGTCAGCACCCTCAATCTCAGTGAACTGGTGACCGGCAATGCGGAAATGTTCGGGCGCACCAAAAAGGAAATCACGATTTTCGAAGACTACCAGGAAGACCTCTGGACCGTGGACGCCGACCGGGGGCAAATTGAGCAAGTCCTTTTAAATCTGCTCGTCAATGCCGGACAGGCCATGCCCGGCGGCGGAAGCCTCTTTCTGGAGACACGCAACGTCGAACTCAACGAAAAATTTGTACGGCCATACGGTTTCGAACCCGGCAGATATGTCCGGTTGGCCATCACCGACACCGGCATCGGAATGGATCCCGAAACCCGGCAGCGGATTTTCGAACCCTTTTTCACCACCAAGAAACGGGGCGAAGGCACCGGCCTGGGCTTGGCATCGGCCTACGGTATCATTAAAAACCATTCCGGAATTATCGACGTGATCAGCCAGCGGAGCAAGGGCACGACATTTCGCATTTATATTCCGGCCGGGGGAAAAGTGATTGAAACGGAACGCGGGGTCGAAGAAGAACTTCGCAAAGGCGCCGGGACCGTCCTGTTTATCGACGATGAGGATATGATTCTGCAAGTGGGGTCCCAGATGCTCAACGCCCTGGGCTACACCGTGCTGACCTCGGCCAGCGGAAGCCAGGGGGTCGAAATTTTGCGGGACCAGAAAACCCAGGTCGATCTGGTGATTCTGGACATGGTCATGCCGGACATGGGTGGGAAGGAAACCTTTGACGCGCTTCGGCAAATCGATCCGGACATCAAGGTGCTCCTGTCCAGCGGGTACAGCGCCGAAGGCCCTGCCAACGAAATTATGAAGAAAGGCTGCAACGGTTTTATTCAGAAGCCGTTCAACATCAGTGAGCTTTCCTCTAAAATCAGCTCGGTGCTGAAGGAGGCCGCCACAACCAATTAGAAGGGGCTTGAATCGGCTGGCCCGCTTGCCCGTGGGGCCGTTGGCCCCACGTAGCTATTAGGTATTGGGGATTTGGTATTCGGTCGTCGGTACATCCTTCAACACGGCGGAATGTCAATCATGGTTCTTATCACTATACTTTCAGCTTTCAGCTTTGGACTTTCAGCTCATCAAAAATCCAGTATCCCGTTGGCCCGTTCGCCCGTCTGCCCGTCTGCCCGTCTGCCCGTTCTCCCGATCGCCGGTTGGCCCACATAGGTATTTGGTATTGGGTATTAGGTATTTGGCAGGCGGTGCATCCTTCAACATGGCGGAACGTTAATTATGGTTCTTATCACGATACTTTCAGCTTTGAACTTTCAGCTTTCGGCGCATATACATCCCGAATTCCATGAATCCTGTTTCTTGTATCCTGACACCTGACACCCGAAACCCACCATCCAGCATCCAGCCCGCCAGAGGTTTACCCGCCTCCGGCGGCGCCAAAGGCGACCAGGGTTTATCCGCCTCAGGCGGACGGGCAAGCATCCAGCATCCAGTATCCCGTTCGCCCGTGGGCCCGTTCGCCCGTTTGCCCACATAGGTATTTGGTATTGGGTATTTGGTATTCGGTCGTCGGTACATCCTTCAACACGGCGGAATGTCAATCATGGTTCTTATCACTATACTTTCAGCTTTGAGCTTTGGACTTTCAGCTCATCAAAAATCCAGTATCCAGCAACGAGAATCCAGTATCGAGCATCCAGTATCGAGCATCCAGTAATCCAGTACTCCATCACTTCGGTACGGGCCTATTTACGCCCCAGATCCCCGTATATATGCTGTATCAGCGCACATGCCGCCACTGAAGCGGTTTCCGCACGAAGGATCCGGGGACCCAGGGATACCGGGTCAAACCCAAGTGATCTGGCTGCGGCAATCTCCCGGGGCGTAAATCCGCCCTCGGGCCCCACCAGCAAAAACACGGATTCGATCCGTTCGGATGCAGCGCCTCTTCCGGCAAGCGGCTCCCGCGCTGTTTCACTGAAGATCACCTTGACATTCGATGTTACCGCCGCATCCAGGACCGCCGTGTAGGAGGCCTGCGGTTCGATCGACGGCGGGTGATTTCTACGGCACTGTTTCAGTGCTCCCAGAGCAATCTTTCCCCACCGCGCCACCCGCTTTTTAAAACGTTCCGCATCGGGGCGGGGGACACTCCGCTCGGCCGGGAAGGGCATCCACCGGGTAACGCCAAGTTCCGTGAGCTGGCGGATGAGCGTGTCCATCTTCCTGTCCTTGAGAAGGGCCTGGGCGAACGTGATCCGAATCGGGGATTCCCGGGGGGCGCCCTGCGCCTCCCCGACCGACAGGGTGATGCGCCCCCCATCGATCGCTTCGATGTCGGCGGTATAGGTGTTGCCGCGATTGTCAACCAGTTCGACGGTATCTCCAACCCCCAGCCGGAGTACGTGAACCATGTGCCTGGCTTCCGGTCCGACAAGGGTCGCCGTGCGGCCCCGAATCTGCTCTTTTTCAACGATAAATCGACGCATGGGTTCTTTGGAGCGCCTCGTCTTTTGGAGGTTCGCATGTTCACTTCCCAGGACCCGAATCACATCGGTGGCCCCGGCAACATCATTCTTGTATATGCTGGATCCAGGGCTGTTTTCAAGGGGAAGATCGGTTGACAGTCAATGGGTAAGGTGATAGCGTTTTTTAGCTGTTCATAAGAGATTGTGCGGGCTCCGACCGCGCAGAAACTTGGACCAAAGGCATAGGCCATGAGTGATGTGGAAAAGACCGGTCCACCGTCCCCGGGGGAGACCGGCGAGGCAGACGAAGACATTATCGAACTGACGGACGTCGTCAATGCTCCTGCCGGGGAAGACGAAGGTATCATCGAGCTGACCGATGTGGTCGAGGCCTCTGTCGGAGAAGAAGAGGATATCATCGATTTGACCGATGTGGTCAAAAGGCCCCTTGAGGAAGAGGAGGATATCGTCGATTTGATCGATGTGATCGAAGGGCCCTCTGAGCACGAAGAGGAAATCGTCGATTTGACCGATGTGGTTGAAGGGCCCTCTGAGCACGAGGAGGAAATCGTCGAACTGACCGATGTGGTCGAAGGGCCCTCTGAGCAAGAAGAGGCTCTCGTCGAGCTGACCGATGTGGTCGAAGGGCTCTCCGAGCAGGAGGAGGATATCGTCGATTTGACCGATGTGGTCGAAGGGTCCTCCGGGCAGGAGGAAGACATCGTAGAACTGACCGATGCGGTCGACACACCTGCCGAGGTCGCGGAGAATGTCGTCGAACTGACCGATGCGGTCGAAGGGTCCTCCGGGCAGGAGGAAGACATCGTAGAACTGACCGATGCGGTCGACACACCTGCCGAGGTCGCGGAGAATATCGTAGAACTGACCGATGCGATCGATACACCCGCCGAGGCCGTGGAGGATATCGTCGATCCGGCCGATGGGTTCGATGTACCCGCCGAGGTCGCGGAGAATATCGTTGAATTGGCCGATGCGGTCGATGCGAAAGCGGGAGAAGAAGGGGAATGGGCCGATCTACCGGCCCCGGAGGCTGAAGAGATCGGGATTGCGGTCGATGCCGAGGAGACAACCGATGAAACCGGCGCCGAAGTGGTCGAACTCATTGAACCGGTGGACGGGCCGCCGTCGGCTGCTGCCGCAATGGAGGGTGCCGAGGATCTTTCGGACCTGACGGAACCCGTTGTCGACACCGGGGCCGATATCGAAACGGAACCCGAAGACGCCCGACCTCCGGAAGATGAAACGGATCAGGAAGTTGCCGAAGCTGTCGAAACAGCATTCGCTCCGGCGATGCCGGTCGAAGACATCGTCGATGCACCAGAGACAGGCGCAACAGAAACTCTGGACACCACCGCCTTCGAGGACGAACCCGGGGAAGCGCCTGGAACGCCCCCGGAGGATGCGCCGATGGCCGGCGTCACGGATACTGGTGTGGTGACCCGTGAGCAGGTCGAGGCGGCCGTAGCAAAGCTGATGGACCAGCTCTTTAGCGAGAAAATCGAGCGTATGATTGCCGAGGCGATAGAAAGGGCCGTATCAAAAGAGATCGCGGCGCTAAAAGCCGCGCTGCTTGACGACACCGGATCAGACAGCGCCTGAACCATCAGGCATGGCAGACGACATGGTACCCCCGCCGGATATACCGGAGGCGGGAGATGGACAGCAGACGGGGATTAGCGGATAATCCCCTTTTTCAATTTAGAGTGTGGCGATAACAAAAGTTCTACCATGACATTTCGCCGGAGACACGTCGTGGCAGTAAATGTAAGCGTGAGGAGTTGGTGGTGATGAGCTCAGATCTACTGAACAAAGCGTATGACCCTGAAGATGTCGAAATGCGCTGGTACCGCAGGTGGGAGTCGGATGGACTTTTCGCTGCCAGCGACAGCAGCACCCGGAAGAGTTACTCGATAGTTATTCCACCGCCGAACGTGACCGGCGTGCTCCACATGGGGCACGCGTTAAATATTACCCTTCAGGATATCATGTGCCGATATCGGAAACTGAAGGGAGACAATGTGCTCTGGATGCCGGGGACCGATCATGCCGGCATCGCTACCCAGAACGTGGTTGAAAAAAAACTGGCCGCCGAGGGGCTCAGCCGGCATCAGATCGGCCGAGAAAAATTTGTCGAAGCGGTCTGGGAATGGCGAAAAGTATACGGGGGCCGGATCATCAATCAATTGAAACGGCTGGGCGCCATGTGCGACTGGGACCGCGAGCGCTTTACCATGGATGAGGGGTTGTCGCGGGCCGTTCGCCGCGTCTTTGTCGATCTATACGAGCAGGGCTTGATCTACCGCGGGCTGTATATTATCAACTGGTGCCCGCGCTGCTACACGGCGCTGGCAGACCTGGAAGTCGAACATGAGGAGCACGACGGCCATCTTTACCACATCCGCTACCCATTTCCCGACGGAAACGGGGGATTGACCGTAGCCACCACGCGGCCGGAAACGATGCTGGGAGATACGGCTGTGGCCATTCATCCTGAGGATGAGCGGTATCGGGACATCGGCCATGACCATGTGATACTGCCCCTTATGGGCCGTACCATTCCGATTATCCGGGACTCTTATGTCGATACATCATTCGGCACCGGGGCCTTGAAGGTTACCCCTGCTCACGATCCGAACGACTTTGAAATCGGAACCCGTCACGGCCTCGACAGCATAAAAGTCATTGGTGACGACGGCCTCATGACCCCCGAAGCCGGTCGATTCGCGGGCATGGACCGAAGCGAATGCCGGGCGGACGTGGTTCGGGCGCTGACAGAGGAAGGGCTTCTGGGGAAGATCGATCCCCACAAGCATAACGTCGGCCACTGCTACCGGTGCAAGGAGGTGATCGAACCGAACCTTTCCCGTCAGTGGTTTGTACGGGCAAAACCGCTCGCGGAAAAAGCCATTGCCGCCGTCGAAAACGGTGAGACCCGCATTGTGCCGGGCACCTGGGCGAAGACCTACTACGACTGGATGTATAACATACGGGACTGGTGTATTTCCCGTCAGATATGGTGGGGTCATCAGATTCCGGCCTGGACCTGTGCGGAATGCCAACATGAGGTCGTCGCCATGGAGCCGCCCGGGGCGTGTCCCTCCTGCCAGAGCCGGAACATGATACAGGAGACCGATGTCCTGGATACATGGTTCAGCTCTGCTCTGTGGCCGTTTTCCACCATGGGCTGGCCGGACAAGACGACCTTGCTCAACACGTTTTATCCGACATCCGTTCTTGTGACCGGCTTCGATATTCTGTTTTTCTGGGTCGCGCGAATGATGATGATGGGCATCCACTTCATGGGGGATGTCCCGTTCCGGGATGTCTACGTGCACGCGCTGGTGAGAGACGAGGACGGCAAGAAGATGAGCAAGTCCAAAGGCAATGTGATCGATCCGCTCACCGTAATCGATCACTATGGCACCGATGCGTTCCGATACACCCTGGCAGCATTCGCAGCCCAGGGGCGTGATATCAAGATGTCGGAAAAACGGGTTGAAGGCTACCGGCATTTTGTGAACAAGCTCTGGAACGCGGCACGGTTTTCCCTGATGCACCTTGACCAGGGACATGAGCGCATCGACCGGGGGCATATTACCCTTGCCGATCGCTGGATACTCTCCCGTTTGGCCCGGGTGACCCGTTCCGTGTCGGACGCCATCGATACCTACCGGTTCAACGACGCTGCCGGTGAGCTGTACCAGTTCGTCTGGCACGAGTTCTGTGACTGGTATGTGGAGGCAAGCAAACCCACCCTGTATGGGAAAGATACCAGCCCCGAAGGCATGGCTGTCACCAAAGCGGTTCTCTGGAATGTGCTTCGGGATATACTTCTGTTGATGCATCCGTTCATGCCGTTCGTCACCGAGGAAATCTGGCATCAATTGCCGGGTGTCGAAGGCTCCATTATGACGGCGTCATTTCCGGAACATGACGACGGCCGTCGGGGAATTCAAGTGGATCCCGATGCCGAATCGGAGATGGCGCTGGTATCCGGAATCGTTACGGGCATCCGTAACATTCGGGGCGAAATGCATCTGCCCCCCTCGCTTCAGCTGAACGTGTCGGTGCATTCCCGGGAGGACCGGCTTCGAAGGGTGGTTGACGCCTATCGCGGCATGATCGTCAATCTGGCCCGGTTAACCGCGCTGACCGTTGCAGCGCCGGGACCACGGCCGAAGCAATCGGCCACGGCGATTGTCGACGGCGCCTCCATTTATGTTTCCCTGGAGGGGATCATTGATTTCGAAAAAGAGCAGCAGCGTCTGGAGAAAGAAATCGCCAAATTGGCGGCGGAGCTGGGCACCGTTTCGACAAAGCTGAGCAACCCCAATTTTCTGGAAAAAGCGCCCGCCGATGTGGTGGAGAAGGTGCGCGAGAAACACCGGTCACTCGATGAGAAACAGCAGCAGCTGGCGGTCAATCTGGAGAGGATTAAGGAGCTCCAAACCGACTAGAAAGGGATTCAAAGCCGCCCCTCGCGCCCAACATCTTTGTTGGACAGCAGGGGTCAATCCTCATGATTTCTAAACAAATCGAGCGCCTTGTCGACCTTGCTCTGGAGGAGGATATCGGGCCGGGCGACATCACCACCGACAACCTGGTTCCCGCTGACCAAAAGGGCCGGGGTCAAATTCTCGCAAGACAGCCATTAACGGTGGCCGGTCTTCACGTGGCCCGCTACGTATTTCAGCGTCTGGATCCGGACGCTAAATTTATCACCCACTGCACGGACGGGGATCTTGTCGAACCGGACACGGTCATGGCGGAAGTGATCGGCCGGATGCGGGCCCTGCTGACCGCAGAGCGGACGGCCCTGAATTTTCTGCAGCGTCTTTGCGGCATTGCCACCCATGTGAGAACGTATTGCGGCCCATTGCAGGGACGCCCGGTCAAGCTGGTGGATACACGAAAGACGACGCCGGGGTGGCGCATCCTCGAAAAATACGCCGTACGCGTCGGCGGCGCCCGCAACCATCGGAGCGGTCTTTTTGACGGGGTGCTCATAAAGGACAACCATATTGCGGCGTGCGGGGGGATCGCAGAAGCCGTTACCCGCATCAGGAGCCGGGCGTCTCATCTGGTCCGGATCGAGGTGGAGGCCGCCACCATGGCTGAGGTTTCCGAGGCGATTGCTGCCGGCGCCGATGTGATCATGCTCGACAACATGTCCGTGGAGCAGATCACCGAGGCGGTTGCCGTCATCGGAGATCACGCCCTGGTTGAAGTTTCCGGGGGCATTACCAGAGACCGACTCGTCCGCCTGGCCGACACCGGGGTCCACTTCATATCTGTCGGGGGGCTGACCCACGCCGCAACCAGCGTGGATATCAGTATGGATATAGAGGTGGCATGATCCGCGGGTGGCGTTAGACCCATTCTTTCGACCCACGGAATAGCCTGCGTTGTCTACTATAGAATGCCTAAAATGCCTGAAATATGGTAAATGCCTGAATTGCCTAAAATGCCTAAAATGCCTAAAATAAAAGATGGAAGTTGGATTCCACCATTTCAGGCATTTTAGGCATTTAAAGGGGAACCAATCGTATATGTGCCATTAGCATCGTTGTGATCCCAAACCCCATAGCCCCAGATTCCTGCTATGATTCCGATCCGCGACGTCAATCCCCGAAATAACACGCCGATCATCAACAACTCGCTTATCGGCATCAATATTGTTGTCTTCCTTGTGGAAATGTCCCAAGGTCCCGACTTGAATCAGTTCATCTACACCTATGGGCTCGTTCCGGCGAGGTATTCCGTCCCCCAGATCGGGGATTACTTCAGCATCGGTCAACAGGTTGTCTCCTTTATCTCCTTCATGTTCCTGCATGGAGGATTTTTGCACCTGCTCGGGAACATGTGGTCGCTCTACATTTTTGGCGACAATGTGGAAGATTATCTGGGGCCGTTCCGTTATCTGGCCTTTTACCTCGCCTGCGGCATCGGCTCGGGGGTCTCTCACCTGGTCATTAACTTTCACTCCAACGTGCCAACCATCGGCGCCAGCGGCGCCATTGCCGGCGTTATGGGGGCCTACCTGGTGCTGCACCCCCGGTCCAAAATCCTGACGCTGATTCCGATCCTGTTTATCCCCTGGTTTGTGGAAATTCCGGCCTATTTCTTTTTGGGCATATGGTTTTTATTTCAGTTTCTCAACGCGGCCGGCAGTTCGGCGGGTGGTGCGGGGATTGCCTGGTGGGCCCATATCGGGGGTTTCCTGTTCGGCATTGTTCTGCTGAAGCTCTTCTCGGCGGTTCCGGCCACGGGTTACCGGGAACGGGTGCGCCCGTTAACGGAGAAGAAACGGACCGATCGCCTCCAGCTCATCAACCCCTCCGGCTCTACGGAGGATATCAACCTCTATGGGACCCTACGGATATCCGCCTTTGAGGCCGCAGCCGGAACCCGCAAGATGGTCAATATCCCATGGGGATTTCACAAACGGCTGTTTCGGGTCACGGTTCCGCCCAATGTGCAGGCGGGTACCCAGCTGCGATTGCGCGGTCTGGGGCGTCGGGCGGCAGACGGGCAAGCAGGTGATCTACTGCTGACGATAGCGGTTGTGTGAGGCGGACCACCCCGGATAGTGCACCACATGGAGGACGTATAGCCGGCGGCTGAAAAGACGTCATGTAATATTCGGGTTAGTTTTGATCGGGGGTATCTTCCACAAAAATAGTGGAGACGCGGTTGCGGCCGGCCAGCTTGGATTTATACATGGCCTTGTCGGAACGGCTGATGAAGGTTTTAATGTCTTCCCGGGTTTCATATTCGGTGAGCCCGATGCTGATCGTGATTCTCGCCTCTGTGCCGGGTGCCGGATAATACGTTTCCGACTCGATGGCGGCATTGATCCTTTCGGCCACCGTCCGGGCTTCCTGACCGTTGGTTTCAGGTAGGATAACGGTGAATTCTTCGCCGCCGTATCGATAGGCGGAGTCCATTTTGCGGAGGAGCGAGCGGATGATCTGGCCGATGCGCACCAGTACTTTGTTACCTTCCAGGTGACCGAACGCATCGTTATAGTTCTTGAAGTGATCAATATCCATCAACAGCAGCGACAGCGGATTGTTGTAGCGGTTCGATCGGTCTACTTCCAGTTCCAGCTGGTTGTAGAAGTGGCGGGAGTTGTATAGTCGGGTAAGATCGTCAGTAATCGCCAGCTGTTTGAGCCGGCTTAGCATCTCGGCGCGCTCGTGTTTGAGACGCCGTTCGTTGAGCACCCGTTTCAACCGCAACAACAGCTCTTCGAACCGGATCGGTTTGAAGACGAAATCGCTCGCACCTTTTTGAATAGCCTCCTCGTATGAGTAGTCGCCACCGTATCCCGTCATCACGATGACGTCGGTGTTATGGTGCAGACTCCGAATTTGGTCGGTCAGCTCCAAACCGTCGAGACCGGGCATCATAATGTCGGTAATCACCACGTCCACGGGTGAGGTCGCCAAAAATTCCAGGGCGGCTTCCCCGCTGTGAGCCATAAATGATCGGTATCCCGAACGGACCATGAACTCGTTGATCGATTCGGTGATGATTTCGTCGTCGTCAACGATAAGTATCTGGGTATTTTCAGGATCTGGTGACACAACGGGTGCCCCGGTATCCCGATGCCCCGGTTTTGGATCGAGAGCCAAGCTTGACATAATGTTCCGATATCTGGTAAAAAGCCATTTTTTTAAATGATTTAAAGAGTCTGGGAGCCATTAATATATCTGTTTCGACCTCTGTTGTCAAGCTGGCGGGCATCACTTTGGAGGCCTTTTCGGCCAACCTGTCCGGCCGTGAAATGCGCTGTTATGGCCCTCCAGATACCCGCCACGGCCCAGGTGCGCGGTGCACACCTGGAATGGGTGCACCGGAAATTGCGATGTACCACAAGGCAATAAATTTATGAAACAAATTCGCAACTTCAGTATTATTGCCCATATCGATCATGGCAAATCGACGCTTTCCGATCGGCTGATCCAACACACAGAGGTGGTTTCGGAACGTGAGTTTCAGGACCAGATTCTGGATACCATGGACATCGAACGGGAGCGGGGCATTACCATCAAGAGCCAGACGGTGTGTCTGCCCTATACATCCGCCGGCGGACGTTCATACCTGCTCAATCTCATCGACACCCCGGGACATGTCGACTTCACGTACGAAGTCTCCCGGGCCCTGGCGTCCTGTGAAGGGGCTTTGCTTTTGATCGATGCCAGTCAGGGCGTAGAGGCCCAGACACTGGCCAATCTGATTCTGGCAATGGAGCACGATCTTGAAATCATCCCCGTAATCAACAAAATCGATCTTCCCTCAGCCGACATCGATCGGGTTCGCGGACAGATTGAGCAGGACCTTGGACTCGACGGCGACACCGCGATACTCGCCTCCGCCAAGGAGGGGACCGGAATTGACGAGGTCTTTGAAGCAATCGTTCAGCGGCTCCCGTCACCGGCGGGAGACCCGGAGGCGCCGCTCCGGGCGCTGATATTCGACTCCCACTACGACCCTTACCGGGGGACTGTGGTCCATTTCCGAATCTTTGACGGCCGTCTTCGCCCCGGGGACAGGATTCGGTTCATGTCCAACAACGCCACGTTTCGGGTGGAAGAGGTTGGGTTCTTCCGCCTTCAGCCGATCCCTCAAAAAGAGTTGACGGCAGGACAGGTTGGGTACCTGATTGCCGGTATCAAGACGGTCAGTGACACTGCCTGCGGCGACACCATCACGTTAAAAGACCGCCCATGCAAGGAGCCGATGCCGGGCTTCAAGGAAGCCAAGCCGGTGGTCTTTTCCTCGATTTACCCGGTAGCCTCCGATGGCTACGAGGAGCTGGCAGTGGCCCTGGAGAAACTGAAACTCAACGATGCCTCCCTTGTCTACGAAAAGGATACGTCGGTCGCCCTGGGTTTCGGGTTTCGATGCGGGTTTCTCGGACTGCTCCACCTGGAGGTGGTCCAGGAGCGGTTGGAGCGAGAATACGATCTCTCCCTCATCCTTACGGCGCCTTCGGTTCAATATCGTCTCGTCATGGGCGACGGCGACAGCCAGATTATCGACAACCCGGCTTTTTACCCGGATCCCACTCTGATCGAACACGCGGAGGAACCCTTCATCCGGGCCACCATTATCACTCCGGACCGCTACATGGGGGCCATAATGAACCTCTGCCTCGAGCGCAGAGGGATTAACAAGAACTACCAGTATCTGACCCACGGGCGTTTGGAGATGATTTTCGAATTGCCCCTGGCAGAGGTGATTTTCGACTTCTACGACAAACTCAAATCGGTCACCCAGGGATATGGCTCGTTCGACTACGACATCATGGACTACCGGGAAACAGACCTTGTAAAGGTGGATATCCTGCTCAACGGTGAGCGTGTGGACGCACTTTCCCAACTGGTTCACAGTGACCGGGCGGTCGAACGGGCTCGTCACGCGTGTAAACGGCTGAAGGAGGAAATCCCGAGACAAATGTTCAAGATCGCCGTCCAGGGCGCCATCGGGGCAAAGATTATCTCCCGCGAGACCGTATCCCCCTTTCGCAAGGACGTCACGGCCAAATGCTATGGTGGTGATGTCACCCGGAAACGAAAACTCCTCGAGAAGCAAAAGAAAGGCAAGCGGCGGATGAAGATGGTCGGAAAAGTGATGATCCCGCAGGCGGCGTTTTTATCTATCCTAAAGACAGACACGGATTGATTCTGGATGCTTGCCCGCCTCTGGCGGGCTGGAGGATGCTGGATTCTGGATACTGGATGCTGGATTCTGGATGGTGGGTTTCGGGTGTCAGGTGTCAGGATACAAGAGACAGGGATAGGGAATCTGGAGTGATGGGGTGATGACCCGCTAACTTTTTTTCCAATACTCCCACACGCCATTACTCCTCAAGGCTTTTCCCCGCACGGGCAAACGGGCAGACGGGCCCACGGGCAAACGGGCCAACGGGATACTGGATACTGGATGGTGGGTTTCGGGTGTCAGGTGTCAGGATACAAGAGACAGGGATAGGGAATCTGGAGTGATGGCGTGATGACCCGCTAACTTTTTTTCCAATACTCCAACACTCCATTACTCCACAGGTCTTTTCCCCCACCGGCAAACCGGCCAACCGGCTAACGGGCTAACTGGATGCTGGATGAACTGAAAAGATTAGAGCTGAAAGCTCAAAGCTGAAAGTATAGTGATAAGAACCATGATTGACATTCCGCAGTGTTGAAGGATGTACCAACGACCGAATACCGAATACCAAATACCCAATACCTAATAGCTATGCGGGGCCCACGGGCAAACCGGCCAACCGGCCAACATGCTCCTGCTTCTACTGGTTCTTAATCGACATATGAATGTTCAGCGTATGTGTCGGAATCGCCCCTGCTGCGAAACGCTGTAGATCGGTCGTTACAAAATGGATGACCCCCGTCTTTTTTCTCATCACTCCAAACTTTATGGTAAAGGTGACCGAGTTGAGGGTCATATTGGGTGGCGTCAGATACGTCTTTTTGAGTGATGCTTTTGCTTCGGAAATCGCTTCCACGAGGCCGGACGACATCTCCGAGGTGAAATCCGTGAAGTAATCGGGATTAAAACTCAGATGGATGGTATGGTGGGAGATCGCCGGGTTCGGTTGATACAGATTCACCTCCTCGGTCCCGACTATTTTCAGTTCCACGGACTCTTTGTCTGACTTTTCCGAGAACACAGAGAGCCACAATTCCACCTTGTCTATTTCAAGGCGGGGAACCCCGGCTTCCATGGATTGCGCCGTCTGAATTTCATTTTTAAGCGCCTCCAGGATCTCGTCGACTTCAAAAAAAGTCCCCTGGCAAGGCCCCGAGGCCCCAAGCGTGATCAGAAGCACCGGCACGATGCACCAGAGGCTCCGCTTGGCACGTTCCATGGCTGGACCTCCCTTTTCTACTCTTGCTGCGCTATACACGTGTTTCGGATCGTTCCGATACCTGCGATGGTACATTCCACAATATGCCCATGTTGCAGAAGCACCGGCGGATCCCTGAAAAACCCCACTCCCGCCGGGGTTCCGGTCATAATGACATCCCCCGGAAGCAGGGAGATATCCTCGCTGATATTTTCGATAATCGCGGGGATGTCGAATATCATGTCCCTGACCCATCCGCGTTGCATCAGTTCACCATTGACACGGGCGGTCAGTTCCAGTTCGCGAAGGTCTTCGATCTCGTCCAGGGTGACCAGTGCCGGCCCCATCGGTGCGAATGTATCAAATGACTTCCCCCGGAACCACTGGGAGTCCGCAAACTGGGCATCACGGCCGGAAACATCATTGGCCACGGTGACACCGGCAATGACATCTATCGCCTCATCGGCGGCGACACGTTTGGCGGCCCGGCCAATGACCACAGCCAACTCGACCTCCCAATCGATCTGACGACTGCTCCGTGGCAGTACGATCGGATCAAAAGGCCCGTTCAGTGCCGTGGGTGCTTTCGAAAACAGCAACGGGCGGCTCGGGCTGTCAAATCCCCCCTCCTTGGCATGCTCGGCATAGTTTTTCCCAAGGCAGATGATTTTCGAAGGATTCACCACCGGCGCCCCAAGGCGGACGTCCATGGTGCGAGCCGGCGTCTCCACCCGGGATATTTTCTCGGTCCATCCGTCGTTGAAAAACCGTGCCCCGATATCCGGAATTTCCGGAAATATTTCCGTCAGGTCGACGATGGCGCCGTCTTTCCACAGACCGGGCTTTTCGTTTCCCTTCTCTCCAAATCGGATGAGTCTCATATCGCATGCGTCCTTCCGAGCCGATGTGGGTGCACAGCGGTGTCGATCAGTGAACCTTACCGATAGTCCTAATGCAATCCCTCGGCCAATACAACCCCTCGCGGGGGGTTAGGATAAGAACCAGCACCCGCGCCTCATGATGGTAATGTCACCACGTGTCCGGTCAGGATGTTTCAGGGGGATCTTCCGGGCTGGGTGTGGTCGCGCCGGCGGCGTCTTCCCGGCCATCCCGGTATCGTTTTTCGGCATACCAGTTTATTTGACGGCAGATGCCTCGGATGATGCTGACTTCCCTGGCACGCAGCTGGATCCGGGTTCCGAAGTGGCGTATCTTGTTCATCCAGTAATCGGGATTTTCGGGATTGATATAGTTGATGCGTACCAGGATATCCCTCAATTGGGCATACATTCCGTCCAGTTCGTGTCGATTCGCCAGCCGCGGCAAGGGGGTTTCTTTTTTTTCCGATGTCGCCTTGAACAGCTCATGGCAGACGACCATGACTGCCTGGGAAAGATTCAGGGACGAAAACCCGGCGGTCGGGATGGTCAGCAGATGATGACAGCGCCGGGTTTCTTCGTTGGTGAGCCCCCGGTCTTCGGGCCCGAACAGGATGGCGACACGGTTCTTTTGGGAGATTGGCACAAGATCCCTGGCCAGCGTTTCCGGGGACGCCATCACCTTGCGCCGGCTCCCGACACGTGCGGTGGTACCGACGACACACTGATACGGAGCCAGAGCCTCGTCAAGGGTCTCATAAACCTGAATCTGGGTCGCCCGGCGGCCGCCTGTGTGGCCATCCGCAAGACCCGGATCATATCGAAATTTTCAGGCTGGATGACGATTAAACGAAGGATGCCCATGTTGCACATTGCCCTTGCCGACGCACCGATGTTTTCCGGGAACCGGGGCTTGTGCAGCACAATGGAGATGTTATTCAGATGGATTTTTCGGGCATTCTCCGGAGACATTGTCGTTGCACCGAACCAAAGTGCTTTTCCTGGCCCGCCGACCGCAGGGCGGGCGAATGGATTCCAGATGCCCCGGAAGATGCGCCATGGCGCGCCTGCCACCTGTCGGGGCGGATGCGGAATCCTGCCTTCCGTGCGTCAAGCCCCTGTGTCCCGGCATCGTGGAACGATGTTAGCGCCGGATAATTTCAAAGCTGTTGAAAAAGTAGCCGATTTCAAATGCAGCGGTTTCCGGAGCGTCTGATCCATGAACCACATTTTTCTCGATATCCGTCGCATGGTCGGCCCGGATGGTTCCCGGGGCGGCGTCTTTGTAATTGGTCGCCCCCATGAGCTCGCGGTTTTTGGCGATGGCGTCGTCCCCTTCGAGAATCATGACCACAGCAGGACCCGAAGACATAAAGTCGGTGAGGCTGTCGAAGAACGGTTTTCCGAGGTGCACGGCATAGAATCCTTCAGCCTGTGTTTTATCCATATGGATCATTTTCATGGCGATGATGTTCAGGCCGTTTTTCTCGAAACGCCGAATC
Organism: Olavius algarvensis associated proteobacterium Delta 3; assembly: GCA_903231505.1. Taxonomy (GTDB): domain Bacteria; phylum Desulfobacterota; class Desulfobacteria; order Desulfobacterales; family CAFBRK01; genus CAFBRK01. The sequence continues at coordinate 11,285 of CAFBRK010000308.1, read as the reverse complement.
ACGTCGCCGATCAATCCTCGGGTGACGCCGTCGGGCTTGATAATGGACAATGTGCGTTCCATGGTGATGCGTTCCTTTCTCGGGTCGCATGCTCCCGTTATCCGACACCGCTTCGGAGCTGCGACGGGCAGGTTGTCATGGGAGGCAGTTCCTGACGGGGTGCCATAGCAAAAGCCTTCTCCCAAGTCAACTCAACAGGGATGCGGTTTCGCACGACGGTTCGGGGGGTCCGTGCTTGACAACCCATAGGGATTGACATAAAACACGGCATTCTTGGAATCGGCCCGATCAAGCGGTCCTTCGTCCGATACGGGCCGGAAACCATTGCGCGGGCGTCACATGGACCGGAATAAAATGCTTCTGGCTGCTGCCGTCATTATCGGCGGCGTCGTTTTTGCCTCGCTTGTCTACCAGTACCGTTCACAGCCGGGCGAGGCACCCGCCGGGATACCGCCTCCGAGCCGGGAAGTTCCGCAGGAGCCGGTTCACCTCTATTTTGCCGACCGGAGCAATACCCATCTGACGGCGGAAAAGCGGTTGCTGACGCGGACCGAGGATGCGGCGGCACAGGCCCGGCGGATTATCGAGGCGCTGATACGGGGGCCCGAGACCGGCCTGGTCCGCACACTTCCGGAAACAGGCACGGTCTCGTCGGTATTCGTCACCCCGGATGGCATCGCCTATGTCGATTTGGACGAATCGATCCGGACAGACCATCCGGGAGGCAGCCGGACGGAGATGCTGACGGTATATTCGGTTGTAAACTCCGTGGTTCTCAATATCGCTGAAGTGGAGATGGTCAAACTGCTCATCGGCGGTCAGGAGGTCGATACCCTGGCCGGCCATATCAGCCTGAAGGCACCGCTTCGGGCGAACATGTTGATGGTTCGATGAAACAAAACAATATCAACGATATCCGAAACATCGGGATCATTGCCCATATCGACGCGGGCAAGACCACCGTGACCGAAAGGATCCTCTATTACACCGGCCGCTCCCATAAGATCGGGGAAGTCCACGATGGGGAAGCTGTCATGGACTGGATGGCCGATGAACAGGAACGGGGCATAACCATTACCTCGGCGGTAACGACCTGTTCCTGGGACGGGCGCGAGATCCACATTATCGATACACCGGGGCATGTCGATTTTACCATCGAAGTCGAACGCTCGCTCCGTGTGCTGGACAGCGCCATCGGCGTATTCTGCGCCGTCGGCGGCGTGGAACCCCAGTCCGAAACCGTCTGGCGCCAGGCCGATAAGTACCAGGTGCCGAAGATGGCCTTTGTGAACAAACTGGACCGGGTGGGCGCCGATTTTTTCGGTACAGTCGACATGATGCGTGAGCGTCTCGACGCCAACCCGTTGATTCTAGCCCTGCCGGCCGGCGCGGAGGACGAGTTTAACGGGGTAATCGATCTGGTGGCGATGGAACAGATATCCTGGGATGACGACTCTTTGGGAGCCACATTTACGTCGGGCCCCATCGCCTCGGAGTATGAGCAACTGGCGATCGAGTATCGGGAGAAGCTTTTAGAGACAATCTCCGAGTTCGATGACACCATCATGGAAGCCTATCTGTCAGAGTCTCCCATCACCGGCACACAACTGATCGATGCGGTCCGGAAGGCCACCATCGATCTCGATCTCGTTCCGGTATTGTGCGGCAGCGCTCTGCGGAACAAAGGCATTCAGCCCCTGCTGGACGCCATCGTCAGATATCTGCCCAGCCCTGCAGAGGTGCCGCCCATCGTCGGTATTCATCCGGACACCGGAGAAGACGTCGCTTGTCCGGCCCGCACCACGGCGCCGCTCGCCGCCCTGCTTTTCAAGGTGTCGATGATGGAGGGGCGAAAGCTGTCCTTTGCCCGGATCTACAGCGGCAGGCTTTCAGCCGGTTCGGATGTCTTCAACGCGTCCAGGAACAAGAAAGAGAAAATTTCCCGAATTCTGCGCATGCACGCCAACAAGCGGGAACGGGTGGACCATGCGGATGCCGGAGACATCGTCGGCGTTGTGGGGCTGAAGGACTCCTCCACCGGAGAAACCCTCTGCGATCAGCAGCACCCCGTCATCCTCGAGAACATCGAACTCTTCGAGCCGGTCATGTCCGTGGCGGTGGAACCGAAAACCCGTGGGGACCAGGAAAAACTGGATCAGGTTCTCGAAAAATTTCTGGCCGAAGATCCGACTCTGCGGGTCCGCCAGGACGAGGATACCGGACAGACCATCCTGTCCGGAATGGGGGAACTTCACCTGGAGGTCATCACCAGCCGCATGCAACGGGAGTTCAATACCCGGGTGAATGTGGGCAAACCCCAGGTCGTGTACAGAGAGACCATCGAGAGCGAAGCGACGGCGACAGCGGTTTTCGACCGCGAGATTGCCGGACAGCATCACTACGGCCAGGTGACGCTTCGACTGCTTCCCCTGGAACGGGGTGCGGGCAACCGATTCCGTTCCGAAATACCCCCGGACACCATTCCTGAACTGTTTATTCCGGCCATCGAAAAAGGTGTGCTGGAATCTTTTGAAAGCGGCGCCCTGATGGGATATCCGGTGGTGGATATCGAGGCGGTTCTCGTGGACGGTGCCTGCAAAGAGTCGATGGGAACGGAACTGGCCTACACGGTCAGCGCATCCATGGCATGCAAGGACGGGCTCGCCAAGGCAGGTCCGTATCTTCTCGATCCGTTCATGGCGGTTGAAGTGTATGTGCCTGAGCCGTTCATGGGGGATGTCATCGGGGATCTCAATGCCCGCAGCGGCAAGGTGGAGTCCATCGAGCCCCGGTTGGGCGTGCAGGTCATCCGGGCAACCGTTCCTCTGGCCAGAATGTTCGGGTACTCAACGGCGCTCCGGTCGGCCACCCAGGGCCGAGGCACATTTTCCATGCAGTTTTACCGATTCGACCGAAAGTAAATTTTCAGAGAAAATTTACCCTGCCTTTTTCTTCTTCTTTGACGGTTTCTGCAATCCCTCCAGCACCTGTTTGATTTCCTGCCGTTTTTCCGGGTCTTTCATGGCCTGGAGGGACCGACTCAGGTGGAACTCGGCATTTCTCATGTCGCCTTTCTGCCAATAGTACAGACCGAGATAATAATGGGCCATGGGGGTATTCCCCTGGTTCTCGTTGAGTTCACCCAGAGCATAGTAGGCCTGGAAGTACCCCGGGGCCCGGATGACCAGATCCTCCAGCGTCTCCCTGGCTCGGGTCAGTTGCCCCACCTGTGCCAGGGTTTGTCCTAAGTAATATGCCTGTTCCGGGTTATAAGGGGGAATATTTTCCGCCCCCTCCAGGACGCGCAGGGCCTCGTTGTAACGGCCCAGCTGAAAGTATATTTTCCCGAGATCCGTGAGAATAAATGCATCCAACGGACGGCTGGCCAAGGTCTTTCTCAGGTACGTCAGGGCCTTGTCCTTCTGGCCGATCCGGCTGTAAAAGAGTCCCATGCCGTAGTTGGCCAGTGGGTCGTCGGGGGCTGCTTTTACCTGGTCCTCGAATTGACGCCGTACGATGGCCTCGTCTCCATACAGTGCCGAGAGCCGGGTGCGGACGTAATGAAACTCCATGGAATCGGTTTTTAGTTTGATATCATCTCTATTTTCCTCGTTTTTTTCAATCCACGCATCGATGTAGGCAATCCGGTCTTCGGCTGCCGGGTGGGTAGACTGGTAGCTTGGGATCGATCCGAACCACTGCTTGCTGCGGATGGTCTGGAGCGATGTCATCAAGCCATTGGCGCTGTATCCGGATTTGGCAAGGTAAATCAACCCGAGTTGATCCGCCTGGATCTCATCCTGCCGGCTATAGGCCAGCTCCATGGACTGAGCGGCGGCCATGGTGCCATAGGACAACGCCGAGGCGGCTTCTGAAGAACCGGCGGCGGCCCCTAAAAAGGCGCCTGCCACCATCCCCGCCAGGGCCATCATATTGATTTTTTTCGAGCGGTCGATCTTTTCTGAAATGTGGCGTGCCACCACATGGGAAATTTCGTGGGCCAAAATGCCGGCCAGCTCATCTTCGCTTTTCATGGCTTCGATGAGCCCCCTGTGAAAGAAGATTTGGCCGGCCGGGGTGGCGAACGCGTTGTAGACATGCTCGTCGAGCACATAAAAATGATATTGGAATGGCTGTGGGGGGACGTGTCTTAATATTTCGAACCCGAGCCGGTTGATGTATCCCACGATCATCGGATCGCGGATCAACGGAAACTGGGCCTGCACCACCCGCATGAACTCCCGGGAGAGTTTTTCTTCCTCACTGATGGTCAACGGAAGGGTGCTGCCGGGGATGGAGAGGAGGACGGACAGACTCATCAGCAGGGCAAGCAACGGTTTTTTTAGTTTACAGATCATTAAACCAACCGGTGGCGTTAGCGACGTGTCAAACGCTGCGCTAACAATAACCATAGCGTTCCGGATATCAATGGTTGCCATCAGTATGGCATAATGCAATCTTCTTTTCAAACCATGGGATTTATGGTAGCTTTCGACGCCATGACACACGTGATGTGCATAGCCAACCAGAAAGGTGGCGTGGGGAAAACCACGACTGCGATCAACCTGTCGGCGGCGCTTGCCGTCTCCGAAAAACGCACGTTGCTGGTGGATTGTGATCCCCAGGCCAACGCCACCACCGGTGTCGGCATTGACAAACATGGCGTGGACAAAACCCTTTACCACGGGCTTCTCGGGCAAACCGACGCCCGGAGCCTGTTGGTGGACAGCGAGATCGATACCCTCAAGGTCCTTCCCTCGCGGGTGGAGCTCATCGGTTTCGAAGTTGAAATGATGTCGGAACCGGGGCGGGAGCAGGCTCTTAAAACGCTCCTCTCTCAACTCAATGGGGATTTTGACTATATCATTCTGGACTGCCCACCGTCCCTCAGCCTGCTGACCGTTAACGCCATGACGGCGGCCGACGACATGCTGATCCCGCTCCAGTGTGAATTCTATGCGTTGGAGGGGCTGGGCCAGCTTCTGCACACCATTCAGCGCATCAAGAGCGGTTTGAATCCGGCCCTCGGTATCAAGGGTATCTTGCTGACCATGTTCGACACACGTACCAACCTGTCCCACCAGGTCGCCGAGAATGCCGAAAAATATTTCAAGGATCTGGTGTTCCGCACTACCGTGCCCCGCAATGTTCGTCTGGGGGAAGCCCCGAGTTTCGGAAAGCCGATCCTGCTCTACGATGCGACATCGCCCGGCGCCAGAAGTTACTTTTCCCTGGCACGGGAGATCATGGAGGCGATGCCTGTCGAATCCCATGGCTGAAAAACCGACGCAAACAGCGAAAAGCCGGAAAAAAAAGGCCCTTGGGCGCGGGCTGGATGCCCTTATTCCCGACCTGGGAAATCTTGATCCCGGTCGTCCCGATTATCTGGAATGTGATATTCACCGGATCCGCCCCAACCGCTTTCAGCCCCGTCGCCGCTTTGATCCGGGGGAGCTCGAAGAGCTTCGGGATTCCATCCGGGAGCAGGGGATCCTTCAGCCGCTGCTGGTCCGGGACGACGGGCGCGGATACGAAATCATCGCCGGGGAACGGCGCTTCCGTGCCGCGAAGCTGGCGGGTCTCCAAAAAGTACCGGTGGTCGTCCGTCAGGTGGATGACGTGAACATGCTGGAAATATCGATTGTCGAAAATATCCAGCGGGAGGACCTCAACCCCCTTGAGGAGGCGGAAGCGTACCACCGGCTCATCAGTGATTTTGGCCTTACCCAGGACAATGTTGCCGAGCGTGTCGGCAAGAGTCGACCGACAGTGACCAACGCCGTGCGGCTGCGCAGCCTCCCTGAGCCGATCAAAGACAGTATCCGGTCAGGGGAGTTGAGCATGGGGCATGCCCGTGCGCTGCTGGGGGTGGATGGGTCTGCACGGCAACTCGCCGCATGGCGGAAAGTCGTTTCCCGAGGACTCTCGGTGCGGGCGACCGAATCTCTGGTCAAAGGGTTGAAGACCGCAACGGGGACCCGGGATAAACCCGCCAGGAGTTCGGATGATGTGTACTTTTCCGATCTTGCCGATGACTTGGCCCGGAAAATTGGCACCCGGGTCCGGATCCATCGCAAAGGGAAGCGAGGACGGCTCGAAATCGAGTTCTACAGTGATGACGACCTGGAGCGGTTGATACAGATGCTGAGGGCTATCTGAGCCCCCGGCCGGTTTCCTGCAAACATTTCATGAACGCCTCCATTTGGCATGTTTTCCGGATGCACTGCGGTTCTGCCGATACCCAAAAATCTGACATTTCGATAACATTTTTGTCCCCGGAGCATGTGAATCCCCTGACGGTGACCCCGCCTCCGGTCGAGCGATGCCATGTCGATGCACATTATCATTGATGGCTACAATCTCATACGGCAGTCGAGGAGCTTGCGCCGGAAGGACCGCGATGACATCCAATTGGGACGGGAGGCCCTGACAAAGCAGCTGGCTGCCTACAAGAAGATTCGTGGCCATCGGATCACGGCCGTGTTTGACGGTGGAAATGCCCCCAACCTTTCACAGCAACGGGATCGCGTGCGGGGTATCGAGGTCGTATATTCCCGCTCCGGAGAGACGGCAGATGCCGTCATCAAGCGTATGGCGAAAAAGGCTCGAGAGAAGGCGCTGGTTGTCAGCTCCGACAGGGAGATCGTTGACTATGCCGCAGCCCGGGGGTGCGCCATCGTCAGCTCCCCCGAATTCGAAGAAAGAATTGAAATGGCCGTGCTGATGGGAGAAAAGGGATTGGGTGAATCCGACCGCGAGTCCGACGGTTGGAAACCGACAACCCAAAAAAAAGGACCCCGCCGGCGGTTGCCCAAACGGCAACGCCGGAATAAACGGAAACTTCGTAAATTGTGAAAGTTGTCGCTGCAAACACAGCCGGGTTCTGCATGGGGGTGAGAAGAGCCGTTGAACTGGCTCTGGATGCATCAACTGCAAATCCGGGACCGATTTACACCTACGGGGCGCTGATCCACAATCCGCAGGTTCTGGCGCTGTTGAGGGAAAAGGGGATCCGTATCCTCGAAGAGATCCCCGAGCGGGGTACCGGTACCGTGCTGATCCGTGCCCACGGCGTGCCTCCGGATATCAAAGGGCGCCTGGAGACCGCCGGCTTTCGGGTTATCGATGCGACCTGCCCCCGTGTGATCAAGGTACAAACCGTTATTGCCCGCCACGCCCCGGAGGGGTGGGCATCCATTATCATCGGCGACAAGGATCACCCGGAAGTTATCGGCCTGCTCGGATATGCGGGACGTGCCGGATACGTGGTAAACAACGTGCACGACCTGGATTCCCTGCCCCTGTTCGATAACGCGATCGTTGTTGTGCAGACCACCCAGAACACCCGGTTGCTTCAGGACGTCAAGGCCTGGGCCGCCCCAAAGGCCCCGCACTACAAGATTTTCGACACCATCTGTGGCTCGACGGAACAACGCCAGGAGGAGGTCACCCGGTTGAGCGAATCGGTTGATGCACTGGTGATTGTCGGGGGGAAAACAGCGGAAACACCCAGAGGCTGGCAGAGATCGGCCGCCAGTCCGGAAAACCCACGTTTCATATCGAAACCGAAACGGAAATCGATTTTCAAAAGCTGTCAGCGGTCGACACGGTGGGGGTGACTGCCGGCGCCTCGACACCCAACTGGATCATTAACCGGGTTTGCCGAACTCTGGAAACCATACCCTACCGGAAGGCCAGGGGCGCGCTGAGCATCTTTTTCAGATTTCAGCGGGTGCTTCTCTTGACCAATATCTACGTTTCCATCGGAGCCGGCTGTCTCTGTTATGCGTGCTCGCTGCTCCAGGGGATTACCCAGTGGGCACCCTATGTCCTGATCACCATGCTCTACATCCAGTCCATGCATATTCTCAACAATCTGACCGGAATTCGCGAAGATAAATACAATGACCCGGATCGCGCGTCGTTTTATAACAGTCACAAGGGGATGCTGTCTTTCTTTTCCGCTATGGCCGGTGGAATGGGGTTGCTGACCGCTCTGGCCATGGGCGTATTCCCATTTCTGGTGCTCCTCGCGATGAGCCTCATGGGCCTCTCCTACAACAGGCGATGGATTCCCCGGCATAAAGGCAGCCGGTATCGGAGCCTGAAGGATATACCGGGTTCGAAAACCATCCTGATTGCGCTGGCCTGGGGGATTGTGACCTCCGTTTTTCCTCCCCTTTCCGAGACGGGGACCCTTACCGCCACCAACCTGCTGGTGTTCCTGATGGCGGCACTTCTGGTGCTCGTTCGGACGGCATTTTTCGATATCCTCGACATACAGGGAGACCGGGTTATCGGCAAAGGGACCGTTCCCGTGCTGCTGGGGGAAACGGCGTCCATGCGCCTGCTGAAGGTACTGCTGGGCGTGGTGCTGCTGCTTATGGTGATTCCATCGGCCGCCGGTCTCACCAGCACCCTGGGATATCTGCTGGCGCTCTGTCCGCTCTGCATGCTGGCCCTGTTTACAGCCCACGAGCGTGGTGCTCTGGTGTCCTGGATTCTCCTCCAGTTTCTTGTGGATACATGCTTTGTGCTTGCCGGAGGACTAGGGTTTGTTTGGACACTTCTGCCTTAACCTGGGAGGTTTCCGAAGTTTTTGTATGCGCGACGCGGATATGCGCGGCCCACCTGAAGGCCTTAAATGCCTAAATTAAAAAAAGGATGAGTTCAATCATTTTAGGCAATTCAGGCATTTATTAATTTTAGGCATTTTAGCTCATTTTAGGCACTTTAGGCATTTTTCAATTTCAGGCATTTCGGAAGGCAGACGGATGTCTGCCTGACCCCTACCAGATCGGGGGTTCGGTTCCCCTCAGCAGGCGGACCAAATTATCCTTGTGTCGGATGACGATCGCGGCTGCGACCAGAGTTGCGGTCCCGGTGAGCACCCCTGATCCGGTGGTCTCCCAGATGCACACGGGCAGTGCTGCGGCAGCGGCCATCGAAGCGACGGACACCCGATTGAACCAGCAGACGCAGAGGATAAATACGAGCAAGGCCACCAGAATCGCCGCCGGGGATATCATCAGAAACGCGCCTGTGGTAGTGGCGACACCTTTCCCGCCGTCTCTAAACGTTAAGTACACAGGGAAAAAATGACCGGCAATGGCGGCGATGGCGACAATCGAGACAAACACCTGGCCCGGGGTGGACGACATATCGACAGCCGCCCCTGCCAGGTAGACCGGAAAGGCCCCTTTGAAAACATCGCCGGCCAACGTCATTACCCCGAGGGTGTTGCCGGCTGTCCGCCGGACATTGGTGGCGCCGATGTTACCGCTTCCTTCCCGGCGGATGTCCACATCAGAGAACAACCGGGTCAATACCAGCCCGAAGGGAACCGACCCCAGAAGATAAGCGAATACCGGCAACAGCAGATAGGGTAATTTCAACGCGACACGCTCCATTTCTCATCTTTCGGGTTGTTGGAGATCTGTTCGGGATCGGGGCGACAGAGTACTTTGGTTTTAATTGATCAGAAGTGTAATTATAGGTATCATAAGGTATTGACCATGTCACCTGTTTGTCACCCGGCGATTCACCTCAATAGACGGATATGGAACCGATAGAGCTTCCCATAGACGGTGTGCTGGATCTTCATACCTTCCATCCGAAGGACGTTCCGGATTTGCTCACCGACTACTTCACCGAGTGTGTCCGGCGGAACATCTTTTCCGTGCGTATCATCCATGGTAAAGGAAAAGGCATTTTAAAAAAGAAGGTCCGAGGCTGTTTAAAACGGAGTGATCTGGTCATTTCATTTCGCGAGGCGCCGGGCGACGCCGGTGGTTGGGGGGCGACCCTGGTGGAATTGCGATGTCCGGGTTAAAATAAATTTTTTTCCTTTCGCCCTATGAGCGGCAGCGTCGCGTTTCACAACATCGGTGCACGATTTTCTTTTACCGGAATCGGAACATACCCCGCGAGGCACTATCCGGTCTGTTCCCTCGCAGGGTTTGGACAGGGGCCGTGATGAACCGAAGAACATGGTTTTGCCTATTTCTTGGAACCTACGCGGGATGCTGGATCCTGTTGTTGTCCTATGGAATGATCGGGGAAAACGAACACCTGCTTCGCATCGCCGATATCTTCGAAAATGATATCGTCAACTTTCTGTTTCTCACCTCCCTTTTTTTCTTAATCGCCCTGGTAACCGCCGAGGCGGTGGAACTGACCCACCACGGTACACGCCGACTGCCCCCGTTTGGGCCCCGTCTGGGAGATGTATTGATCCGATACGGCTATCTCACGGAAGAACAACTTCAGGAGGCCCTCGACATCCAGCGCATGAAACTTGGCGAGGTGCTCGTCGAATCGGGCCACATCACCCGGGCGCAACTGACCCACGCACTGTTGGATCAGCAGCGGAATTCGCATCGAAAGCTCGGTGAAGTGTTACGGGAATTGGGCTACGCGACCGCCCAGGACATACGGTGGGGACTGAGCCGGCTGAACCGGAAACTGGGCAGAATCCTCGTTGAGATGGGATTTCTGCGGAACGACGACCTCAAACAGGTACTGATTCGGATGTGGCATGGGTAGCACCCGGGGAAGCGGCCGCAACCTGTCTCAACTAAAAGGCGTCACGGGCAAAAAAGGGTCGGGGTTGGATTTGCACAATTACTTGTGCATCGACGCACATTTTCTTGTGCACCGTTTTGGGTCTGCGATCGGCCGACCCATATTCGTATTTGACACTAATGTAATGAAAACAGAATGTTAATTATTTGTTGGGTGCGGCACCAACCCTGGCACAAATCCTGCTCATGGAACAAGGCGGGGCTGCCACCGGCGTTCGGCGGAAGTCCTTTCCGCCGGAATTGCTCGCCGGCATTCTGCCGGAGCGATTGAAGAGAACTGGCACCACCATTCCACCGGTCTGACAGGGGGGAACCGGACCGGCAAGAATGTAACAGGGGAATTATCCGTGAATTGGGTTTGCCTTCCTTGGCCGGCGGCAGCCCCTCTAAAAACGGAGGCCATTTGGCCTCCGTTTTTGGTTGTGAAACCAATTGTTCACAGGGCTTTATCCCGAACATTGCATGAAATCTTTTCAGCAAGTGTTTTAAAAGAAACAATATCGGTGCCTTAAGGTAAATACTGATGCATAGGGCTGCGATGTAATTTGTCACGTTGAAAAACGGACGAACGGCCTGAAAAGATTTCACCCTGCGGGCCAAACGGAGACCTCCCTGGCCTGCGTTATTCGAGATTCGCGGTAGTCGGACTACAGCTTCATCTCGAAGTGCCTTGCCCATGAAGGTCTCCATTTGGTGCAATGT
>CAFBRK010000307.1 GCA_903231505.1 Olavius algarvensis associated proteobacterium Delta 3 | reverse complement strand
CCCCGACCACAGTGTACTGAGCAAAGCTCGGGCCAGGTGGGGGACCAAAGCGTTCCAAACCTTTTTTGAAAGAATCGTCATTCAATGCGCCGATGCCGGCCTT
>CAFBRK010000306.1 GCA_903231505.1 Olavius algarvensis associated proteobacterium Delta 3 | reverse complement strand
TTGGCTGTGGGCATGACCTAACCCAAAATTCTTTCTTGACTTTCAACGGATTAACTTTGCGGTGAACCGTTGATCGTAAAAGAAATCGGAACGCAATTCCGGCTATCGCTTTAAAATCAAAAATCAAATGCCTTTATCTTTTATCCTCGGATCATGAGACAAGCGCTGTTGAATCCCTTTGCCGATCTGGTAATTTCGGCTGAATTCCGACCAGAACTTCTTGTCCTTTTCTTTCCAGTCGGGTCCGAACCGTTCGTTAAAGTAATCCCCCAGCCGTTCGAAGAGCAGGCGCCATGGTGGCGTGCCGGATTCATGGGCAGCGATCAGGCTGTTCAGCAGTTCGTCCAATTCCGCCAGGGTTTCCTTGGGCAGATAGGAGATCGCCCCTTTCTGGATGGACGACATCAGCGTTTCCGGATTGATGGCATGGGCGGTGAGCATGACGGTAGGGATATTGCGCGCGACAGATTCCTCCAGGAGTGTCAGCCCGTCTACCCCCATGATATCAAGTATCGCCAGGTCATATTTTGTTTGCCTGATTTTCCGGGAGGCGCTTTCATAGGTGGTCGCAGTATCGACGGTGGCTTCCTCCAGGATATCTTCAATGGTCTCGAGGATGTCCTCTTCGTCGTCTACCGCCAGGATGTGTTTTCCCTCAAGATACGGATATGCGCTGCTCATTAGACGTTCTCCCCATTATAGCGTTTTTTAAATTTGCCGCCCACTTATCCCGTCGCGGCGGGACCATTAGGGCGGGTGCAGTGCCCCGCCCTACGAAAACATGTGGACTCTGCTCCTTCCAGATTCCCGTCTGAGACCATAAGGAATGAGCCCTTTCCACCTTTATTGATATTTCTGGATGCCAGCTTTCGCCGGCATGACAGATTGGAGGTTGATCTTCTTCACATTTTTGTCAGCGTTTTGTCTGCGTGGGTCTGCGGCTAATATTTTTTATTCTATTTTGTCGCCGATGCCTTTTCCGGAACACGGAAACCTCAGATGGAAAGTCGCTCCGGCTCCTTTTTTGCTGGTAATGTGAATGTCACCCCCCAGGCACCGCGCGACTCTCAACGCCCCCGCCAGGCCAAGTCCATGCCCTTTGCGTTCCAGGATAGCACACTCGTTGACCTGTGCATAACGCTCGAAAATCAGGCTGTGGTTTTTGGGATCCACCCCGGGGCCGTCGTCTGTCACGTCGATACACAGAAATCCGTCATTATACGCCATACGGATGTCGAGTTTTTGTTTCCGATGATGCAGAGCGTTTTTTATCAGATTGCCGACGATTTGACGAAATTTGATTTCATCTTCAAAAATTTCGAGCTGGTGCACGTCGGATGTAACCTCCAGACGGATCCCCATGTCCCCGAAGAAACCGACGATTTCCGAAGCCTGGTCTGTATCTCGCAACGTTTCCGGAACTCCGGCGGGCAGGGTGTCCAGTGCTTCCATGAGAGCGGTCTGGAGGGCCTGCACCGGCCGGAAGCGGCAGGTCAGACACACACCGGATTCCGATCGGCCCACTTCGAGCAAGTCATACAGCATGGACCTGGTTTTACGGGTATTTCTTAGCATGCGCTTTAGCGTCTTCTCCTGCTTCGGGGTCAGCGCACCATATTTATCCTGCCTTTCCAGCAGTGTCCGCGCACCGGTTTCGATGATCGAAATCGGATCTTTCAATTCATGAATGAGAAATTCAACGGAAAGCCCGTCGAAAAACCCTTGATCCTGGTTCGAATGCCCACGGTCTGTGTTCGACAAGGCAGACGGGTCTTCGGATCTTTTTCCACTGGGTTGCCGACCACTGCGCCTGTCCGAGGAGATACCCATTGATCTTACCTCCCTTTCTACCCGAATGTTGCATGAAATCTTATCAGCCAGCGGCTAGAAAGAAACCATACTGAGGCGTTCGTTTTAATCCTGTTCCGGATGCTCCAAGATCGCGGGAAAAGATACGGTCATGGTGGTGCCGCCGCTTTCTAAACAATCAGCGTCGCTGTTACAATGTTCGCAAGCGTCGATATTGCCGGGTGCGCGCTCGGAGTCTTCGGGAATGTGAGGACATCTTTTTGAGTCCATCCGGATGTTGAAATGGTAGCGTTCGGAAAATATTTTCATGCGGAGCAGGTCAAAGCCTTTTCCTCCCGCGTTAAAATCATATGGCCGCCGGGAGGCGTAGCTCATGATATCGTAGGATGTAAAGTAATTTTCGAAAATGAGGCGCTGATTCTCTTCTGTGATCCCGACGCCGTAATCTTTCACCTCGAATTGAGGGCCGGTCGGGTGGTTGCGCACCGTTACTTCAATCAGACCTCCGTCAGGCGTATTCTCGACGGCATTTCGCACCAGGCCAACGATGATTTTGGATAATACATCCATTGGGATATGAATCGGCGGGACTACCTCAAAATGAGTTTTTAATCGGCATTTCCGGTGACCAAACTTGGAACGCAGGTTGTCGATTAACTCGGCTGCAAATCGATCGAGATGTATTTCTTCGGAGGTTGCCTCGGTGGGGCCGAACAGCGAATCAATGTGCCGGCGAAGCGCAGCCGCCAGTTTTTCGCCCCCGGGCTCTGTTTCGGCAAACGCCTCGAGGACGTCGGTAGCGCCGTCCAGCAGGTCCGACACGAGATGATAGGTTCGATAATCCTTCTCTCTCAGGATGTCCTGTATCTGATACTGCATGTCGAGGATGCGCTGGAGGTTTCGTTCGGCGCGCTCCAGGATACGGTTAATGCCGGCATCCGTGTCATCGGGGACCTTTTTTCTCAACAGTTCCATAGAGGCCGACAGCACGGAGAGCGGCGTTTTTAATTCGTGGGAAAGATGGTGTATCACGCGATCCTTGGCCCGGTTCAGACTTTGAACCTCGTCATAGGAGCGCCGAAGGGCCTCATTGATCCTGGCGTTTTCGATCGGCAGGGCCACCATGCTGGCCACCGTGCTGAGCAGCGTGACATCGGCCTCGTCGAAATCACCATCTCTCTTGTTGACGGCACCCAGGACGCCGATCATCTTATTCTCGAGCTGGATGGGGACGTCCAGCATATTGTGGGTGCTGTACCCGGCTTTCTGGTCGATTTCCTTAATAAAGTAAGGGCTTTTGTAGGCGTCGGGAACGATGATCGGCTTGCCGGTCCGCCACACCTGCCCCGCCACCCCGTCACCGAGCGGGTAACGGATCTCCTGCATTTTCTTACCGGCTTCGGTATCATCCATCGATGCCGTGCGGAAGTAAAACTCGTTGGTCTCATCGTCTACCAGGATGACCAATGCGCCCCCGACGCTCATCAGGTCCTTGACCTGCCGTGTGATGAACTCGAGACGGTCATCGAGGCGACGGAACCGGTGCAGGGCGCCGGCTATCCGAAACAAGGCCTGGTTGCTGCGGGCGACCCGTTTATCCTGGGTGATATCTCTTAAAATGACAACCTGCCCGGCAGGCTCGTTCTGCTCATCATAAAAGACCGCGGCGCTCAGGAGAACGTCCAGCAGCCGGTTTTCTTTGGTCAACCGCCTTGTCTCGAAATGCTGAACGGTTCTCTCCTGAAATAGCTGTTTGACGCCCCGGCGGGTTTGCTCTTTTAGATCCTCCGGCACGAAGGGGAGCTTTTTCCCGTCCATTTCCGTCCGCGACCACCCAAATGTCTCTTCAAACGCCGGGTTGAGGTAGGATACCGTGTTGTCCAATTTCAACACGAGCACCGGGTCGGGAAGGAATCTGAGAAATGCCCGGTACCGCTGTTCAGCCCTCCGGCTGGCTTCGTACAGGCAATGGGCCAGCCCCTCGGCCTCGATGGCGTCTTCCCGCGCCCGATAGGTTTCGGTGACGTCCCGTGAAATGCCGCGAAAGCCGATTTTTTCGCCCGCTTCATTGAAGATGAGGCTCGCCGAATTTTCCAGAATACGGTTTGTCCCGTCTTTACGGATGATCTCCCAGTGAATGTTGACCAGGCCCATACCGCTGCGGTGAATCGCGTTGAAGCTCTTGAACGCGGCATCGGCATTTTCCGGATCCATGAGATCGCGGTAGTTCCGCCCCTGTAGCTCGTCCCGGCGGCAGCGGAAAATTTGGCAGAACGCATCATTGAAAAAGACAAAATCCCCCCGCAGGTTCGTTTCGTAATAACCGTCCGCCATGTCCTCCACAAAGACACGATAGCGGTCCTCCTTGAGCCACGGGGCATCTGTGTCGCCGGCAATGGTTTCGAGTGGATCCAGGGATTGACGATGTTCGCTTTTTCCGGAACTCATGGGGTGTTCCTGGTTTGTCCTGATTGTCTGAATGCCATTCCGCATGGTTGCCGGTATGGAAGGCAGCGGCCGGTGCGGTGCCCGGCCCTACATAGTTCACTTTATTAAACGCCGCAACCGCCGGCCCCTTCACAATAGGATTTAACAGGGCAAAGAGGCCTTTTTTTCGTAGGGCGGGGCACCGTACCCGCTTATGTCTTGCTCACGGGTGGCAGGCATCGAATCGGAATATTGTTTTGGCAACCGTGATAGGCCAAATGTATGGTCGCTTATTAGACATTGCATAGCATTTTTTTTACAAAGGGGGAATCGGTAAGGAGGGGAGGGTGCATCGGGAACGTGCACCATTTCATGTCAGATGCACGTTCCCGGGTGGAAACAATATTTCGGACATCGCATTAAACTGAAGAAAATTCTGGTGATGTTCGGGTCAGCGGAGCTGTTTCGGCCGTTCGTCGATGACGCGAAGGGCCTTGCCTTCACTGCGGGCGATAGATTTGGGTTCGACAAGATTGATTTCGACGCTGATACCCATATTGCCTTTGATGTGGGCCGTGATCTTGCCTTCAATTTCATGTCGGCGTCCCTCGCCGGCGTCATAGATCTCCTTTTTCCCTTCCACTTCGACAATCAACTGGTCCAGGTAGCCTTTTTTCCGCACCAGCAGCCGATACTGTGGTTCCACCTCTTCGATGTCCAGCAGCAGGGACTCGATCTGGGACGGGAACACGTTGACACCACTGATGATCAGCATGTCATCGGTTCGCCCGAAAACTTTTGCCATCTTGATCAAGGTCCTCCCGCAGGCGCACTTCTCTCGACGAAGGCTGGTGATGTCCTTGGTGCGATACCGGATCATCGGCATGGCCCGCCGCTGTATGGCCGTAAACACAAGCTCTCCCTTTTCTTCGAGGGGGACCGGTTCCAGGGTCGCCGGATCGACGATCTCTGCCAGAAAGTGATCTTCATTGATGTGGAGCCCGTCCTGCGCCTCGCAATCGAAAGCGACTCCGGGTCCGCAGAGCTCGGTCAGGCCGTAGGCCTCCATGGCCTTGATCCCCATCCGCTCTTCGATTTCATCCCGCATCTGTGCGGTCCAGGGCTCGGCCCCGAAGATCCCCACCCTCAATGGCAGGTCGCGGATGCTGACCTTCAGCTCTTCGGCCCGCTCTGCAATAGTCAACGCATAAGACGGCGTACAGCACAGGACGTTGGCCTTGAAATCCTGCATGAGCGTAATCTGTCTCTCGGTCAGTCCGGCGCTGGTGGGCACCATGGTGCAGCCGATTCGGGAGCCGCCTTGATGAAATCCCAGCCCACCGGTAAAAAGACCATGACCGTAAGCATTCTGAACGACATCATCTGCGCGGACACCGGCGGCATAGAAATTTCGCGCCATGCACTCGGTCCATTGTTCCAGGTCCTCGGCCGTATACGGACCCGTCACCGGTTTTCCAGTGGTGCCCGAGGAGGCATGCACCCGGACGACCTCCTGGAGGGGAACGGCACACATCCCAAAGGGATATTCGTCCCTTAGGTCGGTTTTTACCGTAAACGGCAGTTTTGCCACGTCCTCCACGGATGCGATGTCTTCCGGAGTGATACCGGCTTCCTTAAATTTTTTCTTGTATAAAGGGATCATGCTGTTGACCCATGCCACTGTTTCCCGAAGTTTCTCGAGCTGGAATTGTTTCCGTTTTTCTTCCGGCATGCATTCAAATTCATCATTCCAGGCCATGGCAATCCTCCCCCAATCTTATAGTGTATTGTCCTTTATGTAGATATAATACCGGCCGGTAGCAGTGGTAATCCATCAGGGTTTCGTTGATCTGTCAAATTTAAAGCGCGAAACCCGAACTTCTCATTTCGGTTTTTTCGTTTCTACGCCGCTTCCGCGGCATCAAAGCCGAGCTGGAACGCCTTCAGATTGGACTCGAGAAAACGCTTCTTGGTCTTCCGTGTCATCGCCTCTTTCACCTGATCAACGGTCAGCGGCAGCACCCCCGTTTGAATCAAGGCGCCCAGCAGGACCATGTTTACGCCAAGCACGTTATCGGCTTCTTTTGCCAGGGCGGCGGCATTGAATGCGATCAGACGCGCGGTTTTCTGTTGAATCAATTTTCGAAGCTCGCCCAGATCGGGATACACACCCTGACCGATATTTACGGTAAACGGCATGAGCGGTGCCGTATTGGTGATTACCACCGTGGCGGCGTTGCATCGCCCCAGAGCCCTCAGTGTCTCCGCCGGCTCAAATCCAACCAGCACATCCGCTTCACCGTCTGAAATGATGGTGCTTTTGGCATCACCGAACAGCAATGCCGACTCCACCACTCCCCCCCGCTGGGCCATCCCGTGAATTTCACTCATACGTATGGGAATACCCGCCAGAAGAGCCGCTTCTCCCAGAACACTGGATGCCAGCAGGTTGCCCTGGCCTCCGACTGCGACGATGATCAGTCTTTTTTTTTCCATGGCTTCGTCCTAATGTCTTTCGCTTCTAATTGAGTTATATCGAGGGTTGTCACTGACGGGGTAGGTGCCCCGTAAAATTGCCTAAATTGCCTGAAACGACTGAAGTGCCTTAAATGCCAAAATGATCAGGCGGACTTCTTCACCGGTAGAATAGCCTTCTCCGGACAGATCTGGGCGCATACGGCGCAGCCGGTGCACAGATTCGCGTCGATCCGGACCCGGTCGTTCCAGATATAGAAGGCCGGGCATGCCAGGGACGAGATGCAGTCCTTGTGATCGACGCATTTTTCGCCCACCCGGAAAGGCTTGCGCTTGGGCAGTTTCAGCGTATTGGCATACAGGGCGCAAACTTCCTTGGAAATAACGACGGAAACCCCCTCAAAGGCAATGGCTTCCTTGATGGCGTCAATACTTTTCTGCACCTTATATGGCTTGATCACCGTGACGTGAGGGACACCGATGGCGCGCACCACGGCCTCAATGTCTACTTGACCGTAACCCTCCATGTTGAGCCGGCTCATATCGACGCCGGGGTGGGGCTGGTGGCCGGTCATCGCCGTTGTTCCGTTGTCGAGAATGACGAGCGTAAAATTATGGTTGTTGAAGACCCCGTTGATCAATCCGGGGATACCGGAATGAAAAAACGTGGAATCACCGATAAACGCAATGACCTTTTTGTCCGTTGTCTCGGAGAATCCTCCGGCAGTGCCGACCGAAGATCCCATGCAGATGAGAAAGTCCGCCGCCGACAACGGCGGCAGCAATCCCAGTGTATAACAGCCGATGTCTGTCGGGTAGATTGTGGCCAACCCTTCGGCGGCTTTGCGTACCTCGTGGAATGTGGCCCTGTGTGAACAGCCGGCACAAAGGGTCGGCGGTCGCTGGGGTAATTCAGGGACGTCCGACAAGTCCAGCATTTCCGGAGAGTCGTCTTTAATTCCGAAATATCTGGAGATGCAGCCGCGAACCTGCGCCGGATTGTATTCATACAGCCTTGTGAACAGGTCGTCCGCCTTGCCGCGTATCGGAAGGGTCAGCCCTTCCTCCTGGGCCATGGCCTTGACGGCTTCTTCCATATAGGGTTCGCCCTCTTCAACAATGAGCACCTGGTCACAGCCTTTGAGAAAGTCTTTGATGAGGGCGGCCGGCATGGGATGGGAAAAACCGATCCGGAGCACCCGTATCTTATCCTTGCTGTTTAACTCTGCCACCGCATCACTGACGTAGTTGTAGCTGACACCGTTGCAGATGATGCCCCACCGGCCGTCGCCGTCGATGAAATTTGTTTCTGAGGTTTCGGCAAGGGTTTGAGCTTCTTTGTAGTGTTCCAAAAGTTTGACATGCAACCTGCGGGATACCGCGGGGACCGTCACCAGGTTCAGGGGATCCTTCTTGAAATCGCCTTTTGGATGTCGCGGCGGTATCTTGCCGAGTTCCACCACGCCGGTGGAATGGTTGATGCGGGTGGTGGTCCGGAACAGAACCGGCTCCTGCAGTTTCGCCGACAGATCAAAGGCATAGGGTACCAGGTCCTTTGCCTCGGCCACCGATGACGGCTCCACCATGGGCAGACCGGACAGCTTTGCATAGTATCGGTTGTCTTGTTCATTCTGGCTTGAAAACATGAACGGATCGTCGGCGGTCAACACCACCATGCCGCCTTTGACACCGACATAGGCCAGGGTCATCAGGGCGTCGGCCGCGACATTCAGTCCCACATGTTTCATGATGGCCATACTGCGGACGCCGGTATTGGCTGCCGCTGCCGCCACCTCGAAAGCGACCTTTTCATTGGTGCTGTACTCAAAGTACAGATCGCTTTCCTGGGAAATCTGGAAAAATTGCAGCGACAGTTCCGAGGAGGGAGTGCCGGGGTAGGTGGCGGCAAAGGCCATTCCGGCCTCGAGGGCACCTCTGGCGATGGCTTCGTTGCCGAGAAGCATCATTTTACCGCCGGGATCATCTGTGAGAAGCTTGTGCATGACAATGTCCTTCTTAATGGATGGTGAACGGGTTCATCGAAATCCGATAGATTTCAGATGTGATAGCTACATTACAGCTACACTTTTGTCGAGTCAAGAAAAATTGGTTTACACGAAGCTTCTTATATCGGCTCGTATGGACGGGCAAATAGGCTATCCGTATTACTTGCGGAAGTATGTCGCTTGAGGATCCAAGGGGTCAGGAATTCAAGGGGTCAAGTGAATGGCTAAAATAGCTGATTGAAAGCGCGCAGAATAAATTTTGAGCTGGAAGAGAGGATTTCGTACCAACTTCTCTAATTACAGAGAGGGCTCTGTTGGCGTGGCGTTGGCGGCTGGAATCCATAACCCAAATTTGTGCCATGCATCTGCATGCCGGTCTCCACCGGCATAATGGATCAGACACTTGAAACCCTGGTCGCCTCCGGCGCTGCCATAGATTTATGCGCCCCAGGCGTACCGGTAAACCTCGACCCCTTGGACTCTTGGATCCTTTTACCTGGATTTATACTCCGGCCTTTTCCTGCCCAGGGAGGACAGCCCTTCCAGTGCATCTTCCGTTGAGAAGATTTCGGCCAGCCGGTTCAGTTCGATTTCCACCGCGTCAGGCATCGACGTTTCCACCTGGGCATCGATAATGTCATTTGCGATCCGGAGCGCCAGCGGGGCCTTGTAGCCGATTATTTTCAATGACTTTGCAGCCACCGCATCGGGAACGCCCTCCGGTAGTTCCCCGGATAGCAGGCGGGCGACATTGGCATCACTGCCAATGGCTGCAAGTTCTTGGAATTTATCAGGAATTTCACGTGTGCGGAATTTATCCGGCCGTCCGCCATCGACCAGTTTTCGGACTGCCGATTCCACCTCGGGCGGGGAAACCAACTCGGTGACCAGTCCCAGCGCAGCCCCGTCTTTTGCCGAAATGGGCGCCCCGGTAAACACATAGTATTTGGCCAGAGCCGGGCCGACCTGCCGGGCCAGACGCAGCATCCCTCCCAGCCCGGGATAGATACCGATGCCGGTTTCCGGAAAGGCCATGGAACCGGCCGGGGTGGTGACGATGGCCTGGCATGCCAGTGCCAGTTCGCTGCCGCCGCCCAGGGAAAGTCCGTCCAGAAGCGCGATGGTGCGTTTTTCGGAATTTTCGATCCGCATCAGCACCTCATGACCCTTTCGGGTGAACGCGACAATATCCGGAATGCGGTCCGCTTTGATGTTCTTGACGAAATACCGGATGTCGGCCCCGGCCACAAACGCTTTTCCGGCCCCCTGGAACACCACGGCCCGCACCTGAGGATCGGCTTCCGCTTTTTCAAACTGTTCGCCGAGTTGCGCAACAACCGTTTCGTTGAGAGCGTTCATGGCCTCCGGCCGGTTGAGGGTGATCGTGGCGATGTCGTCTTTTACATCCAGATCGACGAGGCTGAACTGGAACGGTTGCCCGGAGGCTTGCTGCTTTATTAACACCTCCGGAACTTCAAAATCGGGATACCGGGATGCGATCTGTTCGACCACTTCAAGGGTTCTGTCGATTCCGATTTTGTTCATCAGCTCAAATGGACCCAACGCCCAGCGAAGCCCGATCTTGGCTCCCCGATCGGTGTCTTCCATGGACGCGACACCTTCGTTCACCAACGCTCCGGCCACGCCAAGACAGACGCCGTAAAGGCGGTCCTGAACCTCGGGGATCTTCGTTTCGTCCACCGGCCCCTCGAGATTCCAGTTTTCGCCGCTGTCTTTTTGAGCTTTCAATATGTCGGCCGGTGCGTAGAAGGGTCCGAGTTCATCTCCGAGGGTGGTCGCCGCGTGGACGGCAATGGGGATTCCCGTGACATTCATGAGCTGGAAGGGTCCCATGCCGATCCGAAACGCTCGCTTGGCTGCTTCCTCGATGGTCGGAATGTCGGCCACCTGCTCTTCTAGAAGGCGCGCGGCTTCGTTGAGAAATGGCACGAAGAACCGGTTTACGGCAAAACCCGGTGCATCTTTGACCAGGATGGATGTCTTGCTGTGGAGTTTTGCGGCCAAAAGAGATTTTTCTATGGTTTCCGGACTGGTGTCATCGCATGGAATGACCTCCAGAAGCCTGTTCTTGGCAGGGTGATAGAAGTAGTGCAATCCGATGAAACGATCCGGCCGGGTTGTCTTCTCGGCAAAATCCCGCACAAAGAAACTGGACGTGTTTGTGGCCAGAATGGTCTTCTCCGAGCAGACGTCGTCCAAACGCTTGAAAAGGTCGGATTTTACCTGTTTATCTTCGAACACGGCCTCGATGACCAGATCGGCATCGGCAACCGCGTTCATGTCGGCGGTGGCATGTATCCGGGACAAGGTTTGTTCGGCTTGTTCCGGCGTGAAGATCTTTCTTTCGATCCCTTCCTGGAGCAGGCCCTCGATGATCTTCAGACCCCGCTGAACGAATTCCTTCGTGACGTCCACCATGACAACATCGATGCCTTCCTGGGCGATTTTCTGGGCAATGCCGCTGCCCATATTACCGGCTCCGATGACGCCGATTTTCTTAATCTGAGACATGGGTGTCCTCCGGTCGGTTAGGATTGAGCGTATCCATCAGTTCATAATGATTGGGAAAAGTATGTTCGAATCGAATCCCGACATAACATATCGAGTTTGATGAGGTATTATAGCCGCCGTCCTTCATCCCCAAAGGACTGGATCGGTATTCTGTACAGACGTCATTCCGGCGAAGCCTGTGCCGGATCCGTCATCCCGGACTCGATTCTGGACCGGCATGACTCGAGGGAGAAATCTCCCTATTTGTTTTTCCACTCCGGCTTTCGTTTTTCCTCAAAGCTGGCAATGCCTTCCAGGGTATCCTCGGTCTGCATCAAGTCGTTGAGAAAGAGATCACTGACCTGCCGGATGGCATCCGGCGAAGGCATGCCCAGGTGTTGGGTCACCGCCCGTTTGTTGAGCCGGATGATCAACGGACTGCTCGTCGCAATGTCGGCAATCACTTTTTCGACGGCATCTTTAAGTTGGTCATCCTCGACGACATGCCCGACAAACCCCAATGCGCTGGCGTCTTCGGCCGTGTAGATTTTTCCGGTGGTACAGATCTCGATGGCTTTTGCCGGACCGACAAGATGGGGCAGGCGGATTGCCGCATATGGCGGGAAAAAACCCAATTTGATTTCCGGCTGGCCGAAAGCGGCGGTTCGGCCGGCAAGGACAATATCGCAGGCAATGGCATATTCCATACCCCCACCCAGACAGGCGCCGTGAACCGCAGCGATGGTGGGGACGGGCATCCCCTCGATCAGTTCCAGGGATCGATTAAAGGTGTCAATCATTTCGGGGGCCATATCCGGTTTATGATCACCGACATCGACACCGGCGCACCAGCTGCGGCCTTCGCCCTGAAGCACGAGACATTTGAGGGCATCATCCGCGCTTAATTCCTCCAGGGCCTCGATGAACTCCCGCATCATGTCGATATTAAACACGTTGTGCTTGGGCCGGTCGAATGTGATCCGGGCCACCCCATCTGCAATCTCCACCTTTATCGTTTGTTCCTCCGCCACGGCTTTTTCCTTTTTCTTGTGTTTTACCGTCCGCTGTCCCAGACTTCATCTGAGTTTCGCTTGAAGCGCAGAGCCTGCAGAGTCGTGACTCTTTTTCATCTGTCGCTGAGAGGGCATCAGATGAAGAGGCCTCGCAGTCTGTATTCAGACCAAACGACGGTCTATTAAGGCCCCCGACCGGCAGCCCCAGGCGATACTTGTTTTTGACGTTCCACCCTCTCAGCGGAACGTCAACAGAAATCATACCCTCCGCGCGCTCAGCGTCTCCGCGGTGAGATTCCGTTATTGCAGTTTGGTCATTTGTATTAAATGATGTCCAAAATCGGATTCAGAACTTTAGATCAGGTCCGAGGGCAAGGCGCGGGCCGACGAGAAAGCGGAGCATACACGGGAGTATGTGAGCATTTCTCGGAGGTCCGCAACACCGCCATCGGGCCTTAGATGAAGTTATGAATCCGATTTTTCAAAGACGTAATTGAGTTGCCCATTCGGCAGCTCATTCACCCGTGTCCTCATGGGCATACCGATGGACAACTCCTCCTCCGGGATCTCGCTGGAAATCCGCCCGAACACCTTGTAGTCGCCATAGTCCAGCAGAGCGATGGCATAAGGCAGATCCGCTTCGAATCCGATGGGTGCAAACTGGAGCCGGCTGTAGGTCACCAGGGTTCCGTTGCCCGAGACCTCGAACCATTCCATGGGGTTATCCAGGCACCGGTAGCAATTGCTGCGCGGCGGGAAAAAGGATTTACCGCACGCCCCACAGCGGGTTCCCATGACTTTTCCCTGCTCAAGATAATCGATAAAGTCGTTTGTCTTTGAGATCGCGGTAAAGCTCACGGTGCCGAATTTTTTAAATCGATCGTCGACGTCTTTTTTCGTTGCCATCCTGATTACCTTCCGAGAATAGTGACGTTGCCGTACAGTCCGACTCCGCCGATATTATGCACCAGTCCGATGGAGGGATGTTGCACCTGAATCTCGCCGGCTTCTCCACGAAGCTGCATGACGATGGTGCGGATCTGAGAGCCTCCGGTGGCTCCGATGGGGTGCCCTTTGGAGAGAAGCCCGCCATCCACGTTAACCGGAATGCGCCCTTCTTTGTAAGTTTCTTTCCCCCGGATCAGATCTTTGCCGCTTCCGGGTTCGGCAAATCCAAGATCTTCGTAAGCCATCATCTCAGCGATGGTAAAACAGTCGTGAACCTCAGCGACATCAACATCGTCAGGCCCGATCCCGGCCATTTGATACGCCTGTCGTGCGGCTTCACGGGCAACCGACAACCCGGAGAACAGGTCCCTTCCGGCCAGGTTCACGCTGGCACTGGCAGCCCCTGTTCCGAGGATCCAGATCGGCTTCCTGGCGAGGGCGTCAGCTTTCTCCTCGCTGGCCACAATGATGCAGGAGCTGCCGTCCGCATTGGCGCAGCAATCGCCGACACGCAGCGGGCTGGCTACCGTTCCGGCCATTCGGTGTTCGGGGTCGGCAAACATGTCCGCTGTGACGGCCTTGCGATACACGGCCTTTTCGTTCAACTGACCATACGTCGATGCCTTGACGCGAATTTCAGCCAGGTCCTCGGGGGTGGTTCCAAATGCATCCATGTGGGCGCGGGCGAACATGGCGTAGTATGCCGGCATCATGGTTCCGAAAGGGCTCTCCCACTGGATATCCCCGCCCCGCCCCATGCGCTCCTGGGTTTCGGCGGATGATATCTCCGACATTTTTTGAAATCCGAGAACCGCCACGGCATCGTGCAAGCCTGAAGCAACAAGGGAATAGGCCAGCCTGACGCCGGTGCTGCCGGAGGAACAGAGCGTTTCCACATAAACCGTGGGTTGGGGGTTCAGTCCCAGATACTCCGCAAAGACTCCCGACGGCGATCGCTGCTTGTCGTATTCCGGGGCGCTGCAGACAACCGATGCTCCGATGTCCGCTGCCGACATGCCGGCATCGGTCAGGGCTTCCTGAAATCCATCAAATACCATTTCCCGTATGGAACCCGGATAGCTCCGCACAAAGGCACTTTGGCCGACGCCTACGATAGCTACTTTTGGCATATGTTATCTCCGCTATACAGTTAAAGTTGGTTGGGCCCAACCGATGCTCGGGTTAGGGGTGTTCGCCGGTTCGCCGGTTTGCCGGCAATGGATGGAGTATCCTGTTTTACCGGCCAAACAGGGTAACCGGAATTCGGTGAGCTCCTGCGAGCCGAAAACCGGCCAATCGTTTCCTCATTTTAGGCAGTTTAGGCATTTTAAATTTCAGGCATTGTAGAACCGGTCTTAAAAATGTGGATCAGGGTTCAGGTTTAGGCGCGGGGCGGTGAAAAAGCGGAGCATACACCGTAGTATGTGAGCATTTTTCGCCGACCTGCAATCCCGCCGCCGGCGGGACCATGTGCCCTTAGACGCGTTTTTAAGACCGCTTCTATATATACTGCCCACCATCAACCTTAATAACCTCCCCTGTTACATGCCTGGCCTTTTCCGATGCCAGAAACGCGATGACATTGGCCAGATCTTCGGGGGATCCCACCCGCTTGAGAACGATTTCGTTCAGTGCCATGCCGACGATTTTGTCACGGGCGTCGGAAGAGGCCAGCATCGGGGTTTCGATGAGCCCCGGGGCGACAGCGTTGACATTCACGTTAAACGCTCCAAGCTCTTTCGCCAGCGCCTTGGTAAAGCCGATGATGCCGGCCTTGGAGGCCGAATAGTTGGTCTGGCCGAATTTGCCCCGCATGCCGTTGATAGACGTCACATTGACGATTTTTCCGGAGTTCTGCTCCTTGAACAGGGGCGCAACCTGTCGTGTGAAGTTGAAATAGCCCTTCAAGTTCACTTCGATGACCCGGTCCCACTGCTCCTCACTCATTTTCCAGGACACGCCATCCCAGTTCATGCCGGCATTGTTGACGAGAACATCAATGCGGCCGAATTTGTCCAGGGCTGCTTGGACCACCCCTTCGGCGTCCGCGAATGAAGCGATGTCACAGGGCAGGGCGATGGCCTCCCGACCCAGGGCCAGAATGTCCTCCTTCACCCGGAGGGCCTCCTCTTCATGGGTGCGGTAGGTCAAACAGACGTTGGCGCCCTCTCGGGCCAGTTCCATGGATGCGGCCGTGCCGATACCTTGGGAACCGCCGGTCACTATTGCGTTTTTGCCTTCCAGAAGCATGGGCGACTCCTAACGGATACAGGGATATGGTTGTAGTGGCTGGCAACCGATTGCCGGTTCGGACAGGAAAGACTCGACAGCTATATAGTAGCTACAACATCATCGAGTCAAGAAAATTTTTGGTGTTGACAAGGGCTGGGCTTTGTAACTACAAAATAGCTAAATTTTAACTTTTTCATCAGCTCAGCAGCGCCGTAGCGCACATTTCAGTTTAGACACTATCCCACTCCATAACTCCACAGATCAACCGCAAGGAGGATGATTATGACATCCATACCGGACACGATACAGACCTGGCAGATGATCCAGCCGTATCGGAAGAACAAGGAGACGGGAGAGGTGATTCCCGGCAGGCTCGAAAAAAAGGAAATTCCCGTTCCAGAGCTGGGCAACGAAGACGTGCTGATTGAAATCGCCGGATGCGGGATTTGCCATACGGATCTCGGCTACTTTTATGACGGGGTACCCACTGTGTCCAAGCCCCCGCTGGCCCTTGGTCATGAAATTTCCGGCACCGTGGTCGCCGGCATGGATGCCTGGATCGGCAAAGAGGTTCTGATTCCGGCGGTAATGCCCTGCCGGCGGTGCGATCTGTGTAAAACAGGCCGGGGAAACCGATGCCTGAATCAAAAGATGCCGGGCAACAGCATCGGCATATACGGCGGATTTTCGAGTCACATACCCGTTCCGGCAATCGACCTTTGCGAGATTCGGGATCGGGGTGAATTTTCCCTGTCCCATCTGGCCGTTGTGGCCGATGCGGCCACGACGCCCTTCCAGGCGGCCAGGCGGGCAAATCTGGAGATCGGTGACCATGTTGTGGTGATCGGTGTCGGCGGCGTCGGTCAGTACATGGTTCAGGTGGCAAAGGCGCTGGGCGCCGGGACCGTCATCGCCGTCGATATTTCCGGGCCAAGACTGGAGAAAATGCTGGCCCACGGTGCCGATGCCGTGATCGACGCGACGGGCAAGGGCACCAATGAGGTTGCCGCAGAGATCAAAGCGGTCCGGAAAGAAAAGGGACTACCGGGTTACGGGTGGAAGATTTTCGAGGTCACCGGCACCCGGTCCGGTCAGGAAACGGCCCTGAGCTTGCTCAGCTTTACCGGGAAGTTGCTTGTCGTGGGATTCGGTATGCACAAAGTAGAGTACTCCATAAGCCGGCTCATGGCCTTTGATGCGGAAATCATCGGCACCTGGGGATGCCTTCCCGAATACTACCCGAAAGTGCTGGAAATGGTTTTGTCGAACAAAATTGCCCTGGAGCCCTTCGTTCAGACACGACCCATGAGCACCATCCGGGAAGCGTTCGAGGAAGCCCACAGCCAGTCACCGGATCAGCGTATTGTGCTGGAACCGGACTTTTAACGTTTCTTGGCAAAGCAATCGCAAATTGGATCGGACTCGTTTCCTGCGGGGTAAGAGTTCTAGACCAAGCGCCTGATTTCGAAATTCGAATTTCGGATTTGAACCGTTAATAAAACATGGTTTTCACCAGAGGAGGTTGACGTTATGTCTTTAGAATGGATGCCGAGAGACCACGACAAAAAAGACCACGACCTTCATTCGGATGCGCATTGGGGCACGGATGATGATGCGCCCTGCGTGGTGTTCGAAAAGAAGCCGCTGACCGATCCGCAAGGAAACGTGGTTGACGGCCTCTTCAACGCCTGGATCCGACTGAATAATCCAAAACAATACAATTCTTATACCACCGAGATGGTCAAGGGGGTCATCGCCGGGTTTGAAAATGCCTCGACCGACCGGAGCGTGGTGGCCACGGTTTTCACCGCCACCGGCCCTTACGCGTTTTGCACCGGCGGCAACACCAAAGAGTACAGTGAATTCTACAGCCGGCGGTGCGACGAGTATGGACAGTACATGGAGCTTTTCAACCGGATGGTCGACGCCATTCTCATGTGCAAGAAGCCAACCATTTGCCGGGTCAACGGCATGCGGGTCGCCGGCGGGCAGGAGATCGGCATGGCCTGCGATTTGACGATCTCATCGGACCTGGCCATTTTCGGGCAGGCCGGACCACGGCATGGGAGCGCACCGGACGGGGGATCCACCGATTTTCTTCCCTGGTATCTTGGCATCGAGGATGCCATGTGGAACTGTGTTTCCTGCGAGATGTGGTCGGCATATAAAATGAAGATGAAAAATCTGATCAGCAAATGTGTGCCGGTATTAAAGGTAGACGGCAAGTGGGTGCGAAACCCGATGGTCATTACCGACCGGTACATCGATGATGGGGAAATCGTTTACGGGGAGTTCAAACGCGGCGATGCGCTCAAGGAGGCACGTGCGTTTGTCAAACATCATCAGCCGAACGCGAACTTCGAGAAGCTCGACAACGAAGTCAACAAGATCATCTGGACATTTGCCAACCTGTTTCCGGGATGCCTGATCAAGTCGGTGGACGGTATCCGGATGAAGAAAAAGTACTTCTGGGACATCTGCAAAAACGGCAATCGTCACTGGCTCGCGGCGAACATGGGTGGTGAGGCATTTCTCGGATTTGGCGCCTTCAACACACGCAAGCAGACCGGAAAAGACACCATCGATTTCATTAAATTCCGACAAAACATCGCCGATGCCCGCACGTGGGATATGGACATGTTCGCCGAGGTTATGGGGGAGCCCAAGGAATAGCCATTCTCTCCCGATATGTCATGAAACCGTTCCATGGTGGCGCCGGAGAGGAACACTAAGGAGAGCGACCCGTGAGATACCCCAAGGAACTGGTGCTCAAAAGCGGCGAGGAGGCCATCATCCGGCCTCTGGAGAATACCGACAGGCAGCTTCTGGTCGATTTTTACCAGGGGATCCCCAGCGATGACCGCTGGTATTTACGGTATGATTTCCTGGACCCGGAGGTTCTCCGTAAATGGTTCGACGATATCGATTCCGGAACCGTCCGTTCCATTGTCGCTCTGTCCGATGATACGATCATCGCCCATGCCAGTCTGTACCTTCGCGGGTTTGGCTCCACCACGCATGTCGGGCGGCTCCGAATCATGGTGGCTCCCCGGTTCCGGCATAAGCGGTTGGGAACCTGGATGCTGCTCGATCTGATCCAGCTCGCCCTGGATATGGGCTTGACAGATATCCGGTCTGATTTTGTCGCGGAGGTGGAAGCTGCCGCCATCGATGCGGCCTTTAAACTCGACTTTTTCAAACATGCCACATTGAAGGATTATGCGAAAGATCCAGACGGCAACCGCCACGATTTGGTAATTATGATAAAGCGGTTGCATCGCTCGTGGAGCGATTTTTAGAAGCGCTGTTTAAAGCCCGTCTAACGTCCAATTACGGGGTTGTCCCGATTTTTGAAATGCTCACGTACTCCCGTGTACGCTCCGCTTTCAAACTTCGGGACGCCTTGTCCTTGGACGCAATCCGGACTTTAAACACCGCTTCTTGAAGGGGCTTATCAGATGCTCGTTTTTCAAACGCCTGCAACGCTTTCACCCAGAACGCAACGGCGAGTTCAGCGTCATCTCTGTTTTTGGACAATATCTCATTCCCGGGTTCAGTACCTGTAGACGAACCATGCAGCAGGAAACGGTCTGGCCGACACCAATGGGTGATGTCACTATTCTCCGGCACTGTTCGGTGGAATGTATACGTGAATATGCGTTCGGTGATCAGTTCGGATCTTATGCCCAATACAAATCCCTGTACACCCATCGTGACAGCCTCGAGGATATCGCTTCCCGAAAAGACACCAGCGTGACGCTGGCCGTCAACGATCACACACAGATTGTTGGACTTGGCCTGCTCAGCCCCCCCGAGCCCGACGAACGCTGGGCTGGACTCGGAAGCGGCGTGATGACCGAAGTCAAAGCGGTGGAGGTCAGCCGGCGGTGGCGGAAAGGACGTCTGGCCCGGGGCATTCTCACCGCCCTGCTTTTCGATCCGGACATCGAGGAAAGAATCATTTACATGGTCGGGTATTCATGGACGTGGGATCTGGACGGCAGCGGGCTGTCCGCCCAGGAGTATCGGAACATGCTGATCCGGTTGTTCACCGCATTCAAATTCCAGGAATTACAAACAAACGAGCCCAACGTCTGCTTAAAGCCGGAAAACCTGTTTATGGGCCGCATCGGAAGTGCCGTTTCCGAAGAAATCCAAAAGAGTTTCAAATGGTTGCGATTCGGTGTGGCGCCATGATGGGGATTAGGGTGCTGGATTCTGGATACTGGATGCTGGATTCTGGATACTGGATGCTGGATGCTGGATGCTGGATAGTGGATGAACTGAAAAGATTAGAGATGAAAGCTCAAAGCTGAAAGTATAGTGATAAGAACCATGATTGACCTTCCGCCGTGTTGAAGGATGTACCGACGACCGAATACCAAATACCCAATACCCAATACCTAATAGCTATGCAAGGCCAACGGGCCCACGGGCTAACGGGATACTGGATGCTGGATGCTGGATAGTGGATGAAGTGAAAAGATTAGAGCTGAAAGCTCAAAGCTGAAATTATAGTGATAAGAACCATGATTGACCTTCCGCCGTGTTGAAGGATGTACCAACGACCGAATACCAAATACCCAATACCTAATAGCTATGTAAGGCCAACGGGCAAACCGGCCAACGGGCTGACGGGCTAACGGGATGCTGGATTCTGGGTACTTGGTGCCGGGAATCAGGTATTTGCTATTGATACTGGACCTTGAGTCCGGTTTCGGAACGGAATTCTGAAAATCGCTGTAAAAAAGCAAGGGGTGAAGTTATCCGCCTACGGCTTTGTGGTCCCGCCAGGGGCAGAGGCGGCTGTTTTATGGCGGGCCGGGTCGCCTTAGGCGGATAACTTCACCCCTTACGCGATGCTGTGGTCAAATAGAACTGGCCTCATCCGAATCAAGAGAATATGGACAGCAATTCGTCCCAGGGACGGCCGACGCATTCCGAATCCGTATCCAGTTCGTCGGTCAATACCCGCGACTCTTTTTTGCTGACGAGACCATGCTCCTCGAGGTACAGTCTCAGTTGATCCTGATGGTCCTCGGAAGTAAACGTGCCTCCCATACGTTTGCCGTTGACAGAGCAGATTTCGACCTCCCTATGGATCAACGACCGTTTTTGGTCATCAAGCTGAAACTCCAAAAATATCAGATTCCCCTTTTCCAGGATCGACGGCACCGCAAATTCCAGTAGTACTCCGGCGCGTGAGATATCGAGTACCTGAACCGGACCATGCTGATCGCGCAGCAAGCTCATGTAGGTGCCGGAAAGGTTTACCCGTTTTCTGGGATGTTTCCGACGTTCCAGAGTGACGCTAAACGGGTGTCCACAATCACACCGACAGCGCAGCAAAGGGGATGGCTGATTGCTGGACTGTGGCGGTATCCGAACGGCCTTTTTTTTGTTGCAGTCCGGGCAGGCAAAGATCACTCGATTTTCCTCGTCAAGATATTCCTTGATGGATGGCTTTTCTGTGGCCACGAGAATCTCCTGTTTTCTTTGGTTCGGGTCGATGTGCTATAATCCGACTCACATTCCGATCTCAAAACTTCGCATTAACTGTGCCATTGATCGGCCGATAATCGGAAAAGTTTACATCATATTGATAATATGTAATAAAAATTTTTATTTGAACAGATTGCAGGGCATTTGGGACCCAGCTACTGGAAACAATTGTCGTCAGTGATCACATTTTCGTTTGCAGGCATCAAGGACAGGGAATATATGTCGAGACGCCATCGGAATGGTTGACATGCTCAGCCACTTTTTTTCTGTCATGCCCAGGAATGAAAAAATGGAAACACGACACGATTTGGTGAAATATCCAGCCCGGAGGTTTGGATGAATAGGGTTCATCCAGTCAAGGGGCAAGAAGGCGCCGGGAAGGGCACGCTCGATTCCGATGCCCACGACGTGGCGCATGCTGCTGCGCCAACGCTGGCGCTGCGGATTGCGTTTCTGGTCCTGTGTACCCTCGGAACGTTGCTCAGTGCAGACCTTCTGAGGCTTCATGTACGTGTGCACACCGATTCCAATTACCACGCTCTCTGCGCCATAAGCGAGACCATCGATTGTGAAAGTGTTGCCTTCAGCAGGTATGCCGTTGTTGCCGGCCTGCCTGTGGCCCTCTGGGGCTTGATTGGTTATCTGGTCATGGGGGGGCTCTGTATATGGGGTCTCAACCGGGTTCGGGGGGCATCTGTGTGGCCTTTCGGGATACTTTTTTTGCTGAGCCTGTCTGCATCATTGGTCAGTGCCCTGTTGTTTTCGATATCGGCAAAATTGATTCACTCCCTGTGTATTCTCTGCATCGCCACCTCGGTGGTGAACTTTTCGCTTTTGGCCCTCACCATCGCTGAACTCAAACGGCTCAAGATCGGTCCAATTTCGGCCCTTCGTGAAGAAGCCAGACAATTGCCGGGGAGAAGGGGCAGCGTCTCGCTATTCGTGGTGTCAGCCGTCGTTTTGGTAGCTGTCCTGAAACTGACGATTCCCCCGTACTGGCATACGGAAATCACTGAGGGGCCGGGTGGGGTGCTCACGGGCCGGAATTCTGAGGGGGCCTATTGGATCGGGGCGCGAAAGCCGGTCATCGAAATCGCCGAATTCAGTGACTATCAGTGCCCCTATTGCTTCAGGGGCCACTTGCAGGCTCGAAAGCTCGTTTATGAGCACCCGGACAGCATACGGCTCGTGCACCTTCACTTTCCGTTGCGGCAACATCCCGAGGCATTCCAATATTCCAAAATGGCTTATTGCGCGGGTGAACAGGGCAAATTTTGGGAAGGCAATGATTTTCTGTTTACAAACGGAAGGCGGCCGGAGCCTGTCACTCCTCAGGAATTTTCATCTGCTTTGGGGATCGTTCCGGCTGAACTTACAGCCTGCCTGGAGAGAGAAACAACGAGGACAGCGATATCGGAAGATATGGCCTTGGGGAATTCGCTCAATATTCAGGGGACACCGACTTTTGTCATCGACGGCAATCTGTATCCGGGTTCTATCCCGAAATCTGTACTGTCCCCCCTGATGCCAAACGGATCTTTACCTCATAAGTAGTGAAGAAACACCGTTACTCGATCGTCTTCCTTAGATTGACAAAGTTGCTGCGGTCGAAACCCAGGGTTTTAAAGAACGATAACAGGTCCGGGGAGTCCCATCGGACCGATGTATAGACTTGGTCAATGCCCTGACCCTTGTAGTATTTGAATATTTCCTTAGCCATGCCCTCTCCGATGCCCTGGCCCATGTAACTCGGATCGACGCCCAGAGTGGCGATCCAGGCACTTTTGTCTATTCCGAATCCCATTGTCAGAATGTAGCTGATCAGGAATCCGACGACTTGACCATCGATTTCCGCCACCACACAGGCATCTTTTTCCCGTGACGCATGCTGTTCGATGATGCGCACAAAGTCCGGGGATACCGGTTTCTGTATGATGTCTCCAAAAATGCGACAGATTTCCTTAGCATCACCCCCGTGCAGTTCACGAATAATCACTTTTTCCACGGAATCATCCCTTCTCACCGATAGGGTTAATCAATTCGAATGATCTTAACCTGATGTCCCACCCAATTTGGTGGTAGATACACGCGACCGCTGTTGCCGCTCGATTTAACTTTCTTCTCGATCATTTCCTCGCCATAAATTTCGAATTTGACTTTTGCCGGTATATGGTCTGTGGGCGGCTCATTTCGTTTACCGGGACTTCTCTCGATAGTTTTTTCGTTATCTGCTCTGTCTATAGGCATTGGCGGGGTGCTCCCATTGGTTGATGATGATGCGGTTTTTCAGGTATTTTGTTTCCGACGGATTGGCCTCCAATCGGGCCTGGTAACCGACTTTCTTGGACGTTGACCGGATCGCTCATGGATGGGCGCGAACAACGTCCGCCGTGCCATCCGGCGCTCCCTGAATCGATTCGGCGGCGACCGTAGGATGGGTCGGCCGTATCGGGGTAACGATGCAGTTAACCGGACGGATACTTGCGGGTTCCGCCGGGTGGATACGGTCGCAACCGAAGGGTGCCTATGCGCCCGGTGTTGACAGTTGGAAATATGTTTAACGATTTCAGGAGAGTTCGTAGGTTACTGTAAAACGAAAATAACATCGGTCATACAAGGGGTCAATATCTTTTTAGCTACGTTTTAGCTGAAAAATAGCGTTCGCCCTTTATTCGAATCAAGAGGCGGCGCTTCACAGCGCACACCGGATGCTTAACCTAAATGGTATTGCCAAATCGTCAAAATTATTTTTAGATGTTTTTTTGTTTATGGCAATTGCCAAAATTTTGTGCCGGTTGGATTTGGCGTGCTGCTATAACGGCGCGTCGAAAAACCCCGGCGTCATTCCGGTATGACGACAGAAATTTCGGCTTCAACTGGAACCTATTTCCGACACCTGCTATGACCCGTATGACACGGGGGAACACCAATGCACTCGATAACGATATTATATCTATGCACGGGAAATTCCTGCCGAAGCCAAATGGCTGAAGCATGGACCAATCGCTTGAAGGGTGATTCGATGACCGCTTATTCCGCCGGTGTGGCCCCCAAGGGCATCGATCCCAGAGCTGTCAAAGCCATGGCCGAGATCGATATCGACATATCCGGCAATTCGTCCAAGGATATCGATGCATACCCGGACATGGAATTTGATTATGTCATCACACTTTGTGATCACGCCAACGAGTCCTGTCCGTTTTTTCCGGGCAAAACGAAACGGATTCACAAAGGATTCGACGATCCACCCAAACTGGCGAAAGGCGCCGCTTCCGAAGAGGAAGCCATGGCCGACTACCGCAGGGTTCGGGATGAGATCAGGCAATATGTGGAGCGTTTTCCGGAAGGGCTGGAAGATTAGCGGATAGAAACTGAACGGTTAAAGCTGAAAGATAGTGGATAAAAAAGGAGACCTGACAGCGCAATATCAGAGGCTATCGGTCATCACCGGTTTTTCGGAAACATATTTCCTTTTATAGCGAATCCCGTAATACCATTCCGAATCGATATTGTGTTTTGATAAGGGAATTCTTATCAGCTACGGGTTGCTGTTACTCGATGTTGGCAACCGGGTACTCCGCCCCTTTCCAAGCAAAGATGCCGCCGGGGTAACGGTACACATTTTTGTAACCGAGCTTTTTGGCCCACGCCGCTCCGTTGTGGCTGCGGGTACATTTCACAAAGCCGCAATAGATCACAAGTGTCCTGTTTTTATCACGCCCAAGCAGCTTCGTGTAATCGTTTTGGCTTTTTCCGGCGGTTTTCCGGGCATCCCATGTTTTCATTTCAGGGATAGGAAAGAGAAACTGCACCGCTCCCGGGAGATGCTGTTTTTTGTAGCTGTCCTCAAAGGGCATCGTGTCAACAATTATCATGTTTTTACCGGTGTCGATCCATTGCTTAAGCTCTCCAGTGGTCACCACATCATATCCACCCTGCTGGACCTCCCGGACCAGCTTCACTGCGCCGGCCTCCTTTTCCACTTCTTTTTCGAACTTGTTGTTAAGAAAGGCCATGGCGGGAGCCGCAAGCCCGATCACAAGAGAGCATACCAGTATGAGCTTCGAAAGTGATTTACACATACGCATCTTCCGTTCTCCTGTTCTTCCGTACAGTTTTGATTAATGTTGATAGTTTCATCGGTGTGATGTCGTGGTAGCGGCGCCATGAAAACATAAATATCACTCCGGTCAGCATGACAAGATCGCGATACAGGGCTCCTCTGAGGCCGTGAAATGCCTCGGCTTCCGGATCTTCCGGTCCGAAACACCCGCAGTCGATGTCCAGCCCCATATCAACTCCGTATGCGAGTATGCCGATAAATGTCACCAGCAGGCCGGCGATAATCGAGAGGCTGCCTTCAATATCGAAAATCAGGCCGATGCCGGCAATCACCTCCAATGCCGGCAGGGCAATGGCAACGGGCATCAGCAGGCCAACGGGTAAGACACCGTATGCGTCTATCAGGACGGCAAACACCTGGGGTTCCATCAGCTTGATGCTGCCGGCATAGATAAACACTGCCCCAAGTCCCCAGCGGCACAGCTTGTAGCTTAGGTCTGATTTCTTAGCGTACATGGTTTTCCATAGGCTTTACCCAGCTTCATAAACGTTCCCCGAATCGTTGTGTCGGGCGGTCCTGCTTCAGACAGAGACCGTGTGCCGGTTTGGCTTATTGGATGAGTTTGACCGGCCTTCGATCTTCAGCCGTGTATACCCACTAGGGTTGACGGGCATTCAAAAGCTCGGGTCTGAAGAACGAAAAAGCGGCAATCATTGGGATGGTGTGCTGAGGCGATTTCTTGAAAAGATTTGTCATCGAAAAATCTTGATATGTCAAATTGATAATTTTGATGAATAGATTACTTCGAATTGATCCGGTCAATCCGATTTCAGTCTCATCCGACGGTATCCCAGATTACTCCCATCCTTTCACAATCCGGCCGGCGTCACCATGTCCCTCAAACGGCGCCGGCAACTGCTGGAACTGAGCCGGAAACACGGTGTTATGATTGTGGCCGACGAAGTTTATCAGCTCCTGTCATATGGAGACGACCCACCCCCGCCCATGGCAGCGCTGGATACCGAAGCACGCGTGCTGGGCCTGGGATCATTTTCAAAAATTCTGGCACCGGGCTTACGACTGGGCTGGATCCAAGCCCAGCCTGAACTGCTGGCACGCCTGACCGGCAGTGGTCTGCTGCAGAGCAGCGGGGGAATGAACCCGTTCACGTCTTCACTGGTGCAGAGTGTGATCGAAAATGGACTGCAACGCCGGCATCTGGACAACCTTAAATCCATACATTTTACCCCGAACAAAGGAGGTGAATGTGATGAGGTGCCTAATCTTGACGTTTTTAGCGATGGTCATGATGACCCGGCGCTTTGATAGCGACATGCTGGCTCAAAAGAAAGAACAGGATGGACCGGATGCTCCTCTGGGAATTCGTATCGAAGGCATTGGCGACACGGACGCAGGAAACTATGAGGGATTCCTTCTGTACGATGAGGAGATGTATGGGACACCCGGCAGCATTCGCAAGACGCTGCAGGAAGGGGCCCCCTTACTCAGCACCGCCAGGCCCCTTCCCGGTTTTTGGGAAAGTCTCTCGTGCACGTTGGGTCAGGTGACCAACTGGTCGTCTTTCGCGGGAGACCTTTCTTTCGAAGGATGATAAATTAGCTAAAGATTACCATTCATTTACCTAAATAATACTAAAAGTTTTCCTCTCCTTCAGCCATGAATGCAAATCTGGCATCGGATAGAGCTTTCGCTATTTCTTCTTCATTTTTCGGCGTGCTCCTGCAATTCCGGCTAACCCAGCACTAACAAGGAGTATGGTGGCAGGCTCGGGAACCGGGGCAACTTCTGGAACATCACCATCAAGAACTGCTAACGTCCTGTAACTCGTCGTGGCATTATTCATGAATCTATCTTGGGCGCCGGTTCCAAATTCAAACCAAAACGCATTGGAGTTGCTGGAAATGGTTCCGCTCCAATACCGACCCGCTTCAAGATTGTCGAAGTAGCCGGTATTTTGAGATTCCCAACTTGGCGTAGCCCTCCCATAAATGTCATACGCCCCATAATTCCCGAGGGACCCGTAAAAAAGATTCGCCATCTCGCTACCCGTGCTTTCCGGGTATGCACTTCCGGGTGCGCTGATGTTGAACCCGATATCTGATGAACCGTCACTCCGCCAAGCGTAATTATAACTGGAACCATTCACCGGTAAGACCTCGGGAAGCCGCCACCCGGTAAGATCCAGTCCATCGTACGAAACAACAAGGTCGTCCGCCCAGGTGTTTTGAACATTCCAGTTGTTTGCTGATCTAGTATAGTCCAACCACGTAATATCCAGCACGTCATCATAAATTAACTGGTAGTCACCGCCTCCTCCACTGGTAATAGTCCCCGTTCCTCTTACAAACATTATTGCTTGAGCGCTACTAGCAGAGAAAAAAACCCAAAGAAGTGCCACCACTAAAATCCGTTTCATTTTATCTCCCTAGAGTTAAATTATCACCAAGTATCATTCTGATCCTAATTTTGGATGGGCCAAAAGTATATAATGGGCCGAGGCAGTCGGCCGATATGATAACCTGATCGAAACAGCATTCATTCCATTGCCATACTAATAGAAACCACTAGAAGAATTAAAACACTTGTTGCCTCTACTAAATACGTTTGGTTCTTTTGTTATGATTTGTGTTCGGGAATTAACACATGTAGAAATAGGCAGGTAAAACAGCTTCAGCATCAGCACACCCCACAATACTTCATCCAGGTTCCGCTTCAGGTACCGTCTGCAGTTTGCGAGGAGTAAAGCAACATACATGCCTGATTTGATATTGAGGCTAAATTTCCGGCTTAGAAGAAAAATATCAGCTGGTTACATGCCCTGTTATTCGAATACGTGATTGGTTATAAGGTATGTAATTATGGAGTTGTGAAGTAAATTACACAAGATTTGCTCATATCATTATACCTGTATCACTCTGTGGTAGATGGGGTCGGTGTGGACACCTTGCCACATTCGACGATCATGCGATCAATTTCGAAATCTTCAAAGGGACGAGAACATGGGTATTGGAAAGCCAACTGATACCGGTGGCCTTTTGGATAACCCAGCTTGACATATAATCTGGAATTTTTAAGTTCTGGTTTAGCAAATGAACCTTCGTGCAACCATCCAATCGTCCTGACCTTTCTACATTGGCCGCCATCGATTTGTTGAAACCGTTATTCGAACGCCGCACCTTAAGGAGTTACCAATGAAAATCACGACTATCGGTTTGATTCATATTGTGTGTCCGGTTTTCTGTGGGATTCTCGTAATCGCCAACGCCGCAATGGCTATGCCCATAACCATGGTTAACCCGGGATTCGAGAACACGGCCGGACAAACCGATTTTTTCGAATTCACCTTCGGCGAACCGGTCGGGTGGTCGACCTACGATCCGAACAATGTCGTTTTCGGGGGTAGCGGCATCACGATCGGGACCCTCTTTCCCAATGGCACGGATTTCTTCAACACAACGGCGCCGGAGGGCGATCTGGTGAGTATCCTCTATGGCAACAACCAGTTCGGGCTCGGTGAATACGGGCTGACACAGACGCTTAGTGCCGTGCTCGAAGCGAACACCCGGTATGATGTGACCGTCGAGGTCGGCAACATTGCCTCGGGGACCGCTCAAAACGGGGCGTTTTTCAATCTCGACGGATTTCCGGGTTATCGAGTACAGTTCCTTGCTGGAGGTCAGGTGGTCGCGGAAGACGACAACTCACTCGCCGGGATCATACCGGAAGGCGAATTCATGACCGCCGGCGTGTCGGTGACTATCGGTGCGATTCATCCGCAGTTAGGCTAGAACATCGGTATCCGGCTGATCAACCGCAACGAAATTCCGGCCGGTTACACGGCTCAAAATTCGCCAGACCTGGAGGTCGACTTTGACAACATCCAATTGAGCGCGAACACTGCCGTTCCATTGCCCGCCACCTTCTACCTTTTTGCCGCGGGTCTCACGGGTATAGTTATCTTCAAATGGAAATATGCATAGCGAGGATAAGAGAAGAAAGAAACAAACCCTTCGTTTCAGATAATCAGTAATCACGTGGTATGGTCTTGCATTATGACATTTCAGTCATTTCAGGCGCTTATGTCGTTACCGATTGGTCGACGATCAATTATACTCGATGGTCAGTTTTGCCGGCACTGCGCGATACCCTTGAATACGAAGCGGTGCAGAATGTCATAATGCAACGGGCTGTTGCCCAAATAGCCATTGAATCGCATGGTTTTAGTTGCTAGGTGTTCATAAACCACTCGAGCACTGAGGTAACCGATTATGAT
>CAFBRK010000305.1 GCA_903231505.1 Olavius algarvensis associated proteobacterium Delta 3 | reverse complement strand
TTACGATCAACGTATCACCGCAAAGTTAATCCGTTGAAAGTCAAGAAAGAATTTTGGGTTAGGTCATGCCCACAGCCAATGTCAGATTCGAGTACGGATTAACTTGATTGAT
>CAFBRK010000304.1 GCA_903231505.1 Olavius algarvensis associated proteobacterium Delta 3 | reverse complement strand
CGTGTCGGTTCCCCCACCGGTGATTCTCAAGATGATGCTGCTTCTGGTGCTTTACAACGTTCGTTCCGAGCGGGAACTAATGGACACCATCCCGGAGCGGTTAGACTGGTTATGGTTCCTGGG
>CAFBRK010000303.1 GCA_903231505.1 Olavius algarvensis associated proteobacterium Delta 3 | reverse complement strand
GTTGACCACCGAGTTGTTGGATGCGTCGGCTTGAATGTCGCTGGAGTCCATAAACAGCTTGCGGCCCTGGACAAGTCCGGCATCGGCGCATTGAATGACAATTCGTTCAAAAAAGCCTTGGAAGGCGTTGGTTCCCCATCTGGCCCGTGCTTTGCTCAGGACACTGTGGTCAGGGATGTCATCATCCAGGTCATATCCCAGGAACCATAACCAGTC
>CAFBRK010000302.1 GCA_903231505.1 Olavius algarvensis associated proteobacterium Delta 3 | reverse complement strand
TAACCCGGACATTGCACCAAATGGAGACCTTCATGGGCAAGGCACTTCGAGATGAAGCTGTAGTCCGACTACCGCGAATCTCGAATAACGCAGGCCAGGGAGGTCTC
>CAFBRK010000301.1 GCA_903231505.1 Olavius algarvensis associated proteobacterium Delta 3 | reverse complement strand
TTGGCTGTGGGCATGACCTAACCCAAAATTCTTTCTTGACTTTCAACGGATTAACTTTGCGGTGAACCGTTGATCGTAAAAGAAATCGGAACGCAATTCTGAAAATCGCTTTAGATGGCGTTTTCAGGCCACTTCTAAAGTTTGCCCGTATCCGCCAGTACCCTCAGTCCCTCCACGTCCATCAGCCGAATCTCGCGCCCCTGAACACGAATGAGACCGTCGCCGGTCATTTTGGCAAAGATCCGGGAGAGGGTTTCGGGGATCGTCCCAAGGAGGCTGGCCAGCTGCCCCTTGGAGATGTTGAGGCTAACGGCATCCGGATTTCCCTGTTCATCGGCGAGATAAATCAGATAGGAGGCCAGGCGTCCCGGCACCTCTTTGAGAGACAGGTTTTCGATCTGGATCGTAAACTGCCGAAGTCGCAAGGATAAGTCCGCCAGCATGTTTAGACACAGCTGGGGATTTGAGGTGATGAGACGTATAAAGGACGCCTTCGGCAAATAGAGGAGACGGCTTTTTCGCGTTGACTGGGCATTCGCCGGAAATTTCCCCCCCGAAAACATCGGCACTTCGCCAAATGGATGCCCCGGTCCGAAAATGTGCAGAATGTGCTCCTTTCCCTCAAGGGAAAGCTTGAATATTTTGACCTGCCCCCCGGCAACGATATAAAAGCCATCGGCGTTGTCACCTTCCATAAAGATGGCCGCCCCTTTGGGGTATCGCCGATCCTCGACGATCTTTTCAAGGGCCTCTAAACCGGAGGCCGTCAGCCTTCTGAAAAGCGGCACCGACGCGATGATGTCCCGATTCTTTTTCATGATGGACCTCTCCCCTGCGCCGTTCGGCCCATGTCACCGCCGGAAGTCGGCAGGGTGGATGCCAGAATGTCGTCCGTCGGCGTATTCCGGTTCGGTCATCGCCCCGTTATAGCGATTGCCAGAATTGCGTTCCGATTTCTTTTACGATCAACGGTTCACCGCAAAGGCGGTAGAGGTGATATTGATTTTGCATTTCGCTGCCCTAGGACTCCGCTCCATTCGGCAGGCTCAGGGCAGGCCCTTCAACAAGCTCAGGATAAACAGGACTTGGAGGGCGACATGCAAAACGATCATCTGGTAAAATCTATAGAATTTCAATCTGTTGTTGAAGCCATTTCCCAGAATCCCCGTCTCAGGGATTCTGGGAAAAATACAATTCCTTTGCGCCCTCTGCAACGCTGCGGTCATCGGTTCCATATTTCTGCAAACGGAACATATCTATGACGGCCACTGTAAAAAACGTATCGGGAATCATTTTTTTCACAAAATTTGACCTACATCAAGGATGAATGCCGCCCGGTTGGATAGAAACAGATCGAAACTTGAGGGGAACCTTTTATTTACACGATAAATGAATATTTTCACCGAAAGGAGTATTATCATGTTTTGTTATCAGTGTGAGCAAACGGCCAAGGGCGAAGGGTGTACCAAGATCGGAGTTTGCGGCAAGCAACCGGACGTGGCGGCATTGCAGGATCTGCTGATCTACTCGGTAAAAGGGGTGGCCCAGGTGGCCGTGGCGGCCGGAAAGGCCGGCGTACGGGATCCGGAGGTCGACCGGTTTGCCTGCGAGGCGATTTTTTCAACTCTGACCAACGTGGACTTCGACCCGGACCGGTTCGTGGACCTCATCGGCGAGGCCGTGCGCCTGCGGGACGCCCTCAAGGACAAGGTCCAGGCCGCCGGCGGCTCTATAAAGGCTTCTGCCGGCCCGGTAACCTTTGTCCCGGCCGATACCAAAGACGCCCTGGTCGCCCAGGGAGAGGCGGTCGGCGTCAACGCCGATCCGTCCATGAACGAGGACCTGCGTTCCCTGCGGGAGCTGCTGACTTACGGCATCAAGGGACTCGCC
The DNA here is from genome assembly GCA_903231505.1 of Olavius algarvensis associated proteobacterium Delta 3. Taxonomy (GTDB): domain Bacteria; phylum Desulfobacterota; class Desulfobacteria; order Desulfobacterales; family CAFBRK01; genus CAFBRK01. The sequence continues at coordinate 10,935 of CAFBRK010000301.1, read as the reverse complement.
GCCTACGCCGACCATGCCCGCATATTGGGGCAAACCGATGATGCGGTCTTTGATTTCATCCATGAAGGGATGGCCGCAACTCTCAATCCGGACCTCGGCGTGGACGAGTATGTCGGCCTGGTGTTGAAATGCGGCGAGGTCAACCTCAGGGCCATGGAGCTTCTCGATGCCGGTAACACCGGAACTTACGGCCATCCGGTCCCCACCCAGGTCCCCCTGGGAACCAAGGAGGGGAAGGCCATTCTGGTCTCCGGTCATGACTTGAAAGACCTGGAAGAAATCCTTAAGCAAACCGAAGGCAAAGGGATCAATGTTTATACCCATGGTGAAATGCTTCCCTGCCACGGGTACCCGGAATTGAAGAAATACCCCCAGTTTTACGGCCATTACGGAACGGCATGGCAAAACCAGGCCAAGGAGTTCGCGGCCTTTCCCGGGGCCATCCTGATGACCACCAATTGCATCCAGAAACCCAAGGAGACGTACAAAGACAACATTTTTACCACCGGCCTGGTCGGCTGGCCGGGGGTCGCCCATGTTTCCGGCAAGGATTTCAGCCCCGTTATCGAAAAAGCCCTGGCGATGCCGGGATTCACCCAAAACACAAACGGAAAGTCGGTGATGGTGGGCTTTGGTCGCAATGCGGTCATGGGCGTGGCCGGACAGGTGATCGAGGCGGTCCAGAACAAAGCCATCCGCCACTTTTTCCTTGTAGCCGGCTGCGACGGGGCCAAGCCCGGCCGTAATTACTACACGGAATTCGTCGAGAAGGTTCCGGAGGATTGCGTGGTGCTCACCCTGGCCTGTGGCAAATTCCGCTTCTTCGACCAAGACCTTGGAGACATCGGTGGCATTCCCCGTCTGCTGGACGTGGGTCAGTGCAATGATGCCTATTCGGCCGTGAAGATCGCCGTGGCCCTTGCCGAAGCATTCGATTGCGGGGTCAACGACCTGCCGCTGTCCATGGTTCTCTCCTGGTACGAGCAGAAAGCGTGCGTCATCCTGCTGACGCTGCTCTACCTGGGGATCAAGGATATCCGACTGGGACCGAGTCTGCCGGCATTTATAACGCCGAACATCCTCAACTTTCTGGTTGAAAAGTTCAACATCATGCCCATCTCGACGCCGGAAGAAGACCTGCATGCCATTCTCGCATAAATTTGCTGCTGCAAATTTATCCGAGTTGAGGATGACAAGAAAGAAGATTGGCGGAGTGATGGAGTAACGGAGCAATGGAGTGATGGCGTCATGGAGGGGCGGAAAAAACCGTCCCTTCCATTACTCCATCACTCCAGAACTCCTTGTTCTGGACCCGAATATTGACCAAATGAAGACTTTCATGGGCAAGGTTGTTCCTGAAAACGTGTAATTGTGAGGTGTGGCGATGAAATGTCCAGGTCAGGACACCCTATACTGGAAGCCCGGGGCGATATTTGAAGTCAACTGCCCCGAATGCAATGGGACGGTGGAGTTTTTCAAAGACGACACAACCAGAAAATGTCCGGGTTGCGGACACCGGTTCGTGAATCCGAAAATGGATTTTGGTTGTGCCGCCTACTGCCAGTATGCGGAGCAATGCCTGGGGGACCTGCCTCCCGAACTCCTCGCCCAGAAAGAGGATTTTCTAAAAGACCGGGTGGCCATTGAAATGAAACGGTATTTTAGAACCGACTTCAAGCAGATCAGCCACGCCACCCGTGTCGCGCGATATGCCGAGCGCATCGGCAAGGAGGCGCGCGGCAACCTGGCAGTGATCCTTTCCGCCGCGTACCTGCACGACATCGGATCGGTCGAGGCCGAGCGGAAACATGGCAGCCGCGCTGCCGAATACCGGGAGCAGGAAGGGCCTGGAGTGGCTCGGGAGATCCTTACCAAACTGAGTGCGCCGCCGGAGATCATCGAGGAGGTGTGCGACATTATCGGCCGCCATCATCATCCCGGGGCGGAAGAAACCGACACGTTCAAAATCGTCTATGACGCGGATCTGATCGCCAACCTGGAGCAGCGCCACAAAGAAACACCGATGACCGAGGCAGAATTACTGGGGCGCATCGACAACGACTTGCTCACCGAGACCGGACGCCGGGAAGCTCAAAGAGTACTTTTCCCGGACGCCCCATGAAATAAAATCGTTCTACGATTTTATGACACGCGACGATGTCGCCATAGGACAAAAAGCGAACATGTCTATCCTTGCAGCCCCGGAGGGCGGGATTTCCGCTTCGCTCCAACAAGCTGAAGGGTGTGATGAATCTTTTACTGCGGTCCAACCATCGAAGCGCAGCACTTTCGCTTTGATATTGAGAGGAATCCATGAAAGTTTTACGGAAGATCATTGAAATAGATGAAGAACTCTGCGACGGGTGCGGCGAGTGCGTACCGTCCTGTGCCGAAGGAGCCCTGCAGATCGTGGATGGCAAGGCCCGTGTCATCTCAGACAACCTCTGCGACGGCCTGGGGGCCTGCCTGGGCGAGTGTCCCAACGACGCCTTGCGGGTTATCGAACGCGAAGCTGAAGATTTTGATGAATCCGCGGTGGAGGCCCACCTGGAAGAAGCGGCAAACAAAGCCGAAAACCGTGACGTCATCTTTTCCGGAGGATGCCCGTCGGCAGCCGTCCATACATTTGTACCGGCGGAGAAACAGGTCCGGGCGAACACTCCGGCCGCAGGCAACGCCCCGGGTGAACTTACCCACTGGCCGGTTCAGATCATGCTCATCCCGCCCACGGCCCCTTTTCTCAAAGGGGCGGACCTTCTGGTGGTGGCCGATTGCGCGCCGATCGCCTACCCGACCTTTCACAGTGACTTTTTACGGGACAAGGTGGTCATGATGGGCTGCCCGAAATTCGACGACGCCGATGCCTACGTGGAAAAGTTCACCGACATCTTCAGTTCGGCAGGTGTCAGCAGCGTGACCAGTCTGTACATGGAGGTACCATGCTGCTCAGGGCTACCGATGATCGTCCGGAAGGCCATGGCGGCGGCAGGGACCGACGTTCCGTATGAAGAGGTGGTACTCAGCCGGCGGGGAGAAATCCTGGCGCCTGCCGATGCATCCTGAGAGTTCTTTTCACGATGGCTGGACGCTGGATGTGGTTTCAAAACCTCAGATCGCGCCGAAGCTTGTCTGCCTCAGGCATGGGTCAAGGCGCGGGCCGACGAAAAAGCGGAGCATACATGGGAGTATGTTTGCAGGGCTGCGGGTATGGGTCCCGCACCCTTGCAAAGAGGTCCGTAACGCAGAGATTTATCTGCCTCGGGCAGATTCGGTGTTATAGCGATTGTCAGAATCCCGTTCCGAACCCTGGCCCCTGCCTTCAATCGGAACATATTTATGGCAACTGCTATAACGATTGAATGAGTGCCTTCAGCATTCTTTCGATCTCTGCTTGGAATGACCTTTGCCAGACGTTCAACTCTTTATAATGCTTTGGCAATTCACTTGAATCCTCGACCCCGCTTGTCCTGAGCAAGCGCAGCGCGTCGAAGGATGACCCCTTGAATCCTCCATGTTCACCTCGACGCAAGAGCAATAAACAGCAGTTTGTCATCAACATCGACAACGAATCGGGAGATGATCCTAAAAACAAGACCTTTGGTTTTAATTGACGCCCGCTCATTTCCTTAGGCGGATCCCCTCGACGCTGACCGTGATGTGAACGTCATCGCCCAAACCGCTCATTAGAAAATCCATCCCAAACTCGCTGCGCTTGATGGTGAACTCCGTGGTGAAGCCGGTCCGGTAACGACCCCAGGGGTCCTTCCCCGATCCCACCCGGGTGGCCGTCACAGTCAGAGGTTTCGTGACCCCCAGCATGGTAAGATCGCCCGTGATCCGGTACGTCTTCACACCTGTCTTTTCAAATTCTCGGCTCTTGAATGAGATCGACGGAAATTCTTCAACATTAAAAAAGTCCGGACTCCGCAGGTTCTTGTCACGTTTGTCGTTGGCGGTATCCACCTTGTGGGTGTTAACGGATATCTCCATCGAGTTTTTCCCGGGATCCGCTTCATCGAGGAAGAATGAGCCGGATGGATCGTTGATGCGGCCAAAGGCGTCGCTGACCCCCAGGTGCTGGATTCGAAAGATGACGGCAGAATGCACCGGATCCACCCTGTACGTGTCGGCAGCAACGGACGTAACTCCGGTGGCCACGAACACACCGAACACGGCAGCTGCGATCTTGAACACATATGCAAAGTTCATGGTATTTCCTCCTGATACATAGTACGATACGATGATAAATGGCTAAAAAATTAGGCACCGGGAGGGCAATGTCAAAGTCTATCGCGTTGTCCCCTCACACCGTGTGTTTAACCGAATGCGTCACCCAAGGCGGGGAGAGCATCAGGGCGATCGAAAAGGTCGGGTGAATGATACCCAAGGACAACTCGCAGCTTCACAGGGCGGTCGGATACCCAACCGTGGCGATTTTGATTGCTAATTGCGCAGGAGCGAATTATTTTTTGACATGGTGAATCGATCAAAGAGGAGACGACGCCATGCAGAATTACAACCCTGAGGAAGCCATCCAGAAAGCGGTTCGTGAGTTTGGCGAGCACGGCGGCGTGGCGCCGTCGATTTCCAGGTCTTCGACGTTTACCGTCATGGACCCAAGGGTCATGCCCGAGATCTTTCAGGGGGTCAGGGGACCGGACAAAGACGGATGTTACCTTTACAGCCGGCATTTCAACCCGACCGTCAGCGTACTGGCCAGATACCTGGCGGCCATGGAGGGAACCGAATACGCCCTGTGCACGGCCAGCGGCATGTCCGCCATCTCCTGCACCCTATTGCAGCTCTGTGAACACGCGGATCACATCATCTCCAGCGACACGATATACGGCGGCACCCATGCCCTCCTGGAAGAGATGCTGCCGTCGATGGGCATCACCACCACGTTTGTCGATGTCACAGACATCCGTGCCGTGGAAAAGGCCATCCGCCCGGAGACCCGTGTCATATACGCAGAATCCATTGGAAATCCAACGCTGAAAATATCGGACATACCGGTCCTGTCCCGTTTGGCTCACGAGCATCACCTCACCCTGGTGGTCGACAACACGTTTTCTCCGATCATGATAACACCTGGGAAGCTCGGTGCGGATGTCGTCATCCACTCCCTCACAAAATTTATCAACGGGGCCAGCGACGCCATCGCCGGGGTGATCTGTTGTGAAAAGGAATTTGCCTATCAATTGATGGATGTTCACACCGGACGTCTCATGCTGCTGGGACCGACCATGGATCCTCGGACCGCCTTTGACATCATCCAGAGACTGCCCCACCTGGCCATACGCATCAAGGCCCATGGTGCCCGCGCCCTGGCCATCGCCAACCGACTCGAGGAACTGGGGGCTCCCGTAACATATCCCGGGCTTTCATCCCATCCCCAGCATGGGCTATTGAAATCGATGGTCAATCGCGGCTTCGGGTTCGGCGGAATGCTGACAATCGATTGCGGCAGCCGCGGGTGTGCAGAGAAACTTCTCGATTACCTGCAAAACATCGAACGGTTCGGCCTGATCGCCGTCTCCCTTGGATATTTCGACACCCTGATGTCACACTCCGGATCTTCCACCTCCTCTGAAATCACGGCCGAGGATCAGCGGCGCATGGGGCTGTCTCCAGGACTGGTCAGAATGTCCATCGGATTTACGGGAAGCCTGAAAAACAGGCTGGCACAAATCGAGCGGGCGGTAAAAAAATTGGGGCTCACGGTTTAGCCCCGGGGGAGTCCTCTCATGGAATCTCCGTGTCGGCCAATTGACCGTGAACACGTTCGGTATGGGGAGAAAACCTGATGGTACGACAATTGTGGATGGCAGCGGCAATCATATCGGCGTTGGTGTGTAGCCCTGTTTTCGGCGGCGAGGCCGATGTGATCGACGTGGAGGTCACCCGGGAAGGGCCCCGGGTATATCGTTTCGATGTCACGGTCACCCACGGGGACACCGGTTGGCAGCACTATGCGGACGGCTGGGAGGTGCTTGCACCGGACGGTTCCGTTTTGGGAAAACGCGTCCTTTACCATCCCCACGTCAATGAGCAACCCTTCACCCGCAGCCTGTCCGGCGTCGAGATCCCGGAGGGTATCACAGCGGTCCGCATCCGGGCCCATGATTCGGTGCACGGTCATGGCGGTACGGAAAAAGACATGACGCTTCCCTGATCCTGAAGGAATACCCGGTGTCTCAGATCTCCCTCGTCTATTCCACCCACCGTCCGGAAACGCTGGCGAAAGCGTCTCGACTCATGGAGCGGTTCGACGCGATCATTCTGGAAGAACCGAAAACACCCGGTTTTACGGAAATGCTTTCCGGAGATCTGCCCGTGGATGACTATCTGTTGGACCAGGACCTGGAGTATCCCGATTTCAGCCGGGAAAGTTGCCTGCTGCTCCAACGGCTCCATCGGTCAGGGAAAACGATTCTCCAAGTCGAGCCGTTTCTGGAGAAGCTGCTGCAGATCCATGAATTCTTCGCCGATGGCGGGTCCCCCACATTGTTGGACAGACATTCCCCACTGTATCCGGTGTATGAAGCTGAAAAAGCCGCCACCGGATCTCTGCTCCGCTTCTATCGAACGGCGGTAACCGCCTCTTTTGAAGCGACCGTCGAATCGGTCAAGGCATTTGCCCGGGACGATGCAAAACGCTTCATTTTGCGGGATCGCCTGCGGGCCGAAGCCCTTGCTCCGGTTGCCGGAACGTTTGCTTCCACATACATCGAAGCCGGGGTGATGCACGTCCACCTTTGGAATGAGCTTCGCCGCAATCTGTCCGAAGGCGTCCGTCTCGAGCAGATACAGCTTATGGAATCCGAAAACCGGTCCATCTGGGGGCGACGGCACACCTTTGGCCCGGGAGATCTTCTGACGATGCTGTACATCTATCATCCCGGTTTCAGCGGTCCGAAAGCAGACCTGCTGGCAGCCCGCAGTCTGATTTACAACAAGATTCTGGAGAAAGAAGAGATGGCGCCGTCAGCAGACCCTTACCCCCATTTGCGGAATGAGACGGAATCGATTCAGGCGGTCTCGAAGTTGAGTCTGACGGATTGCCGGAAACTCTACCCCCGGATTCGACTCGCGGGGACGATCGATGCCCGAACGACAGTCCATCACTACCTGAGCGAAGTTGAAGGGGATCTCATCCGATAACGGCAATGCACATCGATGGCCTGGCAGCGGGCCGTCTTCTGTGCAATGCCCGGGATAGCGGTCGATGTGGAACACCTTTGGGATGACTGGCGGAACACAACACCCCATCGTTGGGAGCGGACATCATCCCGTCGATGCCCCCGAGCGATTCCGACATCCGGGGAGCAGCAGCTAACACGTAAACGGATAGAAATGATAATAGCAATATCCCTTGGGGTCGCCGTACATCAGCTCGGTCTCCGCAAGGCACTGCCCGATCGTGTTCTTTGAGATCGCGGCATAATCCGGCCGCCCTTCCTCTTCACTTTTGCAGGACATACAGATCGGTTCATGGTCGTACACCGAAAGAATGCGCTTGTCAGTGGCGGCCAGTTTCTTTTCGCACCGAGGGCACTGGATTGCGCAGGACAGTTTGTCTTCCCAGGAATCTGTCATGTTCACATACTCCTTCCGATGGATTTCTATTAGGAGGTCTTGGCTTGAAGCCGATGCGCCTCCCGGTTATAATCCCCAATGGTAGAATATGCAAGAGGTTGAACGAAATGCGAAAGCGTTGCAGAGCGCCGAAAGCTTGGAATACGCACAGGTAAACCCTTGCCCCCTTGGATCCGTGCATGACCTCTATCCCGCCCGTGCGGGACGGCGATCCCTGGTCGCCTCCGGCGCCGCCAACGGCGGGTAAACCGTGAACCCGCCACTCCATCGAATCGGGAGAAAAACTTGGAAAACAAACCACTATGAATCTACCAGGGCCAAAGCCCTCGCCAAAGGTATACGCCTATCAGCTTCCGGGAAACTGGACCGTTCTGGCCGGCCGAACCGACGCCGATAATGAGATGCTGAGCTTGACCGTGGCGGGACCGAAAGACTGGTGGTTTCACGTCCGTGGCGTTCCGGGCAGCCATGTCATTTTACGTTCCCGGGAGGATAGAGAACCGGATCCGGAGGTGCTGAAGCAGGCCGCCGCAATCGCCGCCTATCACAGCAAGGCGCGGCATGGCGGCAAGGTGGCGGTTGCCTGCACCCGTGCACGTTTTGTATCCAAACCCCGGGGAGCCCCCACCGGTACCGTGGCCATCAAACGGGAACGGATTCTCAAGGTCCGACCCGGGATTCCCGCCGCGGAGGTGTCATGAAAGGATTTGCCTCTCATTGGCTTTTCGTATAAGCTTTTGCCTGCAATAACTACCTGCCGTCAGGGTGGGAGGAGACACCCCCGGAGCCCTGCGGCAGCCGGTACTAAAGGGGGCACCGGGCGTCAGGAAAAGCCGGGGCGAAAGCGGCGGAAAATAAAGGGGTAACAGATGCCAAGTGACACGGTTTCGATACTCGTCGTTGACGATGTCAGGCTGGACCGCGAGATTCTGCGCCATCACCTCGAAGCCCAGGGACACCATCCCGTACTTGCCGAGAACGGGCAACAGGCGATGCAGATTCTCGAACAACGCAGGTTCGACCTGGTGCTCCTCGATATCGTCATGCCGGTAATGGATGGATATCAGGTCCTCGAGCGCATGAAGTCCCACCCCCGCCTTCGCCACATGCCGGTTATCGTTGTTTCGGCCGTGGAGGAAACAATGAGTGTGGTCAGGTGCATTGAAATGGGTGCGGAAGATTACCTGACCAAACCGTTTAACCGTGTACTGCTTTCCGCCCGCATTTCCAATTGCCTCCAGAAAAAGCATCTCCGGGACCAGGAACAATTCTTTCTCAAAAACATCGCGGAAGACAAGGAACGTCCGGAACATCTGATGAAGAGCGTCATTCCGAAAACCTTCTCCAGCCGTTTAAAAAAAGACAAGCGCCCGATCGTAGACTATTTCACCGAGATCACGATCATGTTTGCCAACATCGTGGATATAGAAGACCTCTCTGAAGAACCGGCCTCCCAGGAGACGATCCAAATGATGGACGGCCTGTTCGACCGATTCGACCATATCGCCCTGCAGCACAACCTGGAGAAGGTAAAGACCATCGGGGATTCCTACATGGTGGTGGGCGGCATTCCGTCTCCCTTCCGACACCACGCCGAAGCGGTTGCCGGCATGGCACTGGATATTCAAGAAATACTTATCAGATTCCGGCTGCCTTCGAACGAACCCCTTTCGATGCGCATCGGAATTCACACCGGCCCGGTCCGCGTCGGCATACTTGAAAGTGGAAAATTCAGCTACGATCTGTGGGGCGAGACCGTCACCGCCGCAAGTGCCCTGGAATCTCTGGGAATCCCCGACCAGATCCAGGTGTCCGGCCCGGTTTACGAGCGCCTGAAGGACGAATTTACATTCGTTGAGCGGGAAGATCGGGTGGCCGTCAGTGGGATGGAAAACGAGACGACCTACCTGCTGACCGGCCGAAAGGGGCCCCACCATGAACGCCCCTCAAATCCATAGCGGGTACATCCCGGGTGCCATCGGCAAAATCACAGAGCTTCACGCGCGGTATTATCATCGATTTTGGGACTTCGGTTTATTCTTCGAGCGCAAGGTCGCCGGCGGTTTGACCGAGTTTCTGGGGCGGTTCGATGCCAGCAGGGACGGCCTGTGGCTGGCCGTTTCCGAAGATGTTATCGTCGGATCCATTGCCATCGACGGCAAATCCGCACAACAGGCGGGCGCCCATCTTCGTTGGTTCATTGTCGATATGGACATTCAGAGCACCGGTGTCGGCAGGAGGCTCCTCGATCGGGCTGTTTCGTTCTGCCGCAAATGCCGGCACCCGAAAATTTATTTATGGACATTTGAGGGGCTCGATGCCGCCCGCCACCTCTACGAATCCAGCGGGTTTACCCTCAGCAAAGAAATCATGGAAGACTCCTGGGGGAAGTCTGTCAAAGAACAGTTGTTCGAGAAAGTGCTTTAACGGGAATGGATTCAAAAAAATCATCCGTGTTCGAAAAGCATTATCACGATTATGTGAACCGGCTTGCCGGCATCGACATCGCGCCCCGGCTTCCGATTCTCGATATCCGGATGGATGGGAACACCTGCGTGATTCCCTTCTGTGGAGAGGACTATCGGGTTTCCCGGGAGGGCATCACAGATACATCCGGGAACCTTCCGGCCTACGACGTGTGTGTCATGCTGTGCCGATATCTGCTCAACTGCCCATCCCACCTTCCCGTCCAGGACGACTGGGTCTCCTTCAGGGATTTCAAGGATGCCGGCCCGTTGACGGTCTTTTACCGCAACAGCGTCGAAGGTTTGATCGTTCGCTCGTTTGCAGGCAACATCACGGCGTTAAAGACCGCCGCCGAGGCCCATGGCGGCCACCCGCCGCTGTTGGCGCTGAATTATGATGTGGTCATGCGATTTGTGGCGCTTCCCCGTATTCCACTACTGCTGCTCTTCAACGATGCCGATGACGATTTCCCCCCCCAGTGTTCGCTGCTGTTTGAACAACGCGCCGAAAAATTCCTGGATGCCGAATCGATCGCCATTGTCGGTTCGATACTGGCAAACAGGCTGGTGAAAGATTCCGACGCTGCATAAACGGTGGGATCCCCGGGGCCGCAGTTCTTCCCCGACCGGGTTGCGTTGATGCTTGACTTTATCTTGTGGCAACTCTAAACCGAACATTGCATGAAATCTTTTCAGCAGATGTCTTAAAAGAAACGAGATCAGTGCCTTAACGTGAATACTGACGCATCGGGCTGCGATGCAATTTGTCACTTTGAAAAACGGACGAACGGCCTGAAAAGATTTCACCCTGCGGGCCAAACGGAGACCTCCATGGCCTGCGTTATTCGAGATTCGCGGTAGTCGGACTACA
>CAFBRK010000300.1 GCA_903231505.1 Olavius algarvensis associated proteobacterium Delta 3 | reverse complement strand
CACGCCCCATCATAATCGGTTACCTCAGTGCTCGAGTGGTTTATGAACACCTAGCAACTAAAACCATGCGATTCAATGGCTATTTGGGCAACAGCCCGTT
>CAFBRK010000299.1 GCA_903231505.1 Olavius algarvensis associated proteobacterium Delta 3 | reverse complement strand
GTTTGCCGGTTGGGTCAAGATACAAGTTTCAAGATTCAGGATACATGATTAAGGGGACTGCTAGCGATCAATGAGCTCTCGATCTCTTTTGGGTGCATCTTGT
>CAFBRK010000298.1 GCA_903231505.1 Olavius algarvensis associated proteobacterium Delta 3 | reverse complement strand
CTTGCATTAAAAGTGAGAATGCTCAACCATAGGCCAAGAAAATGTCTCACTTACCAGACGCCCCATGAAGTCTTTTACAATCAAGTGCGTGGTGCACTTACAACTTGAATCTACCCTGACAACGAATGGAGAATCGCTATTACTACTGAATATGATAATGTTGGATTTTATGACGAAGCGTTCGCGGGCTGATATTTAAAACTTCGGCTGCCTTTTCCCGTTTACCGCCTGTTTTAATAAGAACCTTTGAAATGGCTTCAATTTCAGCTTTTTTGCGTACTTCAGCCAGATCCATGGTTTCTATTGGCTCCTGCAGATGCCATAAAAAATCCGAGGGCAGCATGTCCGGTTTCAAACAGGTACCGTCGTTTATAATAAAGATTCTTTCGATCAGATTTTTAAGTTCACGCACATTCCCAGGCCAATCATACTCATTGAAAATATTGAGAACCTCAGGCATCACCCGAGGTCGCGCTTTTTTGTGTTTGACCACTAGCAGATCGAGAAAATGATTAACCAGCATCGGAATGGCTTCTTTCCTCGCTCTGAGAGGGGGCAGGTGAATGGGCACCACATGAAGGCGGTAGAACAAATCCTCTCTGAAAGTGGCTCTATTGATCTGCTGTTTAAGATCCTTATTGGTGGCCGAAATCAAGCGAACGTCCACCTCGATCACTTTGGTTCCCCCAATACGCATAAAACTTGATTCATCCAGCACCCTCAAGAAATCAACTTGATTCTCGTAAGGCAGCTCTGAGACTTCGTCCAGAAAAAGAGTGCCGCCATGTGCCATTTCAAAACAACCCATTCTGTCTCGAATGGCCCCAGTAAACGCCCCTTTTTCGTGACCGAAAAGCTTATCTTCAAAAATCAATCCCGATAGAACACCGCAATTGACTGCTACGAAGGGTCTTTCCGCCCTACTGCTCTGCAAGTGGATGATTTTTGCCAGAAGTTCTTTACCAGTACCACTTTCACCAGAAATCAGAACATTGACATCATACGGAGCGGCCTGCCGCACGGTCTCCATCACGTTACGCATAGTCTCACTTCCAATAATAAACTCTTGGAGAGTGGCATCAGGTAATTTGGTTAAATGGCATGTGTCAAGTTTCATTATAGATAGATTCGCACACAATGAGGCGTTCATTCAGGATCGGTATGAATCGAAGGTCTCACCTATTCAATCCATCCCTAAAATTGAGATATACCAGTAGCGGCAAATTCTTGCAACCTTTGGCAAAAAATTGCCGCGAACGGTGTGGCGGTTATTTGGTATCAGGCGTCACTACTAAAAATCCATTTTATATTAAATGGTTATAGAACAATCGCAACAACTCTTCGATGGCGCAAAAATTGCTCTAGGTTCTAATATAACATTCTCGAAATCTTAAGGAATTTCCAATGCCGCTAGAGATGACCGTACGCGATGTGATGCGACCCATTAATCAATTTGCAACGCTCCAGGAAAACGAGGCTCTTAGCCGTGCCTCGGATTTGCTGATAGCGGCACTTCGTGAACACAAGCCGCCCTGCTCATTAATAGTCGATACGGATGAATCCGGCTTCGAGGTGATTAAAGGCTTTGTAACCCCATACGATATTATTTTCGGATTCGTTCGGCACTTCCTTAGAGGGGCGGAAAAAATCGGACCAATTTTTTGGGAGGGACAGCTCAGAACCGAATGTCGTAAAGCCATGCAAGGCCCCATTGGAGATATCATGCAACCGATACAGATCTTCATTCGGCATGATGAAATGCTCATGGAAGCCATCTTTCTTTTTAAAAAATATCAGGTCGATGTTCTGCCGGTGGTGAGCGCTGAAGACGTCATAGGAATGATGCTGTTAAACGATGTTCTTTACGCTATCGCACGAATCAGCAATAAAAACATGCAAGACATATGTTTTGAATGATTTTGAAACTAGAATAATTGGCCCCTTGTGAATCTTCTGACACCCATTTAAGCCAAAGCTACGCGTGTAAAGGTCCATATTTCTGCACAAACAAGGTGATGGGAAGAATAAGTAATATAGAAAAATGCGAGACGAAATTACTAGTGAGAAATTTAAAGAGGCTATTTCAACAACCAAAAAAGCAATAATGATGCATACCAGATGAAAGAGGATTGGGTAAATTTAAATCAGGGAAGGATATCGCATGGGTCACGAGATTGAAAACGATATCGGCAGTGGCGGCGGTATTTTAGCAAATAAAGTATTGTGGTTAACCATAGGTGCGACGATTTTCATTTTTATCGGATTCATTTTACCCACGCCCGATTCCTTGGTTGAGGTGATACAAACATACGGTTTTGCTGAGAAGATGAAACAATGGGAATTAGCACATACTCCCCAAGAAGCGGCGCGCAAGACCATGATGGTCCTTGGGATCATCCCCATGGCAGTGATCTTTTTCGCCACTGAAGCCATCCCAATTGGCTTGACAGGCATCCTTATGCCGGTTTTGGCTTATTTTCTTCATTTGTTGCCTACGAACATGATTGGTAAAACATTCGCTGGTGATGCGCCCATGTTTTTACTGGGAGTGCTGGCCATGGGTGTCGTGGTGGTCGACGTGGGCTTGCATAAGCGCTTAGCCGCCTGGCTTTTGGGTTGGACGAAAGGATTTATAGTACCGATTTTCGTTCTATGTGTCAGCATGTCGGTCGTCGGCTCTTTTATATCGGCGCATGCCATGTGTGCGTTTATGACACCGGTGATGGCCGCGGTCTATTTCGGTGCTGTAAGTGCCCACAGCCCTTCCAACCGTTTGCAGCACGATCCTGCGTTGGCCAAATTTCTGTTGTTCACCCTTTGCTATGCTCTGAATGTAGGAGGTGTAGGATCTCCCGCCGCGGGCGGCAGGAATGTGATCATGATGGGATTTTGGAGTGAATATAACGTGCCGATGGATTTTCTCACATGGATGAAATATGGCTTGCCGATGGTTCCGTTGCTGGGTGTTATGGTGGCTGTCTATATGCTTGCATTGTTTGGTAAAAAGATCAAAACGCGAGATTTAACACCCGGCTTGGTTGCCATCAAAGAGAAAAGCCGCAAAATGGGACGAATGACGTACCCCGAGTATGTCACCTTCGGAATGCTTTTGTTGATCCTCGCATTGTGGATCGTTGGGGGTGAGGAGCTCGGGTTAGGTGGGCCTTCTTTACTAGCAATGCTGATCCCGGTAATATTTAGAACAACCGATTGGAAAACAATCCTCAGTAAGATATCATGGGATGCATGGTTTATGTACTGTGGGGCCTTGACCTTAGGGGCCCTGCTCAAAGAAAGCGGCGCTGCTCTATGGTTAGCACAAAGTTTTCTAAAAATCCTCGGCAGCATCGGGATAGACAAGGGTTTCGGGTTATGGGTCGGCCTTTCCGCATTGTCCGGTTTGATGACTAATTTCATGTCGGACGCCGGTACGACCGCGCTTCTCGGACCTATTGTCATCCCCATGGGCATTATGACCGGAGTTGCCGGTGAACCCTGGGCGACTGGGCTTGGGGTTGCCTTCGCCACCTCCTTTGCCCATTTCCTGATTGTGGGGACACCCAATAATGCGATCGTATACGGATTGGGGGTTTATCCGGATACGGGTGAAAAAGTTATCCATCCAATGGATTTTATCAAATACGGATTCGCCCTTTGGATACTATCCATGCTGGTAGTCTGGATTGTCGGATTTTTAGGAATATTTGCAATCGTCGGATTTCCCGAGGGACTTCTGGAAACCGCCCGGGCGGCGATGGAAAAGGGGACCATGTAATCGTGCTGAGCATCAAAGTATATCGGAGGGACAGCCATGCCTAAATGCAACAGCTGCGGCAAACGTGGCCTTTTTTTGAAAATAGAAGAAGATACCGGTTTGTGTTTGGAGTGTAATGAACAGTTCGCCAAAACCGGCAAAGTACTGACTGAAAAGATAACTCAGGCAAAAAACGCTGCCACCGTTAATACAGAACCGGCAGATATTGTACAAAACTGCAAAGACATTGAGCGTTTCGGCAATGAGTTGATTCAGCTGCACCGACGGTTTAAAATTGAACCGAGCAATGAATTGCTCGATCTGATCACAACATATAAAAAAATGGGGGAGTTGGCCGCGAATCAAACACACTAATCGATGTCAAAAAATCGAACATCTATAATACTGCTGATCACCGAAGCAATAGGGAGACCAACATGAGCCACCGACAAAAAAAACTAAGAGATATGATCATTCCGCTTAGCGATTATCCTCACATGCCATATTGGGCGACACTCAAAGAGGCGGTCGCACAACTGAATGTGGCCTACGACACCGGCCATCATACCGTACTGGTTTTCGATGAAGGCTACAACCTGGTCGGAATGCTTTCTCAGGTAGATATCCTCAAAGGACTCATACCTAAATTTGCTGAACACTATTCTGAAGGTGTACCGATTCAATGGGAGAATCTTCTCGAAGCCGGCACCGAGAAAAGACTGGACCTGCCCATTAAGGATTTCATGTGTGAAGCACAAACATTGGCGGACGGCGGCGACAACCTACTCAAAGGCGCTTACCTTCTAGTTCAGACCCAAAGTAGCCTTTTACCGGTCATAGAGGCAGAGAAGTTGATCGGAGTCGTCAGAATAGGTGATGTGTTTCACGAAATCACCAATGCGGTGCTAAAATTGTAATACACTGAGCATGAAAGACCAACGATGAAGAGACTTTGGTCCATTTTGGATTTCTTCAGCAAAAAGCGTCGTGATAAAGCCTTGGCCTATCAGGACGAGCGGGATCTTTTCGTTCAGTATTACAACGCTTTTCGCGAATTATTGGACTCGAATCATCGTGTTCTGGAAACGATGGCGGACATGCAGGAAAAAGCTGAGGGCACGTATGCCTTTGATAAGGGCTATCTGGTTAATTCTTTCCGCACTCTGATCGATACAATGGAACAAATAATCGGAAAACTCAACCTGCTTTCCGGCAACCGTCATCAGACCTTAATGGTTCCCTATCAGAATTGTGTGAACGCCATTCAACAGATTATAGAGCCCAGTGTACAGATCCCCGAAACGACAAATATCATCCCTTTAGAGCAACTTTCCACAGCAGACATTGGCAGTGCCGGCGGAAAAATGGCGAATCTATGAGTGTTGGCCAATCAGATGAGGTTGCAAGTACCACCGGGATTCGTCATTACAACCCGGGCTTATGTTGATTTCATGCGTTACAACCAAATGGATCTATACATTCGGCAACAACTCGATCAGGTGGACATTAAGAATTATGATGCCCTCCTCGAGGTTTCAGGCAATATTCAGCACAGAATTCTGGCCGCTCAATTACCTCCCGATTTGAAAGCAGCAATCATTGACCATTATCAATTGCTTTGTCAGCATACCGGTAGCCCCGATCTCAAGGTAGCCTTACGCAGCAGCGCCATCAAGGAAGACGCACATGCCAGTTTCGCAGGTCAGTATAGTAGCTTTTTAAATGTCCCGGCTGGAGGCATCCTGGAAAGTTATAAATCGATCATCGGATGTCAGTTCGCACCCCGAGGGATTTTTTACTATAAAGATAAAAAGTTTCACATCGAACACATGGCGATGGCTGTTGGTATGCAGGCAATGGTAATTGCGCGTGCGTCAGGCGTTGCCTACTCCCGGGATCCCTCCCAACCGGAAGCCCCTCACATTTTGATAAATGCGGTTCGTGGATTGGGAACGTATGCGGTCGAAGGGAAAGTAAAACCAGATACCTACTGTGTCTCCGCTGACCCCATGATGAAGATTGCTGACCTGCAACCGAATCAGCAAGATATAATGTTAAGCGCTCATGTGGATGGCTGGACGCATCAAGAAGCGGTGCCGACGGACCAGATTGGACATCCATGCCTGAACGATTCGACAGTTTTAGAATTAGCTACACAGGTAAACAGAATTGAGCAGCACTATGGCCAACCACAGGATATCGAGTGGGCTGTCGATCAAACAGAGCGCCTGTTCTTCCTGCAAAGCCGACCTTTGCGTCTGACCCCCAAAACTTTACCTCCAGGTGAAATATGGCCGACACGCATAGAAGGACATTCCAAACTGTTTGATACTGGTACGGTTGTAAATCGAGGCGTTGCTGCTGGACCCATATACCGGGTGCTGAATGAAAAGCACATGGCCGCCTTTCCAGAAGGCGGTGTATTGGTGATCCGTCACAGTGACCCTGAATATGCTATTCTATTAAAGAGAGCGGCGGCAGTAGTGGCTGAAGTCGGTAGCCCGTTGAGCCACCTGGCAACGGTTGTTCGAGAATACAACATACCGGCCATTTTCAACGTCACGGGTGCCGCCGGCTGCCTGCACGACGGAAACATCGTTACCGTGGATGGCGTTTATGCCAATATTTACGAGGGCCGCGTAGAAGAGTTGCTCACCCGTCAGCTGGATCAGGGAAGTTTTTCGTCCACCCAAATCGTTCAACAACTGAAGGACATTTTAAAATACGTAACACCACTTCACCTGACTGATCCGCGCAGTCCGTCCTTTCGACCCTCCGCCTGCCGAACGCTGCATGACATCACCCGTTTTTGCCATGAGGTGGCCATGCAAACGATGTTCAACCTCAGCAAAGATAGCCATTTTTCCGAGCACTCGGCTAAAAGACTGGTTGCCCATGTGCCTCTGCAGTGGTGGGTCATCGACCTAAAAGATGGTATCCATAAGGAGCACAGCAAAAAAACGGTGGCCCTCGAGGACATCAGATCGATTCCGTTTCTGGCCTTGTGGGAAGGCATGACCGCACTGCCCTGGAAAGGACCACCCCCAGTTGACACCAAAGGATTTTTAGCCACTATGCTGAAAGCCTCCATGGACCCAAGTATAGAACCTGCGGTGGGAAAACGTTTTGTCGATCGTAATTATATATTAGTGGCAAAAAATTTTTGTAATGTGAGCACACGTCTGGGTTTTCATTTTTCAACGCTGGAATCCTATGTCGGTGATCATGCCAACCAAAATTATGTAAGTTTTGTGTTCACCGGCGGTGGTGCCGATGACGCACGCCGCAACCGCCGCGCCCAATTGATCGCACGACTGATTGACAAATTTGGATTTCGCGTGGAAGTAAAAGGTAATTCTTTGTTTGCCCGTATCGAGGGCTATCCGGCCGATTTAATACGAATTCGTTTAAAAATACTCGGGCACATCATTATACATACGAGGCAATTGGATATGGCCATGTACAATGACCGTATGGTCGACTGGTATTTGAAGGAGAACATCAAAGCGATTAAATCTTTTATAGATAGGGATAATATTGATTCTTAAGAGCAGCTTTTGTCTATTTATGCAGGTCAATGCGGGATCCACAATAAACAGGTTTTCTATGTATTCGGGTATAATGTTATTGTTGCAGTAATTAGGGGAAGATAGGTGAAAAATATACCGGAATATTATAAAACAAAACACGTTTTTCGGTTGGTCGTCGGGGGTATTTTTGTGCTCTTGGTCCTTATTATTGTCCTTAGCTTTTTTACGACGCAAAAAATGATTAAAATCATCAGAAATGACTTTAATACCCAGCAGCTTTATTTGGCCAACCATGCTGCCGCCATCATCGATAAAGATTTTGATATTCTTAAAAGCGAATTGCTGACACTGAGTCTCTCACCATCAATTCAATACATAGAATCCGTATCTTGGCGTAACCGCATGGAAATTTCAATGGCCACTATCCGAGAATATGGTGTTTTTCGAATTTTGTTGATAACAGCCAAGGGCCGATCTGCGTATATTGTTGAAGATAAAGGCTCAGTATTCCAACAAGACACAGATTATTCGCAAAGCGACTTTTTCATTTGGTGCCGAGATCCCAACAATCACTCAAAAGTTTACGCGAGCAGCATTGATAGGAAAACGGCAAACGATTCAAAAGCCGAACTTCACATTAAATTGGCAACCCCTGTTTACCAAGAGTCTCCGGATGAAGCGCATCCACTGCCGACACAGAAATTTACTGGGGTGCTGGTCTTCTTGATAAAAGCCAATCAAATGGCAGGGAGAACTATCGCCCCCCTCCGCTCAGGTAAAACCGGTTATGCCTGGGTCATTGATCAAGAGGGTTATTTTATCTATCATTTAGAGCATCAATTCATAGGAAAAAATGCATTCGAAGCCCGCCATTTGGAAAACCCGCACATTTCGTTTGATCAGATCAATAAGATTCAACAGGAAAAAATGCTGATAGGTAAACAGGGAACGTCATGGTACAGCTCCGGCTGGCATCGTGGCAATAAGGGCCCTGTTCACAAACTAATCGCCTTCGCACCGGCGCACATGGGTGCGGACAACTTCGATCATTTTTGGTCAGTTGCTGTAGTAGCACCGATCAGCGAGGTTCAAGACGAAATACAGAGCATTTATCTACGACAAGCATTAATTCAAATCACATTTATCCTGGTAGCAGCGGCTATTTTCTTTATTCTTAGATACTATGAGCTAATTTGGGTGAAGGATCATGTGAATCAAATTCATTGTGAGTCTCGCGAACTTGAAGAATATGCACGCCGTTTAGAAGACTCTGAAAAACGTTATCGAACTTTAATCGAATCGGCGGACGACTTGATATTCGTACTAGACCGAAAATGCCACGTAATGTCGATGAATCAAAGCTGGACCCGAATGACGGGTCAACCGGCCAAAAGTATTATCGGAAAACGGCTTGAAGATATACTCAAATACGATAATGGCATTCGAGTAAATACATTTGTAGAAGACGCGATATCTCAGAGGTATGCTATCTCACATGACGATCCTGTTGTTGTGAACGGAAATTCCTATTGGTTTAATACGCGTTACAAGCGGATTACCGAATTTGACGATCAATATGAAGCCAAAGAACAAGCCGTGCTGGTCATAGCTCGAGATATTACAGAGCGCAAGCAGCTGGAATCCTACCTGCTCAATGCGCAAAAAATGTCGGCTCTCGGAGAACTATGCGCCGGGGTTGCACACGAAATCAATAATCCGCTGGCAATTATATTGGGATTTACAGAAATGCTGCTTGAAAAAGCTGCAAGCGGAACACGTGAACACAAAATCCTGAGTACTATTGAACGGCAGGGTGAAAACTGCAAACAAATTGTCGAAAAACTTTTGATTTTTGCCCGCATTCCGGCAGAAAGCACTACGTCGGCTGACGTCAGCCTCAATCTGCAAAGGGTATTAGATGTAGTATCCAACACGCTTCTTACGGAAAAGATAAGATTGAGTATAGAAATACCGGACCTTCTTCCCAAAGTGAGGGGAGACAGCCAGGAATTAGAGCAGGTATTTTTGAACATTATTAATAATGCCATTTCGGCCATGAAAGACGGTGGCTTCTTAAAAGTTACTGCGGAGCACGTGCTAAATGAAGTCCACATACACTTTGAGGATACAGGTACTGGTATTGCTCCCGAAAATTTTTCTAGGATTTTCGATCCTTTTTTCACTACAAAGGAAGTTGGAGAAGGAACCGGTCTTGGGCTAGCGGTAAGCTATAGCATTATAAAGAAAATCGGTGGAGAAATTTTAGTAAAGAACCGCATCGCATCGGATACTCAAGAATCGGGAACAACCTTTTCCCTTCATTTACCCGTAGCGGAAAACAGATCTACGGGAATCCAAATGATAGCACAACCAGGAGATGATTATGAATGAACGCATTATGATTGTCGATGATGAGCCTGATATGCTGATGCTCCTAAAAATGATCATTCAGGACAACACGCCATACGAAGTCGAAACCACCAACAATCCCGCAGAGTGCCTTGAACTGCTCAAACAAAGTGATTTCGATCTAGTTATCACCGACTTGAAGATGCCTGGCATCGACGGTATGGAATTATTTAAAGAATTGAGGGGACTGATACCAGATATGCCGGTCATCATAATCACCGCCTACGGTTTAGAGGAGGCCGCTGATAAAGCTATTATGGCAGGCATTTCCGACTTCATCACAAAACCGTTTAAGAAAGAATCTTGTTCAGCATTATGAAGGCTTTAGAAATTAGTAAGCTAAGAGAAGAAAACTTGGAGCTGAGAAGACAATTGACCGACAAGTAGATAGGAAAGCATATTTTCTTAACAACAGATCAATGCGATATTCGATTTATGCTGATGAGATATCCGAAATGGTTCCTCTATTAATAATCCAGTTTCGTCATGCCGGACTTGATCCGGCATCCAGAGAGAGCCTAATATACTGGATTCTCCTTTGACTTCGCCCAGGATGATGAGCCTGCCTGCAGTGAGCCTGCTTGCGGTGAGCCTGTCGAATCCGTCGAATCTGTCGAACCACGACCTTCTCCGGAATGACGCGCGAAAGAATTTTTAGACTATTTATGAATCTCCTACTAAGGTTAATTTCAGTAGTCGTTTTGGTACATAATTCAAGGACATGACAATAGTCACTTGGTCAGACCCCATCACGTCATCTGATGCGCGCCTCTGGGCATTTAGGGGACATTCTATAGTCCGATCCATTTGTTTCTCTTACACATTAATTTCAGTTCCAGGCTTGGCGCATTTCACACAGGAGATCGTACTTTTGAATTCTTTTTTGAGATGCGTACCATAATATGTCGTTATTTCCCCGGTTATCGGAATCGCCTTTTCTTTTAAATCGCTCATCGAAGGATGAACCGGTTCAGGATCATTATCCACGCCGTTAAGGTCGATCAGAACCACCTGTGGTTTTTGTGCTAACAGCCGATGAAGAGATTCACACCAGCGGGTATCAGCGACATAAGCGAAATCGATACTCCTGTCTTCACGTGCGAGAGAGAATCCATAGGTATCGATTAAATGGTCCAGCTTGAAAATTGATGTTTCAAACCCATCAACCAACGTCGGCTTCGAGACCTCGCTGATCTCCAGAAAAGTACAAAACTCCTTCATCCATTTTATGCAGGGATGTTTCGAGGTAAACGCACTGACCACTAAATTTTCGCACATTTTTTCCAGGCCATCCGGCCCGATTATCTCAAAGGAAAATTCCGTTCCAGTCTCATCATTTGAAAAGAATGCCGATAAGATTAAAAAGGGAAGGCCAAAAAGATGGTCGCCATGCAAATGAGAAATATAAATCGTTTGGATTGAAGATAGGTCGATCTGATTTTTATTGATGGAGAGCATGATGTCCGGTGGTGTTTCACATAGCAGGGTTTCATCTACAACAAAGGAGTTATAGGGAAGCCCGTCATTAACCCCACCGCCATTTCCTAAAATCTTAATATTCACTACCTGTTCCTTTCTGTGCCTATCATCATTCTCTGCGACCTCTGCTTGGCGCGCCTTAGCTCGGAGAGCGACGGCGGGCGGGCTCTGTGAGAGACCTGTCCTCCGACGCCAAAGGCGGGCAAGCCTCTGATCTCCGACATCTGTCCTCTGACATCCGACATCTGATCTCTGTCCTCTGCTTGCCCGCCTTAGCTCTCAGAGCGACGGCGGGTCTCCTGCCCTACCCTCCCCTATTCCCAACAATAACTAATAAATATCCAAAAGAAATATCTTACACGTATGACAGAAGGTCAGAGACACAATTATAAGGAAGAAGCCAATGGCATATAGAAATATTCGGTAGGCTTTTCGGTTCTTGCGAAATACATAATGAAACAAAACCGCGCCGGTATCTACACTAGGTTGGGATAGATCTTCCGGATCGCCGGTGTAATTTAACCAATTAGTCCACGCTCCGACAACTAAAACAACTCCAAGACCCAACCCCATCCAGGCTGAAAAATCCATTTTCTTATTCTCCGATTGTAGGAAAGTCTCCTATTGCCTTCAGATCGCGGGAATCTATCTGCCCGATAACGTTTCGGCTCTAGCGTTTTCTATATGGTTTTCAAAATATACTCTAATCTTTTCATCTTCACAGTCTCGGAAAAG
Organism: Olavius algarvensis associated proteobacterium Delta 3; assembly: GCA_903231505.1. Taxonomy (GTDB): domain Bacteria; phylum Desulfobacterota; class Desulfobacteria; order Desulfobacterales; family CAFBRK01; genus CAFBRK01. The sequence continues at coordinate 46,478 of CAFBRK010000298.1, read as the reverse complement.
AGCTTGCCATGTTATAATTCTGAAGGGGAATTTGAGGTCTCCTTCGTTGTCCTTTAATTTCTTAAAATTGCTTCCGGGTTGATTAATTTTGCTCTTTGAATTTCTTAGTTTTTGATCAGAAATTAGGAGGCACTGAACCTTTTTTTTATTTGGTAGCAGCTCTATTCTTTCTGAATTCCTTTGAACATCTTTTTCGAATCTCCAATCACTTAAAAATTTTGCCTCGATTGCTATAACCAAATCATTTTTTGGTTCAAGTAATAGGATATCTGCTAACTCGCCACGATCCGCTTCCTTGTCAACCAAATAGGCATGATAGTCAAACGTAGCGTGAACGCTATCAATATGAGTATATTCGAGCTCTATCTCGGGACCAAATTTTTCTTTTGGATGAAGGATATGTTTTTTAAAAAAACTCTCGACTCTTTGTTCGTAGCCCGGGACTAGTTCATTAAAAAAGTATCCTGCAAAAAACTTGTAATACAAGTTTCGTTCTTTTTCTGATTCAATGATATTTGGATCAACTTCGAAAAGCATTTTTCTAATCTCCGTAAACGAAGAACCCGCTGACAGGCGCATCATCAGATTGAGTAAAGCGATAAAAAGAACCCGATGAGAGAGCCAAGATTGGATATAGTGATGAATTTTTAATTTGTAGGAATATTATATCACGAATTCCTGAAGCTAAAAACTTACATAGCATCTGAAGATTAGTCGTCTGATTGCAACATAGGAATGGTCTTAGACTAGCGTTTTTGGTATAAACATTATTGACATTTGTATAATCTATTCCCTCAGCCCCCTGACTCCTCGAATCCTTGGATCCTTTATGTATCCTTTCACTTGACCCCTTGAATCCTTGAATCCCTAATCTATCCTTTCACTTGAACCCTTGAACCCTGGAATCCTTGGATCCTGTATCTATTTTTATCTTGGTCCGACCCGAATCTCTTCAACAAAAAGCGAGCGGTTCAACGGTTGTTTGGGCAACAGACCGTTAAGATGTGACCCCTATGTTTTCCCGTGGGAATGATTTACGTATCCGGCCGAATTTGTTATCAGGCAAAAATGGTGATTTTCCAGGTTGTCATCGGTACGGCAGCATGCCGATGCGTCAATTTTAACACTTTTAAGCCAAATATCTTGAGGAGGGAATCTGTTACCGTGAAAACGCCGAGAAAGCAAACCGGCATGTGGAGCCACCTGTATGAGCTGGCGTCGGAGGTCCGCCGACTTGCGCCATGGAAATGGATGACGGAGCCAGATGTCTTTGGCGTGCAGGACCCGACCGGAACCGACCAAGTTCATTTTGTGAGCATCATGGGCTCGGAGGGTATCCACATGGCTGTTGCAGCATATTCCGGAGCCGAAGCCCTGTACAATATAATGACAATCGCCGAGGAGGAGGTCGATCAGTATCCTGAAAGAGTCCTTGAAATTCCCCAATTCCAACTTTCCTTCGAAGACCGGGCCCATGTGGCAGATCATGCCTACAAAACGATTCGTTCCCTTGGTTTGCGGTTCCGGGGAGGATGGCTGGAAGGACGAGCACAGGCGGTATCCCATGCCGGCGATCGAAAAACCCCTGGCTCCGGTGCCGGAACTCGCTGTTGCCCGGCTAAAAAAGCTGGAGCGATCTTCTGTGATTCTGGAGTTGGATTTTTTTATGACGCCGGCAATAATAGGCGAAGAGGATACACGGATGATGAACGGCTATGCCCTTATGGCCGTTGAGGAACACCAGGGCATCGTCGTCGGTTTAGAGATGCTGACTGCCGAACCGAATGTTCGGGCGATGAGGGAACGGCTTCCCGAAGTCCTTGCCCAGCATCTATTCCGTGCGAGGTTGCTTCCTGCGGGGATAGTGGTCCGTTCCGACCTGTTGGCGAATCTGATAGCGCCCTTTGCACGAGCATTAGATTGCGAGCTTCATCAGAGTGACGCTCTGCCGAATCTTGACCCGGCCAAAGAAAGCTTGATGGCCCATATGATCGGTGAATAGTGATGGTTGTATATCTCTTGCTTTAAAACGACCGCGGCATTGTCCACATACCGAAAAACGGAGGCTTCTTCGATGGCGAAAGCCAAAGACATCACCGTATTTATCTCGACCAGAAACGCGACATGCGATGAATGCAGCCAGGAACTCGGCCGAGGCGCCTGGATCACGCTCGACGACAAGAAAAACGCTTATTGCTTGACATGTGCCGATCTGGATCATTTGGTGTTTCTTCCGGCCGGGGATGCCGCGCTCACCCGCCGCTCCCGGAAACACTCCAGATTGTCGGCCGTGGTCGTCAAATGGTCGCGGGCTCGCAAACGCTATGAGCGTCAGGGGCTTCTCGTCGAAAATGACGCCCTGGAGCGTGCTGAAGAAGAATGTGCTGCTGATGAGGACGCCAGAAAGAGAGCCCGTGAATTGGCGGCGGCCCGCCGGGCCGAACTGGATGTGGAATATATCCGGAAATTCGCCGATCGCGTGCGCGAACTCTATCCGGATTGCCTAGAGGGTAGAGAGCACGAAATTGCCGAGCATGCCTGCCGAAAATACAGCGGCCGTGTGGGCCGAAGCGCCGCCGCCAAAGTCTTCCATGCGAATGCCGTAAGACTCGCTGTGACCGCGCATGTTCGTCATACGGAAACCAACTATGATGATCTGCTTCTGCAGGGAGTCGATCGGTGGGAGGCACGGGACAGGGTCTACTCGCAAGTGTTACGAATTCTCGATAGCTGGGAGCATGGGAAATAGAAAGAGAGCGTTCACTTGATCGATTTTTTATGATTATAATTCTTTAGTTTGACGACCTTTTCCTCCGAGCGCTTAGCCGGTTTCATACCTTTGACTTTGACTAATAATTGGGGAGGCACGTTCCAACGCTCACCGGTTTCGGTTACAATGCTCACCATTTTTCTATTGTACTTAACAAGGATCCCGGTCCGTTTTTCACGACCCGGTGGTTCAAAGCTAACTTTTTCCCCAACTTTGAATTCCATCATTTGTTCATGGGTACGCTTAGACTCCAAATATTTTAATCTTTCAACAATTTGATGATTGAGTTCTACAAGTTCTTTCTCGCTCAATTTGGCTATATCAATTTTCATTTATTTTCCTCACCAGGCTAAAGCTAAGCCGCATTTCTTATGTCAATGACAAGTTCTTTGCCTAAGCATTTTAGTGCACGGACTAGTTGAGAAACGCTTGTGTTATGATCGAGATTCAGAATGCGACGGACCTGTCTTCCATCAACCCCCATACATTCACCTAAAGCTGCCTGTGTGACGCCTTGATCACGCATGCTTTGATAGATAGCGAGCTTCATGGCGACCTGTGCCGGAAGATGCACCAATTCTTGCCCTTTCTTAAGTTTTGAAGGGGGTGGAATATCGCGTCTTTCATCTATATACCCGGTTAATGCGACGACCAGTGCATCCTGGGCCCAATCCAGCGCATTGGTCTCATCCGCGCCAACGGTCATCGCCTCTGGTACGTCAGGAAATTGTGCAATAACCGAACTATTTTCATCTTTCGTTAGTATGACTGGGTAGCTTTGTAACATTGTTGCCTCCAATTACAGAATATTATCCGGCGGAATCCCGAGTTGTTTGCAGAGCATTTTTATGAACTGGGGCCCGAGATCGGCGTCTCCATGTACTGGTATCGTTGTCTGATTTCCTCGATACCTTGCGAGGTAATGGCCGCCCTTACCTCTCCCTTTTATGATTTCAACGCCTTGTTTTCGTAATTTTCTGATCAGCTCTCTGGCTTTCATAAATCTTCGATTAGGACGTTTTTGTCCTATTGTCAATAAAAAATTGTTGATTTCTTATCTTCTGAACTGATGGAAATTAAAGGTTGGGGGATAACTATCGTGATTTTAGTAATTTTTAAAATTCAACATCATCATACCATTATCGGCAGTGAGAACGGAGAAACCAACGGTTTTACGGGCATCACTGAAAGAAATATTAGGTTGGTTACGTTGACATGCCTAAGATACCAATAACCTTTAAAACCTACCAACGTCCCCTATTCTTTGGTTCCAAAAGGAAGGCCGGAATCGTTCTGATACTGGAATCGGGAAAAGATAAAAAGTACTGGATCCGGCTGCTCCAAACCATCGAGTATTATAATTTGCCAATCGATACCTGGCGTATCGGGAAGGCCCCATTTTAGCGACCTTTATGGCTCTATTTTCCGAACTACAAGATGCGTAGGCAATCAAGGTAGGTGCTTTTTTTCAGCAATCCAGAGAAACGCCTAAAATCATGCCCGTCCCCTTGTCCTCCAGATTCTATATCGATGTTTTTGCCATTGAAAAACGCAATATAGGCCTGTTTTGGGGGGCGATTATATTGCTTTATATTGTATTTACGAAGTGTTGCAGTGGTCCGACCCTAATTCCTTATGGTCGCATTTCCCATTCGAACAAAAGCAGTATGCATGACGATAGGATCGATGTCTCCAAAACGGCTGTATTCAGGCGGTTTAGACCCGAGATGGCATCTTGACAATGCGATCTTGATTTTTTATAGAATTTTATATCAAGTAGTGCCGGTTGGGATGCACGGCCACATCGACGGCGGCACAACATGTTGTTAAGCCTCACATGCCGTTACACAACCATGGCAGGATAGGGATTCTAGCTTGATCCCCTTCCAAAAAGCAAATTCTGATCCTTGGAAGTTCCGTCACATCAAAGAAGGGAGGAATCATGGAGGAACAAATAAGAGCAAGACAAGTAGCAGAGGCGCTTGAGACGCTAGGTATTTCTGTCGAGGCTCTAAAGATCTTCTCTGGGGAGTTGGCCACGTCTTGCGAAGGGGGGTCTTGTAAGTATCGATGCATCACGTGTATGAACGGTTCCAGTACCGGTGGAATCGTTGCTAGAACCAGCCCTGATGCACCAGAGATTCTGGAAGCTTTGATCGCCCTGCTTAAACGCTAGTAGAGCCCGCCTCAAATAAGATCGTTATTTAGATTCCAGCAGGGTCTGTCCATATCAAAATGGCACGAAACCTGAAGCAGGAAGAGTACCTCCAGCAGCGCTTTGTGCTGAACCCCGATCTTGCCTTAAGACCGGATGGAACCCGAGCAGTTCTGTATGCACGATTGCCGGAGGAATCGGGCATCGGGACATTCCATCATTTCTTGTCACCGCGAGCAGCGCTGTTCCTGTCGCTTCACAACGGCGACATGTCGTTTGGTGCTGTCCTAGAAATTTGGAAGCATCTTACCAACCAGGAAATTGAATTCGTAAGGGACGAAGCACTGTTGATACTGCAGTCCCTTCGGGTGCTGGAAGTTGAACCTCTGATACCAGTCGACGATGTACCCCTGTCCTCCATTCCGCGTTATAACCCAAACGACTTTCTGATTGCTGGCGTGCCCGATCTAAAGACAACGCGTTGCGCGCGGCCGACTGATATGGTGCATGAGATTTGCTACAAGTGTGCGACAAGTTGTCGTTACTGCTATTCCGATCTTGGCAATCATAGAAACAGATTGCTGCCGCTCGATCGGATAGGTGAGATCGTCGAAGAAATACGTCATATGGGTGTGTATAGTGCTGGTATTTCTGGCGGTGATCCATTTTGTCATCCGGAAATCCTCGAGATACTGAGGCTTTACCACAAGGCTGGTATTCAAACGGAGGTGCCGACAAAATGCTTCCTCTCGGAAAATCAGCTGGCTTGTATTAGGGAGCTTAGTTCCGTATCTCTTCAATTTAGTCTTGACTGTCTTGATGAAGCCATCAACGACTGGTTGATTGGAAGAGAGGGAGGTACCGCAAGGATCCTTGAGAGCCTAAGGAAAACAACTAAAATGGGATTGAGTTTCGCCATTAATTCGGTGATAACGCCGTATAACTATAATAAGATGGATGACCTCTTGCGGTACTTGCTGTCTGAGTACGGAAGCAATGTTCGACGGATATCCTTAACGCCCTACGGTAAATCTTTGTATAGACATGATGATAAATTCTGTCTTGAGCCGGCGGCTGATAGTGAGGTCAGAGAAACGGTAAATTCAGTCCTAGTAGATTTTCCACAAGCAAATATCAATTTTGCAGATGAAGGCACACCACCCTCAACCTTTTATGAGAAATCCAAAGATTACGAAGGGAGATCGCAATGCTCTGGAAACCGGTCAAGCTTTGTATTGCTTCCGGACGGCAAGGTGACGGTCTGTGAGGAGCTGTACTATCATCCGGAATTCATTATTGGGGATGCCTCAGATCAGTCGATTGCGGAAATATGGGATGGTGAAAGAGCGCTGCGTCTCGCATTTCCATCGCAGGACAACGTTAAGTCCGGTGAATGCAAGTTTTGTTTCGATTTCGAACGATGCAACACAGTAAAGGGGAGGTGTTACAAATTCGTGTTAAAAGCTTATGGGCTGGATAAGCCTGACTGGCCTGACCCTCGATGTCCCTATGCTCCCCTGGGACAGCGATTCTACTGACAGAAATTTGACTGTGAAATGGGGGAGATCTATTGAACACCGACTTCTGAGAAACTTATAAACCAATAGACGTCCCGTAATCCCTCAGATATAGAAAGAATCTAATACAGTTATTACTATTTTAAATTATGATGCAGGTTAATTTAGCTTGTCCCAATTAAGGTCTTCAATTAATATCAATTGTTTGATAAAAAGTTTCCTGACTTCCTTTCACGGTGAAAAATACAAGAAAAGATATCACCATTACAAGAAATACATTTTTTGTTTAAATTAATACAAGCTTTAGAACACACAAATGCTTTTTCAGGAAATAAAGCATTGCCCCTACCAACACCTTTAACACGATCTATACAGAAAGATCGAATATTCATTTGCTTCAGAAAACGTACGATCTCGTCTTGATTCTGAATCGATTCGCAAATGCTGATTATTGACGCTCGGATATTTATGCCATACCTTTGCGCTTTTATAATGCCGCGAATTGTCTGCTCGAAACTGCCAGGGACTCTAGTAAAAGCATTATGAGTTTGCGAATTATTACCATAAATGGAAAATGCCAGAGAAACATTATGCATTTTAAGAAATTTTAAAATGTTATCATTTAGGAGAGTTCCGTTAGTATAAATCTCTGTTGTTTCAATGTTTAATTTTTTAGCTGTTAAAATCAGATCGAATAGATCTGGGTTTAGAATAGGTTCACCGCCTGTAAACTGGACATGTCTTATCCCCGATTCTGAACATTCGATTAGTAAATTAATCCAATCATTTCGTGTCATTTTGGGTGCATGTGCGGAATCGGAGGAGTTCGAATAACAATGTATGCAATTTAGGTTACATTTATTTGTAATTTCGAGCCATATAATATCATATTTTTTTTTGTTTAAACACTTCCTACTGCCATAAGAAGCGATTGCATTTCTGACAGGCGCACAGGCGTTATCGAAATCGAAAATTCTTACCGGAGCACAAAACCTGTCTTTAGAAGTTTCAACCGAATCAAATTTTTTTCTCTGCATTTTCTTTTCCCTCTACGATTTCCATCATAATATTAAAAAGATTAGATTTGTCTTTTTCTATCTTGCAGAATTGTTTATCCGAAATCAATCTTATTCGCAATAAATCTTTCCCCTGATATACTTCGAAACCTTTTTTAAAAATGACATCGATTTCACACGTTTTATTAAACTCTTCCTTTGCTACATGTAAAGACTCAATAGTTTTTTTATCTATAGTAGTATCAATCTTTAATCCCTTAACGTTTTGTTTACAAATGTCTTCTATCGATTTATAAAAGTTTTTATCATAAGATATGTATTTATGGAATTCATAATAAATTAGTGCCAATTGCAAATAAATCGGACCTTTGTCTATTTTACCCCCCTCTTCTGCATATTTGTTTTCCGTTTCCAGAGCATTTTCACACAATTTGATTGCCCTTTGAAAATTTTTCTTTATTAAATCAAAAGTAACTTTACCTTTTTTTAATTCATTAATTTGTCTATCTAATGAGTAGTATCGTCTGATTGTTTTTGCAATGCCAATGTGTGAAAGAGTTACATCCTCATTTTTCTTTAATGCTGTTCTAAAGCAATATTCAGCATACTCATACTGCTCATTTTCTAATGCAAGATCCCCTTTATGAATCCAATATAATGATTTAGTTTTTTTCGTTTCTTCGGCTAATTCTGCATTGATTCCACCGAATTTAATTTTATACAGACGATTTCTTATTAAAAAAAATACTACTAAGGTAGATAATAATGTTATCACAGCCGTAAGACTGAATTCCCTTGTACTTTCTACTACTATAAATACTAAAAACAAAAGATAAAAAATTATTATTACTGCCACAAAATTCAAGGTCACTTGAAAATCTGTTAGAAAAAGACGAATCCATCTTTTGATATGTTGCTTCATTTTATATCCTAAACGATATATTATTTTCAGAAGTCTGTTTTTATCTTACAATTATAGGTACTAAATGAACCAAGCACTCATTGCCTGGGAATACCAACTCCAAGGCATCTCGGTCCCTGATTTCCTGGAATGCAATGATATCAGCGCCTAACTGATCAATCACCTGATAGAGCTTTTCAAGGCGATCGCTTTGGGTCCGGACATCATGTACAGTTATGGATCCACAATTTGCCTCCTCATCGAATAGCCACTTAATGCTGTAAGGTGCAATCCCGACAGGGATTTGTGCAAATGCTTGTAAGCGTACTAGAGGCAAATCAACAGAGTCACTACGATAGCTCTGAACGGGATGTGATTCATGTCACCCTCCGGTTATTTAAAATTGGAACGGGTATGCGGTGGGACAATTTTTTATTATAACTGTTGTATAATTTTTTCAAGAGCTGGTGAGCCCATCCAAATCGAAAATTCTCCAGCATAGTCCATCGTACATAACACGCCCTTCAGAGTCCTCATTTAAAAAGGATATCATCCCTCTCTGGATACCGGCCAAGCAAGTAGGTGCACTAATTATTGTAAGATAACTGATTTTCGCCCTTCTTCCCGAAACATCTGTCCACAGATTTCATTTCCGGCCATCCTTGAGATGCTCCGAAATCAGATCTAAAAAACCACTCGGGATCTCACCTCAAATCAAACTTTCATAAACAAGGGCAATTAGTGTGGCTGCTTCAGCTGAATATAGATCCTGATCCATATAACCCAAACAATCACAAACCCTACGAATGGCCTCAGTAAGAACCTCAACATCCTAATATGGCATTGTAATTTCCTTCAGGCATGGAGGCGAACAAACCCTAAAGCCGCAGATGCCGTGCCAGAATATAACTTATCGAAATTACATGATTCAAGATGCTGATAGATCAATCTGAGAGCACAATCCGCTGGGCGGTTGCGCAATTTTCAGGGCAGATGGGAATAGTGAGATGATCGGGAGAAATCAGAGAAGTGCTTCGCATTAGCATATTTGTTATTGAATTTGGAGGACGTCCGTCAATACAAATCCGCACTTATAGATCAGGCATTTTTCATCGCACCATACTTCTTGAGAAGATCCTTGAACGCCTCTTCGGTGAGCTGGGAGATGGACTTATCCATCTTGACGCTCAGAATCTTGACGTCTTTCTGCAGTTTCGGATCGATTCGTGTCGAAAACATTTTTTGATCAGCCATGGGGCAAATATACCAAAAATAATCATGTTTGCAATATTAATTGTTGACATAATTCATGTTATTTAGTATACATGTAGACAGTCCAACAAGATGACGCTACGGCAAAAAAATGGATCCTCAAATGAAAGCAACGATCCTATTCATCATCCTGCTGATGTTCCCGCAGCCACTGATGGCAAAACGAGTCCATCCGGAAAAGTGGTATCAGGAGCAGTGGTGCGAAGCGAATAGAGGCAAGATTGAGGTTAGGTTAGATGATGGCACCCGGTGCGATTGCGTGACCGAGACCCACGCGATCGAGTTTGATTTCGGCAATAACTGGGCGGAGGCCATCGGGCAAAGTGGTTATTATGCATCAAAATTGAACCGGAAGGCGGGAATTGTTCTGATACTGGAATCGGGAAAAGATCAAAAATTCTGGATCCGTCTGATCAATACTATTGAGTACTATAATTTACCGATTGATATCTGGCGTGTTGGAAAATCCAAATATTGACTATCTTTTCGGCCCTATTTTCCGAAATGCAGTATGATAAGCAATCAGTAAAGGCGTTCTTTGCCATGAATCGGGAGAAAGTTTTAAAACAATAGACGTTATATATTGAAATAACAGAGGAATTAATATTTTGACATATGATATGTGTTCCGATAGGATTCTTAATAATGATTCGCTAGCCCGATAATCACACTTGTAACAGCTCAGAAATATTTCCTGTTTCTCCGAACCTCTCCTCTCTTAATCTTGAAAGCACCTAACTGAATAACTCTTCAGACCAATCGACATAAACTGGCGACACATATCTATCAATGGTGGGTCATAGTATGAGAGTATTGCCGAAACTCATGGAGGTTGAATTGCCCCATCGGGTAGTTCGCCCTTTTTCATTAAAAGGGGGGATTTCAATGAAGCTATTTATTTCAGTCCTAATAATCATGGTCTCGATTGCCGCTATTTGGGCTTCGCCCGCAATTGCTGAAAATTATGCTCTCTACTTTGACGGAAGTAACGACTATTTAATTTCTGAAGGTGTTTTATTAGAGATCTCTGACCAATTGACGCTTGAAGCCTGGTTTAAGCCAATAGATCAAAATAGCGGTTTTGGTAAAGATATTATTGGTAAAAGAGAATTGGGCAGAAGGGAGGGAAATTTCAATCTGCATTGGTATGGCTACCAAGCTATAGATTCGGTTAGTTTTGTCGTTAAAGACGAAGGTTGTCACTCCCCCCAAGGAGCGATTGATAGCGACCTATGGCATCATGTAGCTGGAGTTTATGATGGATCAGAAATGAGGCTTTATTTAAATGGAAGTCTTGTATCAAGTGTCGCATATACCGGACCAATTGAAAATGTGGCAACTGATTTGTGCATAGGAGGAAAATCATGGAACTCCAGTTATAGATACTTAGGTACTATTGATGAAGTGAGAGTTTGGAATGTTGCTCGATCAATTGATGAAATCCGTGAAACAATGAATAGAGAATTGTATGGAGACGAAACTGGTTTAATTGGGTATTGGAATTTCAATAGTGGAAGCGGTGCCATCGCTTACGATAAGAGCGCCGATGGAAATGATTGCTCATTAGTTGGGCCACCCGACTGGGTTATTTCCTCTGCCCCCATTATTAGTATTAGCGACGACAAGATCCCCCCAACGGGCTCAGTTCATGCTTATCCGAATTTGATTTTTCCTCCTAATAATCAGATGATAACCATTGTATTTAACGGCTATGTAATGGATGAAGCCTCTATACTGAGAGATGGCGGGGATATTGGAGTCTCGTTAGCGTATGTGATTATTAATGGCAGTCAGAAAATAATTCTTCGTGATGGCCCAATAGACAAATTGGGAGAATATGGAAAGTTTGAGTTTAGAGTTGATCTTCCCGCAATAAAAAACGCTGAACATGTAGTTGAATTATTTGCCGCTGATACTAATCCGATTGTACCTAATTTCGGGCTCGTTGATGATACAACAATTCGTGTTTACTCGCCCAATAAATAATTTACAAATTCAAAATCGGGTATCATGGAAAGGTGGGAACGATCTTAGAATGGTGTTTTCGGTATCAAAATGAGCGATCTAAGGCAAAAATCAGGCTCCTTTTTGGTGAAATCACATATGTTCTTAATAGCTTATCTTGGTCCGACCCCAATCCTCCCCCTATTTCACTCGATTGTAGACCAGACATCTACGGTAAAAGGCCATTAAATTTTTTCCATCTTCAGGTCGTTGCTTCACGATCTCTTCAAGGGCAGATTCCCAACTGAGAATTTTCATTGCTATCGCCTTTAACAATGGAAGAAACCAGTCAGAGAACCAAGCTTCCTTTTCCCCTTCATAAGCAGCCACCCTCCGTTTGACCGTCTCCAGAATATGGCCACGGCTCATCTGTTGCGTAAAAACATCTGCCCTAATTTGCTCATCAGGCGCGATTATCACAAATCCCAGTTGCTCGAATTGTTCAGGCCTCCGATTTGCGCGTTTAAGCATCTCAGCCATACATGCCACATATCTGGCAGCCTGGTTGTAGTAGCGAGCATTTGTAACGCCCGGAGATAGCTTGCTAAACATTTTCGCTTCTACACAAACGACATGGGTCGCATCTTGAGAAAGACGTATATCTGCCCTGCCCATATTACCAGCCTCAAAATGTCCTATAATGCCGTCAGCATGGGTCCATGATTCGGCAAGCTTATCACCGCGATAACGGGCGAGAAAAGTTGATGGGATAAGACCCTCGGAGAACCACCGGCTGCCAGGCAAAAATTTAAGTGGATGTTGGGAGATTTTCAACGCTTGGAAAATATTTAGAACTAGCCTGAGCATCCAAGTCTCATTAAAAATTTCTGTTTCAGGAAATAAATGTTTCTCCGAAATCAACCGACCAATCATTGCCGCTATTTCTTTTGGGTGTTGCGTTTCGTCGGGAAATGTTGAAGGAGGTGCATATACCATTTCCATAGAAAGACCCCGTTGGTCTTTGGGGGGATTCGTCGGCAAAGTGGCACCTGCGCCTTTCAACTGAGTTGCTACAACTGCATTGGCCAAAGCATCAAGTATATCGTCTCTTTTAACGTCCTTTCGAAAATATCTATTGAGGGCGGCCTTATAAATGGAAGTTGATTTTGCATAGTTCTTTTGTAGTTGGTCCAATCTTTCAGCCAGTCCTTTGGAGCTGTTCTTTTTATGCTCCATTGGTTTGTATCCGGCCATGGCCCAAAAGCAGATTTCCGGGTGAGTCTCGCGGAGTATGCCTATAGCTTCTGGAGTGTGTTGTAAAAAATCATCTACTTCCTTTATCTTTGGAGAAATTCCCCACGCAAATATTGATATCTTTCGTCCACAGACTTTCTGATTAATATTACATGCTTCCTCATAGTTTTCCGCAGAAAGCGCTTCGCTGCAAGGAGGAGAAAAAATACTACTGTGCCTAAGAGGTTTCAGCACATTTCGGGCGGCATCATCACACGCTCTCCCAATTCCCTTCTTTGACATTAAGCCGATCGGGATATCAATTAGAATAACGGTGGCGTTATGGAAGGCATGCCATAATTCATTAATATTTTTATAAATCCCGAAGTTTGCATCACCAGCGGCGTCAATACAGATAAAGAACCACCCAGCCTTGCATCCATCAACACCAATGTAGCGTTCATTCATCATTGTTGAGCCACCCTCTTAAATTATCCGTTTAGCATACCCTGATAAAAAATTTTTCTAAAACTCTCTATTGATACCTGAGCTGTATGATGGCATTCCAATAGCCGTTCCATGTGTCGACAAGCTCAAAGGATGGTTCGATGAAATTTTTAGTGATCCGCCCCTGGGCTATCAAATCCATGACGGACATCAACAGAAATGGTTTGTGGGGGGCGCTGTAATGGGTATGGGCAGGATATCGATTCCGATTCTTATCGGTTCGCAGGCGGGAAAACTTTTCTAAGTATTTTTCGAGCATATCCAGATGGATAGCAAAATCCTTTGAAAATTACCAGTCATGTGTTTTCTTACCTATAAAGGTTCCAAATGTTTAAATGTTGAGAACGTCCCCTATTCCCCAGAAATAGTCAACGTGTGGTAAGGAAGACCGACATTCCTGGCAATGATCATCTACAGTGGGTTTATGAATTGGTATGCCAAAATTGTGAGTATCACTATGGAGCTAATGGTTCTGACATTTGGCAACGCAAGTGTCCGAAGTGCCAAGAAGGTAGACCAGGTTTGCCTTTTAATTAGACAAAGCTAATTCACCAGGTTTCGCTTTACAAACTCCCGCCCAAATAAGTATGCACGCAATTGGAGTTATACGCCGAAAGACTGCCTCTCCAACCTTTTTGCCATAAACCACCTGCGCTATATGACCCTCTATAGAATTGAATGGAAGGCCAACATCACCCAACTTTGATTGCATCGCATCGCCACGTATTGCGCTGCCCCCCTGTCGAATCATAACACAGATAGCTTCTTGAAAGACTGCCCATGGAAGAAAAGGTTGATTGCCGAGATTGTCAACTGAAATTCCATCATCCATTAGCTTCGCTTGGAAGGTACTCCCTTTAATAAGGGGCACATTTGCAGATGAGCCAGTTTGACTGAATTTGTCCTTAATCGTTTGCACAACTGAAATGACATCCATTTTAATCCCCTATTGTTTCAATGTTCTCAATCTACTGAGATAGTATAATTTAGTAGTAATTTGTGTACAATGATTCGTTTAGCAGAGCTTATTACGATTGACAATTATTAAACAGCACTTTTCAGTCGAATAGAAAGGAGGTGAGGTAGCTTCAACTTCAAAGTGCACCAATTGAATGTATGGAGGACATGACAGGCGTTCTGGTAATGTGAGGAAGCACCACCAACCTTACAACCAGAAGGAGCCCATCATGCCCTATTGTCATTTAGCACTTGAGGAGCGCTATGTCATCTATCATCTGGTCCTTTACGGGCTAAGCTATCGAGAGATTGGTCGCAGACTCGGTCGGCATCACACCACTATCAGTCGAGAAGTAACACGCAACCGGCACCCATTAGACGAAGATGCGGTCTATTGGCATGAATCCGCTCAGGACTGGGCAAACGCCAGAACCTACAGGCCCAGACATGTTCCAAAACGCTCGAATCGTCGGCTCATCGCGTATGTGAATAAAAAAAATCAGCACGATTGGTCTCCTGAAGAGATCAGCGGCCGCTTGCCCATTGATTATCCCAACTCAAAGCGGATGCGCATCAGCCATGAGACAGTCTATCAATGGATTTATCAAGATGCTACAAACGGCGGCTTTACACCCATCTGCGTTGTCGACATAAAAAACGCCGCAAGCAACGGCTCTATTGGACAGGCCGGGGCCTGATCCCGGGCCGCGTCAGTATCTCTGAGCGACCCAAGGTGGTTGACTTGCGCACCCGTTTTGGCGATTGGGAAGGTGACAGCGTTGAAGGTTCCAAGGGAAGTGGTGCAATTGCCTCCCATGTCGAACGCAAAAGCCGATATTTGATTGCCGCCAAGCTCTCTGACAAAAAAGGCCGATACCATGACTCAACAGTCCATCAAGGCCTTCTGGCGTATCCCCCGGGTCATGAGAAAAACGCTGACTGTTGATAATGGCAAGGAATTTTCCTTGTTTGAGCAGATCGAGAAAAGGACCGGTCTCAAGGTGTTTTTCGCCGATCCGTATTCAGCATGGCAGCGGGGAGCCAACGAGAATACCAATAAATTACTCAGGCAGTACTTCCCGAAGGGAATAAACTTTAAGAAATTCTCTGATCAGGATCTTGCATTAAAAGTGAGCATGCTCAACCATAGGCCAAGAAAATGCCTCGCTTACCAAACGCCCCATGAAGTCTTCTACAAAGAAGTTCTTGGTGCACTTGCGACTTGATTGTACGAATACATAGGCTCTAGCTCATGGGTCGGGCAACACTCCGTTAAATAGGTTATTTCATACTGTTTCACTGTCGCTTCTCACATCCTACATTAGGATATGCCAATTGTTTCCCAGAGCCATGGACAAAGAATGCCAAGGCAAATTGCATCGGCGATGATAACTGTTAAAAAAGAATACAACCTCCTATAAATGCGAATATTTATGTCTGTTATCCATTTGTAAGCGCCTTTGATTTCCATAGTTTGGCGTTCAACAGGAGTTTGATTCTGATCGACTATTCGACTGCATTGATCTTCAAAAGCACCCTCTCCGTTCAGATCCCACTCGATCAATTCACGGATCCTTTCTGCGGTTTTGCAATTTTGCCTGGCAAACGTGATTTGCACAATTAGACAAAACAGAGTTAGCAGAGAAATTGATGGCCAAATTAAGAAAAAATATTTTATTTGATTTTGAGGATTGTTGTTTTGATATATAAAACCTAGAATAACTGTGCTAAGTAATATTGCTATAACTAGACCTAAGCCGAATATAATAATGAAATTTACTATTCCAAAATGTAATCTAACTAACCTGAACCTCAAGAATTCCTTTAATATATTAGTTAGCTGGCTTGGGTCGCTCGCAATAAATGATAGTGGTCCAGTGTTTGTTAAAAGATATTTAGCACGCAGTTCTGAGCAAAAAATCCTCTGCTTATCAGAGTCATCAAAAAAATGCTGTAATAATAGTGAAATACCGGTCAAGATTAACGGTGCGGCAATAAATAAGTATTGTATTTCTAGCATATCTCGCCTCCTCATGTACGTGACTGTATAATACTGTCATCAAGAATCTTTCTATTGAAAATCGGGCATTTAAACCACATTTTAACAAAATTTCTCTCTATATATATTCAGGGTAGGAAATAAAGTATTTCTATTATTATAGTTCAGTATCATGAGGATTTTATTACTGAGAGAAAAATATAGCGTAGATTGGAAACGAAACAGACTTCATCTATCAAAGACTTTTACATCGAAAATTGAATTGTGAATAATTCAAAATATTCTCAATTCAACACTCGCATTTTTTGATATCTAAACTACAGTTTAGATTTAGGCTCAAGTAGTGTAATACTGGGAAGTTTCGATAGCTTATCAAGGTGCAATTAAATGTGGTGAGATATAGAGTCGTAAATCGATCTGCTACTGCATTTGCACTTTAAGTTGAGCATATTTTGAACTAGCAATTTGGGATATTAAAAATAAACTTATTAGCTTGATGCGAATTTGTCAATCCTTAATTTGCAGGTTTTTTTGTCTATCCCGATAAAAATCAACAATTGGTATAAAAGCACTGTTTTCCCACTAAATTTCTGAAAAAACTTTATAACTAATAGAAATTATATTAAAAATATGACGTAATGGCATGGGATCGACTAGAAATACAGCTTGGTATCCTTATAGCCCTTTTGATGTTTTTATTTACACAGTGAAAGGAGACTATCAGTGTACAAAGGGCAAACCGTATTTTCCCGAATTATGGACTTTCTCCCTATTAAAAAATTTCGTCGCTGCGTTGACCGCTATAAAGTTAATTACCGAGTGCGCTTTTACATGCTTTGATCAATTTCTTTGTATGGCTTTTGCTCAACTAACTTATCGCGAGAGTCTGCGTGGTATTGAATGTTGTTTCCGTGCTATACGAACGAAGCTTTACCATATGTAAAGTCTCGCACAGCACAATTGCCTATGCCAATGAAAATAGCGACTGGCGGATCTATTGCGATTTTGTTCAAGTGCTCATGTCAAAAAGCTCTACGCCAACGGATAAGGTGTCAGATAAGGTGTCAAACCTTGAATTGTGAATAGAATTCAACAAACTTAATCTCAACCTTCGGGTCGTTGCCCATCTGGTTTCCAACAATCTCGCACTGTGGCTGGTGAGAAGTAAATCAGACCAAAAATCGAGGTTATTTATTCACGGTGAATAGTTTATTCACAATTCAAGGTTTGACATTTTTACCTCTCGCTCTTGTATCCGTAAATTTAAGGGCGGACCTCGTATTGCTATTCTGTACGTTTTTTTTCTAGTCCGAAAACAGAGCCACCATTTCTCCTGCTTCCACTACATAAAAGGACAAGAATCTACAGCGGGTTGTAACCACAATTTAATTTTTCTTGCCACAGCATTGTCAATCGGTTCAAGTTTCTTAGAAAATAGTCTCAAACGATCGAATAACAAACCTCCAGAGTATTTTACACTTTTTCTATATGTTGCCCTATCAAGCGCATATGGAATCGATACAGCTTTGCATGGATCAAAAGCAAATTGAATAAAATTCCGCCATATATTTAGGTTCGGATCTCTAAGTTTACTTTTCCAATTTGCTCCACTTGCACATTGGATTAGTAGGGAAAAAAAACCTACTCTTTCATCTGGGAATGTTTTTACACAAAGCACGTCAAGCCCAGCATCGTTAGCTCTTTCGCCTCCCCAATGATTTACATCTCCACAGCGCTCACAAAGGAGCCCGGCCAGATCCTGCATTAAATCTCTAAGCGGTGTTGCATGATCACGTGTCCAACCATACCTCTCAACTTGCCATTCAGGTAATATTTTTTCTAAGCGAAATGCTGTAATAGCTTCAAACAAATCACCCTGCTGAAAATAGTCAGGATCAACCTCTTCTTTCCATGCTTTATATTGCGGTAAAAGGCTAATAATGAGACAAAATGAATACTCTAAAAAATCTTCCCAAGTTCCTATTGCTTTAAATACATTATTTTCTCTACTGAACGGGTATGATAAAGGCATCCCCTTCCATCTTGAATTCAATTCGTTGAACAAGAGCTCTGTATACCCAAATGCAAAGTCTGAGCTGGTATAGATTTCCAGATCAGTTAGGGCATCAACTATTTCAGATTTTGATAAGCGCCCTTCATTAAAAAGAACGGATGCTTCTACCCAATCGCAAACAATGGTTGTGTTTGAGTTATGTACATTTATCGATCTATAAAATCCTCTATCCGGCAATTCGAGCATATTAGTCGTCCTCAGCTTCAATGTCTGGAAAATGACTCAATAAAGCGTCGGCATCTAACTTAAACTTTTTCACCGCCTTTCTTATTTTCTTAGATTTCTTAAACAAATGAACTCTTCCTAAGATAGATCGAATCGAAAAAATGGCACTTCGAATCTCTTCATCAATATTCTGCTCTGTGCCTCCTGCTATTTCGAATGCCGTTTGGAATTCAGGTCTCCTCGCCTTGTTTATATATTCTATAGCTTCTTCGCTTTCTAATATTTTACCGAAATCGGTTATTTGCCGTGTGTCGGAGACAAGTGGTTCTTTATCACCTTTATCTCCATATAAACATCTCACAAAGAATTTTAATTCAGGCACCTTCTCATCACTAATAGGCCAAATAGCTTCTTCAACTGTCAAGTCCAAAGAAATATTAAGATACTCTCTTACCGAAGGATTTGTTAAGCAAGAGTATAATAAACTAAACCTATCTTCAAGTTGCTCTATTGGAAGCTCATTTTCCTCGAGAGTATCCTCTATCTGCAGAAGAAGCCTAAAAGAAATATATGACTTTTTAACTGCAGGTATTTTACTGCCAATCTTACGAGTCACCTCTTGGTAATTATATCCCTTCTCTCGGAGCAACATATTAATGAATTGTGCTTTTTCTGCGGGTGCCCATTGTTTGATACCGGTCACATGTCTGAAGCCGAGAAACTCGTCCATATCTCGACGAGAATCAACTTTAAGTACAGGAACAGAAGTGAATAGTTTTATTATAAACTCCGGTCCTTTTTCTAGAGCTGACTCTGCAATTTTAGTCCATGTCTTTGCCCTGGCTTTACTATTAACCGCCTCCTGTAGGCACATCAGAGCTGCTAATCTACGGTTCCCTTCAACCACAATAGGCTGCTTTTCCTCGTAAAGCACTTCCTCTACAACTAGAAGTGCTTCTTGAGTCCAAAATCCTCCACTTTCGATGTAAGAGAGTGCTAATTCATCTAGCACTTGTTCGGTCATCCAATCCAGCAGTACGTCCTGGGGTGTATCGGGCTTGCTTCGATGCCTCCCCAATCTAGGATTTAAGGGATCGAGGAAAAGGTCTTTGACTTTGTAATATTCCAGAGTTTTGCTAACAGCCATGATGCAGCCTCCACCATGTAATATCTGTGGATCTAATACCTTAAAATCGCATAATATCAGATACTTTTATCCACGGCAATAAGTCCTCTTGCTAAATTGCGTTCGACGTTACTCTATATTTGTAATACGGAATTGGCATAAAATAAAATTGGTATTGATTATTTATATATCAGATAATTAGTTTAAAAATCTGTCGAGAAAGAGGATAATTGAGATCCTACCTAAATTGGCAATTTAAATCACCTTAAGTCCTGGCTAAACCCACTTGTAAAATATAAAAAAATTCTTCGGTGAATAATTTTCCCATATCCTTTACAACAATCCTACAACTCAAACTTGTGAAACTGTATTATTTCCCTTCAACTGTTTAGATTTTTGTAGCATTTCGATTTATCAGTATGCATTGGAAAGTTGATTTGTGGATCTCCAGGGGCCTTTTTTTTTAACTTTGTTGTTAAATACAAAAACCCCCTTCTGTTCCGTTATAATTTTCAACTCTCCTAACGCCTCATTTTTAGTGTAACATTCCAGTATTTTTCGCAGGATGACCTTGTTAAGCTGGCTTCCAGGACCAAAGTGCTGCTCGCTATGTGCACGAAGCTTTTCTGTCAATCCGGCCAACAGATCTTCTTTAGTAAAATTCTTATTTTGGGGAAGAAACTCGCGTACAAAATAATGCCATGCTTCTGCACGGTCAGGGTCTGTGGTTAGTTCGTGGTGAAGGAACCATTGGGTTGTTAAAGAATCCATTTTAGGATCGTTTTCGTACACGACTTTTCCCAGCTCTGTGAGCCTTATCGGATACCGAAGTTCAATCATTCCAGTTTTATGAAGCCAGCTACGGTATCGTGCTGTGAATGGTGCATTGTAACCAAAAGGTTCGGCAAGTTCTTGATCCCTAAGTTTTGAATTTTTTAGAGCGCTCCCTATAATCCCCGCCATTCTTTTACGATTAAGCCCGAAACTTCCATGAAAGTAAACAGTCATGATTCACCTCACTGAATTATCCGGAACAAATAAATAATTCGTGTATTATCAGATGTGGTTGAAGTGTTATTAATATGTCACTTGGATAACAATTGAATTATGAAAAATAGTAGTGCTTAAAAGCCCGGAATCAATAGATTATTAATTTAGATCATTTAAAAGGAGGATCAGAGATCTCCTAAATTGTTTTAACTTTCACTTAATTTATAGCCAGATAATTGCCTCTCTATTTTATAAGTTAATCCGATAAACCGCAAAACATCAAGTTTTTATAAGTCAGGGGGCGGCAATCCTAATGTGAAACGTCTATTTGCCATAGTTAGTAACATCCTCCTACTGCAAATCTTATTAACCAGTTTCCAATCAAAATGGTTTATTTTGTAACCAATTGTTTTTATATATGTAATTAAAAAGAATCACTATTACAATCAAATTTCTCCAATTAATTTGTTTGTAACAATTTAACATTTGTTTGTTAAATACTTGACATACATTTTCATTGTTTGTATGAGTTGAAACAAACAACACCCCGATCCAAAACTATTAATTATTATGAATCGAAGGAAAAAAATGAGCGCTCCATTTGAATATGTATTTCCTTGCATCAGGGGCATGCAAGCACGAAACGAATATTATGTCTCGATGTGCCCAATGCGACTTATTCCCAAGATTTTTTTGTTCAATGAGGAGGAGCTTGTTCCAGAATTAAGGGCTCAAAGGTTTCTAAACAAATCCCGTTTGCCAGAGATGAGCCGATATATGCTAGAAAATCGTAAGTCTTACGTATTTTCCGCGATAACCGCCTCAATCGATGGCGAAGTCAAATTCGAATCTATAGGATCTGGCGAAAACGGAAAAAGGATCGGATTATTGCACGTTCCCATGTCAGCGCAGTTTATTATCAACGATGGTCAACATAGGAGGGCTGCAATTGAGATGGCGATACGTGAGGAGCCAGAATTGGCTGATGAAAGTATAGCTGTGGTGTTTTTTCTGGATAAGGGACTAAAACGTTGTCAACAAATGTTTGCTGACCTCAACAGATACGCGATACGGCCATCGAAATCTCTTGGGGTACTATATGATCACCGCGATGAGTTGGCCGAGCTTGCGCGGACCGTTGCGTTCAAATCCGACGCCTTCAAAGGGGTTGTTGAAATGGAACGTAGCACTCTCTCACCACGCGCGAGCAGACTATTCACATTAAGTTCAATATACAATGCGAATTCTGCCTTACTCTCGAATGTAGAATCAAACAGTTTCGAGAAAAAAGTAGAAATTGCGATTGCTTTTTGGAATGAAGTAGCAAAGCATATAAACGAGTGGCAATTAGTTAAAGAACGAAAAATTACCTCAGGCGATATACGGCGAGATTATATCCACTCACACGCAGTAGTCTTACAAGCTATAGGGTATGTTGGTAATTCACTTTTGAAAAACGGCATCAAAAATTGGAAATCTAATATTAAAAAGCTTGAAAATATTGACTGGTCGAGGTCAAACGCGAAGCTGTGGGAAGGAAGGGCAATGATTGGTGGAAAAGTATCTAAAGCACACCATAATGTAACGCTTACCACCAATGCTATAAAAAAACATATCGGAATTTCCTTATCTCCCGATGAGTATCGTGTGGAGGAAGCATTTAACAGAGGTGATTATGACAGATAAGGCTTCCACAACACATAGTTCAGTTTTCGACGATTTAGGATTTAAGAATACTATTGAAAATATAGCAGACAATATCCGTAAGCTATATCTGTCATATGAATCACCCTGGATTATCGGTTATAGTGGTGGGAAAGACTCCTCAGCGGTCCTGCAGTTGATTTGGAAGGCTCTATCCTCAATCCCAAAACGAAATGTAAAGCATCCTGTGCATGTCATTAGTACGGATACTCTAGTCGAAAATCCAGTCGTTGCAATTTGGGTCATGCGATCTTTGGAAAAAATGCGCCACGCCTCAGAGTCATTGGGTCTTCCTTTTTTTCCTCACAGACTTACACCTGAGCTTGAAGATTCATTTTGGGTAAACCTCATAGGAAAAGGTTATCCTGCACCGAGGCCAAAATTTCGCTGGTGTACGTCCCGGCTTAAAATCAATCCATCAAATAAATTTATCCATAGCATAATTAATCAAGGCGGAGAAGCTATCCTCGCTTTAGGAATGAGGAAGGCTGAAAGCTCAATGCGTTCAAAATCTATGAAAAACATTGAGCAAAAGCACGGACGAATTCAAAAATTCCTCAGTCCGAACGCGCACTTACCGAACAGCTATGTTTACACCCCCATTGAGGATTGGAGAGATGATGACGTCTGGCAATACCTCCTCGAAAATAATAAGACTCCCTGGGGGACAAAAAATGAGGACTTGCTCGAATTTTACAAAGGAGCAACAAAAGACAGAGAGTGCCCAATGGCAATAACTACTGGTACACCGAGTTGTGGCGACAGCAGATTCGGGTGCTGGGTCTGTACGATGGTAAGCCAGGATAGATCAATGCAGGCAATGATTCAAAATGATGAAGAAAAAGATTGGATGCTTCCGTTACTTGAATACAGAGATTCTTTCAATATCAAGGAAGATCGAGACAAACGTGATTTTAGACGCATCACTGGCAGAGTGCAGCTATACAAGGATAGAGCGATCCATGGCCCTTACTGGCAAAAGGAAAGAAAAAATCTCCTGCGCAGACTATTGCAAGTCCAAAAACTGGTAAAAGAAAAGAAACCAAAAAACTTGCCTGATTTTGAAATTATCTCAATCGATGAGCTAAATGAAATCCGTAGGATATGGAACAGAGAAAAAGATGAAATTGAGGATTATGTGCCTGATATATATGAGGATGTTTTAGGCGAACCTTTTCCATACCCAAAGTTCGATGAAACAGCAATCTTCGGACGCGGCGAACTGAAGATCCTCCAGGACATTTGTGGCGACGACATCTTGCATTATCAGCTTGTGCGAGGCTTGATCAGCCAGGAACAGAAGTTCCGTCTTATGGCAAGACGTTCAGGTCTTTTCTATGGCCTTGAGCAGACCATCAGAAAGCATTTCTATGAAGATGAAAAAGATGCAACAAACCGTGAGAAATATTTTCAGAAAAAGAAGAAAGAACTGGCAAAAAGGCCTGAGCAGATTAGGCTTGAGGATTACATCAAACCCGTGAACAACTGAAAGTAGCTGCATTCAGATAATATGATAATTGACGAAATAACCCTACATAATTTCGGCGTATATCTCGGTAGGCAGGCGGTATCCCTTAAACCGAAGAACGACCAAAAACCTGTCATTTTGATCGGAGGGCTCAACGGCGTCGGGAAGACAACCTTCATGGACGCCTTTCAGTTGGCATTGTTCGGCAAATTTTCGAACTGCTCGAACAGAGGCTCCCTGGCCTATGACAAGTACCTTCAGAGGAGCATTCACAAGGCAGTTGATCCGAAAGACGGAGCAGCCGTCAACCTAAAATTCAGGCATTCAACCAACGGTATAGAGCGAAGCTATGAGATCAGGCGATCCTGGAAACTGAACAGGAAAAACATCTCTGAGACTGTCGAGGTGCTGCGTGACGGTATGCTTGATCAAGTCATTACTGAAGCCTGGCACGAGCACGCCGAACAATTTTTACCCCTTCGCATATCCAGCCTTTTTTTCTTTGACGGGGAGAAAATAAAGGGTCTTGCCGATTTCGGGAAATCAACCGAATTGATCTCGACAGGTATTAACCAATTATTAGGGCTCGACCTTATCAGTCAACTCATGACTGATCTTGTAGTTCTTGAAAAACGAAACAAGCTGAAACTTACTGATAAAGGAAAGCGGCATAGGATCGATTCTGTCGAGGACACGATTCGGGATCTTTCGAAGAAAAGGGAGGAGTTGAAATGGCAGATCTTGGATTCTGACAAAGTATTAAGCCTCATTAAAAGCCAAATGAATGAGATAGATGAAAGGTTCCGTATAGAGGGTGGTGATCTTTATCAAAAAAGAGAGAAGCTTGAAAACAAAAGAGCTACGGCCATAAAAGAACTGAATGAGATCCATTGTAAGCTTGTTGAATTAGCTGGAAGCGAGCTCCCGCTTGCTCTTGTATCGGATTATCTGGAGCAGATCCTCGAACAATCTGAAATTGAGGAAAAAGCAAGCGATAATCAAAAGCTCTATGACATACTTCAGAAACGCGATAAGGCCATCACAAAAGAGCTTAAATTAAAGAAAATTTCAAAGAAACTACTGACTGAAATAGAGAAGCTACTGAAAAAGGATTTGAAGGAAAGAACGGCATTCAAAAAGGTTGAAAGATACCTAAATATTGATGCAGATACCAGGAACTCGATCAAACTCATCATCGATGAATCCATGGTTGCTGTTCTCTCTGGGGTCAAAGCGTTATTAACCAGGAAGGTTCATGTCGAGGAGGAGATTGAAAATCTTGATCGGCAATTAGCAAACGTGCCTGACGCGGAGGCAATCGTCCAGATAATAGCAGATAAAGAGAAGGTCAAGCTAAGGAAACAGCAAGCAGATGTTAGTCATGGCGTCTTGATGAAAGAGCTACAAAATGTTGAAAAATCTATCACATCGGCTGAGCGGGAGCTGGAAAAAGAGCTCGAAAAAGAAATCGGTGTTGAATACGAGCATGACAGCGTCGCTCGTATAATCAAGCATTCTAAAAGGTCGCGGAAAACCCTCAGCCTTTTTAAGGAAAAGGTCATCAGATATCATCTTGAGAAGATTGAGCGGCTCGTCTTTGGAGCATTCCGCCAGCTCTTGCGCAAAGAATCTCTTGTTACGGCCTTGAAACTTAATCCTAAGACCATTGAGCCCGAGATCATAGGCGCTGATGGAAAGGCGGTCGATGTTCAGAGGTTGTCGGCCGGCGAGCGGCAGCTGCTTGCAGTGTCGTTGTTATGGGCTCTTGCCCAAGCATCAGACCGTCCGCTTCCGACAATCATTGACACGCCGCTTGGAAGACTGGACACGACCCACCGGACGCATCTTGTGAAACGCTATTTCCCATTCGCAAGCCATCAGGTGATGCTCCTTTCCACTGATGAGGAAATTAATAAAAAATATCATAGAATGATCAAACCATGGATTTCCCAGGAATATCATCTTGAATTTGACGAATTAGACCAATCGACATCCATTCGCAAAGGCTATTTTTGGTAGGAACTATGTCGATAGAGCATATCAAGCTTTCACAAAAAGAGCGCGAAAATCTCATCAGGCTGAAGCGCCTAACAGGAATAAAGAACTGGAACACACTTTGCCGGTGGGCTTTCTGTATCTCCCTTGCCAACCCCGACAAGCCTCGAAGAAGCAAGATAGTCTCTGACAGCTCGCTGGAGATGACCTGGAAGGTTTTCGGCGGAAAACATCATGAGATATACACAGCGCTTCTGATCCATCGATGCAGGCAAGACGGAATCGAGCTCAATGACGAAAAAATGATGGAGCAGTTTCGGTACCATCTTAAGCGTGGCATTGACACGCTGACGATGGACAGGGAAATCAAGAGCATTGACGGCCTGCATTCAAGAGCGCTCGAGGACGAGGCTACATAGGAGGGGGTATGGCTAAATATCGTTATACGCTTAACTTTCGGACGCAGGCGAACACTATTGGGGACCTTGTGCGCACTACGAGAGAGGTCACGGCTCAGATCTACGCAGGCTCGGTGTACCGCATGACGAAAACGAAGTCAGAAGGTACGCTTTGAGCATAGATGAGGCTAAGCCTTTTGAACTACCCGAGTGATGGGAGGTCAAAGAATAGGATCCTGCAGCAGCCGGCACCATGAAACCCTCCGAGATCAACCGCCATAAGACAGCCCTTAAAAGATACAATTTTTCCCGCCCGGTAAATATCGCCATAAGCGACGGTCTGATTGATCAGTCGAAAGCCTTTTTCGATTACGGCTGCGGCCATGGAGACGACATCAAACTCCTGGAAAAGATTGGTGTACATTGCAGCGGCTGGGATCCAGAGTTCCGCCCCTCATCTCCAAAGCAACCAGCGGATATCGTCAACCTTGGGTATGTCATCAATGTCATAGAAGACCAAAAAGAGAGAGCGATTACACTGAAGAGTGCTTGGGAGCTTGCCAAGGATCTGCTAGTTGTCTCAGCGCAGCTGTACATTGACGCAAAGACAGCTAACTATTCGCCATTCAAAGATGGCTTTCTTACAAAACGCGGGACATTCCAGAAATATTTTGAGCAGCAAGAACTTCGGCAGTGGATAAATAGTACACTCGGCGAATCCCCTGTGCCTGCCGGTCCGGGCATTTTTTACGTGTTCAGAGATCCCGCGGTGAAAGAGGCTTTCGTCAGCTCCAGGTATCGCAGGAGGGCTGCCGCACCCAGACTGCGCAAATCTGACGAGTTATTTAATAGGTACAATGATATCCTTCAACCGCTAATTGATTTTATCACCGCAAGGGGCCGTGTTCCAGATCCGAAAGAGTTAAATGTTGCCCCGACGATCATTGAGAACATCGGAAGCATTAAGCAGGCCTTTAGAATAATCCGTATAGTCACTGACGAAATCCATTGGGATCAAATTGCAGAGGAACGGTCTCAGGACCTTCTGATCTATCTAGCGCTGGCGTGTTTTGATGGACGAAAGAAATTTTCAGAGCTCCCCCAAGCGCTTCAGCTCGATGTAAGGGCTTTTTTTTCGACATACAAGCGTGCTTGCAATCTCGCGGATACTCTCTTATTCGCTTGCGGTAATCGGGAAAAGATCAACGCTGCCTGTAAAGAATCAAGCGTCGGGAAGGTGACTCCTTCAGCCTTGTACGTCCATATTTCAGCACTGGACGGTCTTTCGCCTCTCCTGCGAGCTTATGAAGGCTGCGGCCGTTCCTACCTCGGGATAGTTGAAGGTGTGAATATCATCAAGCTGCACAGACTGAAGCCTAAAATCTCATACCTGTCTTACCCGGATTTTGAGACAAAGCCGCACCCTGCATTGGCATCCTCGTTATCGGTCAACCTTCAGACGTTCAGGATCAAGACGTACCAGTACAAAACCTCTGTCAATCCGCCTATTCTGCACCGCAAGGAACTTTTCATCTCGCCGGAGCATAACCTTCATGCCAGGTTTGCCAGGCTGACAAGATCGGAAGAGCGCACCGGCCTGTTCGATCATACGAGCAACATAGGTCGGATGAATGAATGGAACGACCTGTTGGCGGAGAAAGGCGTGTATTTGCGGGGGCACCGGCTACTGAGGCAGAAAAAGTAAATTAAGAATAACTATTAATTTCCTGATCAGTAACTTTTTCGAATCCTGCCTTTTTTGCCGCATTAGCAACCAGTATGATGTTACTTTCCAAGCCATTAGCCGATTCCGCAGACGACTGTATCCATTTCTGGGCTGCGGAGCCCCGTAAATCCCAAAGAACATTGTTTCTTTCTATCAATTTCCGGATCATTCGATCAGACCCTACCCTTGCTCCCTTTTTTGAATTGCACTTACGATGGGCGGGAACCAGGTTCCACAAATCATCTGTATAAACATAGTCGAAAGGTATCATGTGATCTAATGTAAAATCGGCTTTTAACAAAGGTTGTTTGCAAAGATGGCATAAGCCGATCTTCAACGCAGGCGTCTCTTTGAAAATTGAGCGGAACTTCGATATTCGTCGATACGGTTTTTTGGGGCTCAACTTTGAGATTAGGTTAGGTGTATGGTTGAATTTTTCCATAAAGCGAGCCCACTCAAGAATGACCATGGATAGAAGCGTTGATTTGTGGTGATCTAAAGTCGCAACAAAGTCATTGGTCAAAATTATCAATCCATCATCGATGGAAAATTCGAAGAAATCATTACTGCCGGATCTGGGATACTCATAATAGCCGCGAGTATTCATTGCCGCGCCCTGCCAACATGGTAAAACATAAGTGAATACAGAGTGCCCCCACCCCGACGGCGGATTTACTATTTTCTCCGCGAAATCTTCACGGAATTTTTTGGGCATCCTTTTTGGCGGAATACGGTCACCATATCTATATTTGATGAGCTTACGAAGAATCAGTGTGGCAGTCGGATCCTGGGAAGGGTTGTTTGTTTCCCGAAGCTTGAACTCCTGGTGATTTTTGAAATAATAGTCAGCGAACCGTCCAGCAAGCGCTATGAGCGGAATTATACGGTCATTACCGAATTCCTCGATTACCGCACGACCGAGAGCAAATTTGTATGTGTTCTGGTTGCCCGTTGAAATTGCTTTATGGAAAGCTTCTATCACGTCCTATTTACCATAACTGGCGTAGCCGAATTACAGTTTACGCAGCCTCAGGCTTCCAATCACGTCCTTTACTTTGGAATCAGGGGCATGCTCAGACTTAATTATCTCGACAATGGTCTCAAGGGCCGTCTCCTCCTCAGTAATCCCAGAAATATATTCAAGACCGCCATTGACATATTTCTCAAGGATGATGGCGCGTTCATCGACACGTTCAGGAAGTAAAATATCTACTCCCCCGCCCTCCGCGATAGCGATAGCGTTGAGAAGCTGAGCGCCGCCTTTCTCGATATTCTCTAAAGCTGTCAACTTTATCTCTCGCCCGTTGACTTTCAATTCGTGTTGCTTCTTTTTCCTATAGCCGAGTCCGGCAGCGAATGCGACTAGTTCGCGTGTATCACGAAAAACGCCTTCGGCAGTGTCGGAACCCGGGATCCGCCTCAGAACAAGTCTGTCAGCGACAGGCACAAACTCTTTTTCAATATAGATTCTGTCTTTGGTCGCCATAGCATTAACCCACCGGTAAAGGAGTAATTTTGGTGTGAGAAGCCACTTGCCCCTCAATATTTATTACGTAGCCATATTTTTTGTTTTGCCAAACCAACTCTTTACTTTCTGCGCTGCCAGTCTGAAGCTGGAGCACGTAGGCAGATCCTACCCGCGTATCATCTATCATAGAGTTGATGTATTCCAACTGATCCTCTCTCACAATTAATACGCTTTGAGGCAAAAGGTCCGGTAAGACCTTCGAAAACTGATCCCCATACTCCTTGCCGAACGGACTATAAGGAGCATCTAAGACAACAGGATAAGCGTTTGCCTTGTCCGCACGTAGACTACCCACAGACTTTCCATCCCCGGCGGGTAAGAGCCTTTCTAGACGCGCATAGGAAGGCATCAAAGCCGCAATTGCACCTACAAACGCAAACGTGGCTAAAGCAACCTCAGAAGAAGACGCGCCGACAGTCCTTGAGGTCGATTCGTCGACGATTTCGTATCGGAAATCGTCAGTCAGCCTCACACAATAATTCTTGAGCAGCAAAGGGGTATAGAAATCATTCATCGCACGCTCAACATCTTTCCGTGCACAAGTGCGAACGATTTCTTGTATCTTTGATAGCGTTTCTTCAACAGACGTGAGAAGTCCTCGCGCTTCGCCGATCGCTTTGGTTTTGGTCTGCCTGTTCAGGGCGGCCCCATACTTTTTTTCGGCATTCCTTTTGGCGAGCTCCAAATCGGGCAGTTCCTTACTGATGTCTGTAAGTTCCTCCTGCAGTCTTAATAGGCGTTTTTCCTGCTGCTGCCATGCCTCCCTGGTCTTTCCTGGATCACCGTGACTGATCTCTGGCTGATCATCGATAAGTTTTTTAAGCCGCTGTTTCAGGGCTAAGAGTCTTCTCTCGGCATCGTTAGCCTCCTTATCTAACTCTAATATTTCGTTGGCCACTGACTTATCGACGCTGCCATCATCGGTCTCTATGAGCAACGGGAGTCTCCCACGAAGATCAGAAGCGATCTCCGCTA
Source organism: Olavius algarvensis associated proteobacterium Delta 3 (assembly GCA_903231505.1). Taxonomy (GTDB): domain Bacteria; phylum Desulfobacterota; class Desulfobacteria; order Desulfobacterales; family CAFBRK01; genus CAFBRK01. Next base: position 16,058 of record CAFBRK010000298.1, on the reverse strand, counting down.
TTGAGTCCTCCAAGGTGATGGAACGGAGAGACTTAAGCTCACCGAGCTCGCATTTGCCCAGCTCCCTGCCACAAATACATTTCTGGCGCACGTCAATAAGCTCGTCGAGAAGACCCGAGGATACTTTTGGGGGGATCTTGCCTTCTTTGTGGGCAACGTCAAGCGCAGCCTTGGCGTCTACGAATATCTCTTTTCCGAAAACAATGCCGCAGGCGCTATTAATCGCTAATACCTGACCATCCCTGATACGTTCAATATTATCATTTTCCCGGTAGATTTCATCCTTAACTTTGTTCATCTCTTCAACGGCGCCTCTATGGGCGTCGCTTTCTTCTAGCGCCTGATTCAACTTATCAACAGCCCGCTGAGCCTTTTCGATTATGCCAGGTAACTTTTTCTTTCTTTGCTCTGTAGATTCCCACCTTTCTCGAGCATCGTTCATTTCCTCTTCAGCAGCCATGATAGTTGCGTCTTTAGGCGTGTTTTTTGGGGTCTTCAAGTGCTTTGTGAGCGTCTTAGAAATAATCTTTAACGCGTTATCGTATCTCTCAATATCCAAAAGGACGTCTATCGCTCTCGACATACTTGCCCGGATAGAAGCAGCGTCGTTCTGATCAATATCTTTCCCAATGTTTTCGGCCGGAAAAAAGAAAAACGGGTGCAAGCCAGGAGGCAGGACAGCATTAATTTTCTCTTGGTCCACAGCCTCAGTTACTCCTGTTTTATTTCTGACCGTGGCAGAAAACTTTGTAGGGCCGACGGTCGGTGGTTCATGGTTGTGGGCGCGCTCTGCGCTTATAGACCTCGTAACAACGTATTGTTCTCCTTCATGATCAAAACATATTTTCACGAACATTTTGTCGACGGTGCCAACCTTGATAAGGCTAAGTGCCGTATGGTTAAACAGGTCGTCAGGTCTCCTGAACCCTGCCGTAGTTTCACCAAAAAGTACCCAGGTAAAGGCATTCAACAAAGCCGTCTTACCTGCACCGTTTTGGCCAACTAGTACTGTTACGTTGCAGGAATCCCAACCAGCAAATTCGATTTGGTGCAAACCCAGAAAGCTTCTCCAATTATTAAGCTCCATCCGAACAAACCGCATCACAGCCCCCTATCCGACCAATTTCAGAGCTTTAGCAGCATACTTTTTCGCTAACTCTTCAACCGTCACTTCGCTCAATTCATTGCCCCTGTCAAGAACGTCTTTCAATACAGACTGGAATAGGTTTTGTGCCTGGGGCTGCATATCAGAAATGAGTTTGATGATCGACTCCGCGTCAAGAGCCATCTCTTCATTTTTCGTAGACATTATCACCTCCAGCATCCCAATCGGCCGGCTCATTATAATCGGCAACGAGTTCCAACAAATCATATCTATCCATAATATCGATCAAATCGGAAGGCGGTGTCTCAAACCAATTATCGGACGCGGAGGCAAGCTCGAGCGAACGTGTTAACTCACGTCCAACAAGTCTCCTTTCCAGTGAAAACGTGGGGTGGTCCTTTGGTGGCGTTTCTTCCGGGACCACCAAAAAATCGTAAAGCTCTGCGTGAGTCTTACCGCCCTTATCGTCTCTTCTAAGGATGCGGCCTCGTCGCTGAATGAATTGGCGAGGATTCTGGGTACTAGCAAGCATGAATCCTCTTCGAGCCTCAGGGATATCTATACCTTCGTCGAGGCAACGCATCGCAATTAGTGCCTGAAGGCGTCCGTCACGGAGCATCTCCTGGTAAATTTTTCTTTCGTCACGACTTGTTTCGCTCGTGTACTTGTTGACCCTCATCTCTAACTGGTCACCTAACAACGAGACGATTTCGTCTATTTGCCGAGTCTCATAGATAGGGTGGGTGTCTTCTGCTGCATATACAAGGCTGTGGCGAGCACCCGAGTATTTTTTGACTGCCTGTTTAAGCGCTGGCAGTTTTGATTGTGCATGCCCGATGAGCCTCGCCCTTTCAAGCAACATCGGCCCCGCCCGAATTACAAAATCGTCGAAGTCTGAAGAGGCAGCGTGAAGTACAGCTATTTTTGCTGAAAGCTCCTTGTACCTCTCCATCTCCAGGTGGTCGAATGAGATAATCACTGGATCGTATCGGTATGGCACCAAAGCTTTTAGCTCAATCGCCTTCCTTATATCAATGCGTTGAAGGACGTTTCCGAAATAATCAATAAGCTGTGACGTGCCCTCTTCGTCTCCGTGCCTCCGAGGAGTCGCTGACAGCCCCATCCTGAATAGCGCGTCAGGCAGAGACTTGAGCCGCCGGGTCGTGCCCAGCGAATGCATCTCATCTCCTATCACAAGCATGTATCTCTTATAGCGCCCAATCATTTCCTGGAAACGCTTCGTCACTATAGTCCCTGCCGTCACAACAATCATTTCAACTGCGTTGCTGGTTGCAGCTGACAAGCCGTTTAACAAAACCTTTACGTGTTTAGGCCAATTATTCGCTGTGGTGGAGTGGCAAGGAACCGGAGAAAAACCGAACTCTCGCGCGTTATTGTCCCATTGCGTGACGAGATCGGCTGACGGAACCACCACCATGATGAGTAACGGAATCTGTTTAGCAACGTGTTCTTCTGCGACTTGGATTGCTGCTACAAGCGAAGTCACCGTTTTACCAGTGCCGGTCGCCATCGCGAAGATGCCTCTGCCACCAGCTTCAAGCCAGCTGTTAACTGCGTCCCTTTGGAAACCGTGTAGCTTTTTTCCGCCCTCAAGCCAATCAGGCATCCTGAGCGGGGACCCTTTTCGCGCCCGAGCATCTATGCTCCTCAGCCTCTGAATATTTTTTGGCTCGCCAGGTTCTCGGGGCGGAAACTTTTTAAACAAGGCTTCACGTATAGCGTCGGGGAATTCGTAAACAGAGAGCCGATCACGCGCCTCTTCCCAAGTTCGGTTAAATAAGTTTGAATCCCACTTAGCGTATTTGGCACCGAAATCCCAAGATTTGTGAAGAGCAAAAGATTCCGCGTTACCAACCCATCCGTTCCAGGACTCGTTGGGAGAACCAATGAATGTGATATAGTCTTTAGAGCCGTCGACGAAGACTCCAACCTTTTCGTGGTAAAGATTGAGGCTGCCATCCTCTTCTTCCTTAACAGCGATCTTGACCTCGAGAAGGCGGTCAGCAATCATTCCTGTTAGTAATTGTAGCCGATAATTCTCTTCGCGTGATAACCGTCCCTCCTCCAAGTACTGGAGAAGCCCCGAAGTCAATATTTCATCACGCTTTTTATATCCTTTCCTGATGGCCTCGCGGTCCCCGACAGACATAACAGGAGACGCGATTAGGCGCATCTTTCCATTTCGCAAGTAGAGATTTTCGATCCCTTTAGAGATGAGAGCCAAAGCGCTGCTACTAAAGTAACCGACAGCGCGATCATAGCGAACCGCAGCCGCCATGGCAGGCTCATAGAAATCGGTTACAAGGTCGCATTCGTCGCTACTATAACCTATTTGCCAGCTAAAATCCCGGAGTTTTATGTTTTCAGGAATCATTTTTTGAATAACATCTTCATTAGCGATTCGGATGTTTCGGACTCTGCCCCGTCATCTAATCCTTTAGGAACCATGATAGGAGACTCTTCTAAACGAAAGATCTGGACATCCTTCGTTGACGGTACGACGACGACCTCGTCTCCTTGCTTGACCTCAATATCGCGCAGGACAGGAGCAATTCTGCCGAGGTCAATCGTCTGCAGAAGGTTGTTGACGCGCCAGATCAGGCTAACAAGGTGCTGAGTCCCCTTTACTGGGACTATAAGAGAGTCGCCAGGCTTCAAGCCACACTCCCACGCCACAGGGGCCGGAATCGCTGCGGAGTAACCGTCAAAATATTGCTCATCCACCTGTATCAACGCGCCCCATCTTCCATCCTTTAATTGTACCGCATTCGTCACATCTTCTACATCACCAAAATAGGTGCTGTTAATTTCTTCAGTAGACGCGCATCTCACGTAACCGTCAGAAACAACAAATTTTGGGGTAGCCAGGTAAGCCCGAACAGAAGTTTCTGCAACACCGAACTTAGATGGGATCTCGTTAAGGACCCGATAGAGAGTTGTCTTGCCGCCGTCTTCTAAGATGCGTTGCTCAATCTCTCCAGAGATTCCGTCGTAGGGATCATCAACCCACTCGGCAAAAGCCCACCTTTTTTTGTCTGCTCGGCAAATGAAGTCGTTGCCGCCTAAGTACCGACCAATGAGGGACGAATCATCTATTCCTGCATAGTCAGCAATTTCTTCTTTTGTTGCAGGTTTTCCAATCTTGTATAAAGACAAGAAAACACGTTTCCTCTGGCTATCTCCTACGACCCATTCCCCAAAAATTTGGGGAAGTTCCAAATATTCGGCAAGAAAGCGTTCCCTATCAGCCTCGGTGCGGAATAGTCCTGCTGTCTCTTTTCCTATGATGAGAGGATCAATCCTGCCAATCCTGTCAGACTGTTTAGAGAGCACCGATTTCAGGTTCTGAATTCTTTCCAAGGAATCGGTGCGCACAGCCCATTTCGCTAATATTTTGTATGGGCCTGCTAACTCTAATAAGGCACAAAAAGCTTGGTCGGGGTATCGTGAGACGCTTATTAGTTTCTCTGAGTTGAACAGAGCTGTTTTTATTGGTGCGACCTTTCCAAGCATTGCCTTGAGTACGCGTGATTGGACTGCGACATCAATCTTCACGAATCTGTTGAGGAACCTTTCCCGCACCTGAATTTCGAGCTGACGGACCCGCTCACGCGTAATCCCAAATTTAATTCCAATCTTTTGCAAACTTAGAGGTTTTTTTGAATGTGTCCGGTTTTTTGCAATAATTTGAAGATTTTCTGGCAGCGATTCAAAGACTTCGTCATAAATAGTGCCAAAGAACATGAAATCAATGCTTTTAAGGGCGTCATCAGCTTTTATATCGGAACCTTTTGGGCCTTTTACTCCTAAAGCAGCCGCAACAGTAGCATTTTTTTCCCTCATGACGCATGCAAGGAATTTTGCGGCAACAGGCACCATCCACGGTACGGCTTTGAATAAGGTGTTCACATCACGTTTTTCGTCGTCGGCAGTTAAAAACTCTCCAGGCGAAGCCACTTTACCCTCAAAATATGCGATATCGGAGACGCTCATTTCTAAGCAAAGCCCTAATGAGTCCAGGACTCCGATTACCTCTGTGAGTGATTTTTTTCCAAAATTTTTTATGCGCAATAAGTCTTTTTCTGAATAGCTAACTAAATCTCTAACTTGATATAATCCTACGCCATTGAAACAGTTTCTTGATCGTATCGAAAAATCAAGCTCTGCCAGTTTTATTTCGAGAGTGCTATTATTGTTGTCTTGGACACCCATAAAATATTGTAATCACATATTATTTAGCAAAATTTCACTAAATGATTCGTACGATATTATGATGTATATAACAAACTATATTATCAGAACTTTTTTTCTTGATAAAGTATTAGCGACTTTAAGGTATCTAACTGCACAAATACATGGTCATAATGGGAATTTAGGAGACGCCCTTGATATTTCTATGTTTGATGTAAATGCCCAATATCGTATGGTTTAGTACCCTGCGGGAAACGCTCCTGATTTTTCAAAACCCTGGGCTTTCAGAGCTAGGGAAAATGTTTCAATACGAATCGTGTAAGTGTTTGATAAAAATATTGGAAATCGACTATAGGACAGCGCAGATTTTAGCATATTTTGTTAGAGATTTGAGGACATTCTATTGTTTATATTCATTCTCAAAAAAAAACCGAGCTACCCAATCGGCAACCCGGCCATCTCTCACTACATGGATCTGTAGCTTTCGCCCCTGAGAGACCCGCAGCTTTCCGTCCCACCTTCGCAGGTGGTTTGGCTTTGTCTGAAATTTGTTTAGATCGAATGCAAATAGCGTGCTGACAGAAACATTTATAAATTATTATGTGTTTACAAATAGTTAGGTTTTTATAGGATCTATCGGCGCATGGGTTATTGGGTAAACTATGTATCATTTAGTGGAATAGGTCACGTACAAAAACGAAAAATCTTGATTTCAGATGACATATTGAGGGGACGGGGATGGCAGATGTCGGAGGTCAGATGTCGGAGGTCGGAGGTCCGAAGTCGGAGGACGGAGGGCGGAGGACGGAGGGCAGATGTCAGAGGCTTGCCCGCCTTTGGCAGGTCAGATGTCGGAGGTCCGTTATTAGCCGCAGACGCACGCTGACAAGGACGGACGTTTACCACCCGTTCGCTTCGCTCACTCGAGACGCAGAGGACACAGAGTGAGATGATAGTTTTTTTCATTTGTCGGTGAGAGGCCGACAAATGAAAATAGGCTCAGCCCTGCGGGCGGCTGACTGAGAAAAGAAAAATGGGGTCAGGTATTGCATTTAAGCATTCTGGATCAGTTATTGGGGACAGGTCTCTCACCCGCTGTCGCTCTTCGAGCTATGGCGCGCCAGGCAGAGCCCGCAAGGCTTCGCATAAAGCTTCGACCCGGCAGGCAGAGACCACAGAGAATGATTTGGTTATGCCCTGCGGGCAGCTAACAGGCATTTATGATGTTTTCATACCGTATTTGGCCCGTTTCTCCCTGGCTGTGAAGCCGATCTTTTTGTGTTTCTCAATAGGTGGCTCCATCAATTGACGGATTGCTTCGAATATCAGCTTAATGTCATCGTCATGCTTTTCTAGGAGGTCTTCCAACACAGCTAATTTCTGTTCAATTTCCCTTTGAGCGGAAACGCCCTTCCTCATATATACGAAAGCCCGCACGATGGCTATGTTGACCTCGATGGCTCTTGAACTACGAAGCACAGAGGACAGCATGGCAACACCCTGCTCGGTGAATACCATTGGAGGGTGTCTGAGTCCCATTCTTAGTGATTTGGAGGTCACAAATTGTGACCTCCAATTTTCAAACTCTTGTTTGGTCATTTCAAACATGAAATCCGCAGGAAATCGTTCGATGTTTCTTCGGACCGCCTGCTTCAAAACCTTTGTTTCAACACCATACAACTCAGCGAGATCACGATCCAAAAGCACTTTTTCACCACGGAGGTTAATGATCTTGCTGACGATAGCCTCGATTGGAATAATCTCATCCATGCGATCTCACCTCTATGATGAAGGTATATAGACCCGGTAATCCGATATCTCGAATTTCGTCCTGTATTTTCACCACCACATCAAAGTATGGGACCAAAGGTTCAAGGAAGATGCCGGGTTATTTATAGATAATTAAGTAAATCACGGTGTGTTAAACAGAGATGGCGATATTTTAGGGGGGATGAAACGATATTAAACAAGATATGACGAGTTGCACAAGGAAAAACGTTAAAAATGGGGGACGGGGACAGAGGGCAGATGTCGGGTCTCTCACAGAGCTCTCGGAGTGCACGGAGATTGATTTTCACCACCCGCTCGCCATGCTCGCTCGAGACGCAGAGGACACTGAGTGAGATGATAGTTTTTTCATTTGTCGGTGAGAGGCCGACAAATGAAAATAGGCTCAGCCCTGCGGGCAGAAAGAGTCAGTAGGATTCCGGGCATAGGCAATGTTGGGGATAAGTTCATCGGGAATGGGGTCAGGTCTTGCATTTAAGCATTCTGGAGCAGTTATTGGGAATATGTCTCTCACAGAGCCCGCAGAGGACAGAAGACAGATGTCAGAGGTCGGATGGCGGATGGCGGATGACGGATGGCGGAGGTCCCGCCGTCGCTCACCGAGCTTGGGGCTACGCCTAAAGGCTACGGCCCCACAAGTCCGTCTTCGCCAAGGCTTGGGGCTTCGGCACCACACGCAACAGAAAAGGCCAGCCAAAAATCGGCCGGCCCTTTCTATTTTTGGTTGAGTCGTCTTTTTCTCTTCCCGTAACAACGAGTGGGAACGTTATCGAATTTCAATGTCTTCTTATCTCACAGCGCCTCACCGAGACGATTCCTCCAATCCGCCGTCGATCGGCCGCGCCGAACTGGAATCTGCCCAACGGGCCGATGACCACTGCCTGAACCGAGCCGATGATATTCAGCCGTAAATCGCTCAGATTATGCCCGAAGGGAGATTCCTTGAGTTCATCGATAACGGCCTGATCGAAACCCGCCTCCCAAGCTGGGCTACCGTTGGCACTGGTCTGAGAAATGCGGGGGGCATCGACGGCCTCCTGGACGTTCCGCTTATGGTCAATCAGGTTCATCGTCACATTGACCACCGAGTTGATGATGGTGGAACCGCCCGGCGAACCGTAGGCCGCAACCGGCTTCCTGCCGCGGAAGACGAAGGTGGGCGACATGCTGCTGCGGGGCCTCTTGAAGGGCGCGGCATCATTTGCCCCCGGGTTGAAGTTGTCCGGATCGGGGTCGGCGGCCGGCACGCGGTTAAAGTCCGTCAGCTCGTTATTCAGCAAAAAGCCATAGCCGGGAACCATCAATCCCGTACCCCAGGCCGACTCGATGGTGTTGGTGTAGGTGACGATGTTCCCGTGGCGGTCGACGACGGTGAAGTGAGTGGTGTTAAGGCCTTCCTCATCCGCCAACTTCTTCAACGCGAGTTTCACCTTGGGATTTGCCGAAGCCACGTCGAATGGTCGCGGGTCGTCTGCAAACACCTCGACCTGGCGTGAATCGGGGTCGATGAGGGCACTTCGCATCGCTATGTAGTCGTCGTCAAGGAGCCCTGCAGACGGCACGTCGACGAAATCGTCGTCCCCCATCCACACCGCGCGGTCGGCGAACGCCAGCCGCATTGCCTCCATCATGACATTCAGCGTGCGGGTGGAGCCGAACCCGAAGCCCTGGCTCGCATCTCCAATGGGAAAACGCTCGGTCAGCTTCAAAATCTGGATTACAGTAAGCCCCCCGGAGGACGGCGGCGGCATGGATACGATCCGAAATCCCCGGTAATAGCCCTTCACCGGCTTTCGGATGGCGACCTCGTATTGCTCGAGATCATCGAGCGTCATACGGCCGACCAGCCTGTCCATGTCGGCAGGCTCATCCACTGTCCGCGTATTGAGTTGGGTCTTGACGATGGCCTCCGCAATGTCGCCGGTGTAAAAGGCGTCCGGTCCCTCATCAGCGAGCATCTTGAAGGTTTCGGCCAGATCAGGCTGGATGAGGAGTTCGTTCTGCACGAAGGGCACCCCGCCCGGGGCGAAGACAGAGCGGGCCTCGTCATAGGCGGAGTTACCGAGCTCGTTAGAGAGCCGGCCACCGTCGATACCCGCAATGATGCTGCTCTCAAGACGGGAACTGACTCGGAACCCCTCTTCGGCCAGCTTGATGGCCGGCTGAAGGGCTTCGGCAAAGGAAATGGTGCCCCAGTTATCGAGGGCTTCTGCAATCCCTCTGACCATCCCGGGAACGCCCACGCCGATGCCGCTGGTGGAGCGGATCCCGAAGGCGAATGGCACGTCCTCCGTGTCGAGGAACATGTCGGGGCTGGCATCGGCCGGCGCCCGTTCGCGTGAGTCGACCACAATCGTCTTTCTCCACCTGTTGATGTGGATCATCATGAAGCCGCCGCCACCGATGCCCGATGACTGCGGCTCTAAAACATTGAGGGCAAAGGCGATCGCGCATGCCGCATCGACGGCGTTGCCGCCCCGGCGCAGGATGTCGCCGCCTATCTGGGCGGCAATGGGCTCGCTGGTCGCAGCGACACCGCCCCTTACGCCCGGCACGCCCAGGAAAATACCGCTGCCGCCTTTGCCGTAAACCGGCGAAGTCACCAGCAGCAGCAATACGGATACCACCAGGGCCGTGACGGGGAATACGATTCCAATGGTACGGAAATCTTTTCTCATCGGCACACCTCTCTTTTCTTGAACCTGGTTATGTCTTGCAGCAGAATTCGGGAAGGATAGTCTATGAATCGCCTTCAACGGTGCGGAAGGCAGATAGCGCCTCCGAAGGGAAAGGGTTCCCCTGGAGGCTTTATCTGGGGAGCTTGAGCACCTCGGCTTTCATGAGTGAATCCTGAGCCCGTTTGGGCTGTCGATGCTTTTAGGGTTATCTTTCGGAGGTTTTATGGCGTCGATTTAACGTAACACCGCAAAGAGAAGTTTCAGTGGGTGTAGATCAGGAATTGGAATCATGCCTGGAGTGCGCCGATGGAGGATTCGGATGGAGGTCGTCTATTGAGATATATAGAGAGGCTGGAAAAATGTGTCAATGAAAAAGGCTGCTTCGTTAGCGGACGATTCAAGCGTATTTGATTTCAGAAACATCCTTTCCGTTTGCTTGAAAGCTAATTAAAATTTAGGGCCCTTTATATTTCTATATTTATCGGAAATGTCGGGCATCCTTTAGTTCATTCGTGAGAATGGGGTCAGGGCTTGCATTATAGCCTCTATACTAAGAATCCAGAATTCCGCTTTTTCGATAGGGATAAACCAATAGGCGGATACAGGAATGGGGTCAGGTCTTGCATTTAAGCATTCTGGATCAGTTGTTGGGAATATGTCTCACACAGAGCCCGCAGAGAGCACAGAGAATGATTTGGTTATGCCCTGCGGGCGGCTAACTGCGAACAAGCATCACACAATAAGGACGAGCACAGGAATGGGGTCTCGCCGTCGCTCTCTGAGCTTTGGCGGGCAAGCAGAGGGCGTGGGGGCAGCCTCTATACTACGAGTACTGAATACCGCTTTCTCGATAGGGATAAAATGGGGATCTGGGGTCGGACCACGATAACCGATCGTATTCATAGTTATATAATATGAAAAGGGGTCTTGAAAAAGGCCTTAGGTCGCTATTTTTGACACCTAAACCAGGCTTCTAAGGTGAAATCCCAGGTTCTCTTTAAAGACTATCCATTAAATAGCAGTAAGTTAACCTTTTTCGACCCCGAGAACTATGATTTTTAATAGCCATAACAAAGGAATTAGTGAGAGATTTTTTCGGTATACAGACATTTGGTTTTGCCATAGTTTGAGCAACCCCAAAATTCACCATATTTTCCTTTCCTTTTAACCATAATGCCGTCATTGCACCGCTGACATGCTTTTGCTGTATAGTTACAATCTTGGTTTAGGCATTTATAAATATTTCCAGAACGAACAAGGGGATATTTATTGCATTCTTCACAGGTTCTAGGAATGTATGAGCACAATGGATAATGACTGCATCCAAAGAAGAAATTTTCAAATCGACTTTCTCTCCTTCTTATTTTTCCAGTTCCACAAGAAGGACAGTTACCATAATCCGTTGGAGCAGATTTAACACCTTCCGTACTAATCTCATTAAAACTGTATTTTCTACCCCTATTAGAACGTACTTCTTTAACGAACACAGATGGTTTCTCAACGTCATAAAGGATGTAAGAGTGGTTCTTTGATCTTGTAACTGCTACGTAAAAAAGTCTTCTTTCTTCTGCATATTCGTAGGGTTCGGCAGGAGGGAGAACTAAATCAAGTAAAGAATCATTTGCGATTTTGGAAGGGAATCCGTATCTATCATCATTCACATCTACCACAATCACATAATCAGCTTCTTTACCCTTACTAGCATGAACTGTATCGTAAGAAAAATAAAACTGAGGATATTGCCCTGATAGTGTTTGTAAGAATGATGGTTTTGAAAAGGAGTATCGACCTAAGATGTAGATTGATTTGCCTTGTAAACCATTCGAAATAATATCCTCGACACAGCCCTGAATAGCCCTATCGACATCCTGATAATATTTGACCAAAGTTATGGCATTAGAATCAGTATGAGTATGTGAGGTTATATCCTTTTTTAATTGTGCAGGGTTTTCGGTAATAAATGTTGTTGCAAATCTATTAATTTTGTTATTGAAACGAAAGCTCTTATCAAGGGTGATTTTCTTTGTGTATCCGAAATAATCTTCAAACTTACCTGTGTAGTTTATGTCAGACCCTGAAAACCTATAAATTGACTGCCAATCATCACCAACACAAGCAAGAGAAGTGTTACCCCCTGATTTTATCAAAGATTGAACAAGTCCTGCCCTGATTGCTGAAATATCTTGAAACTCATCAACAAGTATGTATTTGTATGGAGAACGATACTGCCCCCTATCCACTAAATCTATTGCCTTTCTAATCATATCGCTGAAATCAACCGTTCCAGCCATTTCCAATTCTAATGTGTACCGTTGAAAAACTGACTCAAATATGTCTAAGAACGCATGGCAACGCATTTTATCTGGATGTCGTGAAGAAAGCTCTCTTACCTCTTTAAATGATGATCCTGATTGCTTAAATAGGTCTAAGAAATTAACGACAAGCTCATTGAACTGACTTTCCTTTTTATCTTCTTTAATACTATTCAAGAGTTCTAGTAGTTCTTGGTATAACAATGTAGAGAGTTTATAACCATGCTTTTCAAGTTTAGTACGGAGCAGGTCGGTCAAGACACCTTCTTGCATCTCATAACTGTATGTTTCAATCAGAGTAGTATTGTTTTGCTTATGCAAAGTCCGCTTCCACTCCATACTTTTCTCATAACTTTTTTGATCTATGAAATAAGGTGTTTTGCCGTCTCTGTTGATGCCAAAATGTTCAATATAAATGTCGTATTCAGTAAGATAGAAATCAGGTAAATATTGAGTTTTTTCAGGTGTTGCGGTGTCTATTTTATAGGGATGTTCGTATATATACTCAACTCCATTCAAAAAAAGGAAATCGGCAATAACTACTTCTTCAAAACTCTTTAATTGCTCTTGTTGTAGGGACACTTTACCGCTACGTTTTTTTGCCCATTCAATACGGGATTTCAATGACCGCATATCCCCTTCTTTTAATGCTGCAAAATATTCTCCTTTTTGTTCGAATTCGAATTCACTTTTATAAGGAATTAGATGAGTTACGAAATAGTTAAGAACACGCTGGTTAAATTCAGAGTCTTGCTTGGTTAATTCAGTAAGCAGTTTGTTAATGAGCAAGTAAAATTCTGTGGCATCTTCTTGGAGTTTACTTACATTTGGTTTTTTGCCTATTGCTAACCCTATAATATCAAGACCTAACTTGTGGAATGTACTTGTTTTCACCCCTTCGACATTTTGAAGTTTCTCTTTTATTCTTTCATCTGTCTCTTTACTTGCTTTACGTCCATAGGCAAGAATCAGAATCTCATGTGGTTTAACAAGTCCAGCCTGAATTAAGTATCCTGCTTTTGCTATAATTACAGAAGTTTTACCACTCCCTGCCCCTGCAAGAACTAGATTATTATCTTCATTAACTATACAAGCAAGACGTTGACTCTCAGTAAGTGGGTTTTTCTCAACCTGATCGAAATAATCTTTATAATTCTTTTTTTCCTTTTCTATAAATTTTCGGTTATGATCTTCACGTATATTATGACATCGAGAATATAGTTCTAAGAAATTCTTTACATTTTTCCACTTATTCTCAGGAAGAAATTCAAGAGCAAAATCATTATCTAACGCTTGCGCAAGTTTTGTGTTCTCTTTCCTCCATTTTTCTACAATGCTATGTCGCGTGTATCCGTAAGAAAAAAGGCTCTTAAATGCTACGGATGAAAGTTCAACCTTTTTATATGATAATATTATTGAATGTGAATGAAATTTACCTAGAAGACGATTTAGTATATTCTTAGCAGATTCAGACTGAGCTTTTTTTATTCCTTCAATTGTAAATATTCTACCACCCGACATATTAAGAACAATTTTATCCCATAACCATCCATTGATTGTTTTAGGCTTACTTATAACTTCTAAATATGATATACATTCTTCGCCTTTCTTCCTATGCACCTTTACCGATTTATCATTAGCCTTAACACGATACTCAAGATTAAAGGCGATGAGTCGGTATAGTAAACTTGTCTCAAACTCCGTTTTCACTTGTGTAAAATTATTTATCCCCTCTTTAACTTCAGCTCCACTTTGGGCTTTCGTCTTATGCGCTGTCTGAGAGCTTTTTCGTTGTTCACCAGGGGCAGGTTGTTTTTCAGGATAACTTTTCCTTGGACTTTGATAGCTGCTCTTTTGCTTCAGAGGCTCAGGGTATTTGGATGTTTTTCCTTTTGTCTTATAATCGGTGCGAATCACTATAATGACGGCAAAAACAATGACGGCAAAACTCAGAATCCAAGGTAGTATCGGTTCAGAGTCTGGTGGGGGTGTCACGACATTCTTGTTTTTGGAAGGTCGAACAGAGGCTGGCAGGGGGGTTGCTGCATTTTCGTCTTCGGAAAGTCGAGGTGTTGATTCAAGTTGCGCTAAGAGCACATCATCGATTACCCCGGTTGGAGCAACCCCTCTATCAGTCTGAAATGCAATGACCGCGTTGCGCGTGCGAGGACCTACTCGTCCGTCGACAGGTCCGGGGTCATAGCCCAAATATTGGAGTAAGCGCTGGGCGCGCCGGACGTCGTCGGCAGCTGTGGAATTCGTTTGCGGGTATTGAGATGATGGAGGTTCGACGGAACCGGTGACCGAGGGGGAGCTTGATTCTGAATAATGAGTGCCTTCTTCGACATGTCTTTTTAGGCATAGGTAATATTCGGCCGGCCCCCTGTAGTTCTCATAATAACGACAGGCGCTCTCGATTGATTCTCGCGCTCCCTGAGAAAGTCCGGAAAGATCCGGTCGCGTCACCTTTTGGAGCGCCTCTAGCTCGCCCATCAAGCATTGCTTGTATTCACCAAAACTTCCCCTGCGAGGTGCAATTGAGAGACCACATACGGTGTAAATGGAAAACAGCTCTTCCTCGGTAAGGTTGGAAATATCATGTCGCTTAGGAACTCCTTCAAGTGATTCTATTTCATCCTCTAAACACCTATAATAGGCGGCCGGGCCGACATAATTCTTTTCGGAGCCACATATGAGATCAAGGAAATTTCGTTCTTGCTCTGAATAACCGGAAAGATCAGGTGGCTGGGGTGTCTTCCGAAGCTCTTCAATTTGGTTTCTCAAACATTGATTGTAGGCTTGTGTTCCTTCTCTGAGCTTCACATCAGAACAAGCTCTCTCAATAGATATTATTTCCTGATCAGACAGGTCTGAAAGTCTTTGCCCATGAACAAAAGAACTGAGCGAGTCAACTGAAATTACACAAGCGAAAACGAGTAGATAGATCTTCAGATACGGGAACTTACTTTGAGTGTATGGAACCTTCATGGCTATCATCACCAATCGTTTTCCGGGGGCTTACTTTGGCGGCCTCAAGCGCCATAGCATTGTCACTATAGGGTTTGCTGGACCCAATTAGCAAGCGGGTGTTGATTATGAAAATATTGGATTTTAAGGGGCAAATAAACCCTTGTTGCTCAAAGGTGCAGTGATTGCCTTTTCCCATCAATTTCAATGGTTGTCTTTGAATATGTGAGTTTTTCAATTATCTTACCATTTTTAAAATGAATTACATCAACACCTCTTCTTTTTTCAGGCCTTCCTTCGTGCCCGCTTTCAAGGGATGGCCATTCAAGCAACCAGCGGTATAAAGCCTTTTGCTCTTTTTCATCAATGAACGTTTCTTCCTCAATAAAACGAAAATTTCCGTGGTCTGCAAACCATGGTTGCCATGCTTTCTGCAAGGCTTTCTTTCCCCTTACTCTTGCACCCGTCCAATTCTCAAAAATGACCTCTTCATGAAAGAGAGTCATAACCCCTTCGAGGTCATGATTTTCCCATGCGAGATTCCATTCTTTTAAGGCTTCTTCGATTTCATTCCTTGAAAGTGACACGTGCTACTCCTTCTACTACTTGGGTTTTTGGATGTAATGGTTGAAGCCAATATTAATTATAACTTAGTTGATAATGCAAATTTCCTCATTAGTGATTATCAGATCTAGTAAATACTATACAAGATAAATATGCCGGCCTGAACCATGTCGCGATAAGGTATGGGTATCGGTATATTTATAGGTGGGTTAAAAACTACATCTTTCTTGCCAATATCACAAATCTGTTCAAGCAGCATTTATGTTTAGAATATCTGTACCGAGAATTGCCAATAGTCTGCAGTTGTTAAACGCCTTTTAGAACCGCGGACAGCTTGCCACTAGACGTAACGAGATGATGAGTTGACCTAAAAACTGTTAGAGGTCATTATCTGTCTGATTTTTCTGCCAAATCAGAAAAGGAGGCAGATAT
>CAFBRK010000297.1 GCA_903231505.1 Olavius algarvensis associated proteobacterium Delta 3 | reverse complement strand
GTTGCTGATCCGCAATCCTGCCGCCGCCCGGCTCCTACGATCTTTGGCATACCGAACATAGACCAGTATATTTTGAACCGTGGCCGTTAACAGCTCTTGGATCTTAACGCGCCAAAGCCGTCGCCAC
>CAFBRK010000296.1 GCA_903231505.1 Olavius algarvensis associated proteobacterium Delta 3 | reverse complement strand
GACTCAGATCGCAATTAAATCATGCTCCCATGTTGGTTGAAAGAGCATGCGTCATGGAGCTAAAGACGGCTCGATAAAACCGGTTCGGGCAACAGCCCGT
>CAFBRK010000295.1 GCA_903231505.1 Olavius algarvensis associated proteobacterium Delta 3 | reverse complement strand
TTGCCGGGCTGTTGCCCGAACCGGTTTTATCGAGCCGTCTTTAGCTCCATGACGCATGCTCTTTCAACCAACATGGGAGCATGATTCAATTGCGATCTGAGTC
>CAFBRK010000294.1 GCA_903231505.1 Olavius algarvensis associated proteobacterium Delta 3 | reverse complement strand
GTTGACCACCGAGTTGTTGGATGCGTCGGCTTGAATGTCGCTGGAGTCCATAAACAGCTTGCGGCCCTGGACAAGTCCGGCATCGGCGCATTGAATGACGATTCTTTCAAAAAAGGTTTGGAACGCTTTGGTC
>CAFBRK010000293.1 GCA_903231505.1 Olavius algarvensis associated proteobacterium Delta 3 | reverse complement strand
CAGATCGCAATTAAATCATGCTCCCATGTTGGTTGAAAGAGCATGCGTCATGGAGCTAAAGACGGCTCGATAAAACCGGTTCGGGCAACAGCCCGTCAAACCAATGACATACCGGGTAACTGTTTGAGCTGGGTAAATTTGGCAACATCGGGCAGTCGATCGTCCTCAACTTTTTCGGCGCATCATTTCGAACCGGACTTCGAGCCCGCAGGTCGAGCATTTAAAGGAACGGGATCCCATTCGGGACAGGCTTTGGAATCCTGCCTGTTGTGCCTGTCCAGAGCGTGGTCGAAGGGAGTCCCGCCTGCTTTATGGGATTCCCACCGGATATGCGTGTGTTTTGTAATTTTCAGAATTCTGCTAAAAGCTCTAAATCAATAGACAGCCCCCATTGCCCGGACTCTTTTTTTCCGAAATCGAGGGTTCGTCCTGGATTACTTTCTCAAACCTATGGATGTAACGAGGATTCCCCGTGTAGCCCACAGTTTTCGGGCGGTGGTATAATTCGCTATGCTGAACCAAGCTGTTTCGGGTCAGCTGTGTTTCTAAGAGAGAATGTTTATGGATTTATTGCTACAAATTTGGGGAGGAGGATTTTACCTGCTAAATAAGGTGTTTTTTGCGTTTGCAGAAGGTAAAGCTGAAACAACCAAAAGAAAGCTGAAAATTCTTGGATGGAGCATTTACATTCTGGGCGTTCCGGCCTGGGTGATTATTCTTGTCGGCAAGCATGACTGGATAGCGGCCTCGATAGAAGCAGGGGGGCTTCCGGCCATGCTGTTTGGCCTATGTAATGTTTATCAAAATACCGAAACCCCAAATAAGATTTTTGATTTTATTGCGTCATGTTTCACATATGCTTTTTTGATATTGGGTGTTTGCTACAGCGTCTATGATTACGGCGGACTTCCGTCTGTCTCCCAGTTTCTGGAGACAGGTGTCATGGTCGGTTTTTTAATCGGAAGTTATTTGCTGGCAAAGAACAGCGTATATGGCTGGTTGTTTTTCATGCTTATGAATGGAAGTATGGGTTCATTAATGTGGATCCAAGACAAACCCATTTTGGCCGCTCAACAAGCCGTATCATTGTGTTTTGTAATATATGGCTTCACCGTCGCCATGAAAACGGCTCGACCGTCAATTTGATCCTTTCCGGCAAAAAAACGGGTCCAAATGGTGTCACACCTTGAATAGTGAATTATTTGTAAACGTTTTGTTTTTCGACCAAATTGAAGTGACGTCGAAGGGACTCCCGCTTGCTGGAGTTCACACCGAGACTATGTTTTCGAAGTTCAACGGGTGAGATATTCCGCAAAGAAGGTTATTCGGATAACTGATCAGCGTCACCCCCCCTTCCGGCTTTCGCGCGTAGACGTGCCCAGCCCAAAACAAACAGTGAGGACGCCAGCAGGACGGCAGAAGGCGGCAGCGGCACCGCGTCTAACTCCACGGCCCGATCGAACAAATCCAATGTCATCCAGCCGGTTTCCAGATAATTGAAGTAGATTCCGGGCGGAATTTTGGTGGTCGACTCATGCCAGGCAAAATCGTTGCCGACAAGTGCGGTATTATAAATGGAAAGATAATTGAAGGTTCCGGAATCCGGTGTGAAGGCAGACGGCAACACCGCTTCGAACTCGAAAATGGATCTGCCCAAAAAATCTTGAAATCCAGCCGATAACCGCAAGACGTCGTCGCCGACATTGAATGTTGCCAGAGGATCGCCGGGCAAACCGGATTGGTCTCCATAAAATTCGATCACAAAGTCATCGACCGTGGGCAAGACATCGGGATCGTCGTAGGTCCCCCACCACCGGACCACCGAGATCGGAGCACTCGGCACCGTCAGAAGCCGTATGGCAAGCTGCTCGTTTTCATTCGAGATAGATGAACTTCCGTCAACTGTTTTCGGACTCCGGCTGAAGACGATCGCTCCGGAAACGTCGGAAGGCCATCCGGTAACGCCAACAGAAATCCCGATGATCAGCAGAATTGGAATGCAAATGGAGTAACGATTCATGGTCCCATCCTTCGGCAATTAATCTATCATCAATAATTAAAAACATAAGAACTATTTAGCAATAAAACCGGAGAGAGACAATAGCACAGGGACACCTTACCGAAAAAATATTGACGGCGTCGCGTTGCAGTATTGGATGGTTCACACCTGCCAACGGGATATTCGATATCTTTCGATACATCGAATCGCGTTGCCGTAATGTGAGATAAGAGTTGATGGTGTGCGCGAATTTTGCGAGCTCTCTAAAAAGCAAAAATCGAACATCCGCGATATGGTGATGAAAATAATCGGCCGGCAAGGCCTATACGAAAACGATAGTTTGTAATGAGCCTATAGGTGACTATATTCTCAATACATTTGAGAAATTCTGTCCATAGATCCGCCACACGGTATCTGCAACCAAAGCTTCTAATATGAGCCGCTTGCCGCCACGGTTCAAAACCACGGTGGACACCAGGGGATATGCCCCATGAAAACGAAAACCGTTAAAGACGTCATGAGATCGATCTCGGAATACGAGACCATATCGGCCGAAGCCAATTTATACGAAGCCGCCATCGCCCTTTTCGATGTCCACAGGCGGCGTGGAATAGATCCCCGACAGCACAGCGTTCTTCTGATTACCGACGAAAATGGAGAAATCGTGGGTAAATTAAGCCAGCTGGACATCCTGAGGTTTTTGGAACCCAAAGGCAAGCCCATAGCCCGTTCCAGGTTAATCTCCCGTTTCGGCGTCAGTGAACAGTACTTAAATCCAATGCTCGATCAATGCAAGGTCTGGGAAAAGCCTCTGTTCGATCTTTGCAGGGATGCCGGTCGGTTGAAGGTCAAGCGGTTGATTCATGAACCGATGGAAGGCGAGTTCGTTGAAGAAGACGCTTCATTGACAGAGGCGGTACACCAGATCGCTCTTGAACACCATCAATCCCTGCTCGTAACGAGAGGCAAAAAAATCGTAGGTGTATTACGGCAGAAGGATGTTTTCGAGGTAGTATATGAAACTTTGGGTGTTTGTGGGCTATAATCCGATCATCCCCGATTCGCCTCAATTTCGGGTCGCGCACACCCGACATCTCCTCATCTCTATTTAAACAGGCAGATCCGCATGAATGACGCAGACGCATACAATGATAGAGGGGAAGACAGGATTAAACGAATCAGTTTCCTCGTCTTAGGGCTTTTGGTGTTTTCGGCAGTCTACTTTTCTCCGCCATGGCCGGATGCCGTTGACCCTTCGGGAAATCGTTTTTTGTTAAGCCGGGAAGCGAAAGGCGCCTTGGCTATCTCCCTGCTTGCTGCGATCTGGTGGGTTTTCGAAGTGGTGCCCATCGGCGTGACGAGTCTCACCATCGGCATCCTCCAGGTTCACTTTCTCATCCGCCCGGCAAAAAAGGCATTTACGGACTTTATGGACCCTTCCGTTCTGTTTATCTTTGCATCCCTGATCATCGGGATGGTTTTCACCAAGATAGGCATCACCCGTCGTATGGCATACAAGATGCTGACAATAGTCGGGGAAAAAACCAGCATGATTTATCTGGGCTGCTTTGTCATAACGGCCATACTGACCCTTTTTATGGCCCACACTGCCGTGGCGGCAACTGTCTTTCCACTGCTGGTTTCCATCAACGAGTTTTATGAAACCGAAGACAAACCGACACGATTCGGAAAGGGCCTTTTCATGGGGATGGCCTATGTCGCCGGTGCCGGCAGCATTGTCACGCTCCTGGGGGCTGCCCGGGGGGCGGTTGCCATCGGTTTGTTTCGCGACGCCGTGGGTAGAGAGGTGGACTTCTTCGAACTGAGCTATTACATGTTCCCGGTGGGTTGGATAATGGTGGCACTGCTCTGGGGGTTTTTTCTGCTTTTGTTTAAACCCGAAAAAAACGTCATCCCCGGTCTGAGAGAACGGGCTGTTGAACGCTACGTGGAGCTGGGCCCGATGACCCGGCAAGAAATCCTTGCCGCTGCCATCGTATTGGGCTCCGTGATTGCCCTGTCCCTGCGGTCTCTGGTTCCCGGGCTTCAATTTCTGAATAATACGGCAATTCTCCTGACGTCTACCGTTCTTTTCTTTGTTACCGGCATATTGGATAAGAACGATCTGGAAAATATGCCCTGGAACATTATCCTGCTGTTCGCCGGGGCCATCAGCATCGGCTTATGCCTTTGGGAAACCGGGGCGGCTCAATGGCTGGCAGTTAAATGGCTCGTCCTGTTCAGTGACGCCAACTGGTTCGTATTCGTGATGGGCATCGCCTTCTTCGTGATGATCATGACCAATATTATCATGAATGTCGCAGCGATAGCCATCTCGCTGCCGGTGGCTCTCATTATTGCGCCGTATCTGAGTATTTCTCCTGAAATTATCCTTTTCGCATCTCTGGTGACGGCCGGCATGCCGTTCTTGCTGCTCGTGGGGGCCGCACCAAATGCCATCGCCTACGAGTCCGAACAGTTCACGGCCGGCGAATTCTTCCTCTACGGAATACCGGCCAGCATCATGTTGATGGCGGTGCTGGGGTTTGCCGTCTTTGTCCTCTGGCCCTTGATGGGAATGCCTGTGGTGGTGCCGTAAGATGGTAGACCAAATAACCATGAATGCGCTCCGGCCCATGGTGCTCTGTGTCATTGCCAATCGTCTTGGCGCAATCGACGTTTATAGCAGTTGTCATAAATATGTTCCGATGGAAGGTACGGGTCCGGGGTCTGGATCCTCCCGAAGCGGATAAATGTTTTAACTGCAAGATGGATCTTACCGCGTCATACCGGAGCCTCTCTGCGTGAAAGGTTCTGGCGGAGGCACAAGACGGTTTCCCGCAACGGCGCAGGGGCTATCGTTATCCTCCATCCGACACGGGATGTACCGGTGCGGTCGTGAAGCCATCGGCGAATCGTTCAAGTGGGTAATGTCACAGGAAAGCAAAGAAGGCGGTTTCTATGCGGGGGAGGCCGATTCAAGAAAGGATGCGATTCTCACCGCAAACAACAATCAATTCGGATGCCTTGCCAGCGCACGCAAGGGTCATATTCAGGGTTTTTCCCATTTCGGCGGCAAGGGCGGTCGGTCGTGACATGCCGATCAATATCGGGATACGTGCTCTGGCGGCTTTTTGAACTAACTCGTAACTCATTCTGGAAGATAAAACCGCCATGGCGGCGTCTGGCAGTGCCCTGCTCAGTAACCCCTCCCCGATGGCTTTATCCAATGCGTTATGCCGCCCGACATCCTCGGCAAAAGAGATCATCTCCAGTTCTCTATCGAAGATCATGGCCGCGTGGGAAGCCCGGGTCCTACGGTAGTACTTCTGGTTTTCGGAAAGCGTGTGGATGCATTCATAAATCCGTTTGAAATCGACCTGGAGGCCGTTTTCTGCAGGAGTTAGCCGTTGGTACAGGTCCTTGAGCATCTCCTTTCCGCAAATTCCGCAACTGGTTTGACTGACAAAGCTCCTTCTCTCCAGAATATCGATAATCTTTTCACGCCGTTCGGGTGTGAGCCGGACATCGATGACGTTCGGATCCAGATCCTTACAATATCCGATGGTGATAAAATCATCCGGAGAGCTCACAATCCCCTCCCCGAGACAAAACCCTGCCGCATGGGACAGCTCTTCCCCGGGGGTTCTCATGACCACTGAATAGGGCTTCTCATCGATGCGGATCAACAGGGGTTCCTCTCCGATGAACTCGTGAGATCCGGTCCGGCTCCCGTCACGGTCAAAACGGATTATCTTTAAAGATTCAGTATGTTTTCCCTTTTCTTTCAAATCTACCTTTTCCTTGACTGATGTTGAATCCCGGGCACCCCGGGAGGGGGTCTGGTCTGTGTTTTCGAGATACGTTCAAATTAATCTAATCTTCTCCCGGCCCCGCTGAACGGGATCCTCGCTACGCTTCAAAAAGCTGCATGGAGAATAATCTCATTTTTTTACAGCTACACCTTTTCTCCTTTTTCTGACGATGATGCGTTGTTCTTCGGCAATAAGCGCCGGGACAGGTTCGCCGGAAATCTCTCTTACCGCACCGAATTTAGGGGGGCAGACATCATAGCAGGTTCCGCATTTTATGCATATGTCCTGGTCAATCACATGGATCCGGTTTTTGCCTCCGATGATGGCCTCCACCGGACATTTTCGGAAGCAAATCATGCAAGCCTGGCACTTGCCCGGATCGATGTAGTAGGACACGACATCACTGAACAGCGTTTCGATCTCGTCAGGACTGAACAGCCCATCATATTCTTCTTCGTTTTCAAGACGTGACGCCAGCTTTTCCCGTTTTTCCAACTTGATGTATGGGATCAGCTTTCGGACGTCTTCCAGGCTGGCCTGAATCCCGTCTTTATCTTTTCCGTCACTTTGGCCGAGGGGCCCCAGTTCCCTAACCTGCCGGGTAAATTCATCCACCACATCGGTAAACAATATTCCGTCCCCGGATGACATGAAGTCGATACGCAATCGTGCCGGATTCAGACCGATGTGCGCCATGATTTGTTTACTCAGCAGCACCATGTTGAGGGCATCGTAATTTCCATGGGTGATGTAATTGCATTCGTTTAGTCGGCAACCGCCGATAAACACGCCATCCATCCCGTTTGCGAAGGCCCGGAAAACAAATTCCAGGTCCACTCGACCGGAACACATTCCGCGGATCATCCGGATGTCTGTGGTATATTGCAGTCTGGAAACTCCAGCCATGTCCGCCGCGCCGTATGCTCACCAGTGGCATACGAAACCCAGTATGTTGGGTTTAAATTGGAATCCGCTACTCATGCGTGATCTGCTCCTTTGTCCCTCATTCCGGCATTATTCCTCAGCCGCTGCATCGATCTGGCTCAAGATATCCTGGTCGGTAAAGTGTTTTAAGAATATCGCCCCGGTAGGACATTTCGCATTGCAAAGCCCGTCTCCTTTGCAGAGAACAGGATTTACCACCGCTTTTTTACCATCCCGTGTCTTCCGAAACTCGATGGCATCGTAGGTACAGGCAGAAATACATGACCCGCACCCCATGCATTTGGACGTTACCACGTCGCAAACAGAACCTGAGACGGTCACTGTATCGTGGGAGAGAAGTGTTAAAACCCGCCCCGCAGCGCCGTGGGCCTGGTTGATGGCCTCCGGTATGTGCTTGGGGTAGTGGGCTGTCCCACAAAGGAAAACGCCATCCGCAGCAAAGTCAACAGGTCTTAATTTGACATGGGCTTCTTTGAAAAATTCATCCGGTCCCAAAGAGATCTTGAACAACCGGGATAAGTTTTTGTTTCCGGCGGCGGGAATAACCGCAGCGGACAATACAAGATAATCGGCGTCTATGGCCAATTTCCGACCGAGGATATAATCCGGAAGGGAAACCCTTAACACCGGCCGGCCTTCCGCCTGCGTAGGTTCCACTTCAGGTTTTTCATCCGGCTCGTAGCGGATGAATTTCACCTCTTTATTCGACGCTTCCCGGTAATAATCCTCGCTAAACCCGTACGTTCGCATATCCCGGAACAGAATGTAGATATCCATCTGGGGGTTGATCTCTTTTAGCTTCAACGCGTTCTTTATCGCATGGCTGCAACATACCCGGGCGCAGTAATCCCGGTCTTCCTGTCGGCAGCCGACGCATTGAATCATCACCAGATTCTGGGCGTTGATCAGTTTCTCTTCTCCGTTGGCGATCTGCTCCCCCAACTCCAATTGGGTCAACACCCGGTCATCTTCGCCATACAGGTACTCTGTCGGCTTGTATTCATCCGCACCGGACGCGATCACCGTTGCGCCATGTTTTATTTCTGCGGCCCCCCGTTCGGACTGTACCCTGGTGATGAAATTCCCAATATAACCGGTCGCCTCTGTGATCACGGCCCCGGTATAGACATGTACCAGGGGGTGCTGATACACCTCGCGCACAAGTTCGTGCAGGTAGGCCTGGACATCCAACCCATCCAGGGTGTACTGGATTCGTCGTGCCACGCCCCCCAGGTCGGTCTCTTTCTCCAGCAGGGAAACGTCATGCCCCTGATTGGCGATGGAAAGCGCACAGGTCATTCCGGCGATCCCGCCGCCCACCACCAGGGCCGTTTTGTTTACCGGCAGGTCAATTTCCTGCAATGGCTCCAGGTGGCACGCCCGGGCCACCGACATGCGGGTGATATCCTTTGCCTTCTCGGTAGCATCTTCCATTTCCTTGGAGTGGACCCAGGAGCAATGCTCCCGGATATTCGCCATCTCAAAGAAATATTGATTGATTCCCGCCTCCCGGAGCGTGTCCCGGAACAACGGTTCAAGGGTTCTGGGAGAGCATGCCGAAAGGACCACACGATTGAGCCCCTTCTCCTCAATCATGTCCGTAATCTCTTTGGCGCAATTGGTGGCGCATGAAAACAGTTGTTCCTGAGCATGCGCAACGTTGGGAAGGGTCTTGGCGTATTCGACCGTGTCCGGGACATTGACCACTCTTCCGATATTCGCCCCGCAGTGGCAGACAAAGACGCCGACCCGGAGCTCCTCTCCGGAAGCATCCCGTTCGTCCGGATAGACCCGTTCCTCGGTCAGTTTCCCGCGCCGGTAGTTCAGAAGTTCACCACATTGGGAACCGGCGCCGCTGGCGGTAAAGACCGATTCGGGGATATCCAGGGGACCCTGGAAGGCACCGCTGACGAAAATGCCGGGGCGTGTGGTCTCGATGGGATTTATCGGATTTGTTTTACAAAATCCGTGGGCATCGAGTTCGATGCCGTACATCGCGGCCAGTTTTTCCGCACTGTCGGGCGGATTCAATCCAACGGATAATACAACGAGATCGAACTCCTCTTCGTTCACGCCGTCTTCGGCGGTATCGTATCGGATGGTGACATTCTTGCTCTCCGGGATCTCTTTTCCGAGGGATACGTAACTTCGGATAAACCGGACCCCGGGAAGACTCTCCGCTCGGTGGTAGAATCGCTCGAAATCCTTTCCAAAGGCCCGGATGTCGTTGTGAAATATGGTCGCCTCGATACCGGGGTCATGATCTTTGGCCAGAATCACCTGCTTCTGGGTGTAGGCACAACAGACTCCGGAACAATAGCTGTTTCCCCCCGGGACGACCTGTCTGGAGCCAACGCATTGAATCCAGGCGATTTTTTTTGGATGCTGCTGATCAGAAGGGCGCAGCACCTCCCCCTCGTGGGGCCCCGTGGCACATAACAGCCGCTCAAAGTCCATGCTGGTGACGACGTTCTCGATCGTTCCATAGCCGTAGTCACCCCTCAACCCGGGGTCAAACGTCTCATATCCCGGAGACAATACAATGGCCCCGACGTTGATTTCCATCTTCTCCGGTTCTTGATGAAGGTCGATGGCGTCATGCTGACATACCCCTTCGCAGATACGGCATTTTTTCTCTTTCAGGTAGAGGCAGCTTTCATCGATATAGGTAACCAGAGGGACTGCCTGGGAGAAGTAGATGTGAACCGCTTTGTTTGATGATAAATCCTGGTTGTATGGATCCGGGACCTGAACCGGGCAGTACTCCACGCAGGTTGTACAGCCCGTGCACCTGTCTTCTACGATGTATCTGGGTTTGGTTGTCAGGGTGACGTTGAAATCCCCCGCTTCGCCTTCCACACCATCTACTTCGGTATACGTCAGGACCTCGATGTTGGGATGCCGGCCGACCTCGACCAGTTTGGGTGCCAGAATTCACATGGAGCAGTCATTTGTCGGATAGGTCTTGTCGAGCTGGGCCATATGGCCGCCGATGGCGGGCGCTCTCTCGACCAGATACACCTTATAACCGGAGTCGGCGAGATCCAGAGCGCTCTGGATACCGCTGATCCCGCCGCCGACAACCATGACGTCCCCGAAATTGCTGTCCACGAAGCCGCTGCAAAGCTGTTCGATTTCTTCTCTTTCCACTTGGGTGTGTCCTCGTTAACTATGTTTAATCGCGAGATCGATGTAAACTGGAAAATGGGCGATAGAGCCTTTCTAGTTTTCGGTCATCTTGCCAAAACCGAGCCTGACTCGAAATCCCCCTCCCTTTAATCCCTCCCCCCAGGGGAGGGAACGAAAAATGGCCTCCCCCTTGAGGGGGGAGGTACAGTGGGGGTGAGAGATGCCAAGTTTGACATCTGTTGTGTTTTCCACCGCTCGGAGTGGATTAAATTTCCATGAAATCTTCAGGGAATCACTTCCTGGAGTATTTCCGCAATATCCTTAATCTCAAGCGTGTCTTCACCCTCCAGGCTCAGCCGGCTTTCCTCATAATTGCTGATGCAATAGGGGCAGGCGGTTACCAGAGTTTCCGCCCCGGTGTCGACCGCCTGACGGACGCGCAGATTGGAAAACCGTTCTTCTTTTGGAGTTTCCATCCAGATTCTGCCCCCTCCCCCGCCGCAGCAGAGACTGTCTTTAAATGAATCCGGCATCTCGATCAAATCCAATTCCGTCACCTGTCGCAGGAGATCCCGGGGCTCGTCGTATATGCCATGGTGGCGGCCGAGATAACATGGATCGTGATAAGTGACTTTCTTTCCGTAGGAACCCGAAATTTTCAGCTTCCCGTCGCGAACCAGTTCGATTAAAAATTGAGAGATATGAATTACCTCGAAGTGAACCATAAATTCGGAGTATTCGTTTTTGAACGTATGGTAGCAATGTGGGGAAGACACCAGAATCCTCTTCACCCCGTGATCGATGAATGTCTTGATGTTCTCCTTGGCCAGGCGTTTGAACAACTCCTCGTCGCCCGTTTTCCGGATGCTTTCGCCACAGCAGTTCTCTTTGGTCCCCAGGATCCCAAAATCCACACCGGCATGATTCAGGATGCGGACCGTGGCCCGGGCAACTTTTTTTAACCGTGGATCATAACTGATGTAACAGCAGGGAAAGAACAAAACGTCCATCTCCTCGGTGAAGGCTTTTACCGACAACCCTTCCGCCCAGTTCGCCCTGTTCTTTCTTTCCTCGTTTAAAGGGTTGCCTTCACCCACGAGGCTGGCGCTGATGGAGCGCACCGGATTCACCGACGTAGGGAACACCCCGTATTCAGTGGCGATCCGTCGCAAGGACACCCCCGATTCGATAATTTTCACGCCCCTGGGGCATTGCGACGGGCAGTTCCCGCAGGTGGTGCAGCGCCACATTTCGTCACTTTCGATATCGGTCATGCCGAAGGTGGCTTCCCGGATAATCTTGCGCATGCTAAAGGGTCTAACCCTGTTCCAAGGGCAGACGGTATCGCAGAGGCCGCATTGGTAGCATAACTTGAAGGCCTCTCCCCCGTTGGCTTTGATGAGGTCTACGATCTCTTTGTAGTCAGATAGATTCTCCACGGTCTGATATTTTTCCTCTTTACTGTTTCTTCGACACGGCCATCCTGGCAACCGTATCCATGACCTTCTTCATGCCGTATTTTTTTGTCAGTGCATCCAGACCGATTTCAAGCTCTTCCCGGGGTTCTTCCTCCCCGCCCTCTTCCTCCCGTTCCTCGTAGGTCAGCGCGTCATGGGGGCACACCTGGACACACATGGGCTCGGCAAGCGGCGGATCATCTTCGCACATATCGCATTTTAGCGGGAGACCGGAATCGGGTTCCTTGAAAAGATCTCGGGCCGGGCACGAAACCCCGCAGAAGCTACACTCTCTGTACTCCTTCCCGTTAATCGTATGGGTATGTCTGCCGGTGCATTCGGCCGGAGTATAGTCACCGGCACGGATGGGGACGTACACGTCATTCAAATCGTCAACAACCACGCGAATCCGTGCCCTGGCCGGATTCGTACTGCTATATCTCGGTTTGGCGTGAAATGAGGAGCAGGCCAGCTCGCAGGCGCGGCAGCCGATGCATTTGTCCAGATCCACATGTATTTCTTTAACGATTTTCTTTTTTGCAGCATCTGTCACAATAACGCCTCCCTCTTTATTCTCCCGCGTTATCTGTCAATACTTGTCCGCCTCCGGTGGATTCGTGCTTCGAATTTGCAGACTAACTCTCTACATCTGCATGACACCGTCCAAAATAGATTGTCAATCTTCTGATGGTTCACTCTCCGGCAAGATTCCTCGCTTCATGAAGTCTTCGCTTACGTATTCCAGGCCCAGTCCGTCCAGCGTCTCTTTGGTGGGGATCCCATCATGGGTCCAGCCCTTGAATTCATAATACGCGTCAAGCAATTCGGTCTCCATCTCCGGATCTCTGATCTTCCAGTGGTCCTCGGGAGGCTTTTCATCTTTTCTTCGCAAGCCCCGTCTGATGTTCAGGGCCCGGATCATATTTCGATTCCTTCGACCGATTTCCCACAGCCTGTCCGGATCCAGATCCATCCCGGTGGCATGGGAGATGAAACCCGGCAGATTATACAGGTGATACGGCGGCCTCCCGCCAAACTGGCCTCTGAATGACGATAAAAAGGCGCAGGTGCCGATGGCGTCGTCGATGTAGTGCATGGTCTCGTTCCAGTCACAGATGTGGACCGACTCTTCGATGGACGGATGGGTACGGGGCTCCCATTCGAGAAACCATTTTTTAAACCTCTCGGGAGCCGCATCCCAATTTTTTACGAATTCTTCGCGCTCCTTCCGATCTGCAATGGCCGCCTGGGGATAGGACCCTTCAATCTGGGTGATGGTCATTTTCTCCCCGGTGGCGTACATCAGAAAATAAGGGTAATTGATCATTTTCAGCTTGAGGGGGAGCTGTTCGAATTTTTTCATGCTGTTGTGATCGAAGTCTTCAGCCCCCTTTCCGATCTCACGGGCCGCCCAATACACGCCATTTGCCAATGCATCGCCAACCCCTTCCCGACGTACGAGTTTGTCGACCAGATAGAAGAAGCGTTCCCCGGAATCGGACGGAAATCCCGGCAGGTCCTCGTCCGTTAAAATGCCGGCTTCGTATAGTTCGATGGCAAAGGCGAGAACTTGTGGCGTAGAGTAGCCGTCAAGCCCGTGCTCCTGGGTCACCCCGAGGATATCATAATTAAAATCCAGCTCTTTATAGGCTGCCATGCAATAGGTCAGCTTGCTGTAGCATTTTTGGAAATAGGTTTGCCGCCCCGGATACTTAATCGCCTGGTGGCAATCCTTTGGGCAGTTATAGCAACCTGTCCATCGAAGTCGCACATCGTCGGAGAGGGCCTTCCATCTGGCTTCACGCTCTTTATTCCAATATCCCTTATTCCGCTCACGGGCGTTGCCCCAGGCAAAATTATCAACGTGCCACCCTTCGTCGTCCTCGTGTAAAAACACATCCCCGCAATAGGGATTGTCATAAATTTCCTGATACATGGGATTGCAGATCTCAAAGAGTTCCTGAGGTTGTGCGATATTGATGTCCTTTGTTCCCCGCACGGCAATCGCCTTTAATCCTTTGTCTCCCATGATCACGCCGACACCGCGAGACGCGCTGGAGTTGGCATGTTCGATGGTGGCCATATAGACCCTGTTCTCTCCGGCCATGCCGATGGCTGCCACCTGGGCTTCCGGTGCATTCAGTTCCTCTTTAATGAGGGCTCCGGTCTCAAGAGCGCCTTTCCCCTGGAGGTGGCCGGCGTCACGAATTTCCACTTTGTCATTGTGTATCCACAAATACACCAGATCCGGGGCTTTGCCGCGGATGATGATTTTATCGTAACCGGCGTGTTTCAGCTCCGGCCCAAAAAATCCGCCGAATAAGGAATGGGAATACAGGTTTGTCTGGGGAGAAAAGGTATCGACGGTGGTACGATTCGCACCGGGTACCGGGGTGGCAAGCAAGAGACCGGCGCTGAAGATGAGCAGATTATCGGGAGAAAAGGGTTCCACGTCCGGAGGTACCCTGTCCCACAGGATTTTCCCGGCAGTCCCCTGCCCCCCCAGATAACGTTCGGTCCATGCCGGGTCACTTTCTACCCGTTCGATGCTTCCCCGGGACAGATCAATTTCTAAATTAAACCCTGTCTCAGCGTACCTCATGTGTTTCCCCTTCTAAGTGACCAGAATCCGTGGCCTATATTCCGATATGGTTATTTTTCGACGGTTTGAAAAACGGGACAATCCGGGACCGGCCGAGTCCGGCCCCCGGGCGTTTTGGGCGAACGCCCAGTGGCTCAATCCAACCGCCCTGATCCGGGTTCAAATTGTCGATGCAGAACACGCTGATTTCCTCTTGGGCTGCATCCACCGGTGTTTCAGGATGGCACCGACCAAATACCCGGCAACGGGCGGGGGAACCTTTGAAGCGACCGAATTTGTTTGTAATGTTACTGGCATTTTGCATTTTCCCGGAGATCGGGGAAACCACAAAAAGCTATAAATTAACTACAATTTAGCTACAACGCGTTTTTAGGCAGTTTGCCGGAAATTGTCAACCCAAAACTCATCGGACAGGAGGCGCGGGATCCAGGAATCGGTGCGGACGCCATCGGGGGTCACAAGGGTAGAGCGGTGGTGCAACAATGCGTGTCAACAGGGCATGGGCGGACATCCGATGATGAAACCCATGGGATGTTCGGTTGGATAATGGGTTGAGTCCGGGATGAACTTAGGGTATAGCTAACCCAAAATGTCATTCTTGGTATCTACCCTGAATCCGAGGCTCAATTCCATCATGAAAAAATTTGCCCTTTTCTCTATTTTCCTCTTTACTGTCATGGGGATGGAAACGGTGGGGGCCGCACCGGTTGTTTACGACGAATCCATAAATGGGGATCTGCTCGACAGCACACCGTTTCATTCGTCGCTCTTCTTCACCCTGGGAGTCGGATCGAACACGTTTACCGGCTCTGCCGGGCACTCGGGAATCACCGATTTCGACTATCTCGGGGTTACCATTGACACGAATCACACCCTGACCGATATCACCTTGTCGATATCCAATATCACAGACAACGGCACCCTGAGGCTATTTGGCATCCGCTTTGACGATCCAGACACCATTCCAGGTGATGCCTCGGAAACATTCAATAGAACATCGGACCTCGAATCCTTGACGTTTACGCGGGATGATACGGAATCCCTTCTGGTTCCGTTTTCCACTGGTGTATTCGAATCGGTCGTGCCTCTCACAGAGGGGGGTTATTACTTTGGCATGACCAGCTTCAGCGGAACACCCCTCGATGCAAGCATCGACTACACGTGGACATTCGACGTCACTTCGGTTCCCCTCCCCTCCGCCGTATGGCTCCTTGGAGCCGGAATCATCGGTCTTGCCATGGCCCGCAAGAAAAAGGCGTGAACCCGGGATCGTTCTGCGAGCCTTGACCTCCGTCTCCGACCTTCCATGGCCTCAGGCCACGATAAAGTGAATTTCACCGAGATTGGAAAAAGAGACGTCCACCGTGTCGCCCGGTGAGACGAAGAAGTATTTCGTGAGGGATCCGGTCAGGATGATGTCTCCCCCCCTGATTTCGTGGCCGAAATTCGCCAGCGTGTTCACAAGCCAGGTAACCACATGCGACGGATTCCCCAGAGCCTCGGTACCATGGGCACGGGCAAGCAGCCTGCCGTTTTTCTTGAGAGCCACCCCTTCCCCCTGAAGGTCCAGTCCGGCCGCCGGAACTTGGATGGGCCCCAGTATCACACCGGCGTGCAACGCATTATCGGCGATGATTTCAGCAACGGTCGGCTTCCATCCGTTAATCCGGCAATCTACCAGCTCGACAGCACCCATGATCCCGGCCGTGGCGGTCAGGACATCAGCTGGACTTATCCCAGGGCCCCGGAGGTCACGCCCCATCACAAAAGCGATCTCACCTTCAATCGCCATCCGACAAAAATCGGATACCTTTGCCGGCACATCGGGGGAATGGAGAGAGGAAGATGTCATGCGTCCATAGACCGGTTCGTTGATCCCGAGCTGTTCCATCACGGCCTGGCTTGTGGCGCCGACTTTCCAGCCGACAATCCGCTCCCCGGCCTTGCAACGCTCTTCGATCATCATGCGTTGAACGGCGTATGCCTCGTCGACGGTAATTGCGCCACATGTCGATTCGAGAGAAGCGACCGGCGCGATCTTTTGGTGAGCACTCAACAGGCTTTCAAACCACTCTTTTTGAACCTTTGTCATTCCCACACCTATTGCCTCCCTTCGGGAATCAGTTTTAAGCGGTCATCCGCCTCCCCATGGCGACCAAGATGTTGCAGGGCTTCCGCCTTCCCTCTCAACGTATAGATCCCGGTGACATCCTCTTTTTGCAACGCAGCCAGGACATCCAGGGCGGCTTGCCCGTCCCCCAAACCGAGATGAGAGCGGGACTGATGAAAGCATACCGCCGTGAGCCATTGTTCGGGATGGCCTGCAGAGCCATATCGTAGTATTAGTATTGGATGCTTTCCGCCCATTTACCCTTCTTTGCGCACACTTCTGCCTTGGTTACGGCCCGCCAGTATTCCATGGGTTCCGTCTCCATTCCCTCGCGTGTCGTTACCCTTTAGCCGTCCTGCGTCCGGTCTCCGGCGCGCTGGATCAAACAGCGCAATGCCATGTCGACCGTTTGCGGACACCATGAGGAACATGTTCATCGTTCTTTCTATCCCATAAATCCTTGTCCGGATGCAAACTCCGGGGCCATTCTACAGAGCACCGGAACGCCGGGGGTGCGCAAGCCTTGACGATCGCTGCGCTTTTCCATATGGTCGGCCAATCAAACTGTGTATTGATGTAAACATTTCGAGGGGAGACCGTGATGAAGAAATTATTCGTGCTGATGATTGTATTGGTTTTACTTGCACCGGCCATCGGGGTGCAGGCGAAGACGTATCGAATTTCGGTGAGCCAGTTTGTGGAGCACCCGGCTTTGGATGCGGTGCTTGACGGATTCCAAGACTATCTCGAGGAGCAATCGGTGGCCACCGATTTTCGCGTGCACAATGCTCAAGCCAACATGGCCACCGCCGGACAGATCGGCAGCCAGATCATGGGGGAAAAACCGGACTTGATACTGGCCATCGCCACCCCCAGCGCCCAGACCTGTGCCCAGGCCCTGAAGAAGGCGCCCCACATGCACAAGACACCGATGCTGTTTACCGCCATTACCGACCCTGTTGGAGCAGGGCTGGTCCCCAATCTGACAAAACCGGGCGGGAACATTACCGGTGTGTCCGACGCCCTTCCGCTGGAGCAGCACATGGCCATGGTGCGCCAACTTGTACCGGGCCTTAAAAAACTGGGCGTGATGTACAATTCGGGCGAGGCCAACTCGCGGACATCGGTCATGCTCATCAAGCAGGCCGGAGCAAAAATGGGGTTTGAAGTGGTTGAAGCCACCGTATCCAAAACCAGTGAAGTCTACCAAGCCGCCAAAAGCCTGGTCGGACGGGCCGATGCGGTTTTTGTTCCCACCGACAACACCGTGGTGGAATCCTTGGAGGCGGCCATCAAAGTGTGCAACCAGACTAATTTGCCGCTCTTCTGCGCCGATGTGGATTCGGTCAAACGGGGTGCCGTGGCAGCGATGGGCTTCGACTATTACAAGCACGGTCGGCAGACCGGTGCCATGGCCGTGCGAATTTTCAACGGGGCGGATCCTGCGGTTACCCCGGTGGAGACCCAAAAGGAGCTTCAGCTGCACATCAACCTAAAGGCTGCAAAGAATATGAAGGTGATGATTCCCGAAGATGTGCTGAAATCGGCTGACAAAGTGTATCGTTAGGCTGTCACAATAAAACGCTCCCCGCAATCCGGGGAGGGGGCTTTGTTTCGATTAAATGCGCCGCTGGGTAAAAGGCAAATACGTCTAATCGTATCCCCCTCTCCTATCCCCTCCCACCCGGGGAGAGGAATTCTAAGGGTTCCCTGGGGAGAGCGAATGGGATAAACCAAGAAAAAACACTATGACCTGGTTTTCCTTTCTCGGCGCCCTGGAACAGGGGTTTGTATACGGCATCATGGCACTCGGGGTCTATCTGACTTTCCGAGTGCTCGATTTTCCGGACCTGACCGTGGACGGCAGCCTGCCCCTGGGAGCCTCGGTGTCGGCGGTGGCCATCACCGCCGGTATCGACCCGTTTGTTTCCCTGCTGATGGCTGCGGGTGCCGGCTTTATGGCCGGTGCGGTCACCGCTGTTTTGAACACCAAGCTGAAAATCCTGCACCTGCTGGCGTCCATCCTCACCATGATTGCCCTTTACTCGATCAATATCCGGATCATGGACGGGCCGAATGTCTCGTTACTGGGAAAAGCGACCGTCCTGGAC
Source organism: Olavius algarvensis associated proteobacterium Delta 3 (assembly GCA_903231505.1). GTDB lineage: Bacteria > Desulfobacterota > Desulfobacteria > Desulfobacterales > CAFBRK01 > CAFBRK01. The sequence continues at coordinate 80,364 of CAFBRK010000293.1, read as the reverse complement.
CCGCTCCTCGGACTCGGGATGAGCGGCTACGTGGCCGCCCCTCTGGCGTTCGCCGGGGTGGCGGTGACGGTGACCGGCCTGCTCATCTGGTTTCTTCACACCGAGCTGGGCCAGGCCCTTCTAGCCACCGGCGACAACCCTCAGATGATCGTCAGCCAGGGGGTGAACACCCACAACCTCATTATCTTCGGGGTGGGCCTGTCCAACGCCATGGTGGCCTTCAGCGGCGCACTGATCGCCCAGAACCAGGGCGCGGCGGACGCCAACATGGGAGTGGGCACCATTATAGCCGGACTGGCGTCGGTGATCGTGGGCGAAACGGTCCTCGGCACGAAAGGTATTTTCCGGGCGTGTTTTGCGGCCATCATCGGTTCTGTCATCTATCGGCTGGCCATCGCCATGGCGCTATCGATGAAGTGGGGGGCGTTTTCCTTCACACCGAGCGACCTGAACCTCATCACGGCCCTTCTGGTGGTCCTGGCGCTGACGGCCCCCAAGCTGAAAGAAAGGTTTGGCCTGGGATGATCGCCATCGAACACCTGGTAAAATACTTCAACCGCCGGGGTGTCAACGAGGTGATTGCCCTGTCGGGCATCGATCTGACCATTGAACGGGGTGAATTCATAACGGTCATCGGATCCAACGGCGCGGGAAAATCGACCCTGCTCAATTGCCTGGCCGGGACCTTTCGCCACGACGAAGGTCGCATTGTAATCAACGGAAAAGACATCTCCCCGTGGCCGGAATACCGGCGCGCCCGCTTTATCGGCCGCGTTTTCCAAAACCCGCTTACAGGGACGTGCGCATCGCTCACCATCGAACAGAACATGGCATTGGCATTCAGGCGGGGTGCCCGTCGGGGGCTGTCTTTCGGTGTGAAAGCCGCCTATCGCAGGGAGTTTATGGAACGCCTGGCAATGTTAGGTCTTGGCCTTGAACACCGTTTAAAGAACGCCGTGGGACTGCTCTCCGGCGGTCAGCGCCAGGCCCTGACCATGCTCATGGCGTCCCTGGTGCAACCGGAGCTTCTTCTGCTCGATGAGCACACGGCCGCCCTCGACCCCAAAACCGCCCGGAAGATCCTCGATCTGACCCGGTGTATCGTGAGCGAAGAACATCTGACAACGCTCATGGTCACCCACAACATGAAACAGGCCCTGGCCTTCGGCAGCCGGTTGCTCATGCTACACAACGGCAGGGTCATCCTGGATGTAAAGGAAGACGAAAAACGCTCCCTGACCAAAGACGATCTGTTGTCCCGCTTTTACGATATGCAGGGTGAAGAGGTCGAATCGGACCGGATGCTGCTCACATGAGCCTGGCCGGAAAGGGACAGGACAGCCTGAAGTAAACCTCCCCTTGTTAAGCAGGGCTTTGTTGAATCGGATTTATGGGTTTTTAGCGACCGTGATACCGATAACAAAAAAACCTGGTTGTGGTGCCGCGTAGCCATCCACAGTCCATAAAGAACTGCCGATCAACAGGCCCGGATTTCCGCTGCTTTCATAGTCCATAAGCTCAACGACATTTCCATTTTCCAGAATATAAGCGGGATCGATTTCGATAGTGGTGTTTACGCCGCTATTTGCCCCGGCGACGACCGCCACCGGCGCAGGGTTGTACAACGCTATCTTGACAGGCCCCAATTTCTTGATGTCGCCTGCAATTTTGCGTTCCAGCTGGACATTTGCAAGTTCGATACTCCTGAAATTCCAGCCGGGATCGGGCAACTCGAATATCAGCCATTCCGTATATTTGTTCCCGCCGGTACCGATCGAGGACTGAGCTTTACCGTCTGCAACGCCCAGGCCCTTCTTATTCGTCACGGTAACATCCATTGGCTCGGCATTGCCGATGTCGGCATCCTTACCCCAGGAGGTAACCCTGATTCTTTGACCGCTATCTCCAATATCAAACTCCGCTGAATGCCCTAGTTTTTTCCACGCGCCCGTTTTATTGGTAAAATCAATTATGATTTCATAGGTTTCCTGGGGCGCCGGGACAGACCCGCTAATGAGGACCTGACATGTGTCAGAATCCTGCAGTCCGGCGGAATCCATAACAGTCAGCATAAATGAGATGGTGTGATCTTCCTCGACTACCGGAGCCGTGAACCCCGGGGCAGCTGCCGTGGTGTCTGATAAGACTACGGGCGGACCTGTGAGCTGTTTCCACCGATATTGGGCAATACCGTCATCCCGGTCCATAGAACCGGAGCCGTCCAGCACAACCATGCCGCCGGTGACGATCAGATCCTCCCCGGCATCGGCCTGCGGGGGGTCATTTTCCCAGGACACATTTACGGTGCAGACATCCCGGGATATCAACCCGCCCGTATCGGATACCTCCAACCGGAATTTAAGCGAGACGCTCTCCGAAAGGACATCGGGGGCGAGAAACGTCGGATTTTCAATGTTTGGATTCGACAGGGTCACCGGAACCCCTTCTATCTGACTCCAGAAATAGGATGAAACGCCATCGTCCGGATCATGGGACTCGGAACCGTCGAGGGCAACCAAACTCCCCTCGGCAACCGTCTGGGTTTCCCCCGCATCCGCCAGAGGAGGCATGTTCACCAACGACACATTGACGATGCACTCATCCGTGCCGGTCTTACCGGAATAGTCGGTCACGGTGACCCGAAAGACCAGAGATTCGCCGTCCTCTCCCACATCCGGGGCCGTAAACGCAGCTTCCGGTGCGTTGGGACCGTTTGAGGATATCTCCACAGGTACGCCACCCACCTGCTCCCAGCGAAATCGCTCGATACCATCATCGAAATCGATCGAATTGGAAGCGTTCAATTGCACGTGCGTCCTTTCATTAACCGTCTGGTCGGGTCCGGCATCGGCGATGGGGGCCCGGGGCTCCATAACGAATTGTGCATGGATTTGATGATCCCCCGTTACATCCGTAAACGTATAGGTCGCCGCGTCCCCGATCGGGACGCCATCCACACGAACAGCATCCACCGTGTACCCCTGATCCGGCGAGATTGTAAAAACCTGGCTACTGCCGTAGGGAACTTCCACGAAACCTGACGGCGATATTGTCCCGTTCCCTTCCGAACCGGCGGATATTGTGAACGTGTCGACGGCAAATACGGCATGAATCGTGTGGGATCCTGAAATGCGTTCAAACGTGTAGCTGCCTGCCGCCCCCACCGAAGCGCCATCGACCCGTACGTCGGCTACGTGATGACCGGTGTCGGCAGTGATGGTATACGTTTGGTTGCTGCCGAACTCCGGTTCCAGGGTGCCCGGCGGAGTGATAGTTCCTGATCCTTCCGAGCTTGCCGCAACGGTGAAGGTGTCCACGGCAAACATCGCGTGGATCGTCCGCGGTTCTGTAATATTCCTGACGGTGTAGCTACCCACAGCTCCCACGGAAACACCATCCACCATTACATCGGCGATGTGATGACCGGCATCGGCGGTGATCGTGTAGGTCTGGTTACTGCCGTAGTTCACCTCCTGCAGTCCGAATGGCGTAATGGTGCCGCCGGCTTCAGCACTTGACGTTACCGAAAAGGTATCGATGCCGAAAACCGCGTGTATCGTATGAGAAACAGCGATGCTTTCAAACGTGTATGTGCCCACCGCCCCCACGGAGATGCCGTCGACCAGCACATCGGCAATGTGATGGCCGGTATCGGCCGCGATCGTATAGGTCTGGGTGCTGCCGAACTCCAGTTGCAGGGAACCCGATGGGGAGATACTTCCAGACCCTTCCGAGCCGGCAGCCACGGCAAACATGTTGACAGCGAATACCGCATGGATGGTGTGTGGTCCGGTGATGTTCTCAAGGACGTAGCTGCCCGCGGCTCCCACGGAGATGCCGTCCACCAGCACATCGACAATGTGATGGCCGGCATCGGCAGCGATTGTGTAGGTTTGATTGCCGCCATGGGCCAGTTCCATGGCTCCTGACGGAGATATGCTTCCGCCACCTTCCGCGCCGGCGTTCACAATAAAGGTGTCGACGGCAAACACCGCGTGGATCGCGTGAGGTTCGGCGATGTTATTAAAGGTGTAGGTGCTCACCGCCCCCACCGCGGCCCCATCCACAAGTACATCAGCGATGTGATGGCCGGCATCGGCGGTCATGATATACGTTTGGTCGCTTCCACGGGTCAGAGCCACAGTGCCTGACGGAGAGATACTTCCGGTTCCTTCGAAGCTTGACGTCACCGAAAAGGTATCGATGCCGAACACTGCATGGATTGAATGAGGATTTGTTATGTTCTCGAAGGTGTAGGTGCCCACCACCCCCACTGAGACGCCGTCAACCAGTATGTCGACAATGTGATGCCCGGGGTTTGGGCTCATGGTGTAGGTTTTATTACTTCCCCGGGTAGCCTCTACCTCGCCTGATGGCGAGATGGTTCCATTGGGCGCTGATGTCGATATGATAGTCATCGTCGGGATGGATGCGAATCTGGCATGGATGGCGTGATCGGCATCGATATTTGTAAAGGAGTAGGAACTTACAGGACCGACGGACACCCCGTCCACCGTGACATCTTCGACGTAGAATCCGGGATCGGGAGAAATCTGAAACTCCATAGCGGTGCCTGGGGAGACTACAGAAACACCTGAAGGAGCAATACTACCATTGAGGCTGCAGGTGGCATTTATGGAATAGAACGATCCTGTGGCCGGTGAATCGTATTTTTCTTCATTCGAATATCCGCTTTCATTGCCCGCCCGGTCGTATGCGGTCACCGTAAAATAGTATGTCTGTCCCGGTTCAAACCCGGACAGAGTAAATTCCGGCTCCAAGGGATTCAACAAGTTTTCAACCGGCAGCTGTACACCCGAATTACCCTGGGTCAATCCGCTGCCATCATATGGCGCTCCTGAAACGCCTGTTTTGTAGTAAAGAATGTACCCGGCGAGATCCGATTCTGAATTGGCATCCCAGCGAAGTGTGGCAGCGGATGCCCATGATGTGAAGCAGAGAAATATGGCGAGGCCGAGTAAAACAACCGAAATGGCGCGCGGAGGGATAAAGCAATATTGTATACTGCTTAATGTCTTCTGCATGGGGAGACCTCCAATCGGTACTGTACCGTTCAAAGTACAGCGACCGTTGAAGGTGCTGCCTCTGCCCGGCAGCCCTGCTGCCGTATCCTGACGAATCAGGACTTAGGCCAGTGGCTTTGCGTCTCAACCTTTCGGATGATTTGCCTTTATCAAGCGTGCAGTTAGACCCCGTCTTTTTGTGGATTCTAGACTTTCGTTACACCTGTTAACTTTCCTTCCCGTCCACCGCCGGATTTCATTAAAAGGAGTGTCGATCAACGGTGGAAGAAAATTTTTCCATCGCTATCTGCATGGCATTCGAAATACTCCATGTCGGAACTTCAGATTACAGATTCCAGGAGGTGAAGATAGTATATATCATGGCAAAAAACCAACCTCAAGCAGGGCAAGCTTGCCATCATTCCCGTCTATAGGGCACCAGGAGGAGCAAAACAGATTGATTTTTTGGGGAATATTTTAAATTCTGAAGTTTTACCAAAAGATGGATGGAAATACCGTGCGGAGATTAATTCCAGGCTAACAGACTATTTTAGTTATGTATACGAATGAATAAACTCATTGATAGAGTAGAAAATATAATCTTTTTACCGATTGAACCGGAAGATAACATGACATTTTTGTTGCGGCCGGCAATCGGAAAGTATTTCGAGGGTTTATATAAAATTTCACCCCGGCGGGGTGTGAGCAACCGGGAGCACCACCCTCATCGCTCTGGAAATTTGGGATGCGACCCGCTCCGGCGTCTCAGTAACATACGGGTGGGGGGATCGGCCGTGTCATAAAACGCAGCGCCCGCGAATTTACCGCGGGCGCTGCGTTTTATGGTGATGCCGGCGCTGGGACGCCTGTGAGTGAATAGGATTACGGCTTGGTGAACTCGACCCAGTCCGCACCGCTGTCGGTGCTGCCGAGTCGGTTCTGCTGGTCCATGAGCATCTTTTCAACATCTGTTTCCAGCTGTTTCAATTTTTCTTTTCTTCCAACCAAAAGCCGCTGCCCGGTTTTAGATGCGCCGTCCCCATACCCTCCGGACATTTGATGATGCCCTTTCCCGATGTCTTTCACATCGCTCAGCTTGACGTCGTAACGGTCGTCGTGGGTGATACAGATAAGGCTGTCGCCCAAACGCTGTATTTTCTTTGCTCGCAGCACCTCTCCACTGTGGAGATATACCGTTGCAGCACCCCAGCGTCTTTGAATCTGTTCGGGCAGATCCAGGAACTGGTGACTGCTTTTTGGGCCTTCCAGAACCGCGAGGACGCGCTTTGAGTCGAGAACGGTATTCGATTCCCGTCCGATGCAATCGATGCCGCTGACATTGTTTTCCTGCTGAAGAATCAATTTGCAAAACATGTCGCCGCCATCGTCCATGTATACGGTTGAATCGCTGTGCTTCTGGGTAAACCTGGTAATGATGTATGACACCTGATTCTGGTTGACCCCCATTACCGCACCGAACTTCTCGTACTTTACGAGATCACCTGCGTTCCAGGACACCCGCGCCTTGATCACCCGGCCATCTTTTAGATGGATCTCATCGGAATTTGCCGGGGTTGCCATCAGTGCGAGGCAGCTGCACACCATAATTGCTAATGCGATTTTCATGACTGGGCCTTCCTTTGCATGAATTCTGATCACTTTATAAAGTTTAAAGACCTGGTCGGTTCAGCCCGGACCGCTCTTCACATGCTCGGGGCTCTACCAGTCGATCACCAGTGCCATCTCCAGATTTTCAGACAGACTATACAGTCGGCTGCGAAACCGTTTAATATTTTGAGCATAGGATTCCGGATCGCCCGTAGGATTTTTCGTAGTCTTTCGAATCTCCTCAGTCAATGCCCGTAATTTGACCATATTGGTTGTTATCTTACTGCCGATATCCGAGCGCGACTGAATCACTGAAAGACTATCGTCCATTGCATTCAGGGTTGCCTGATCCGTCAATTTCGCCAGGCCGGAGTCGATTTTCCGTCTGACAATGTCAAGCCCGTCCGACGGTGGCAGATTGTTCCGTTCTGCGAGCTGCATACCCTGTGCATATAATTTCATGGCGTGAAGATTCGCCGATGCATGATTAAAGAGCCGTTTGTAGACCAGATTGGCCAGGAAGAAACCGTCGACCTTGTCCTTCTCCTCATCGCTGAACCGTGCCACCCTGTAGCGAACAGCCCCTACCTCATCCATCGGGACGCCAAAGGTGATGCCTTCCTGGGCGGATGCCTTGAGTGTGATGATCGCCACCACTTCGCCACGAAAATTCATGGCCGGGCCGCCGGAGTTTCCGGGGTTGACGGCTGCACTGATCTGTAAAAATCGTTTTCCGTCGATCAAGAGTTCGTTGTTCAAACTACCCCGGGTCACGGAATTGGGCAAAACGGTATTGGACACGCCGGGGCTGCCGATGATGATAAGATCCTCTCCTTTTTTCAATCCGCCGGCGACAGACAATGGCAGCGGTTTCTGATCGCTTTCCACCTCCAGAATCGCCAGGTCACGGTATTCGTCAAAAAAAACCACCCGTTTCACATATCGAACCTGCTCGGATACGGCAGGAAAGTATATTTCAATCTCATCCGGCAAAACTTCCGAAACCACATGGTAGTTCGTCACCAGTAGGTTGGGTGAAACGAGAAAAGCCGATCCGTTTCCCTGGGAGTGCTTGATGAGAGCGATGGAACGTTCTGTTTTGGCAACGATTTCATCCGTTGTCATGCTGCGCAGGAAAGTGTTGTAGCCGACCAGCGCGGCAGCGATCAGAATCAGTACGGAAGCTGCGGCGCAGGCCAGGCGCAGCTTTTTATTTTTCTTCTTCTTGGGAGGCCTTCTTAAAACGATCGTCTCGCTGGGATCGAGGGCTTTGGGGGTATCGCCCCGGTATTTGGCCATGATAATCCCGCAGTATGCACACTCCTGTGCCTGGGGCTGTTCCTTTTGGCATTTGGGACAGGTAATCATGGCTAATCCGACGCCCTCTATCGCGAGGGGGCTATCAGAAACGGGTTCATGCGACACCTGCCCTTCGAGAACCAATTCATCCGGTTGCATTGCCTCCGGCCCGGCCTCATGTGATTTCGGGGCGTCGGAAACGGCTTTGGAAGCATCCGTTTCCACTACACCGGTATCCTCAGAATCTTTCCACTCGAGAGAGGCCTGAAAAATATGGCCGCAATCGCACGTACGCGTGATCGTCGGCGAAACAGACGAGAGAAGTTGCCCGGTGACGTTATCGGTCTTCTCCTTGTGACATTCCGGGCATCGAAACAGCGCGTTATGTGTTGAATCGTAAAATACCTTTTCGGTCATTGGATTTCCCCTGCTGTGTTTCAAACATGATTCGGAATTGTGTTCCGGAATTGCCTCTGCCGTTGCCCACTGAACCGAAGCAAGAAACATGCCGCTGTCATAAGCGCCATGAAAACTACGATATTCTTTATTGATATCTAATTGTTAGGGTCAGATCGATTGGCGGTGGGAAAGGCATGGCCAGGGCTCTACTGACAAAAATGTCCCTCTTCAGCAGCGGTTGTCTGCCAAAGTGAAATTGGAAAGGGTCCTGGTGAACGATCGGGATGCGCCCGGCCAGGCTTTTTCCGTTGGAAGTGGAACTATAATTCGGATTTTGGATTTTGCTCAAGGACGACGAATAATTACCTGAGCGATGCCGATTCTATAAGATACTTTAGGGAAAAGACACCGGCCCATTAACAGAAAACATCCCATGTTGATGTAAGTGGGTTGATCAACTCACATTTCCAGTGCGACAGTTTCGTAAAACACCCAATCTATACGACGATAATCGTGCGCTTGTGATCCCGCCGGTCCGACTGTTTCCGTCGATCCTGGTTGCTGCGCCGCTCGTTCCCGCTCCGTCGCTCCATGTCGCCGGGTGGGGATTCATCGGTCTTTCGGCGATCAAACCCCGTTCGCCTGTCTTTCCCACTCCGGCGATCTTGATCAATAATCTCCACCAGCTCTCTCCTTTCCAAAAGGCCTGCACAAAAGTCCCCGATGATGGGGTCGCCGGTCTCCGAGTCTGGGGTCCTATCAGATGACTTATCCATCGGCTGTATGCCCATGTTCCGGCCCTCTCATAGAAATTCGGACCTATAAACAAAACCAAGGATGCGGAAATTGGCCATTCTGTCCCCCCCGCGTTACCCTGTTCAATCCCTGCTTCGCAGATGCCGCCAGCGGCGGCATTCAATAGGGCAAGCCTCCCCCATCAAGGGGGAGGACATATCTCTCCCTCCCCTGGTGGCTCGTGGTGAGCAGCGCCGAACCAGAGGGATTCAACGGGAGGGGGTATAATAGGCTTATTCCTTACTTTTGTTTCCGGTTCCGTACAAATAGGATCATTTCATCTTACTATACATTATATGGTAGGTCAAGCGATATGGCACACTACAGATAGTGATCCAGATACATTTTTCCCCTCCGGATGCGACAGGAAGACGTCGACAGGAGATCCCCGATGCCACGCCGGTTATTGAACACGTTCAGAAATGCACAAAGGGCAATGTCAGCACCTATAACCGGTTTCGGTCATGATCAAACCGCCTGCGTGTCGCTTGTGCCTTCTGCGATAATGATTATTTCATTACTTTGAACCCTTCGACCCGTTATCCAACGGATTGGAGAAGCACCTGATTGACAGACGATGTTGCCCACCTGGGCTTTTGTGCCGTGGGCTATCGAAAATAATCCAGTAACAAAAGGGTAAACCATGTCCACTACATCCGATACGTTCAGAGATTCCGCCGCGGAATTCGGGTGCCGCTGGGATCCGGAGGATCCCGGCCTGTGCTTCGAAGCCGATGCGTGCGGATGTTTTCTGGATCCGTGCACCTTCCTCGGGAATGAGCCAAAGGATTGCGTCCAGGATCCCTGTGAAGAATGCTGCGCGATCTTTGAGCATTGCTGACCGGGCATTCCCATGAACATGTTTATATTTTTCTCAATTTATTTTCTCTTGGCTGTGGCTTTCGGCACCTATCTCGCATGGAGCCTCCTCTCCGCCACCCGGGTTCAACGGTGGGGGAAAGCGCTGGGCGCGGGGGCTGTTGTCTGCATCCTGCTTCTGATGCCGGCAACGATCCTGCTGCGAAAGGCGGGTCACGAATCGGCCCTGGTCGGATCCGTCGTGTGGGTCGGATATCTCGGTATGGGATTTCTGAGCTTTCTGTTCTGTCTTGCCATCCTCCGGGACACCGTCCGGTTAGTTATCGGAATCCAAGTGTATCTAAAAGAACGTATCCGAAATCCGAAGCCCTCTGAACCCGTTATGGCCTCGCCTGCCGACCCCTCGCGCCGGCGTTTTCTCGGCTATGGGGTCTCCACCGGCATCACCACGGTCGCAGCGATCCTCACCGGCGTCGGCGTTGCCGAAGCCATGAGTGTCCCGGATGTCAGGGAGGTCAACGTGCCCATCGAAAATCTTCCTGAGGATCTTGGGGGGTTTCGGATTGTCCAGATCACCGATATTCATGTGAGCCCTACCATCCACCGCCCGTTTGTCGAGAGGGTGGTCGACACCGTCAATCGGCTTCAACCGGATATCGTCGCCCACACCGGCGATCTCGTGGACGGGTCCGTCAAACGCCTGGCCTATCACGTCGAGCCCCTCAGCAGACTCCGCTCGACCTACGGGAGTTTCTTTGTCACGGGGAATCATGAGTATTACTCCGGAGCCGACCAATGGATTCGAAAAGTCAAGGATCTGGGACACCGGGTGCTGCTCAACGAGCACCGCATCATTCGCCACGGCAACGGGCGTTTGCTTGTGGCGGGTGTCACCGACTACCGGGCCGGAAATTTCAATCCCCACCAAGCATCGAGCCCGGCACGTGCGCTAAGGGGCGCCGAGCCCGCCCATGTCAAGCTTCTCCTGGCCCACCAGCCAAAAAGTATTTACGAGGCCGCGGCAGCCGGATTTGACCTTCAAATTTCCGGTCATACCCATGGCGGTCAGTTCTGGCCCTGGCCGATTCTCGTGAGACTGACGCAGCCATTTATTGCCGGCCTCCATCGCTTTGAAAATACCCAGGTATACGTCAGTCGGGGGACCGGCTATTGGGGACCGCCGATCCGATTTGGCGCTCCGTCCGAGATCACACTCATCAAACTCGTCCAAATCTGATTTTCGCAGCCTGTCGACAAATCATCCTTTAGTCTTGACCCTCTGACGGTTGTCCTGTATTTTTATACGGTTATCATCCGGTTTATCCCTCTACTGATACCGGTTCTCGTACGACCCGGACGCGGAGGCGACAGTGACGGACGATTCCATAGACCCAGGCAACGACGGCGCACCCGAAGACGACATGAGGCCGCAATGCGGCGCCATGACAAAAAATGGCGCCCGCTGTAAAAACCGGCCACTTGCCAATGGCTACTGCTGGATGCATGGGGGGGGCGGCCACAAACCGGATACCGGGACAAACGGTCCCGTAACGGCCGACATGCAATCGGAAAGCCGTGTCCCGGATGCAACCGTTAGCCCGACTCCGCCCGATTCGGATACGGACACGCCCCCGGAGGCGGAAGACACCGAATCGGATTTTGAACCGGCATTCTTCATCGATACCGAAAATGCCGACCCGGAATCTCCTGCAGAACAGATCCCTCCTGATCACATGACGGAGGGTTTCGATGACGAAACACCTATCCTGATCGACCCCGATTTGGAATTTGAACCGGATCCGGAGACCACCGCCCAGGCATCCACACCGCCGGCCGAATCCCCTTCCAGCGATATGCCGTCAATTCCCGAAAGCGAAGAGGATGTCCACAGCCAGGATTCAGAAGAAGGGGTGGTTGAACTGGATCTTTCCGGGCTCGAACTGGAAATCGAAACGCCGTCGGCTGATGGGCCCACCAGAGCAGAAACGGCCCTGGAAGCCGAGGCTGACGATCCGATTGAAGCAACCGAGCCGGCGGATTCCGGCACCCTCCGGGATGGGAACATTCAGATGCCCGAAGCGTTTCGCATCGAGCTTGAGTCCGAAGGGGAAGCGGCACTGCCGGAGCCGGAAGACCGAGCCGAAGCTTCCGAAGAACACCCGGATCTGCTCAACGCGGACGAAACACTTGAGCTCGAGATGGATTTCTCAGACGACGTGTCCGTGCCTTCCCAGGAACCGAGCGAAGAACACACGCAGGTCGATACCCCCGAGCAGGAGATTGAAGGGAGAGATCCCGACAGCGATATGGAAGCAGCTCCTGGGGCACTGGAAATAGAGTCCCCCCGGGAGACTGACGAACCGGATGAATCGCCGCCGGATCTGGATCTTGAATCCACCGAGTTGGATGTCGGTTACACTCCGGAGGGAAAGCCCCTGGACGAGGAAGGTGAACAGGTCGTAGCACCTCCCCATTTCGATCTTTTCGAGGAGCTTCCCGGTGAAGACTGGATCGAGATTGAAGTCAACATCGAGGAGGGCGAGTACTCCACCGGCAATCTCGATGAATTTTCACCCGATCTCATACTGGATAAGGATTCCCCGGGATCGCCCCAATCCGGGCCTTCTGATGTGTCGGTTGGCGACACCGACCTCACCCCCCCCAAAGCATTGGTATCCGATACCCTGTTTGAAGAGGAAGATACCGATCAGGAGGATTTCCCGACAGAGGCGGATGCGAGAGCCGAGAGAGCAGCCAAGCCCCACGTGGGTCAGGTTGAACCGACATATTACGTTTCGGCAGCCGAGGCCGAGAAAAATCTGCTGAAGCGTCGGGTCAGCCTTCCCTTGCTATTGATTGCCGGGCTGCTGATCCTGACCGCCGGCCTGACGTTCGGACTGACAACCCTGTTTCAGGCCCCCGGTCCCGCCGATGCCGGTGATGCGGCCATCCGACTGGTCGACATCGACAGTCGATTCGTCGCGAACCAAAAGGCCGGAACTCTACTGGTCATCACCGGCCGGGCCATCAACGACTACGACCATCCTCGGAGCTTCATCCGTGTTACCGGGAAGGTGTATACCAGTGATCGCTTTGTTCAATCGATATCGGTATTCTGTGGGAACTTCCTGACCGAAAAAGAGCTGCAGACCCTGCCGATTTCCGACATGGTCGAGTTGCTGCTCCGCCGGACCGGCCGGTATAAACGCAACATGAACATTTCGAGCGGCAGCGCCACACCGCTGATGATCGTCTTTCCCATCCCCTCCGATGCACTGGAACGGCTCGATTCCTATACGGTGGAAGTTGTTGAATCCAAACCCTCCTGAACCGGAAACCGCGTGAGATCTTCAGGTTAATTCAGTCTGGCCAGCTCCTTATCAATGGCTGCCTGGAATGCCTGAAGTGTCCGCCGGTTGAGTTTCCTGCCGTTTACGAAAATAGTCGGCGTTCCGCTGACTCCAGCCATCCGGGCATCCCGGATGTCTTTTTCGATGCGCGTTTCGGTTTCAGTACTCCTCATGTCCAGTAGAAATTCTTTCTCGTCGAACCCGAAAGACTGCGCGATTTCCCTGATCTTATCGGGGCTCAGTTTGCGATGGTTCTCAAATAGCGTGTCGTGAAACTTCCAGAATTTATCCCTCTGGTCGGCGGCGATGGCGGCAGCGGATGCCGCGCGTGCGTTTCGATGGCTGGGTATGGGATAATGTTTGAAAACGACCTTGACCATGTCGGGGTATTTCTCAAGCACCTGCTCGAGCAGCGGCACCAGGCCGGCGCAGTACGGTCATTCGAAGTCACTGAAAACGGCAACGGTGACCGGCGCATCGGCCGGGCCCTTAAACGGTGAGCCGGTAACATCGATATCGTGGACGAACTCGAAAAGAACCATTTGGACGGTCCCGTCTTTCGAGTTGCCCAGAAACAGAATATGGTCCTGCGGTCCGGGCTCGATACGGTTTACCCCGTTGCCGACCTGGACCTCGTCTTTCAAATCCCCTTCCAGCGTAAATACCCGTATCGTCCCTTTGTTGGTCAGAACGTATACCCATTTCCCGGCCTTTGAGACCGCAATGTCGACAGGAGGCGCGGCGAGTTGATACCGGGTATAGGTCCTCAATTCAATCTCCGCAGAGGCGGCGCCCATCCCCAGCCCACACCATCCAATAGCGATCGCACAAATGATCCGGTTGATTTTCATACGCTGCATCCTTTTTCGATAGCGGGTTGATATTACGATGACTGGCACCAACATAATTCATGGTACCACTATGTCAAAACAGCCACCGCCTTGACATCATCGCGCATGTTCGTGCTCGGACGGCCCTAAATGCCCACCCCTCCGGAGAAAACACCGGGATAGGTGTAAGGACTTTGCCGGTGATTGACCATGAGACAGCGATGGGTGTTCAGCAGAACACAACTGTGGTTCTTCTGTGTCGCACAAGCCGGCAACGTTCTGGAAAAATGAAATTGAATTTGGTTTTGGAAGGGGTTAGGATATCCCGATTGGCCTCCGAAAGGATGACGAATGCTTAAAAAGATCATCTCATGCGCTGAGAGCGGCGTCGGCCAGGCGGCTTTGGACGCCGCCATCAAACTCGAAATACCCCATGGCGGGTGGGCGCTCCCGACCGGCAAGGGTGAAACCCGTCAATTGCCGAAAAAATACCGCGTCCAGCAAATAGAGGGCAGCGATCGGGTTGACGCCGCACGGCAAAACCTGATTGATTCGGACGGGACCCTGCTGATGTCCCATGGCGGGCTGAGCCGCTTCAGCGATCGGGTTCGGGCTATCGCCATGGACTTCAATCAGCCCTGTCTGCACGTGGACCTCAACAGCACCACCGCATTTTCCACCGCCCAAACCATCAATCAATGGGTCCGTCAACAAAAAATTGAAATTCTTCATGTGGCCGGCGCCCGAACGGACCAGGATCCCAACATTTATCAGTCTACCCTGGATATCCTCGAAGCCTTTTTCTATCTCCACCTGATGGATACGGGAATGCCCTCCACCGACTCTCCGGATGCAGGCACCCCGGGTATCGGATCCCTGCCGCGGTCCGTGGAACAGGCAGTTGCTCTACTTATACCCCGAATGACACTGAAAGATAAAACAACCCTTGCGAACATGACCGAGGGTGAGCTGGTTTCACTGGATTCCTCCCTGGGAGAATACATCCGGAATACATTCGAACTGTGGACGGGGAACCCTTCATTGCTTGAGTCCTGCCGACGGATTTCCGACGGGCTGCGCATCGAAAGCGAGCACCAGGAGATGGTCATCATACGAAAGCTTTGGGAAGAGTTGCGCGAAACCCATGTGCTCCGCATCGTAAAATAACCCGAGGACGGCTGCAATACATCACGGACAATGCATATAGAATTGGATGGCACTTCCGTTTCTTGAGCCTGTTTCGCTTATCGCCCTCTCAGCGATAAGCGAAATCAACGTGTACGTTGCGTTCTTTGCGACTTTGCGGTGAATTTGTAAGTATTTAAGCAAAAAGATAACCACGAATCCCGAAGAGAGCCATATTGACACTTTCGGCGGTTTCAGCCATACTCACGAGCCAAAAAACAGTGAAAATCCATTGATTTCGTCAAAGAGGAGGTGTTCACGTGAAAGACGGTAAATGCTCGAAATGTGGGAGTATGGAAGTCTACTGCGGATCAGACGTTTACCCTAAAACAGGCCCCTTCACCAGCAACTCCATTCCCGTCAGCCTGACCTCTATCGCTGCCCTGGACAATTATGTCTGTTCCGATTGCGGCTTTGTGGAGCGGTACATCGCCGAACCCGGCAAGCTGAAGGAAATACTCATCAAGTGGCGTAAAGTGAAGTAGCCCCTCAAACCCGGAGTTATTAGGATCGGTTCAACCTATGTTTCGTGAGAACAGCAAATTTCGCCGGATCGGCGGTATCAGTCGAGTACTCATCAAGCACGGAATGGGCGACACGGCCGGACGCCTGTTCCGGCGAAACAGAGACCAGACCGAGGAAGATGCCGACGGTACCGGATTATCCGGGAAAATCGCCTTCCCGGATCCCCGGCGCATCCGCCTGGCCCTCGAAGATCTCGGCCCGAGCTTTATCAAGCTGGGCCAGCTCTTTAGCACCCGTGCCGACATCTTCCCCCCGGAATACATCGAAGAGTTCAGAAAACTTCAAGACAGTGTCACCCCCGAACCCTATGAGACCATCCGGTCGATTGTCGAGAAAGATCTCGGCAAAACCCTCGAAGAGATTTTTGACAGCTTCGACACCGAGCCCATTGCCGCGGCTTCTGTGGCCCAGGTGCACAGCGCCGTAATGAAAACCGGTGAAGACGTCGCCGTCAAGGTTGTCCGGCCGGGGATCGATCGGATGATTCGACAGGACATCCGTCTGATGTACCAATTGGCCAAGAGGATCGAAAAGACGTTCGAGCTCGGACGGGTTATCGGTACTGTAAACCTGGTCAAGGAATTTGAGCGCACGGTCTTCCAGGAACTGGAGATGCCCATAGAGGCGGGAAACATCCAGAAGTTCTCCGAGTTCTTCAGGCTGATCAACGAAATTCATATCCCAAAGGTGTACTGGGAACTCACCACCAAGTCCGTTCTGGTGATGGAATATATCCCGGGGATCAAGGTGGACCAGGTCGAGGAGATAGCGGCAAACGGAATCGATCCAAAGGAAGTCGCCATGATCGGGCTGCGGTCCCTCTCACGTCAGCTCATGGAGTTCGGGATATTTCACGCCGATCCCCATCCGGGCAATACGATCGTTATGCTTGACGGTCGGGTGAGTCTGGTCGATTTCGGCATCATGGGATATCTGGACGATGAAACCATGCACCAAGTCGCCAACCTGTTTCTGGGATACGCCGAACATGACTATGACATGATCATGGAGGCTATTTTGGACGCCGGCCTGATCCATGAAGACATGGATCTGAAAAACTTTCGTATCGATCTGAAGGATATCAGCGAGCCGTTTTACGGACGCTCCCTGCTGACGATCTCGATCAAGGATGTTTATGACCAGGTGATTCGCATTGTCCTGAAACATCAGATCCGTCTTCCCCGAAATCTGCTCCTCCTGTTAAAAACCATGGTGCAGACCGAAGCCCTGGGAAAAATTCTCGGCAGCGACGCCAGTATTTTTCAGGTCATGCGACCCTATGCCAAGGAGTTGCTTGAGAGACGGTACGATCCGGAAAGAATGCTTCAAATGATCGGTCGGGACGCCCTGAAAGCCAGCGAATATCTCCGCTCGGCACCCCGGCTGCTGCACAAGCTTCTCAGCCAGCTGGCCACCGGAAGGCATCGCATCGAGCTGAGCCTGGCCGGTTTCAAACAGCTCGACAAACAGCTTGAAACCGGTGTGAACCGGATGGTCGTCGGTGTGATCATTGCCGCGTCCATCATTGCGGGATCCCTGGTGCTCAACTCCAAGCAGACCGTTATGGAGTTCACCGTCAACTTTTTCGGGGAGCAAACGATCACCCTGACAGCCTTGTTGGGCGTCCTCGGCTACACCATCGCTACGGTGCTGGGATTCATGCTGATCGTGCAGATCATCCGATCCCGAAAACTGTAATTGGTAGCGATTTTTCATCAACAGACGTCAAACCATCGAGAGATGCCTCAGTTATTTTAGGTATTTTAGGCACTTTGAATTTTAGGCATTTTGCCCAATCCTCCGAGACTATTTCCTGCCGGTATCGTGTATGAATCCAGAACCGGTTTCACAACGTTCGTCAGACATTTCCTGGAGCCGCCCGCAGGATTGGCGAACCCTTCTCACGGCGGTACAACGCCCTGTCTGCCATGAGCCCCGCCTGAAATCGGCCCGGAACTTGGCTGCCGATATCCGTCGCGAGCTGTCCGGGATCTTTCCTGTCCTCGACGGGCTCTGCCATCGGTCCTGCCCCTGGTGTCCGGACCCATGCTGCCTGAATGCGCGGCTTTGGTTTGATATCAAAGACATCCTGTTTCTTCTCCTGACGGACCAGCAACCCTGCTCCCATCGGAACCAACCCTGCCGCTACCTGGGAGGCAGAGGATGCCGGCTTCCCCGACTTCGCCGCCCGTTTACCTGCACCTGGTATATGTGCCCGACCCAAAAAGCGATTCTGCGGCAAGAAGGGGATTTACCGGCAGAGAAGCTTCTGTCCGGCATCGAACGGATCAAAGCCATGAGAAAACAGCTGGTATCGGAAACCGGGACAGAGAAATTTTTTTACCGACTGCCTTGACAATCCGAATGGGAATATTAACTAATAAAACATGGAACGGTAATGCCATCACCTTCCATTCTTTCCTCGTTCTCCAAGGGGCGGTTCTATTTAACCGCCCCTTTCTTTTGTGCGTCCCCAATTGACTCGAAACTGAATCAATCCCCCCCATGCATCAAGGGTTGGCAATATTTATAGCAATTGCAAAAAATATGTTCCGTTTTAGTGAAACGTGTTTCTGTCAACAAACCATCGTGTCGAAAGAATGCGCACCCGCAGATGCTCGGCGTCGGGATCGCTATCGGTATCGGAATCGAGACAGGACGGTTATCTTTGAAGTCGATACCGATTCCGATTCCGATAGCGACCCCGAAAAAGCCTACCTGATGCGTTCCGTTAAACGGCATCCCGATGTCGATAAGTTTTGACAGGAATGAGTGTCAGGCCTTCTGTGCGGCCTCCCTCTCCTCCCAGGCCTCTACCTTTTCGTCTGCCTCCACTTCTTCCCAGCCGGTAATCATGGCCTTGACGTGGGCTGAGATTTTGTGGCCGGTGGTCGTCATGTAGATATGGACGATCAGAAACGATAAAATCGCAAACGCGCACGCGGTGTGAATCAGGGCGACAAATTCCAATGCCAGACCGCCGATTCCCCAGCTGGCCCAGGAGTTATATCCCCAGTACAAAAACCCTGTGGCCATTTGGACAGGAAGCAGAAACGCCGCCAGGCTCAGGTAGGTCAAACGCTGCAGGGGGTTGTGCTTAGCATCAAGGCGTTTGGGTACCGGATGGGCTTCACCCCGGAAAATACCGTAAGCGTAATAGCGGATCACCGCCAGCATCTTCTTGGTGGTCGGAATATACTGCTTCCATTCACCGGTGGTAAACATCCAGAACACAAAAAAGGCGAATGCGATAAGCCATGTCAGGCCGGTGTAATTGTGGATGTCCACCGCTGTGTGAAAATCAAAGAGGCCGTAGCCGGAATTGACCTGGAATCCGGTGACCAGCAGGATAATGATCAGCGCCGCCTGAAACCAGTGCCAGAATCGTTCGTATCGGGAATACAAGTATATCAATTTCATTCGAAAGCCGGACATGCTTAGGCCTCCTTTCTGCCGTTGCGGGTGCTGCTTAGGATTCTGCCCAGGCCGTGGAAGGTGACGCCCACCAGGCTGCCGAGGACAGCGATCCAGCCGATGGTGTTGATCCATTTGTTGTAGTTCCGTCCCGGCATATAGAACCCTTTCAGGTTTTCCAGCCGGCCTCCGGTTCTGGTGTGGCATTCACCGCAGGCGACCACTTGATCTTTGGGCGCGACCATGTGAGTGGTCGGAAAAACGTAAGTGGTATCCACAAAGCCCAGCTCTCCGGAATACGGCAGTCCCAGTGCCTTCTGCCCCGTGGGGACCGTCGTGTCCCAGTCCATGGTCTTGAAAAATCCCTTTGGCCCCGAAAGGATGGGCGCAACCAGGGTTTTGTGGATTTTGTCGTAGGGCTGGCGTCCTCGATGAACCTTGAACGGGGAAATACGGGAGTTTTCATCTTCACGGCTTCCCACGGGTCGGCTCACAGTAACGATTTCGCCGGGATTGATCCGGTCTTTCATGCTAATGCTTTCGATGGATCCGTTGTACCAGGCATACTCCGGCAAGACATTCTTTTCCCATTTCATCTGTCCTTTCATGGACAGGTAATCGAACTGGCCAAACTCATCTTTGGTCTTGTAGGGCTTGCCGTTTTTTCGCTTGCCGGCTTTGGACCAGTCCCAGCTCATTTTGGTGGGGTTGACCCGTGCGAACTGTGGAATATGGCAGCTCTGACAGGCGACCTTGTCGGTGTGATCATTTGCCTTCGCCGAGGTCTTGTGGGGCTTGTCGGTGTGGCACGATTCGCACATGATCTTTGAGGTCAGGTCATCCTCTACCAGGCTTTTCCGATGCGCCGCCGCCGGCGCCGTGTACAGCCGTCCAGCGATATTATGATTCACCGTGGTATGGCATCGGGTGCAATTAAAATCCTGTCCGTCGATCCCCATGTGCACATCAAGGGTCTTGTCAGGATTCGTCAAGGACGTATCCAGGTCACCGTGTTTGACGCCGTCACCACCGCCGCCTTTAAAATGGCAATCTCCGCAGTTGCTTCTGCCGGGTAAACCGACCGCTTGAGCCGCAGCTTGAATATCCGCCTGGATCTCGGTTGCGATTTCCCGCTCTTCCACATCACTGGATCCGGAAAAGGCATTGTAATCCTCAAACGCTTCGCCCCAGTTGATTTTTCTCTGGCCATGACAGGCAAGGCAGTTAATGGATTCTTTTTTCATGCCCCAGCCGGGATGACAGGACAGACAACCCTTGTCGGCAGTCCGGTTTGTTGAAATGCAAAAGTTGTTAAGGGAGTATTCGGCCTTTCCATGATCCGCGCCGGCCACCCAGGTCCAGTGTACCGTTTGTTTAAACTGGTCAGCCGCCTGATTGTGGCAGGACAAACAGGCATCCGTGATCTCCTTGCCGGAATTGAATGATTTGTTTAGGGCAGCATGCTGGGAATGCGCGGTAGTATTCCAGAGCGCCTGGTTTTTCACGACCTGGTGGGCCATGGCCCGGCCGGGAGCCTCTTCTTCCGTGTCGCTCGCCACGGCCGGCCAACAAATTGCCAGACAGACAGCAACAACCAGCGTGGCGCCAAACCCGTGTTTGAGCTTGGGTGTCCTCATCGAATCATCTCCTTGGAGAACGTTTAACGGTGATTACAGGATCGCCGGCCACATCCCCGATTCGGGCGTTCGGAAATGTGGCCGATTGAGCGTTTTCCAGTGGCCCGACCCGTTACCCCTGGGATTTGGTGATTTGAAAGCTGCCGTCTTCACCGAAACTCATTTCCGCTTCGATGTAATAGACATTCTTCAGTTCGGGGCGAATGTCCTGGACCATGTAAAAGGCCTCACCGCTTCGAGCCCCCGTGCCGCAGATAAAAACGATCGATTTTTCTTTGGGGAGGGTTTTGATCTTGTTCTCGAGAACGTCAACCGAGATATTTATGGCTGTTTTGAGGCTACCGGTGGCGAACTCATCCGCATCCCGTACATCGACCAGGTACAAGCTATCCGGTTTTTCCGCCATGATCTTCTTGAAAGTCTCGATGTCAAGGCTGCCTTCCTCTTCCCCGGCTTTCAGCGGACCCGGTGCGGCCGCCACGGCTCCAAATTTTTTCTTCCAGGCCGGATACCCTGCGGACAACACCTTGACCTTTTTATAACCCAGGTCCATCGCTTTTTTAGCGGACTTGTGACTCAACTTGCACTTGTACCCGCCACAGTAGAAGACAACCAACCGGTCCTTTTCCTGGGGAAGCTCACCGACCATTTTATCGAACTGGCTGGCCGGGATGCTCATGGCGCCGGTGATATGCCCCTTGTCATATTTTTTCCGCTTGGGCCTTGAGTCAACCAGTACCATGTCCGCCTGGTTTTCGATCTGTTTTTGGACCCAGTCTTCGGATACCGACGCATAATTGCCCGGCACCTTCATCCACCGGGGAAAACCCTCGGCAAACACCTTGACATTGGTATATCCCAGTTTCTCGGCCTTCCAGGCGGATTTATGGCTCAGTTTGCATTTAAGGCCGCCGCAATAAAATATCAGCAATGCGTCTTTGTTCTCGGGAAGCAGGTCAACCATCTTGTCGAACTGGCTATTGGGCATGCTGACCGCCATCGGGATATGGCCTTTGTCGTATTTGGGCCGTTTCGGGCGGGCATCGATAATCATGACGTTTTCCGCCATGGGGACCTTGGCATACTGCATTACGAAATCGACATCGACAATGTCATGATACTTCCAGTCAGCCGATTCCCCGGCCTTTTTGTCACCAGCCGTCACTGCCGTGCCGAAGCAGAGTGCCGCGATCAGTACTGCACCGAGCGCGTAAAAAGCTTTTTTCCGATACATATCAATCCTCCTTGAATGTTCCTTCTGTGCCATTTGCGAATCCGGGTGTTGGGGGCATCGATTATTTGCATTTCAGCGGCGTCGGAGAATCTGACGCGTGGGCGTGAAGGTATGCATAAATATCCGCCAGTTGATTCTCGCCCAGGTTGCTCCACTCTTCCTGGCAACCGAATTCGTCAAACGTTTTGCCCTCGAAGATGGTGGTCCACTCGGCCTGGGTGTGGCCATCCGGATTGATGGGCGGTTTGGCGAGATCGACTTCACCCCGCTCATGACACGCCTTGTAGACTTTCCGGTAGGTGTATTTTCCTTTGCGCTTGTTCCCCTCGGCGGCAAATGACACGCTGATGAAACTGAATGAAACTAGAATGGCCAGCGCCATTACCAAGAACTTTCGAAACATGGTGATTCTCTCCTTTCCCTTATTTTATTTATTTTAGTTTATTATATTATTTGAAAACCGTCTTATGCATTTGTCTGAAACTTCCCGAACTCGACGGGTCGGGTTTCCATTTTGCAACGGATGTGCCAAACTTAAAAAAACCATTCAATAATATATACTATTGATATCATTATATTTTATATCTTTACTGAAAAATCCGGATAAACGTTGTGTAACAATTTGTTAACCAAGTGTTAACCTTTGAGGTTAACACTTTTCGTAAGACAGCCGATGTCTCAATGGTTTGTTGCTCAAAACTCAGAACGTCACATAGCGTTGGCAATCCGAAATGAATCGACCCAGTTCCGTTGCCGGCACAATTTGAATGCCGACCAGCTGTTCTTTGGCGGCAGGATGACCATATCTGGCTAAACTTTCGGCACATGCCGTCGCATGGGCGAAATCGCGGATTTCACCCATCTCCGTTTCATACAGCAACAGAACCCCCGGACCTGAAAAATGAAGCCGGACCATTTTCCCCTTGATCCGGGCGGCACGGGCCAGGGAAATCACATAGTCCGGGTGATCGTCGGTATTCACCAGTATGCCCAGGGTTTCGCAATTTTTCTTCTCGTCAATTCGCGTCATGGGCGTCACCACCAGCAGATCACCAGCTCATGGTTGAAGATGTCGTCCACCAGACGGGACCAGTCCACAGGCAAATCCGCGATATCATCCCGGTAAAGGCTGAATACCGATGCGACGCCGTCTCCGGTGATTTCATCGATAAAATGGGAGACCACCTGATCGGGGGGTGATTTGAGAATATGCAGAATTCGGCTGCTCATTTAGATGGGCATAACGGCGTCGAATACCCGCAGCATCGGCGCCATCTCCTCGATGGTGGTATACCGGAATCCGTATCGACGTGCGCTCGCCACATCGTCGGCAAAACAGGCCGCTTCGCAGTCGGAGAAACGGTCAATGGTGACTTGTGACACCGCCTTGGTGTCGGTCTGAGCGCCGCAGATAAAGAACACCTGAATATACTGGAAATACCTCTCAAAACTTTGGAGAATACCCGGAAGTTCCTCGATTTGTGCGGATCCCTTTACGAGAATAGCGATTTTCCGACCCTCGACCATATTGCTCCACCCGATCCGAGCGATACACCAGCGGGCATCGACCCATGTGGTTGATCGTCCTTTTCCAGTGCCGGACAAGATGCCCAATTTAAACCGATCCGGCTGTAGGACGAGGTACAGCAATGATCATGCCAGTAGCCAAGACTGTTCCAACGTATTGTTTTCACGATTTTTTTAATATAATCGCAGCTCACTTGAATCCACAGTTTATGCGTATTAGGTTAGCAGTGTTAACTTGTCAGGTTAATAGTGTTATTCAAATGGACGTGTTATGGTATCGGACGCCCATGGTGGTGCGTCTCGACCATGGCATTGTCGGGAAAGGATGACGCACACCTATAGCCTCAATCGGACAAGTGGACATCAACAATATGCTTGACTTATCCAAACACTGGAAAACCGTGGTTGAAACCCTGCAGGATGGCATCCTTGTGGTAGACACCAAAGGCGTGGTCATGGCCGTGAATCCAGCCGCTGAACGGCTGACGGGTTATTCGTCAGAAGAACTGGTGGGCCGTTCATGCCGAGTGCTCGATTGCACCGGTTGTGAGATTATCGGCAAAGGCACCGGGGCTGATTGGTGCGGTCTCTACAGGGAAGGAACTGTTCGAGCCAAAAAGTGCATGATCACCAATAAGGATCATCGCACCATCAACATTATTAAAAATGCATCGGTGCTGCGGGATGAAAACGGCCGGATGATCGGGGCGGTTGAAACCTTGACCGATATGTCCGAAGTGGTTCGCAAGCAGCAGGAAATCACGGCACTGCGAAAATCCCTTCACATGGAAGATGGATTTCACGGGATTCTCGGTAAATCGGCCATCATGCAAAACCTCTACGAACTCATCGACAATGTGGCGATGACAGAAGCCCCGGTAATGATCCACGGTGAAAGCGGCACAGGAAAAGAGCTGGTGGCTCGGGCGATTCATGATGTCAGTCCGCGTCGCGACAAACCGTTCATCAAAGTCAATTGCGCAGCTCTGAACGAGAACCTTTTGGAGAGCGAACTGTTCGGCCACACCCGTGGCGCCTATACCGGCGCCAACCGGAACCGGGTCGGCCGGTTTGAGGCGGCCCACGGTGGAACGATTTTTCTGGACGAGTTGGGCGATGTCCCCATGGCCACCCAGGTCAAGCTGCTTCGGGTGCTCGAGGAAAAAGAGATCGAGAGGGTGGGCGACCATCAGCCGATCCGCATCGATGTGCGGATCTTGACGGCCACCAATAAGGATCTCGAAAAACTGATCACCCAGGGAGCGTTCCGGGAAGACCTTTTTTTCCGGGTCAATGTGTTTCCGCTCCATTGCCCGTCCCTCAAAGACAGGAAAGAGGACATCCCGATCATTGTTCAGTATTTCATCCGTAAGAACAATGAGAAATCCGGAAAGAAGATTTTGGGAATGACCCCCGAAGCCATGGAGAGCCTCACGGCCTACTCGTGGCCGGGAAACGTGAGAGAGCTCCGGAATGCGATCGAATATGCCTTTGTCCTGTGCCATAGCGGTGGCATCCACGCGCATCATTTACCCCCGCGCATTGCCGACAGCCGGGAATGCGCGCCGATTCCCGAGGCCATTCCGCCGGGTTACCGGCATGAGAGGGAAAAAATGCTCGACGTTCTGAAAGCGTGCGGCGGAAACCGGTCCGAGGCGGCGCGCCGCCTGGGTGTCAGCCGTGTAACGATCTGGAAACGTATGAAAAAGTATAAGATAGAACCGGTGGAATTTTCTTAAGACGCGCGTCTCTCTTTGCGCTTGAAATTATCCCCAAAGTATGCCAGCATTTTACAAAATCGACCCCGTTGCAGACCCACTGACATTTACAACGTCCCATTGACAGGGGATTTTCTTCTTCATCGACACATTCTTCAGCGAAAGTACAGATTCTCATCTGACCTCTTTGAGGATCTATCTGAACAGCTGGTGATCGTCCGTCATCTGCGATATAGGCACCAACATTGGTCTTGTGTTCCCCGGACGGCATGCCCTACGGACATCCAGTCCCCGAAACGGGAGAAAGGAGGACACCATGGCCGGTAAAAAACTGCTGCTCCCGTACAATTTCACCCCGCAGGATCAGAAGGCCCTTGACTTTGTCGTCGACACATTTGCGGTCAACGCTGAACTGGAAGTCACCCTGTTCAACACTTACGCCCCGTTACCTGACATCGAAACCAGCGGCCAGTCCATTACCGGAAAACTAAAAGAGAATCTCGGCTATCTGCTGCAGAAGGTTAAGGACCAGGAGAAGTCTCTGATGGCTGTGGTGGAGCAACTGCGGGAAAAAGGTATCGGCGAGGACCAAGTTCGCTATGTTTTCAAGGCCCGGAAAAAAGATGTGGCCGGAGAAATCGTCGACCAGGTGATGAGGGAACATTATCAGCTCCTGGTGCTGAGCCGCAAACCCGGGAAAATTACCCGCTTTTTCACTGCCAGCGTCTACAACAAGGTGGTGGCGGCACTGAAAAACGTTACGGTGTGCATCGTCTCGTGACCGAGCACGCTGCCGTTGACAGGATACACCCTTCGGCAAGCGTAAATAAGGAGGATGCCATGGCAGACAAAGAGACCCTCGATATCGATGTATTTATGGCGGTCACCCGAGCCATCGCCCAGTCGGACCAACTGGACCTCATGGCCGACCACCTCACCCGACTTCTCGTAGGGGCCCTGGGCATCAAAGGCTGCACGGTTTTTGCGCTGGATATCGACACCGATGAACTGGAAATTCTGGCTACGTTTGGGCTCAGCGCCGAGTACGTCAACAAGGGACCGGTGCTGTCGGCAAAGAGCCTCCGGCATTCCAGAGGCGGCCAGCCGGTGATCATACCGGACATCGAAACCTCCGATCAGCTTCAGTACCCGGAAAATGCACGAGCCGAAGGTATCCGCGCCATCGTTTCGATTCCCATCAAGATTTACGATCGCGTCATCGGAGATGTGCGTCTTTACCACGGGGCGCCCTGGGACGTATCGGGTGACGATGTGGATTCCCTGATGCTGTTGGGAGAGATGGTGGGCCTGGCGATGCAGTATACGCGGGTCCTGAACGCGCTCCAGGCCGTCAGGGACACCATCGATGACGTTCACAGTGTGTGGTTAAACAGGTAGTCCGGGCATCCCATGCCGTTCCGGGATACCGCGAGGAAACGATTCACCCCGCAGTAAAACCATCTATTAAGAGTAGAGGAGAAGATCATCAAAATAATCAACGTCGCCGCATAGGGGCAAGCTGATTGTACCTACACGACAACAACTTTGCCCGGATCCTGCTTGAAACGCCATTCAGACATCGGCCGGAACACTGGGAACAGTGAGGAAAATGGACCCCTCCCCGAAACGCGACAATGGCTCCCCAGACACATCCGTGGGCGCTCCCCCAAGCGCTCGACGCAACACCACCTTTTTCCTGTCGTTTATTATCTGTTTTATCCTATGGCTGATCTTCTCGGGCCGATTCGATGCATTTCACATCACACTGGGCCTTATCTCCAGTGCCATTGTTTCCTTTCTCTCGGGCGATCTGCTTTTCACAGCCAGCCGGCCGAAGGGGATACTCCGAATGTGGGTGCGGCTGGCCTGGTATATCCCCTGGCTGTTGTACCAGGTCTTTTTGGCCAATCTGCAAGTCATGTATCTCACCTTTCACCCCCGGCTCATCGATAAGATCGATCCGCAGATTATCGAGTTCGAGAGCCGTCTGAAAGGTGATTACTCCCGAACCACCTTCGCCAATTCCATCACCCTGACGCCCGGCACCATCACCGTCAATGTGACGGTGCTCGGCCGATTTTCCGTACACTGTATCAATACAAAAGCCGGTGAACCCCTTCCCGGTGAAATGGAAAAGCGTATTGCAGAGGTTTTCCGCGAATGATGGACACTTTCTTTCTCTATAGCGGAATTTTTCTGGGCATCATCATGTTCCTGTCCCTGTATCGAGCCGTGTTCGGTCCGACGGTGCTGGACCGGCTCATCGGCGTCAACGCCATCGGCAGCAAGACGACCGTCATGTTGATTCTGGTGGGGCTGCTGTACAACCGGGTCGACATGTTTGTCGACATTGCCCTGGCCTATGCACTGCTCAATTTCATCGCCGTGCTGGCCGCATCCCGGTATTTTCAGAAGAAAAAGGGGCTGTACGAGGAGGCCCCGTAACGGAAGGAACACAAAAGATGATCAATTGGCTCAGCGCGATTCTGGTGATCGGTGGGCTGATATTCTTTTTCGGCGGGTCCATCGGCATTATCCGTTTTCCGGATTTTTATTCACGTCTGCACCCGGCGGGAAAACTGGATACGGCCGGTCAGCTGTTCACCATGTCCGGCATCGCCCTGTATATCGCACAGGATGCTTCCCTGCACACGTTTCTGACGGCAGCCAAGATCGTTCTGATTGTCATTTTCATCTATATCACGAGTCCGACGGCCACCCATGCCATCATCGATGCGGGGGTGCGTGCGGGTTTGAAACCATGGACAAAAGAAGGCCAATCATGATCTGGCAGATCGAATTACTAGTACTGGCCATCGTCCTGATCTGTGCGGTCGCCGCGATCACAGTCAAGGACCTGCTGGGTGCCGCCATACTTTTCGGTGCCTACAGCTTCATGTTGTGTCTTCTGTGGGCGATTATGGGGGCGGTGGACGTGGCA
Source organism: Olavius algarvensis associated proteobacterium Delta 3 (assembly GCA_903231505.1). Lineage (GTDB taxonomy): Bacteria > Desulfobacterota > Desulfobacteria > Desulfobacterales > CAFBRK01 > CAFBRK01. Next base: position 52,059 of record CAFBRK010000293.1, on the reverse strand, counting down.
TTTACCGAGGCGTCGGTGGGCGCCGGCGTGAGTACGGTGCTGTTTGTCGCCGCCGTGTTCCGAACATCACGGAGGACAAAGGATTGAAAGTGCTCGGCACCTTGGTGGTCCTGTTGTTCGGGGGACTGTTGATCTACGGCACCCTCGATTTTCCATCCTGGGGTGATCCGGCCGCCCCGGCCAGCACCCATGTGTCCCCCCGGTATATCGAACGCACCCTGGAGGAAACCTCCGTGCCGAACATCGTCACGGCGGTCCTGGCCGATTACCGGGGCTACGATACCATGTTTGAAACCATTGTCATCTTTACCGCCGGTATCGCATGTCTCTTTCTGCTGCGTGTGATCAAACGGGAAGAAGCCGAGGCACGGATGTATCGTCACATTCCCACCGGGATCACGCTCCGCGTGAAGCAACGTGCCCGGCTACCGGAATCCATGGAGGAGTTTGAGCGCATCGACCTGATGTGGGTCCCTTATGACCTGATCGTGAAAACAGGGTGCCGGCTAATTATTCCCTTCAGCCAGCTCTTTGCGCTCTATGTCATTGCCCACGGGCACCATAGCCCGGGAGGCGGATTCCAGGGGGGTGTCATCCTCGGGGCCTCCATCGCGTTGTACGCCATCTCCACCAACCTCCGGTCGGGCCTTGCCTGGTTCGGTGAAAAAGCCGCCGTGCTCCTTTGCGGGCTGGGGGTATTTATCTATGCCAGCACCGGGGCCCTCTGCATGCTGTTGGGTGCCGGCTACCTCGATTACGGTGCACTGTCGACACTATTCGGAGTGGATCCGGTGACGGCCCGATCCCACGGCATACTGATAGTGGAAATCGGGGTCGGCATCTCCGTGATGGCCGTCATGGTGCTCCTCTATTACAACATCGTGTCTGCCGGCCGGCAGGATGAGGGACTGTAGGGATGAGCGATCTGGTACCGATTCTGATATCCAAGGTCAACTACTGGGTCTACATTGCGCTGATGATGATCGGTCTGTGGGCCGTGATCGCTAAAAACAACCTGGTTAAAAAGATCATCGGCATGAACATTCTCCAGACCGCCGTCATCCTTTTCTTTATCTCCATCGGCGCAAAGTACAATGCTACCATTCCGATCATCATGCACGGACACGACGCGGGTCACCACGCCGTCAACGCAATCGATTACATCAATCCCCTGCCCCACGTGCTCATGCTCACGGCTATCGTTGTGGCGGTGGCCACCCTGGGTGTCGCCCTGGCGCTGGTCATCAAGGTCCACCAAAAATATCAAACCCTCGAGGAAGACGAGATATTGGCGAAAATGGACGAGCAGTGACCCGTCACAGGATCCTGCAACGGCCGGGCCAAGCAATTTCGGAGAAAAAGAAAATGGTCCAACGGGATGATTTAAAACAGATTGTCATGCTCACCTATCTGTCGGATGAGATGCTCGATCAACTGACAACCATCGTCGATATCCTGAAGTTCGATCGAGAAGAGGTGCTCTTCAGGCAGCATCAATGGGCGGATCGCTTCTATATGATGCGATCCGGTCTCATACTCCTGGAACAGAAAATTTCGGAGGATGTGACCGCTATCGTCGGATCCATCAAACCCGGCTATTCGTTCGGATGGTCGGCCATGGTCGAGGACGGGACCTACACCGTGGATGCCGTCTGTGTGGAACCCTCCGAGGTGATGTCGTTCAAACGGGAGAAGATAGACCGGATGATACAACAATACCCCCAGATGGGTCTGATTCTGTACCAGCGGTTGCTGGTCATCATCAAAAAACGGCTCGACTATCGTACAGAGCAGTTCCGGCAGGCGATCATGAACCATCCGGAGATGCAGCAATTATTCGCGGAGTAACTCTGCAATAGAGGATCATGAGTCAAAATCTGCCAGCCATAGTCGTTATCCTCCCCCTGGTGACGGCCTTTTTTGTCTTTTTCTCCGCATGGTGGGTGAAACGTGCCGGGTACGTTCTGGTCATCGTTGCATTGGCCGGATGCGGCGCACTGTCGGTATGGATTCTGACCGCCGTGATCACGGACGGCCCGATCCATTATTGGCTGGGGGGATGGGAGCCGCCCTGGGGGATCGAATATCGGATCGATCACCTCAACGCCATGATGCTGGTATTGATCTCACTGCTCAGTCTGATCACAGCGGCCCATTCCAAAGAGAGCGTCGAAAGAGAGCTGCCGGACAAGACGGCGCTTTTCTGGAGTCTATACCTTTTATTCGTCACCGGTCTTTTAGGAATTTGCATCACGGCGGATCTGTTTAATCTCTTTGTGCTCTTGGAAGTTTCTGCCCTTTCCGGGTATGCCCTCATCGCCATGGGAGAAGATCGGTCCCTGTATGCCAGCGTTCGCTATATACTTCTCGGCACTATCGGTGCCAGCTTCTACCTGTTGGGGGTCGGCTGTCTGTATATCGCCACCGGTTCCTTGAATATGGCAGATTTGGGCCAATTACTACCCGACCTGTACCAGTCCAAAACGATTCTGATCGGGTTTTCGTTCATTATGACCGGTTTGGGAATCAAGATCGCGCTGTTTCCGCTGCACGGATGGCTGCCGGATGCCTATGCCTATGCACCGTCGGCGGTCAGTGCCGTGATCGCTCCCTTGATGACCAAGGTAATGGCCTACGCCTTAATCCGGGTGATGTTCACCGTTTTTCAACCTGACTTCTCGATATCCGTGACTCATGTCACTGACGTCATGGTTTGGTTCGGGACGGTAGCCATACTCTTTGGTGCCGTGATGGCGCTGTCTCAGAGCGACTTCAAACGCATGCTGTCGTATGTGATCATCGCCGAAATCGGCTTTATCGTCGGAGGAATCGGCGTGGCAAACACCATCGCATTCAAGGGAGCGGTCTTCCACATCCTCAACGATGCCATAATGGTGGCCTGCCTGTTTCTGGTGGCCGCACAGATCATGTACCGGACCGGAGGCCACCGTATCGACGATTTCAAGGGCATGTTCAGCACCATGCCGACAACGGCGGTCATATTTTCCGTGGGGGCGTTGGCGGTGATCGGAGTCCCGCCGACGTGCGGGTTTTTCAGCAAATGGTATTTGCTCCTGGGCGGTATCCAGGCCCATCAATGGGGGTTTGTAGCGGCGTTGCTCCTGTGCACCCTGATCAATGTCGCGTTGTTTTTCAGAGTTTTCGACAAGGCCCTGTATGTCCATGGCCAGGACACGGGTGGTGCTCACGCCGGCATCCCGGGCAACCCGCATCCGAGCGGGGTCCCGCTCAGCATGTTGATCCCGGCAGGTGTGCTGGCCGCTGCCATCATTCTGGTGGGTATTTTCAATCAGGTCATTGTAGACGAAGTCATTCGATATACCGTTCCCTCGGGGTTCTGAACCGGAATTCCGGTCTTATCAGTGGGGGATGCCTTGATGCATAACGCATAAGAGCACCAACTATGATGGAATTACTTTCAATTGAATACAGGCCCTTACTGGCCATTTTCTGGCCGGGCGCAGTGGCGTGTCTCATTCTACTGTTCGGGAGTCGTCCGAACGTCAGGGAAAGCTGGATACTGATCGGTAGTACACTACTTTTCCTGACTGTCCTGTCGATGACGCCGGTTGTTCTGCAGCAGGGATCCATAACATTCAAATGGTTCAATCTTCTTCCGGGAATTGACTTCGCACTTCAGGTGGACGCCTTTGGCCTGATCTTCGCCACCACCTCATCTTTTCTGTGGATACTGGTCTCCCTTTATTCCATCGGCTACATGCGATCGCTGGACGAGCACGCCCAGACACGGTTTTTCTTCTGTTTCGCTCTTGCCCTGCTGGGTGCCATCGGGATTGCGCTTTCGGCCAATCTGGTTACGATGTTCGTATTCTATGAAATATTGACCCTGTCCACGTATCCCCTGGTCGCCCACGATGAGACGCCGGAGGCCATCCATGGCGGCCATAAATACCTGGCCTATCTGCTCACCGGAGGGGTCTTCTTTCTGTTTGGCATATTGACGGTCTATTATGCCGTTGGAACGACCGATTTTACGCCCAACGGAATATTAAAACCGGCCCTCGATGGGACCTCCAGGCTCACGCTGCAGATTGCGTTCTTTTGCTTTATGATGGGATTCGTCAAGGCCGCCTGGATGCCGGTTCACGCGTGGCTCCCCACCGCAATGGTCGCCCCGACACCGGTCAGTGCATTGCTGCATGCCGTCGCCGTTGTAAAGGCCGGTGTGTTCGGCATCATCCGGATCGTGTACTACCTGTATGGGACCGAACTGATGCATGAACTGAGTCTCGGCATCACGCTGGCCTGCGTCGCCTCTTTTACCATTATCGTCGCCAACCTCTATGCCATCGGGCAGGATAACCTCAAACGGCTGCTCGCCTATTCCACCATCAATCAGCTCTCTTTTATTATTCTTGGTGCGGCCATTTTGAGTCCCATGGCCGCCATCGGGGCCATGATCCATATCGCCTACCATGGGTTTATGAAAATTACGCTCTTTCTGTGTGCCGGCGCCATCATGGTCGTCACCGGGAAGAAGCAGATCAGCCAGATGGCCGGGGTCGGCAGGGTTATGCCCATCACCCTGATGGCCTTCACCGTGGCCGCATTCGGCATGTGCAGCATTCCGCCGCTGGCCGGATTTATCAGCAAATGGTATTTTTGCCTGGGCACCATACAGGCGGATCAGATGGCATTCCTGTTTGTTGCCATCACGGCTTCCGTACTTGATCTCGTCTATTTTTTCCCCGTGGTCAGGACGGCATTTTTTGAAAAACCCAAGGACGCCGGGGTTAAGGAGACCGGACGACCGTTATATCTTTTCATGGTCGTGCCCCTTGGCATCACCGGTATTTTCTCTGTTTTGTTTTGCCTGTTCCCGAACATGTTTCACATTTTCGACCTGGCGCAGACGGCCGTAAACAATCTCTTCGGAGGGGTGTGAGAATGAAAATAACCAAAGAGTTGCTCATGAAGCTCTATTATATTTTTGGTGTCGGCGGGAGTCTCGTTATCGGGTTCCTGCTGCTCTACTTCGACAAGCTTCACTACCACTTCGCGTTCCAGTATATACCGGGCTTTTTTGCCATCTGTGGTTTTGTATTCTGTTCCATTCTGATTTTAGGGGCCAAACTGCTGGGAATATGGCTTGTCAGGCCTGTGGATTATTATGAAAAACGCCGGAGGCAGTAGTTCAGATGGGTGATTGGATACATCCCGGGGTGTTGATCATGCTGGGTGCGTTTCTGGTGCCGTTTCTTGGCAACAGAAAGGTCAAGCAGGTCTACCTGATTCTTCTCCCGTCAGCAGGACTTGTCATCCTGCTCCTCACCTCGATGGGATTCTTCGGGGCCATTCCCGCCTTCCCCGGGGCCCTGCATAAATGGCGCATTCCGTTCCTGCACTATACGCTCGAGTTGGGGCGGATCGACAAGATGAGCATGATCTTTGCTTATGTATACGTGGTGATCGGCATTGCCATGCTCATTTTCGCCCTCCGGGAGAAGAACGACTGGGAGCACGTCAGTGCGCTCATCCATATTGGAAGTTCGGTGTCGGCAATTTTTGCCCGTGACCTGTTTACCTATATTTTCTTTGTGGAGATCGCGACCTGGTCCGCGGTCTTCCTCATCTGGTTCCGGGGGACCAAGACGTCAAAGGCGTCTGGATTCAGATACTTTTTATGGCACGTTGTGGCCGGTGGATTTCTTCTGGCCGGCAGTATCATGCACGTGCAAACGACCGGTTCCATCTATCTGGATTTAATGCCCTGGGGATGGGGCTGGCCGTATCTGGCCTACTACTTCATGATGATCGGATTTCTGATCGATGCGGGATCGTTTCCGGTCCATTCCTGGTTGCCGGATGCCTATTCCACAGGAGGCGTGACCAGCGTATTATATGTGACCGCATTCAGTACCAAGACCGGGATTTACGGACTAGTCCGGTGTTTTCCAGGCGTGGAACTGCTGATGTGGCTGGGGGTGGTGACGGCCGTTGTCGCCCTTTTCCTGGCCGTACTGGAGAACGACGCCAGGAGGCTGTGCGGCTATCACATCATTTCACAGGATGGGTACATGATATGCGGTGTTGGAATCGGTACCTACCTTGGCATACTCGGTTGTGTGTCTCACATTATCTCCCACATCATCTACAGCTGCCTTCTTCTCATGGGGGCCAGCACCGTGTTGTCTGTCACCGGTACGTGCAAGTTCACCAACACGGGCGGACTGTACAAGTACATGCGCATTTCCTTCTGGCTCTACTTGATTGGTGGTTTTTCGATTTCGGGGATGCCGTATTTCAATGGATTCGTGAGCAAAAGCATGACCATCGAAGCCGCTGAATTGATCCATCAACCCATCGTCTATCTGCTCCTGGAAGGAGCCACCGTGGGGACGTTTCTGCATACGGCGGTCAAACTCCCTTATAATCTATGGTTCCAGGGAAGAGACGAGCCGCCGGCCGATATCCGGGTCAAACTGAAAGACAAGCCCGAAAATACGCCGATCAACATGTTAATCGGCATGACCATACCGGCGTTCCTTTGCGTGTATATGGGCGTATACCCCTATTACCCGTTTTATGAAATGCTCCCCTATCCGGTCGATTTTGTCCCGTACACCATCACCCGGGTATTCTCGATTTCTCAAATGTTTGTGTTCACGTTCCTGGCGGCCTGGTATTTAAGAACATTGATTCGAGGTACCCCCACGTATACCCTCGATTCGGATTGGCTCGGACGCGTGCCCGGTTACGCCCTGGTGTCGTTCTGCCGGGGCCCCTTGATGGCCTTCGGCGCATTTCTTGACAGGAGCATGTTAAAGGTCGCCGATGTTGCGATTACTGCGGTCCGCAATCCGGGTATTGCATTGAAGATGACCCCTTCGGCAATCGGCGCCGGGGTCACCATTATCGTGGTGATATTCAGCCTGTTGGCGGCGATACTGATGAAAGGGATCTAATTCAGGCCCGGCAGGAATGGTTGACTCCTGCTGGGCGGAAAGGATCGGAAAACCCGGAACAGGCAAATAAAAAGATGGAAGAGACAGACAACCATATTCCGATCATGGACTGGCGGCCGGCGGCCGGTATTCTCTTCTGGGCGATCGTCATCGCCGGGTTCATCATCCTTGTATCTGCAGGGCGGCCGGCGGCCGGTATTCTCTTCTGGGCGATCGTCATCGCCGGGTTCATCATCCTTGTATCTGCAGGGCGGCCGATGATACCGGAACCGGTTCTGGAAATCATCCGTACCTCCACCGGTCAGGGCAACCTGATCATCGCCCACCGGGATGGGGATCCGGTGCGGTTTGCGAACACCCGCTGCGTGTGGATTCCCGATCTATCGAACCCCGGGGCCATCGAACGGGCCAGCTCTCTGGTGATGGTCGGGGAGGAGATCGAGCAGGGCAGGGTGTCGAATCTGGAACCCGGAGAAACGGCAACATTGGAAAGGACAATTACACTCAAGACGGGAAGGGTCGGAAGACTGGTCATTACCGATTTCAAGAGCGGGCTGGAAATTTTCAGCCAGACGGTCAGGATCTCAGGGTAAAGCAGGTCGAAACATGTCATTATTTGATGAATTTGTCGAAATATTCAGGTTCGCTGATCTGTTCAACACGTTTCAATCGGCCAAGCGGGATGACGCGGATGAACTGATGCGAATCTTGAAAGAGAGTCGGTCCAAGTATGCCCGGTGGGAAGCGGCAGAGGCTCTCGGGCGGATTGGCGACAACCGCGCCACCGACCTGTTAATTGAAAGCCTTGCAGACAAAAAGCCGTACGTTCGCTGGAAATCGGCAGAGGCATTGGGGGAGATTAAAGCGCCCGGGGCAGTCGCCCCCTTGATTGCAACATTGAACAATAAAGACGAGGACTGGAGTGTTCGGAAAGCGGCAGCGGAGTCGTTGGGAAAAATCGGAGATGAAAGAGCTGTCGATCCGTTGATAAAAGCGATGGCGTATTCCGAGCTCAGCCTCTATTCAGATCTCGAACACGATTATCCCCGCTATGGAGCGATGCTGGCTCTCGGCTGGATCGGGGATACACGAGCTGTCGATCCGTTGATCGAGGCCTTGGAGGATGACGACCTCATCGTCCGGTGGGGGGCGGCAATCGCTCTCGGTATGATCGGGGATGAAAGGGCCGTGGATCCCCTGATCAAGGCCCTGCGGGATGAAAACTGGAATGTCCAGAAGACCGCGGCGGAAGCCCTGGGAAAGATCGGCGACCAGCGGGCCATCACCCCCTTGGAGGAAATGTTGCTGGATGAAGACGGGTATGTGCGAAAGACCGCAGAAGATGTCTTGGAGGAAATGAGAAGCCTTTAGGCCGACCTGTCTTCAGTTGCCGGAGACATCGCGAAAGAAATTTTTACTTGTATTCCCTGCCCATGTCTTAGTATGATTTTGATGAACTCCCTGCGGCCAACGGGACACGAAGATGATACTGGCTCGCATCAGCTATAAAGGAGGCACAATCCATGGCGGTCAAATTCAACCAGTATTGGACCATCGATCGGGACAAAGTAGCCGATTACAAAAAGTTCGTCATCCGGAAGTATATTCCGGGGATGAACAGCCTGGGCATTCATGTGGTCGCCGGATGGACGGTGCTGATCGGCGGAGCCGGCGAAATCATCCTGGAAGGCGTCAGCAACGATCTGGACCAGCTTGAAAAGGGTCTTCGGGATCCGAAATACAAGGAGTTGAATGCCGATCTTCAGGATTACCTCCATGGCTATAAGACCAAGGTCCTCGTCAGCACAGGAACAAAGGAAGACTACTCCAAGGAGGTCAAAAAAAATACCGTTAAATTTTCGCAGATGTGGGATATCATCAGCGGCAGAGACAAAGATTATCGAAATTACGTGACCCGGACGTTCTACCCAGCCATAGAAGAGACGGGGCTTCAGATCGCCCGGGAATGGGAGGTGCTCATCGGCGACGGTCCAAGGATCGTCTGCGAGGGCCGGGCCGTGGATATCGATTCCACCACATTGATCAGCAATCTACAGCGGAAAAAATTTCAGAAAGCCAAGCAGGGGTTGAAGCAATTGGTCGAGCACTATGAAAGTCGCATTTTGATCTTTCATATTCAGAAAATTTTGGGGTATAAATCCGCCAGTTATGAGTTTATTACATATTAGAGCATAGGGCGGCACCCCTTTCCTATCGGCAGGATTCCACTATAATGAAGGTATCGGAGGCGTCGGGTTCGGTATCGGTATCGATTGGGGAAATGGCCGCACTCATTCGATTCCGATCCCGATAGCGATCCCGATACCGAGTAGGACGTGATCCGGTTTCTCTTGACACGGATTTTGATGGATAGGAAAAATCTATATTTAAACACAACGTATTAACAACAACGGCTATAATAGAAAACCCGCTGCATCCTAGATGCAGCGGGTTTTTTGGTGATCTTTATCCGGTCGGTTAACAGATTATCTCGGAAACAGCATCGGCGGTCTTTCGGTGTTACCTGTGGCATTTGGAAAGTCTTTATAGATATACGCTTTCTCGCCGGTTTCCAGAAGATGCCGGGCCTCTTCCATGTACTCGTTGAATCGGAGTTTGCATTCGTAGAACCCGTGCCACCAGGCGTAGTCCGGAGCCATCATCATGGCACCCATTCTGGCCCGGCGCCCCTCGTGGTGCCAGAGCTCATAGTACTGCACTTCAAGGTGCTCGTCGAAGAACTTGGTTTTGTCCAGCAGGCCTTTTTCATAAAGATCGCCAAGCATCTTCTTGGCCGGTTTGAAGTAAACCTCATTGTACTCCATAACCGCCTTGTCGAAACCATCGTAGAAATCGTCAATCCATGAGTTTCCGTGGCACTGGCGGCAGATGTTTTTCATCTTTTCCCGTTCCGTCTTCCAGTCGGAATTGGACGGGAAGGGCTTGAAATTCTCGGGTCGGACCGTCAGGGGGGCCTGGGTTTCCCATGAGAGGCGCTCGGTCACATCGTGGCTGGTCAGAACCTTCCCGGAGCCGGACATATGGCATGCTGCGCAGGTCGGTGCCCGGTAGTCCACCCCGGCCGTCCAGGTGCCGCCGGCGGCGTTGAAGTTGTACTCGTCTTTATAGGCGTGATACAGGGTGCCGTGCTTGGATTCCTCGTAAATTTCGATCTGGGGATGGTCCGGACCCAGGTGGCACTGATCACACGCTTCGGGCATCCGGGCTTCGGCCACCGAGAACCGGTGACGGGTATGGCAGCTGGTGCAGCTTCCCTTGCTGCCGTCGACGTTAATCCGTCCGACGCCGGCATTGGGCCAGGTCCCCGGATCGATTTTACCGTCCTCGTCGATTTGAATGATCGTTCCGTGGCAATTGAAGCAGCCGGTCTTGCGCTCGTTGTCGGAATTCATCCCCTTGTTGAGCCAGGGATCCAGCTTCCAAATAATTTCGATGGTATTGGCATGCTTGGATTTGCTGTATTGGGTGACCTCGTCAGGATGGCAGCGTGAGCAGTCTTTTGGCGTGACGATGGAGGCGATCGGCACCTTGTATTTGGATTCACCGTAGGGCATGTCCGAGCGGCTGTAGTACTGCTCGTGTCCTTTGGCGATATCCTGGTCGCCGGGCTGCACCAGATGACAGTCCAGACAGGTGATGTTGGCATTGGCGTGGCGGCTCTTGGCCCAATCGGCAAACGTGCCTGGGGTGGAGGCCTTATGGCATTCGATGCAGGCAACACCTTCCGGCGGAATGCTCCGCTCGATCCGGAACTCCTTTACCTTGGGAAAGTTGGCTTGCTGTGCGTCGATGGACGTCATCCCGGCACCCAGGACCAGGACCACCGCAAGAAGGCCGACAATGATGCTATACTGCGTTTTTCTCATTTCCCCGACTCCTTTCCCTGCCTATATGTCGGGCCCTATCGTCCGTAATCCTTTGGCCTGATAGGGCAGCCGACGGTATTGGCGAAACATCACTTGCTGTTTGTCATTGTGAACCAGGTCATAGTGACAGTCGATACACTTTTTCTCGTATCCCGGTCTGGCGTGGAGCACCGATCGGTGAGCCAGCATGGCACCCCGTTTGTCCGGCATGTGCAGCAGGTTTCGATGACATTTCTGGCACTGGTCGTTATCAAACGATGCGTAAGCCGAGTTTTGGGCCTTCTCGCGATCGTATTCACCCTTAATAAAGTGAATCGCCACGTCTTTAACGCCGTGGTAGGTTTTGGCAAAGAAAAAATCGTAGGTGTCCTGGGGGGCCGGCAGATGACAATCCATGCAGTCCACAACAATGCCCGCGCTGTTGTTGGCATGGGTGGACGACCGCCATGCCCGAACCGCCGGCTTGATCTCATGGCAGGAGGCACAAAACTCCGGCGTCGAGGTCCGGACCATGGTGTAATAACTCATGCTGAACAGGGGAAATGAGATGGCGACACCTGCCAGCACCAGAAGCCCACCGATAATCCATTTTTTCACGGGTGCACCTCGAATTGGAATTTGTCGCAGTCGGAAATTACAGATTGAAATGGTAAGAAAAGGATATAGTAAATTAATTTCAAAAACCTTGACTCAAGTCAAGGTTATTTTTTCAAGTATCATTCATTTTATTTAGTTTCACATACTTTCTAAACTTCCATCCGAAGGTTTAAGTACCGTTTCCGTGCACGTGTTCCGATTACATAAACAGGATACCGTAATCTGGGAATCCGGACCGGGACATGTCCGGGGCCGGAAACGTTATCGGAATCGGATAATGATAGCCCGCTTCAACGTCGATGGGGTTTTCGAACCCGATACCGATTTCGATGGGGACGCTGATTCCATACCTCCGGCGCCATTCACACATCGGAACGGCATTCTGACAGTTGCCATCGCCGTACAGGGATTCGACAGCGCCGATCACCGGCTGCGCCTGTTTTGACATTTTCTCAACATGCGTTAATTTACTCTTTAATCATCCCGCTGTTTTTACATCACTATTTCAGGTGCCGGAGGGCCATTGTCATGGACGATCTCAAAAAAGAGATTGAGTCGTGCAAGATTGACGCAGAAACCGCTGCCACAGCGCGCAGCAAGCTCCCGGCGATCGCGGATAAAATCATCAACCACTGTGAAGACAGGGAGTGCTTTACCCACATCGATTACGAGCCGATCCCGTCCGAAGGTTATGTGGTCGATATCATCAACAAGTTTCGGGAGATTCTCTTTCCCGGATATTACACCCGGGAAAAGCTGGATCCGGTCAATCTTCAATACACGGTCGGCCAAACCGTTTCGGTGCTCTACGATTTACTGGCCGAACAGATCACCCACAGCATCCGTCATGACTGTTTCCGGTACGATCAGCTCTGCTCGGATTGCGAAGAGCGGGGTCAGGAAATCGCGCTCCAGGTTCTGGAAGCGGTCCCGAAAATCCGGAAAGTACTCGCCGCCGATGTCCGGGCAGCCTATGAAGGAGACCCGGCAGCCAAGAGCTATGATGAGATCATTTTCAGCTATCCGGGGATGTATGCCATTACCGTATACCGGGTGGCCCACTGGCTTTTCGAGCTCGGGGTTCCGCTGCTGCCAAGAATCATGTCCGAACAGGCCCACAGCGCGACCGGCATCGATATCCATCCGGGGGCAACCATCGGGGAACGGTTCGTGATCGATCACGGCACCGGCGTGGTCATCGGTGAAACCACCGAGATCGGCAACAACGTGAGGATATACCAGGGCGTTACCCTGGGCGCGTTGTCCTTGCCGAAAGATGCCGGAGAAATGTTCCGCGGCAAAAAGCGTCACCCCACCATCGAAGACGATGTGATCATCTACTCCGGTGCCACGATTTTGGGCGGCGACACGGTCATCGGCACGCGTGCGGTCATCGGCGGAAATGTGTGGCTCACGGAATCGGTCCCACCCGACACCAAGGTGCTTATTGAACCGCCACGCCTGATCTATCGGAAGGGTGGAAACGGAACCGCCGTTGAATGATCAGCGCGGCGATCCGGTTGTGACAGGCACAAAATTCATTCCCGTTCAATGCTTCAACCCATCAGACAAAAACCCGTCAGCAAGCAGGTGAAAGATTCCCGTTCATCTTGGAAGGAGAATATGGTGGCATCATGAATATCTACGAAAATTCTGTCGAAACGATTGGGAGGACCCCTCTGGTAAAATTAAACCGGATTGCCGAAGGCTGCCGGGCGGAGGTCCTGGTCAAACTGGAGTTCTTTAATCCTCTGGGCAGCGTGAAAGATAGAATCGGCTACGCCATGATTGAGGCGGCAGAAAAAGAGGGCAAAATCGGCGCGGACACGATCATTGTCGAACCCACCAGCGGCAACACCGGCATCGGGCTTGCATTTGTCTGCGCCGCCAAGGGATACCGGCTAAGACTGACCATGCCGGAGACCATGAGCATCGAACGCCGCAAGCTGCTGAAACAACTGGGCGCTGAAATGGTGCTGACACCCGGCCCCAAGGGGATGAAGGGAGCGATCGCCGCTGCGGAAGAGATCCTTTCCCAGGAGCCCAATGCCTTCATGCCGGATCAGTTCAAAAATCCGGCCAACCCTCGGATCCACCGGGAAACCACCGCCGAAGAGATCTGGAACGACACCGGGGGGAAGATAGACATCTTTGTCTCCGGAGTGGGAACCGGCGGAACCATCACCGGTGTGGGACAGGTCATCAAGGAGCGGAAGCCCGATGCCAGGGTGGTGGCCGTAGAGCCGACCGACTCTCCGATCCTTTCCGGTGGTGAACCGGGCCCCCACAAGATCCAAGGGATCGGCGCCGGATTCGTGCCGGATATTCTGGACCGGTCGATTATCGACGAGGTGGTCCAGGTCACCAATGACGATGCCTTTTCGACAGCCCGGCAAATGGCTGACCTGGAGGGCATTCTGTGCGGGATTTCCTCCGGAGCCGCGACGTGGGCGGCCCTTCAGGTGGCCCGGCGGGAAGAAAACGAGGGTAAGCTGATCGTCACCGTGCTGCCAAGCACCGGCGAGCGTTACATCAGCACGCCGTTGTTTGACGACGCATAGCTGAACCGCTCCGGGATACCAAGACGCCGGCTGAAATCGTGTCACCGGGCGGGAAACACAGGTACGTAGGAGGGGCCGAAGTAGGCGTCATGGAACCGGTTCCAGCGCATGGCCTCCTCCAACTGGTAGGCCATTCTCCGCAAGTTTAAATCTTCCGCCAGACGGCGCCGTTCGGCGTCCCGCTGTTCCATGGCGATTTGACGTTCCATGCGCCAGTGTTCAAGGAGCCGCTGCATTTCCAGGCTTTCCAGATACCGGCGCGCCGAATCGGCCAGCGCGTCAAACGGAACCTCATCGACAGAAGCGACCGGCGTCACACCCGCAGGAAGCGGTTTATTGGTAAAGCGCCGAATACCATCTTCATCGATCCATTCGTAGATCTGCCCGGACGCGCCGCAAGCCCATCCCAGCACTAAAAGGACAATCAACACTCTGGTAAATGACGCCATGGGACAGCCTCCGTGGATATCGGTGTAATGTTCAATGAACAAATCTTAAATTCATCCTCGGATATTGTAAAGGTGCAGAGGGTCGCTTTGTTTAAATGCGACGTAATGTTGGCCGGTTAGCCGGTTTGGCCCGTGTGCCCGTGTGCCCGTTGGCCCGTTGGCCCGTGTGCCTGTGCGTCACTCAGCACACAGACCTCTGCCCAGCCCCAGCTGTTTTATCTTTCAGCTTTGAGCTTTCAGCTCATCCAGTATCCAGAATCCAGCCAGCCAGAGGCGGGCAAGTATCCAGTATCCAGCATCCAGTCAGATCCGCAGTCTGTCATGCATCGCCGCGTACCGCGTCGGCCCTGCCGTCAGCTCCTCATGGGTGCCCTCTTCCACGATCGTTCCACCTTCCATGAGCAGAATCCGGTCCATCCGATCCATGTCGACCAGACGGTGGGTAGCCAGAATGACCGTTTTGCCCTGGGTCGCGGCTTCGATACGGCGCATCATGTGCCGTTCGGTGTCAAGGTCCAGGCCTTCCGTCGGTTCATCGAGAATCCAAACCGGGTTGCCCTGGAGGACAGCCCGGGCGACGGCCAGGCGCCTGGCCTGGCCCCCGGAGATCATTTTTCCGGCTTCCCCGATCCAGGTGTCCAACCCGTCGGGAAGGGTCCGGACAAACTCCAGGAGCCGGGCCGTGTCGAGAGCTTCGAGGATATCGCTGTCCGAGGCGTCCCCGGAGGCCAGGCGCAGGTTCTCACGCACCGTCCCACCGAACATGTGGGGTTGTTGGGGAACGACCGAGAACAGGCTGCGGAGATCCGTCTCGTTGTACTCCCGGATATCACGGTTACCGATACATATTCGGCCCTGGACAGGATCCCAGAATCTCGCCATCAGATTCATCAGGGTCGACTTGCCGGATCCGGTTTGACCGATAAGAGCGATTCGCGACCCGTAGGGAATGAATGTTGAAAAGCCCGATAGGACCGCGGGCCCGTCAGCGGTATACCGGAACTCAACAGCCTCGAACGCAACGTCCGGGCAGTACACCGGCGTTGACTCTGTTTCCGGAAATGTGATTTCCGGTGCAGCATCCACGATTTCCAGAAGACGCCTTGCCGATTCCCGGGTCCGGCCCAGATACTGAAAGGCCACCGGCAGCGGCAACACCGCTTCGAAGGCGGCCGACACTGCCAGGGCCATCAGCGCCAGGATCGCACCGTTCATGTCGCCGCTGTGCACGCGATCCACACCGATGTACAGCACCAGAACCATCGCCAAACCCGAACAGAGCGTCAGCCATGCCGATGACAAGCCGGCAAGCCGGCTCATGGTTTTCTGCTCCCGAATGAGTTGGGAATCGATCCGACAGATTTCCGCCAGGTAATGTTTTTGGCCATCGTAGACGAGCAATTCAGACATTCCCTGGAGAGACTCTACGATCTGTGTCCGCAGGGCCGAATGGATATGGGCCATGTGCCGTCCGGACCGGCCGCCGGATCGCTCCGCCGCCAGGGAGACGGCGACCCCGGCAAATGCCAGCAATCCGACCGCGGTGACGGCGATGAGACCGTCGAAGGCCCAGAGAAATCCAAAAAACAGCAGCCCAAAACAGCCGGCTATCAGCGTCGGAGACAGCACCCGCAGATAGAGATTATCCATGGCGTCGATATCTTCGACAATGCGATTCAACAGGTCGCCGCTGCGAAACCGCATGAGTCGGGCCGGTGCCAGAGGCTCAATGTGTCGATAAAACCAGCTCCGAAGAGATTCGAGAATCCGGAATGTCGCGTCATGGGAAAAGACCCGCTCGCCATAGCGGGCCGCCGTTCGGGCAAATGCAAAAAGACGGACGCCGATACTGGGGAAGAAAAAATTGAAATTTGCGGCCGCAGCAGCAGACAACCCTGCAAATGCGGCGGCGGAGATAAACCAACCGGATAATGCCAGCAGGCCTACCGCGGATACGAGAGCCACAAACCCGCCGATCGTCCCCGGCACCATTCGTCGCCAGTGTTGCCGCAGCAGCCGGATAAACGGCATTAATTCATCGGGAATGCGGTCCATGGCTCCTCCTGCTCGCATCGCTTCCTGCCAGGCGGTTCAAGATAGAATCGGAAGCCATCAGTTCTGCAAATGTTCCGCTTTCCAAAATTTCTCCCGATTCCAATACCAACACCCGGTCGGTGCCGGCCATGCTCGCCAAGCGGTGGGTGATCAGACACACCGATTTATCCCGAACCAGTTCAGCGAGCCCGGCCAACACCAGGGCTTCGTTTTCGCTGTCCAACCCGGCCGTGGGTTCATCCAGCAGAACCAGGGGGGCATCCTTTAGAAAAGCCCTGGCCAACGCCAAGCGCTGAGCCTGCCCCCTGGACAGGCCAAACCCCTGTTCACCCACCTCCGTATCCAACCCTTGCGGCAGTCGCCGTGTAAATTCCAGAACGCGGGCGGCGCGCGCCGCGGCCTCGATCTCTGGGTCACCGGCACCGGGCCGGGCAAGCCGGATATTGTCTTCCACGGTTCCGCTGAACAGTATCGGTTGTTGTCCGACCCAGGCGATGTGCCGCCGCCATTGCTCCAGGTCGACCTCCGACAGGGAGTTTCCGTTGACCCGGATGCGCCCCTGGTCGGGTTGCAGGAAACCCAGGATCAGGTTCACGATGGTTGTTTTTCCCTGTCCGGTGGCACCGACCAGTGCCACCCGCTCCCCGGGCCGGATCGTAAACGTGGTCCCCCGGAGCACGGGGCGTTTTCCGTCGTCGAACGCAAAATGAACGTCTTCAAAATGCATGAGAATGCCACCTTGGGCGGTCAAGGGGCGGGTGCCGGCAGGAACGGATGGGAGGACATGAAGAATCCGGACAATTTCCTGTACCGCTCCCACCGCCTCGGCCCGGGCATGGTAATGGGCGCCCAACTCCCGGAGGGGCATGTAAAATTCCGGCGCCAGGAGCAGTATAAACAAGCCCTGTTGCAGGGTGAGCATATGACCATAGGCGCCGTAGGTGATATAACCCAGAAAACTCAACCCCAAAAACACCGCCACAAGAGCAATGGAAATCGACGCGAAAAATTCCAGCACAGCAGATGAAATAAACGCAATCCGCAGGACCTTCATGGTCCTGACGCGATAATCGCGTGAGGTCTCCGCGATAACGGCTGCCTCCTGGCGGCTTCGACCGAGCAATTTCAGCGTAGACAGCCCCTGGAGTACATCCAGAAAATGGGCGCCAAGACGGGCCAGAGCCTGAAAATGCCGTTGGCTGACACTTTCCGCCCCCATGCCGACAAGGACCATGAACAGCGGGATCATCGGCGCGGTCAGCAGCAGCAAACCACCGGCGGCCCAGCTGATCGGGAATACAAAAAAGAGAATCGCCGCCGGGACCAGAACAGCGATGGCGAGCTGGGGCAGGTACCGGGCGAAAAAATCATGCAGCCCTTCAACCTGGGCCAGAGACACCGATGCCAGGTCTCCGGTTTGCTTCCGGCTGGTGTATCCGGGTCCCAGGGCAAAAACGTGCTCCAGAAGCTCTTTACGGATGTGTCGCCGGACACCGGCACCGGCACGAAACCCGGCCTCCTCACGCGCCCAGGCACAGATCGATCTTAGAAGTACAACTCCGGTTATCGCGACCAGATCCGTAACGAACGCATTCGGCGGCAGGTTGTCGATAAACGCGCCGCAGATGACCCGGGAGATCAGGGTTGCCTGCAGTACGATCAGCAGCCCCGAGCCGAGCCCGAGGCCGATAGACAGCACAACCCAGCCAATGACCTGCCGGGATTTACCCAAGAGCCAT
This sequence comes from Olavius algarvensis associated proteobacterium Delta 3, assembly GCA_903231505.1. GTDB lineage: Bacteria > Desulfobacterota > Desulfobacteria > Desulfobacterales > CAFBRK01 > CAFBRK01. Next base: position 33,824 of record CAFBRK010000293.1, on the reverse strand, counting down.
CCGACAGACTGCTGTTGGGATATGGGATGGGAATCTTCCATGGCCTCTCTCAACAGATCGCAATGAACACCCAGGCGTCAGCCAAACGTGGTGCTTACGGGTGCTGGAACGCCTGTTGTTAAAAAAGTTCAGGTATGCGGAACCCGGCGGTGGACCGTGTCCGCATGGCATTTATATTACGTTGCCTTTTAAAAATTAGTGTTTAGTGTAGGATTTATATAGACTCACCTGCCATTATAGGACCACATTTTTTTCAAGGAGTATACCAGTTATGGATAATTATAATACAAACAGATGGGATCCCGCCAATAGAAGACCGAACGTCATCAGCCACAATTTCAACCAACCCGAAAACAAACGTTTTAATCAGTCGGAAACAAAGCGATTCAAAATTTACTACGACAACAAGCCGACCAACAGCTACGAATCCAAAAATAAAATCTGCCTGGTCATGCGAAACAATGGTCAAATCCTCCGTATGAACGAATCCGATGCTCTGGAAGTGATAATGGACCTGGCCAAGGCACTGAAATGGAGAACCGGGCAGACGGATCGTCCCCAAAACGGCAACCGCCGCTATCCCGAATAGGCAACGATCGTTCCACCACGAGTGCGGTCTCCGCACGCAGGGTCTACACGGCAGACCGTCGTACATATTGCTGTGGAAACGCGCGCTGACTGTTCTGCGCCCTCCAAAAACACCTTTAAGGTACGCGGGCCAAACGGGTGAGGATCGCGTCCGGGCTGCGGAATCGCGGATTTTCAGAGAATCCCCCGAATCGGATGAGCAATCCCTGGGATCAGAAAAAAGAGGTTTTCGCCAAAAAGGTGGCGGATATCCTGAATGTCGGCGCACTGAATCTTGCCATGGCGATCGGCTATCGGACGCGTTTGTTCGATGTCATGGATGCCCTTGGAAATCCGTCTTCAGCGGAGTCGATTGCCCAAGAGGCCGCGTTGAGTCCGAGGTATGTAAAGGAATGGCTCGGAGTTATGGTGTGCGGCGGCAAAAGAAAAGGGCCTCTCCAATGTATCGTTTGCTCTGATGGACGCCGCGGCGTTGGCGGGAAATGCGCACCTTTCCGGTACGATAGACTATGTCACCGCCTTCGATGCCATCCACGATCAAACACGTCCGCTGGACGCCCTGAAGGGCGTACTCTCCCTTTTGAAGCCGGATGGGCTGTTTTCCATGGTGGATATCGCGGCCGGCAGCTATCTTTCAGACAATAAAGACCATCCCATGGGAACGTTCCTGTACACGGTCAGCCTGATGCACTGCCTGCCGGTGGGATTGGTCGATGGCGGGATGGGGCTGGGGATGATGTGGGGGCGTCAAAGGGCTGTGGAAATGCTTCATGAGGCCGGATTTACCCGGGTCGATATCAGCGAAATCCCGGACGACCCGTTTAACCTCCATTTCATGTGCAGGATTTAACCCGAGGCGTTCATTTCCAGACGGGTGCTTTTCGCCTCTCACTGAAAAGATTTGTTAAAATTTCCGGGATAGGGACTATTCATATGCTTTAAGCTCTTTGTCCAGTTCTTCGTACTCCTGGACCAGCTGTCGACCGCCGGCCTGGAAGTAGCGTTTGTGCTGCATGAGTCGTTTGATGGCGGCCTGCTTCTGAGCTTCCAGCTCGGCTCTCTTCTCAGCATTCTCGGGCGTGTCCGGCAGGTTGGCCAGCTGACTTTCGTAATATCTGAGATTCTTTAGATCGCGACGGGCGCGGCCACGAATATGCCGTGTCTTCGTGGCCAGTTCTTCCTTAACCTTCTCTTGGTCAGCCTTGATGGCATCGATTTTTTCGGCCTCCGCTTCTTGCGCCTTGGCTTCCTCCATCTGCTTTTCCAGCTGCTCCTCTTGAGCCTTCATTTGGGTGTATTCCTCCACGGCCCGTTTGTCGTCTGCGGTCCGGGCACGGTCGGCCTCTTCGTCATAGGCAATTTCCTCTCTGGTCTCATAGTCCTCCCCCCCGTCCGGTGGGGGGCTGTCCGAATACCGGGTGACGCCATTTTTATCCACCCACTTGTAGACCTGAGCACTGACGGGACTGACAACAAGCACCACTATCAGCAGTCCAAGAAGGATGACTGGGGTCTTCATGGTGACACCTCTCTTCGTTAATGATTTGAATGGCCGGAAAACACAGGCCGTATTCGCTCCCATACTCACGATGGAACGGGTTTACAGAGCAGTGATGCCGTAGATGGGTGCCCGGGATGCTTCAGTCTAGGGCTCCATGTTTTTAAATCTTAATCAGCGTCGTCGATCAATGCAAGAAAAAACGGGCGGAGACGCTGCTCCGCCCGTTGGTGTTTTTAAACCGGACATAACCGTTGAACTTGCATATTCCCTGTTGTTTGTCGGAGCGAAGCGGAAACCCCGCATAACGGTGCTGCAGGGATAAAAATTATAGCCCGCCACAATAATGGCGGACAGGCCTTCCGCCCCAAAAGCGACATCGTCGCGTTTCATAAAATCGTTGTGCGATTCTAATTCTATTCAGGAAGTTCTTTGAGCCAGGATCCGTCGGTGAACCATTTTTTGGTCAAGCCTTCAAGAGTGCCGCTGGCTTGCAGCGCATTGAGAAAGTTGGTCGTCCAGTTAATGAGGAGGGTATCCTCCGGCATGGCAACCCCGATCGGTTCGAAGGTCAGCCGGGACTCTCCGGCAGTGAGCCCCTTGTCCTGGTAGCGAAATGCGGAGACCGCGCAGTATGGATAATCGGCAACCAGGGCTTCCACCTCGTTCTTCATCAGCTTGTCCAATCCCTCTTTATACGACCCGACCGTAACGAGTTTGGCATTTGAGGCAGCGCTTTTAACAAACGCCTCGCTGGTGGAATCCTTCAGTGTAACCACCCTGAAATCAGGGCTGTTCAGGCCCTGGGGTTTCTGGAGCTTGCCGATATGCTCATATTTGGTCAGAATGCCTTTTCCGGAAATGTAATAGGGTCCCACAAAGGCCACGTTGAGATTGCGTTTTGGCGTCATGGTCATACTCGACATGATGACGTCCACCATGCCGGATTCCAGGGCCGGCAGCAGCTTGTTAAAGGGTTTCTTGACAAATTTGACCTCCACACCCATCCCGGAAGCCATCAACCGGGCCAGATCGCCTTCCAGACCGAGGATTCTACCGTCCTTGGCGGTGGCGTTCAGGGGTGGCTGGGATCCGGTAATCCCGACAACCAGTTCACCCTTTTTCTTAATCCGATCGAGGGTGGACCCGGCAGTTGCTGAGGAAACGAGAAACAACGCCATAACGGCGGTGAGGGCTAAAATGGTCAGCGTCTTTTTCATGAAAGGCTCCTTCTGTGGTGTAATTTCAAATAATGTCATGGAATGTTTGGAAATTTTCCGTACGTGTCACCTCTCTGAACGGGTGTCATAAGATGGTCGCAACAGTTGGATCAGTACCTTACCCATCTGGGTGATTTTTTCAATAGTTTTCGATCCCATAAACAAAACCGAGGATGCGTAAATTGGCTGTTCTGTCATCCCCGCTCCGTCCTGTCCCTTGGGGATCGCCCGGGATCATCTCAAATCTGTCATCCTAGGGCTGATCGTAGCGGATGAGAGGATTTACCTCTACCCAAATTACAATTTCCCAAAATGTGGGCACTCTTGCCTGAAAACATATCCGGCACTTGGGGAGGATGTCGAGCCGTTTCGTATCATAATATGCGTATCCCCTGATCCGACTTGATAAGATAGTTTCTCATCATACCGGCATCCCCATGCTCCAGGTTATGGCAATGGTACAGGAACAAACCGGAGTATTTGCCGAATCGAACCAGAAGCCGTATGCGTTCTCCAGGCATTAACAGCACGGTGTCTTTCCAGCCTTCATCCTGATGACCGCTCTGGGAAACCCCGGCCCGTCCAAGCACCCGGAATTTTGCGCCGTGCAGGTGCATCGGGTGCGGAATAGTCATACCCATCATCCCCATCTGACCGCTCGGGTTGGTGAACTCCCAAATCTCGGTGGTGTCCGCCTGAACGATTTCATCATCGGCAACCTGGGTCATTTGAAAGGATCTGCCGTTGATCAGCCCGTGCATGTGAAACATGCTCAATTCGAATTTTCGCGGCAGCTCGATATTGACGGCATCCTCCACGGAGGGCGGCGGCAGCTTCGACAGCCGCTCCGGCAAACGTCGGTGCTCTTTTTCTTTTTTTGCGATCTCAACCTCCATGACCTGAAACGGTGCACCGTTGGGAAGTACCGGGCCCATCATCCCACGTCCCATGCGACCGCCTCCCATCGTACCGGCGGTGCCGGCATCGAAACCGCCACTAATGAGATTGGGTCCGGTTCCCTCGGCATACCGGGTAAAATCTGCCCAGACATCCAGGCGTTCGCCGGGGCCGATCAGAACGGATGACCGTTTCAGGGGTCTGGTCAACAGGCCGCCGTCCGTTCCGATTACCGTCAGATGCGATCCGTCATCCCATGCCAGGTTGTAAACCCGGGCATTGGATCCATTTAGGATTCGCAGCCGATACACCCGGGTGGCAGCTTTCAGGGTGAATCTGGGACGTCCGTTGACGAGGATTACATCACCCATGTGGCCCGTCATCCGGCCCATCATCCCGCCCGACAAGTAGACCAGCTGGTTATCCATGTTAAACGAACGATCCTGGATGACAAGCGGAACCTCGTAATCACCGGATGGAAGGTCCAGCTCGGCCTCTTCATCGTCGGTGACCAGAAACAGGCCGGCCATGCCGCCATAGACCTGGTGTCCGGTTCGGCCGTGGGGATGGGGATGGTACCAATAGGTACCGGACCGGTCGACAACCTCAAAATCATATCGGTAGGTTTCCCCCTGGGGAACGGCAAATCGGGGATGGCCGTCCATTTCCTGGGGAACATGCAGGCCATGCCAGTGGATGATGCTGCTCGCCGGGATCCGGTTCTCAAAATGCACCCGAACCTTCTGCCCCTTCCGGACCCTGATGACCGGTCCCAGAAAGGAACTCTTCAGATGCACCAGGCTCTCCGGCGGTCCTTTGATGACCTCACCTCGGTAGGCCCACACCGCCGTCGGGGATCCCTTGAACAGGGGAACCTCGGTGGGCATCGAGGTCAGGCGCAATTCCACATCCGGCAGGAACCCGCTAGTTGACCGTCCTGTGTCCGTCGAGCTTACCGGGGATCCCCATGCCGGCAGGGAATGGGCTAAACAACCTGCCGCCGCTCCGCCGGCAATGGAGAAAAACTGTCTTCGGGTTATCATGATGCAGCCTTTCGCACGTCACAACAGTTGCACTGTTTGGTAGGAATAGTTTAATGCAATCAAATGAAAAGTCGAGAGAGCCTGTTTTTAATGGATGCCGGATCAAAGGAGATTTTTTCTGGAAAATATCCAACGGCCGACCGCCCATGCCCGGGTCCAGGGGCCGGCTTTCTGAAAAACAGATTTGGAATGTGGTCAATTAGCGCTATGGGCTCCAGCCCGATTAAACGATGCTGGATTCTCGATTCTGGATGCAAGATACACGATACTGGATGAACTGAAAGTTTGAAGCTGAAAGCTGAAAGCTCAAAGATGAAAGATAAAAACAGTTCAAAGCGGAAAGATAAACGAGAACGATAAATGACGTCCAGCGATGCAGGATTAATGACTTGATGACGCCGCTGTCAGGCTGCAAATGACATGTACTACTGGCAAACCGGTAAACCGGCTAAACCGGCCGACGGGCCAACGGGCCAACGGGCCGAAGGGCCGACGGGCAAACGGGCGAACGGGCCCACGGGACATGTAAGGAGGATATCACTATGAGCGACGTAACGTTAGTCATCATCATTTTAGCCGTTTGCGTGGTCGGTTTTTTTTGGATGCTGTTCAAGTATCGTTAGACCAGGCTCAGCCCTTCAATAAGCGATAGCGGGAACTGCTTTTTCGGCGGGGAGAACAACATGAACAGGCACGGGGTAAATGAGCGCATGCGAGTCCCGACCAATGGTGGGCTGTTTCTGTTTCTGGCTGTCACGATATGCCTGACTCCGCTCATTACCGCGTGTTCCGGTACAAGTGCATCACCCGATCTGGCGATCCTATATAACCGTTCCGCACAGGCCCACGCCCCTGACCGCAATCCGATCATCGCCATCCCGGGAAATGGATCTTTTCCGGAGTTGAACTGGGCGGGAGCAGACTACGTCGAGCGGGTCGTCTTTATCGGCCCACCGAATGCCGGCTCCATGGACGCCCTGCTGCAACTGGTGAAGGGAAGAAACATCGGGCCGATGCTGCCATATTATCCCCCGGCGTTGATCGGCACCTTTCCGGCCGTTTACCAGATGCTGCCGCGATCCCGCCATGGCCTGGTCGTGTGGAATGACGGCGACGGTCGACCGGTCGATGGTCTGCTGGACCCGGCACTATGGCAGCGCATGGGCTGGGGTTTGGCAGACCCCAACGAGGCGAAAGTTCTCGAAAAGCTGCTACCGGATGTCCCAGCCCCGGAAAAGAGGAGAGAACTCGCTCTATCTCTTCAGCGTCGAATTCTTCAGCGGGCGAAGATGTTTCAAACCGCATTGGATCGCCCCGCAGTAGCTCCCGGCGGGCTTCAGATGATCCTGGTGGCAGGCGATGCACTGCCGACACCCGAATCGGCGTCCGTCGATCCGCAGAACGGATCGGTAAAAATTGTCGGGCGAAACGCAGGCGACGGGGTCATCTTACGCAGCAGTGCGCTGCTCGATGAGCGAATCGGACAGCCCTGGCAACCCCGGGTGACCACGCCGATCGACTTTCACACCGTCATGTTCATCCCCGAAGAACACCTCAATCTGACCCGGGCCCCTGTTTTCCGGGACAATGTTTTGTTCTGGCTGTTGGAAGACCCTCGCTGAGCCCGGGAATCCGCAAAACAGACGTACTCCTTCCCGAGTCGCATACGCGGTGTTTTATCATCGCACCGTGACCGGTGCCGTCCGCCGAGGGATAGCCCTTACAACAGGATAAACAGATGTTCAAATGGCCTATCACGAACATGAGCTAAACTTGAAAACAATATAACTTTTTGTTATTATATGGTTTATTTGATTTTCAGCACCTGTATGGGTGCTTCTTCGGGCCATCGAACCAATATCGGTGCAAAAGCACGAAACAACCATCCGGGAGGAACAAATACGGCCTCACTTTAGCCGTACCGTTTCGACGCGGCTTTGAAAAATTAGAACATGCTGCATCTAATTCGGTGAAACGGTGCACGGAATGTTGAGGCGATCGGTTCCAGGTGGGCGACACTAAAATGTTATCGATATCCGGGAATTAATTTCGGATATTCGATAAATGAGAATTAATTCCCCCGACTCAGAAGTTGGCCCGACAAGGAGAAGCCCATGTTACAACACGCTAAACAGATAGTTAAGAAAGTGCTCATTCAACCCACGGGATGGATTTGTCGGCAGGAATTTCGGTTACAAGACTTTAGTCGATTCAACGAAAGGCCAGTTGAGTATGCTTTCGTCCTCAAGAAGATCGGAGAAATCTATCCGCTCACGATTCTTGATGTCGGTACCGGCACCACGGCATTGCCGCATTTGATGCGCAATTGCGGATGCTTGGTGACGGCAACGGATAATAAACGTGATTACTGGCCCAATGGAATGCACAATCGGCATTATCACGTCATTGATGACGACATTACGGCGACTCGCCTGTCAGATACTTTTGACTTCATCACATGAATAAGCGTCCTCGAACACATTCAAAAACCGGATGACGCTGTCCGAAACATGTTCTCCTTGTTGAAACACAATGGCTACCTTATACTGACATTTCCTTACAACGAAAACAGCTATGTCAGAAACGTGTATGAATTACCGGGGTCAAGCTACGGTAAAGGAGCACCGTATGTTACACAATCATATTCACGCAGTGAGTTGGACCGATGGATTAAGGAAAACCATGCCACTATCGTTGACCAGGAGTACTGGCAATTCTGGGAAGGTGATCATTGGACTGTAGGTGAGCAACTTATACCTCCGAAGAGCGTCACAGCCGAGGATAAACATCAGCTTACCTGCATTCTCATCCAAAGGGGCTAACAAGGCGCTCCACCTAACTACCATTCCGCTGCGCTCCATGGCGGCAGGTGAGATTGGTCGTAACGGTGTCAGGGAAACACTGTTATGAATTCCTGCAAGTGGCTCACCCCGATTGTGTTTTTCATCATAGCCATAAGTTGCAGCTCTCGAACCGACTCTTCTTTAAACACTTTGGAAGTTGAGATGATCTTTTGGGAACAGCAGTCCTGGGAAGTGGGTGGAGGTAGAAGCCGCCTCACGATATGGGCTGACGGCAGATCCGAGGTTATGGTGGTTCCCGGTGCTCAATTTCAGCCCGACTCAAAGAGCCTTCACCTTCTTGATGGATGGATGATGGAGCGAGGTGAAAAAGGCTTCTATTTTGTCTGTGCGAACGCATTTCCGGAGAAGATTGCAAAAGACAAATTCAATCAGGCACTGGCCGCGGGCATCTGTCTGCTTAAAACATTCAAACCCGATTATGTGGACGGAAGCGGTACGGTTGTCGGCGTTCAACTCAACGGCGAACTGAAAGAGACGGTCATTCCCATGTTTCTTGACCGACATAGAGGAACGGCAAATCACCAACGTTTTATCGCCGTGTCAAATGCACTTTCTAACTTTGACACGCAAGCGTACAGCCTTCAATACCGACGGTGAGGTTGGCACAGCTACCAATCTCTGCACCGGATCCCTTTGCCCCCGCTGCGGATTCGGCCGGTCAGGCGAGCTTGTCGTGATACATACCATTATTAAGGAAAAAGGCCATGAGAAACATCATCCGTCAATCTGTTGTATTACCGGCCTCTCCCAGAGAACTATTTGAAATGTACATGAACCCCTCGACACACCAAGCGATAACGGGTGCATCCGTCGACATTGGCGATAAAAGAGGATCACAATTCAAAGCCTTCGATGGGGCTCTCTCAGGAATGATCCTTGAGGTGATAAAGCCAAGGCTGATTATTAAATCGTGGCGTTCGGTAAATTTTTTGGCAGAGGACCCTGACTCAACCCTGATTTTATCCTTCACTTCTGAGGGAAATGAAGGGCGAATCGACCTGGTTCACCTTGATGTGCCCGACCAGGACTACGACGGTGTAAACCAAGGCTGGGAAACATACTACTGGGCCCCTTGGCGCACATATCTGAATAGTAAGTAATTGCAGATATTCGTTTAAGGTGTGGTACCTAACAAAAGCTTGGAGGAGCCGCCGGAAAGATAGCGGTTTTCCCTAATGGCCTTGCCAATTGGACGTTCATTTGGGCCGCAGATCGCCGCCCACATCAGGTTTTAGAACCTTGAAAGGTGTATTGGCCGTGGACCACGCTGAAAACGGTCGAAACAATCATTGGGAAGACTCATGAAGGCAATTGTATACACAAAATACGGCCCGCCGGATGTTCTTCATCTCAAAGAGGTAGAAAAACCTATTCCCAAGGACGATGAAGTCTTGATAAAAGTTCATGCGGCAGAGGCAACGAAAGCTGACTGTGAAATGCGAAGTTTCAACTTTCAGGTGAAGTGGTTTTGGCTGCCCTTACGGATTGCGCTGGGGCTCATTAAGCCGAAGAAACAAATATTGGGCGTATATTTTTCGGGGGAAGTCGAATCCGTCGGCAAAGACGTTTCAAAATTTAAGGAGGGAGATCAGGTTTTCGGTGCTGCCAGACTTCGGATGGGCGCATATGGCGAGTACGTGTGCCTGCCGGCCAGCTACACACTTGTTCCGAAACCGTATAATGTAGGCTTTGAAGAGGCGGCAGCCGTGCCTCTGGGCGGGTTGAATGCGCTTCATTTCTTACGAAAAGCGAATATTCAAAATGGGGAAAAGATATTGGTAAACGGTGCCGGGGGAAGCATCGGCATATTTGGCGTGCAGATTGCCAAATACATGGGGGCAGAAGTAACGGCAGTGGACAGCACCATCAAGGAGGACACGCTACGCCGGATCGGAGCTGATCATTTCTTCGACTATACCAAAGAGGACTTTACAAAAAGTGGCCAAACCTATGACGTGATTTTTAGCATGGTTGCCGAAAGTTCCTATTCCGAATACTTTAAAGCACTCAACCCCAAGGGACGGTATGTGATGGCCAATCCACGTGTGTCCGACATGCTGAGGTCTGTCCTGACGTCTAAGTTTACGGATAAGACAGCAATTTTTACCTTTGCCGGAGAAAAGGAGGAAGAACTACTCGCACTCAAGAAAATGATTGAGGCAGACAAAATAAAACCAATCGTCGATAAAATCTATCCGTTGGAGAAAGCTGCCGAGGCTCATCGAAGAGTAGAAACTGAACAAAGATTGGGGCCGGTCGTCATCTCTGTGGGGAATTCATCAACATAATGAAAGCGGTTGTATACAAAAAATATGGGTTGCCGGATGTTCTTGAATTAAAAGAGGTAGAAAAACCGACTCCCAAGGATAATGAGGTTTTAATAAAAGTTCATGCAGCTTCGATAAACGCATCGGACTGGGAGTTCCTGAGAGGTTCTCCGTTATATACCCGCATGTGGGGGCTTCTAAAACCAACATACCAGATACTCGGATCGGACATCTCGGGGCGGATTGAAGCGGTTGGCGCTAACGTAACGCGGTTTCAGCCAGGTGATGCGGTTTTGGGTGACATTCTTGAGCGTTGGGGTGGATTTGCCGAATATGTATGTGCTCCTGAAAAGGCATTGATTCTGAAACCCGCCAGTTTGACATACGGGCAGGCCGCAGCCTTGCCTCAAGCGGCAAGTGTTGCCCTTCAGGGCCTTCGCGATAAAGGTCAGATCCAGCCGGGACAAAAGGTGTTGATTAATGGTGCGGGTGGTGGCGCGGGTTCTTTTGCAGTGCAATTGGCCAAATTTTTCGGGGCCGAGGTGACTGGCGTCGATAGTCGCGCTAAATTGGATATGATGCGCTCGATTGGGGCAGACCATGTCATCGATTACGCGGGAGAAGATTTCACCCAAAATGCGAAGTCTTATGACCTGATTCTGGATCTTGTGGCATCCCATTCGATTTACGATTACAAGCGAGCTCTAAGCCCTACGGGAGTTTATGTCATGGTCGGCGGTTCCATGACTCACATTTTCCAAACGCTGTTCTTGGGCTCCTGGATTTCCATGACCGGGCGAAAGAAAATGGGTATCCTTGGGGCAAAACCAAACAAGCATTTGGATTATATAATAGAGCTTATAGAATCCGGCAAAGTCTTTCCTGTTATCGATAGACAGTACCCTTTAAGTGAGGTTCCGAAAGCACTCCAGTATCTTGGCGAAGGACTCGCCAAAGGAAAAATAGTAATAACGTTGGGACATCATAACAAAACCTAAAAAAGCGAAGAGGCCTTTCTGCGCGAACGCGGCAAGTTTAATGGCGCTCCAATGCCACAGGGCGTTATCCGAGAAAAGTGACTATGAAAGCATCGAGTTGGAATCAATTTTGGGAACATAAAGAAGTGGTCTCTCTTTCTCCGGATCAAACATACGAGATGCTACTTGGGTACTACAAAAAATCTTCGAAAAGTTTTAGACTGATTACGGAATACTTTCCGAGTGGGTTCAGATTCCAACGTGGAAGTTACCTTTTTTCCGTTTTCGGTATTGGTATCGAGTTGTGGTGTAAGCATTTTGTCGATGTTGCCATTCAAGAAATCGATAAGGGGAAAACACAAATAATATGGAATATCAACATGAAACTGTTCGGTTTGCAGGCTGGAGCGAACGCTATTGTCGAAGAGTGTAAAGCAACCAGTAAATATCTCCGATAACGATACATTGCACGCGGAGGGAGTATCCGCTACGCTCCATTACCGCCGGAGTCGGCAACGTTAGCGTTACAATGATGAAAAATTTCATACCTCAATTACGGAAAACCACAATTATTGGATATTCTCTTTTATGTTTACTGATATCAGCCGGTCATTTCTTTTTCGCAGCCACACAAGCCCAAGGCACCCTCAGGAATATAATACAGGGCACGCTGCTGATTGGTTTCGCGGTCGCCATTTTTCGGCAATATCGCTGGGCTTTGCGTTTAGCCGCCGCCATATGTCTCCTTGTGGCTGTTCTCCTGCCTGTCGGGCTGTTTAACCCGTTTACTGCCGGTGACTACATGGCCGCTGGAAGGGAACCGCCCTCCGTCGTACAAACCCTGTTATGGCTTATACCACTTGAAGCCCTGCTCCTGGCACTCGTGTGTATTATCGATCCAGGGAAGAAAACAAACAGACCATGAACAATCTTGGCCGAACAACGACAATGCAGCCCACGCAAAAAAACACGCGGCGGATTGGCGACGTTAGACCGATTCAACAATCCGGGATCACGGACCAAGAGAGTAAGAAAAGAAACATTAAAGTTCGGACTTATAAACAAACATAAGAAATGAGCCCATGATACCCCCTCCCTTTGAATCCCTCCCCCAAGGGGAGGGAGATAACAGTCCTCCCCCTTGATGGGGGAGGTGCAGTGGGGGTGATGGAATGGCCGATTTCCACGTCCTTACTTTTGTCTCAAGCTCCGTTAAAGTTCGGCTCTGAAAGTCATTATTAAAGACGCCAAACACGGTAATTTGCCTGATTCATTCGGAAATGGTCTAACAACGGGTACAGGCGGCTGAATGCCGGCGCAACGCTCAAGCGCTTTGCGCACTGAGAATAGGAAGCAGTGGGTCAGTGGGTTCTGTTCGGATGTGGGGTCATTGTCACAGGTATGGTGATCGCTCTCTTGGTCGGGCGCGCTAACGAGGCGACAACGGCGGAGCGGATGGTGGAAAAGCTTGTCGGTAGCGCCTCCGATCCAGCTGCCCGTGTTGTCGAGTCAGATCCGTTCTCCGGTCTGCCGGTGGCCCGATACTTCCGGTACGTTTTAGCAGTATCAGTTTGAGCATTGAGGCATTCGTGAATCCGATGGGCCCGACCGACACGCTGCGCCGGCCGGTAATTCCGCTGCGTGCCATTGACGTCGGGGGGATTGATTTTTAGACACTGGATATGGGGAGTGGCATATGAAGAGAGCGTCGTTACCGCGAATTAAAGGCTTAACGATACGGACCGTTCTCGTGCCGATGAAAGAACCGCATCAGACAGCCAGCGGCGTGGTCCGCGAGTCGCCTTTGGTATTGACCGACGTGATCACAGACTCTGGAATCATCGGTCATAGCATCATCTTCACCTACACACCGGCAGCACTCAAACCGACTGCTGAGTTAATCCGGAATTGCGAGGCTCTGGTGAAGGGAGATGACCTGGCACCGGCCGAAATCGAACAAAAACTGGTCAAACGCTTCCGTTTACTCGGAACGCAAGGCCTCGTGGGTATGGCGCTTGCTGCGATAGACATGGCACTGTGGGATGCGTTGGCGCGCGTGCACAGGATCCCTCTCGTGCGGTTGCTCGGGGGAACGGAGAAGAGGATTCGTGCCTACGGTGCGGTGGGTTACGATGGTGTGCAAGGCTCCGCACGACTCGCAGAGGAATGGGCAAAGCTCGGATTCACCGGCATCAAGGCCAAAATCGGCTATCCGACGGTAAAAGAGGATGTCGACGTGGTGCGGGCCATGCGAGAGGCGGCAGGAGAGAACATGGCCATCATGGTGGACTACAATCAATGTCTCTCGCCATCAGAAGCCGTGGAACGCATTCGTATTCTGGACAGCGAGGGCCTTGCCTGGGTCGAAGAACCGACACTGGCCCACGATTATGCCGGTCACGCGCTCGTCGCAAGCCAGGTGCGAACCCCGATTCAGTGCGGTGAAAACTGGTGGGGAACACTGGACATGCTGCATGCCCTGGAGACCCATGCATCCGATTATGTGATGCCCGATGTGATGAAAATTGGCGGTGTAACCGGTTGGCTCAGGGCCGCGGCCCTTGCTCATGCCAAAGGCTTCCGCATGTCCAATCACCTCTGGCCGGAACTCAGCGCACGCCTCTTGTGCTGCACGCCGACGGCGCACTGGCTGGAGTATGCCGACTGGTGGAATCCCATTCTCGAAGAACCATTGCGCATCGAAAACGGCATGGCCATCGTCAGCGACGCCATCGGCTCCGGTGTGGAGTGGAATGAAACCAACGTGCGTCGTTTCGCGGCATGAACATCATTTCATCAGGCAATGATTAGATCACAGGAAAGTACCCGCTTCCGGTGGGCTTTCAAAACAGCCTTCGGATCTCAGAGAGGGCCCAAAACCCAACTACCTGCCCGATTGCTGAATCAGCTTAGCCACCACCCCCGTCCATCCGGTCTGGTGGCTGGCACCCAGCCCGGCGCCGTTATCGCCATGGAAGTATTCGAAATATTGAATCAGATCGCGCCAGTTCGGGTCGTTTCGGAAAGTTCGTTGACCTCTATAAATCGGCCGCTCGCCGTGTTCATCCCTCTGGAATAACCGGATCAGGCGCCGGGACAGATCGGCCGCCACCTCTCCCAGGGTAGATAACTTACCGGAACCTGTAGGGTATTCCACCTCTAGAGTATCACCATAGTAATGGTGGTACTTTTGCAGCGCCTCGATGAGCAGGTAATTGATCGGAAACCAGATGGGACCGCGCCAGTTGGAATTGCCGCCAAACAGCCCGCTTTCGGATTCCGCCGGCTGGTAGCTGATTGTGTGTTCCTGGCCGTTCACGCGGAAGGTATAGGGGTGATCCTTGTGGTATTTAGAGAGGGATCGGATACCATGGTCGGATAGAAACTCTTTTTCATCGAGCATGGGCTTCAACACACGGACCAGACGCTCCCGGTTCACAATCGAGAGCAGGCGTCGGGCGTGGTCCCCGGGGGCCTTTACACAGGCCACATGGCCTTCGTCCCGCAAGTATGCGCGATTCTTGAAAAACCAGTTGAGCCTGCGACGGAATGCCGGCAATGTTTCTAATAGATCCGGCTCCAGTGTTTCCACCGCAAGTAGCGGCATCAGCCCCACCAGGGAACGTACCTTTAAGGGTATCACCTTGTCATCCGGGAGATGGAGGACATCGTAGAAAAAACCATCCTCTTCATCCCAGAGACTGATGCCACGCCGGTGAAGGCCGGTCATGGCACCGGCGATGCGGAGAAAATGTTCGAAGAATTTACTGGCGGTGTCCTGGTATACCGGATTTCCCTTAGCCAGTTCCAGGGCGATCTTCAACATTTCCAGGCAGTAGAATCCCATCCATGACGTGCCATCGGACTGGTCCAGATGGCCGCCCGTAGGCAGCGGTTTGCTCCGATCGAAAACGCTGATGTTGTCCAACCCAAGGAATCCACCCTGGAACACATTTTTCCCTTCTTCATCCTTTTTATTAACCCACCAGGTAAAATTCAGGAGCAGCTTGTGAAAAATACTTTCCAGGAAATCACGGTCACCTACCCCGCTCTGTTTGGCGTCAATCTTGTAAACCCGCCAGGCGGCCCAGGCATGTACCGGCGGGTTGACATCTCCAAAATGCCACTCGTAGGCCGGGAGCTGACCATTCGGGTGCATATACCACTCCCGGGCCATCAGGTTCAGCTGGCGTTTGGCAAAATCCGCATCCACCAGGGACAGCGGGATGCAATGAAATGCCAGATCCCATGCGGCATACCAGGGGTATTCCCATTTGTCCGGCATGGAGATGATATCGAAATTGTTCAGGTGTTCCCATTCCTGGTTGCGCACCGAATGGCGGTTCTCCGGAACCGGGGGCATGGAGGGATCGCCATTGATCCATTGTTCTACATTGTAGTAATAAAATTGCTTGGTCCAGAGCATGCCGGCCAGTGCCGCCCGCTGGATTTGCTTCTGCTCGTCACTCAGGTCGGGCCGTTGAACAGCGGCATAGAATTCGCCGGCTTCCCTCGACCGGGTTGCCAACACCTCGTCGAAATTCTTGAAAGGGGCCTCAACCGCCGGGTTCGACAGACGTAGACGAAACACCCGCTCTCCGCCGGGCGGGAGTTCCTCCCGGTACACAGCCGCCGCCTTGGTGCCCACACCGTCCGGGTTTACGGCATCCGGGTCACCATCCACCAGATATCTGTGAAACGCGTCTTTTACGTAGGGATTACCGTTGGGAGAGCCATATAGCCGAAATGTATTTGTTTCGTTATCGGTGAAAAGAATGGAAGGCGCCTCATCGGCATAGAAATGATAGGTCCCGGCCGTCAAATGCGTGAGTTGCACGGTTGAGACACCTTTCGGCCCTTCAGCTTCAAAGAGCATGGGCTTCTCGGGAACTTGCCCCATGGGTCCGTTCGGGTATCCCCAGCTCCAGGTGTTGCGGAACCAAACCGTCGGCAGCAGATGGAAGGCGGCAAATTCCGGCCCCCTGTTTGCGACAGTGACAGAGGCCAAGATATCTTCCTGACCGGCTTTGGCATATTCAATGGTAATATCGAAATATCGGCTTTCCTCGAAGGCACCGGTATCGGCCAGTTCATACTCGAAATCGCGGTGGCCCCGTCTTCCGTTTTCAGAGACCAGCTCGTCATAGGGGAATTGAGCCTGGGGATATTTGTACAGCATTTTCATGTAACTGTGCGTTGGCGTGGAATCCAGGTAGAAGTAGTACTCCTTGACATCCTCACCGTGATTTCCCTGGGAACCGGTCAAACCGAACATGCGCTCTTTCAGAATCGGATCCTTTCCGTTCCAGAACGCCAATGCGAAACAAATATACTGAAACCGATCTGAAATTCCGGCAATACCGTCCTCCCCCCATCGATACGCTCTACTTCGGGCATGATCGTGGGGGAAATATTCCCAGGCGCTGCCGTC
Organism: Olavius algarvensis associated proteobacterium Delta 3; assembly: GCA_903231505.1. Lineage (GTDB taxonomy): Bacteria > Desulfobacterota > Desulfobacteria > Desulfobacterales > CAFBRK01 > CAFBRK01. The sequence continues at coordinate 17,039 of CAFBRK010000293.1, read as the reverse complement.
CGAACTGTAGTCTTCCCGTACCGTACCCCATGCCCGCTCACTGAGATAGGGGCCCCACCCTTTCCAATTTTTCCGATGCTGCCGATAATCCGCCAAGCGCTGGTGTTCTGCCGTTTCTTTCGCATTCATCTTATCGCCTCGCTAAATCAAATGTTGTAAAAGCCCGAAATCCAATCGTGAAAATGCCGGAATATCGGCCGATGCATTTAAAGTAAGGCAGTCGCCGGGCGAATCCAGTATTAGCTTCCAGGCGGACAGACAACAGCCGGGTGTTCCTGAAAATGATAGTTTTAACTATTATTTCGCTCTTGTAGTTACTTCATTGCAAATACCCTCATAAGAAGTATCTTACAATTAATCCAATTAACATGTCTTTAATCGGTGAAACGATAAAAATTATGGACTGCATTCAACATTCAACGCGAAGTTTCAGAATACCTGTCAATTTGACAGCCGTCCGCCACTGTAGTGGAGGTATTGGAACATGAAAATCAATCTGTTTTTTCGAATACAACTGGGGCTTTTAATTGTGGTTATCGGGTCGATGCTGTTTGTTATCCCCGCAGCCAGTCAACAGCTGGTGCCTGTAATTGTTAAAGAGGTAACGATGGATCGCTTCATCGATCGCGTTGAGGCCCTGGGAACACTGCGCGCCAATGAAAGCGTCGAACTGACTGCAAGCGTCTCCGAGACGGTGACCGCTATCCATTTCGAAGACGGGCAGCGGGTGGAAGCCGGCGATATTTTGATTGAAATGACGAATGAAGAAGAGCATGCGCTCATTGCTGAAGAAATCTCAACGGTGGCCGAAGCCAAAAAACAGTATGAGCGGATGAAGTCCCTGGTCAAACGGGGCTCAGCATCGAAATCCCTTCTCGACCAGCGGCGGCGAGAGTACGAGACCGCCAGGGCACGACTTCTGGCAACCGAATCCAGGTTGAAGGACCGTTTGATTGTCGCGCCGTTCTCAGGTTTGGTCGGCTTGCGCAATATCAGTGTGGGGGCCCTCATCGAGCCGGGCGATGTCATAACGACCCTGGATGACGACAGCGTTATGAAGCTCGATTTTACGATTCCGGCGATTCACCTGTCTACCCTTCGCATCGGATTGCCCATTGAGGCCCGTTCACCCGCCTTCGACGGGCGCAAGTTCAACGGAACCGTTTCCGGTATCAACAGCCGGATCGATCCGACGACCCGTTCGATTATCGCCAGGGCCCTTTTGCCCAACCCGGAGCGACTGCTCAAACCGGGTATGCTCATGCATGTCGATTTAATGAAAAATCCTAGGGACGTTTTAGTGATACCCGAAGAAGCATTGATTCCGTCCGGCCGCGAAAACTTCGTCTTGATTGTCGATCGAACCGAAGGTCCCACGGTTGCCCAGCGTCGAAAGGTGACCGCCGGGGGCCGCAGACCGGGTGACGTTGAAATTCTCGACGGTCTCGAGGCGGGTGAATATGTTGTGATTCACGGTACCCTAAACACCCGCCCGGGTCAGCAGGTGACCGTGATTGCGGAAGACACGGGAGACGAACCTTTGGTGAATCTACTGAGCAAGGGACAGAGAGGTGCGGGAAAATGATCCTTTCTGATTTATCGGTCAAACGGCCGGTATTTGCATCCGTGATTTCGCTGTTGTTGATCGTATTCGGCCTTGTGGCCTTCGGCAGGCTGCCCTTGCGCGAGTACCCGGACATCGACCCTCCCGTTGTGACCATCGAAACCCTTTATCCGGGCGCGTCGGCGAATGTCGTGGAAACACGGATCACCGAAATCATTGAAGAGCGGATCGCCGGTGTCGAGGGCATCCGATTCATCGAATCGACCAGTGAAGACGGCCTGTCCAAGGTAACGGTCGAGTTCGATACCGAGCGGAATGTTGATGGAGCCGCTAACGACATCCGGGACCGGGTCTCGACAATATTTGGCGATTTGCCGGATGAAGCCGATCCACCGGAAATCCAGAAAGTCGATTCCAATGATGACGTGATCATGTGGTTGAACCTGGTCAGCGATCGCATGACTGTTCCGCAGCTGACGGATTATGCCGACCGTTATCTGGTTGACAGGTTTTCGGTGCTGGACGGTGTGGCGCGGGTGAGAATCGGCGGCGGACAAAAATTCGCCATGCGGATTTGGCTCGATCGCAGTGAAATGGCCGCCCGGGGGCTTGTGGTCAACGATGTCGAGACGGCACTTCAGTCCGAAAATCTGGAACTGCCGGCCGGAAGCCTTGAATCCCACGAGCGCAGCTTTACGGTGCGGGTCAAGCGTGCATTCCGCACGGCCGATGATTTTAAGCGGCTGGTTCTGGCACGAAGCACCGACGGCTACCTGGTCCGCCTCGGCGATATCGCCCGGGTCGAACGCGGCACCGAAGAGGACCGGACGTTTTTCCGGGGCAACGGCGTGGCCATGGTGGGGATGGGCATCATCAAGCAATCCACCGCCAACACGATCGACGTGGCCCGCGCCGCCAAAGCCGAAATGCGCCGGATCAATCCCAACCTGCCCGAAGGCATGGAAATAAAACAGAGCTACGACACATCGGTTTTTATCGAAGGTGCGATCAAAGAAGTATACAAGACTCTGCTGATCGCGGTTGGCCTGGTTATCCTGGTCATCTACCTGTTTCTGGGCAGCGTTCGGGCCACGGTGGTGCCCGCCGTGACCGTTCCGGTTTCCATCGTCGCCAGCTTTATCGTGCTGAATGTATTGGGATTTTCGGTCAACCTGCTCACATTGCTGGCGCTGGTCCTGGCGATCGGGCTGGTCGTGGACGATGCCATTGTAGTGCTGGAAAATATCTACCGGCGCATGGACGAAAAAGGCGAAACCCCGCTGGTCGCTGCGTTTAACGGCACCCGCCAGGTTGGTTTCGCGGTCATCGCAACCACGATGGTGCTGATCGCAGTGTTTGTGCCGATCTCATTTTTGCAGGGGGACGTGGGCCGGCTGTTTTCGGAATTTGCCATCACCATGGCGGCGGCGGTCGGGTTTTCCAGCATTGCGGCGCTCAGCCTCTCCCCCATGCTGGCCTCCAAAATATTGAAACGCAAGACCGGTAACCGGACCGTCAACACCCGTACTGACCGTGCTTTCAGGATAATCCGACGGCGATACCGACGCTTGCTCAACCGCACGTTGAGGCGCCCATGGGTCGTTGTGGGTTGTTTTGCGGTCCTGGTGGGCGCGACGGTGTGGCTGTTCGAACACATTCCCACCGAGTACGCCCCGAAAGAAGATCGGGGCGCGTTTTTTGTGATTGTCAACGGGCCGGAAGGGGCGTCCTACGCCTACATGGAAGAGTACATGGATGAAATCGAACGGCGGCTCATGCCCTTTGTGGACAGCGGCGAAGCCACGCGTCTGCTGGTCCGCGCGCCCCGCACGTTTTCGAATTACGAGAATTTCAATACGGGCATCGTCATTTTTGTTCTCAACGACTGGGACCGGAGACGGTCCGCCTGGGCCATCATGGGGGATGTCCGTGCGAAGCTGGCCGGACTTCCGGGTGTGCGAGCCTTTCCGGTGATGCGCCAGGGCTTCGGCGCGTCCATTCAAAAGCCTTTCCAATTTGTGATCGGCGGCGGGACCTACCCGGAGTTGGCGGAGTGGCGGGATACGCTGCTGCAACAGATCCAGGCCGATAATCCGGGCTTGATCGGGATCGACTGGGATTACAAGGAAACCAAACCCCAGCTGCAGGTGAACATCGACTATGACCGTGCGGCGGAACTGGGCGTGACCATCGGCAATGTCGGCCGAACTCTGGAAACCATGCTCGGCTCCCGGCGGGTGACCACATACATCGATGCGGGCGAAGAGTACGACGTAATACTCGAAGGCGAGCGCGGGGTTCAGCGCACGCCGACCGATTTGCAGCAGATTTATGTCCGTTCATCCCGAAGCGGCGAATTGATCCCCCTGTCAAATTTGGTAACGCTGGAGGAATTTGCGGATTCCACCACGTTGAACCGGTACAACCGCGTCAGAGCCATTACCCTGAAGGCCAACCTCGCCGACGGTCTGGCGCTGGGCGATGCGCTGGACTATATGGAAAACCTCGTCAAAACCCACCTGCCGGAAACCGTTATCATCGATTACAAAGGGCAATCCCAGGATTACAAGAACTCGACCCAGTCTTTGGCCTTTGTTTTTCTTCTGGGAATTATAGTTGTATTTCTGGTGCTGGCAGCCCAGTTTGAAAGTTATGTCAATCCACTCGTAATCATGCTGACGGTGCCGCTGGCGATGGCCGGCGGCCTGCTGGGGCTCTACGTCACCGGTAACACATTGAATCTTTACAGCCAGATCGGGTTGATCATGCTGGTCGGCCTGGCGGCAAAAAACGGCATATTGATTGTCGAATTCGCCAACCAGCTCCGGGAGCAGCGCATGTCCTTCTATCGCGCGATCCTAAAGGCGTCCGAGGTCCGGCTTCGTCCGATTATCATGACCGGCATCACGACCGCCGCCGGTGCAATCCCACTGATTCTGTCTTCGGGTGCCGGGATGGAAACGCGCATGGTGATCGGCGTGGTGGTTATGGCCGGTGTATTGACGGCCACCCTCTTTACTCTATTTGTCGTACCGGTTGCGTACAGTCTACTCGCCCGTCGGAGCGGTCTTCCCGGCGCGGTCAGCCGACGCCTGAATAAAGAACGGGCCTTTGTGAACGAATGGGCTGCTAATTAGAAGGGGATGTTATCTGCGCCTGTTGATTTCGCTTGTGATGAGCAGACTGAGGGGTGCAGTCAACAGAGCAAAAATTATCTCAAGCCTGACACATCATCCGAACTCTAAATGAATCAAAATGCTGAGAATGGCCAATAAGACTATCCAGACTGAAATTGCGATACGTGTTTGCTTTTTAGCCTTTTTTGCCTCCCACCAACTGTTTGGCCGAACCCCTTGATATAGAAACATAGCCACACCCGAAATGTTGACGCAGACCACGTTGGTCATTAGCAGCAAAAGGGCGTTCAGGCTGGTCTGGAACTGACCGTCTCCTACAAGAAGTCCGAATACCATTGATGGAGGCAGCAAGGCAACGGCCACCATGACGCCGATCAAGCTTCCTGGAACACCCGAGGTAAAGGAGAGCGCACCAGCCGCTCCCGATGCAAGAGCGAGAACAATATCTGCGTAACTCACCTGCAGACGGGAAGCGATTTCCGGATTTGTCACGTCAACGGCGGCAAACCATCCTAAGACTATCGCTATGGCTACGGCAACGGCCATCCCGGTAAAATTTGTCTTGAGGGATCGTTTCGCCAAGGCTGAGTCGCCCAAGGTCGCTGCAAGCGCCATTCCCATATTGGGGCCCAACAGTGGAGCAATGACCATGGCGCCGATGATAATAGCAACGTTGGCACGCAGAAGGCCGATCGCCGCAACAAAAGCAGACAGAATAACCAATAGGATAAAGGTGCGGCCACCGGATGAAACGTTGTTGATATCCTCGTACAACTCCTCCCGGTAGATTCGCTTCGCGTCACTCACGCTTTTTTGGCTCTCATCATCAGTTTCGGGCTTTTTCCCACCTCCAGGCGGGGAATCACAGCCTCCACCGGTGTGACGATCACCCGGAAACCGTCCTGATGACCATATCTGTTTTCGATAAAGTCCAACACCGGTTCGGTCATCTCCGCGTCAAGAAGAAGTTTGATTTCGTTCCAACTTTTTTCTTCGATCTCGTAATGTTCGATGATTTTGAACTTCTCTCTGATGTCATCCAAACATCCGGAACAATCTTTGGGAAGGTAGATATGGGTGAGTCTCAAAGCCATGCAATAGCCTTTCCTACAGAAAGTTATTGGCGCGATTATTCATTTTGGATACGGCACATTGATCTCTATACGATTTAGTTATTCCGGCATTTGTGAAGAATGATGGTCTACAATCAACCAGCGCTCACCATTCCACCGGTATACAAATGTAAACCTGGCTTGTACGGCAGTTCCGTCTTTAAATGTAAACGTATAGACGCCGGAGTTGACTGCCATTTGACCAAAGGTTCGGACGTTTGCCTCATTAATTTTTCCCACCGGTCCCTTGGCAAGAAAATGGACAAAATAGTCCTCAATTTCTTCGTGGTTGTGGCGAACCTTATTGGACACGGTCGGGAGCAAAATGCCGTTGGCTTCATAAAGAGCAGCGACGTTCTTAGGGTCTCCTGCCTGGAGGGCATTATTCCACTCATCGAAGAGAGCCGTAATCTCGTTCTCAATCATGTTTTATCTCCTAATTGATCTGATGGTTATATAGAACTATGTGGAAATAGAGATAGCGGACGTTCTTCATATTTACACATGAAGATCCACAGCTACCGGCACATTAGGTGCTTGCCTTGTGAAAAGGGATGGCCGTCTGTGGTTTCGAAGATGCCTGATATCCTGTGCTATCTGATCATCTTTAGGCGAATTTAAGGTGATCGGAACGTCCCTGTGGTTATTTATGGTGAACGTTCGAATTTACCTTTTACGTACATCAGATTAGCCGTGTAGCGATATGCCACCATGGCAAAGACAGCGCCGGTAAGAAAGATAAAAATCAGAAGAACTCCCAGCACAAATACTTGCAGAACCCATTTTTCACCTGTTTGTTCAACCTCATTGTATGCTGCAACTATCAGTGGCAAAGTCTTCTCCAGACCCATTTGATCAAAGGTCTTTACCAAACCATGAAGTTGTGTAATCGTCTGGGTCGCCTCCTGAAGTGCGGCACGGTAATCCCTGATATCATAAGAGACCGAAGGGTCAGCCGTGCTGGTTTCCTCCTGGAGGATGTTGAAACGTGCGACCAGGGTGTTGGTTGATGTTAGCACATCGTTGCCTGCATCCAACGTCTGTTTCAGGTCCGTCAGCAACCCCCGCACCCGTCTTTCCTCACCGACAAACTCTTCAATCGTTCTTCTGCGCTCTGTGGCTACCTTCTCTACGAGTTGATTGATGGCTCTCTGCCGTTCAACGGAACTTCGCTTCACCAGCTGATCGATAGCTGCTCTCCGTTCGACAGCTACCTCCTGCATAACCTGTTTAATAGCAGCCTGTCGTTCTGCGGCGATCTTATCCGGAAGATCCTCTGCAACAACTGCCAGGCGTTCGGACACTTCGGAAACCTGATGAAGATCCGACAAGATTCCTTTCATATCCGGATTGACGGCCAGAGAAGATAGCCACACATTTGCAAATTTTCCGGTCAAAAGTGGCATGCGCGTACCCAGGTACATGCCACGCTCAGCCAGCAAACGTGCCTCCTCCACCTGGGCCGTGGCCATTTCTACGGACTGGAATAATCCGCCGGAAGACCTTGACTTGGACGTCCCCGATGTTCTTCGTCCGCTTTCAAAGTCACTGAACCGCAACAGATAAAAAATGACAACACCCGAATGGTTGCGCCGCCAATCCTTAATCAGGTCCATCAATTCTTTTAGCTGTTTCTCGTTGAGCACATTATCGGCAACTCCCCAGATATCGCGCTCGGCCTTCTGAAATGCCTTAACAAGCGGTGCAACCTCACCGCCTAAGTTTACCGTATAGTGTTCCTCGAAAACCATGCGACCTAAAGTCACCATCACGACCATATCTAGCAAGGCCACGTCCGGATCGGGCTCGGCGGCGATCGTAAACGCATCCGCCAATGAATACACGAGTTGGGCGTGAATGGAGCGACGATTTTCGGCCGAGGGCGACTGATCCAGATATTCGCGATACGCCGAGGAAATGATAGCAGAATAACGGTCAGCAAATGCCATCACCTGTCCCTGCAGCTCAGCCTCGGTCATGGCATACTCGCGATCTTCATTCTTCGCCGCATGAGTTTCTGCAACATTAAGCATAGGCAGCATTAGGAGCTGAAGAACGATAAGAAGTCTATGAACATGTTTGCATATAGGCACCTCGATCACCTCCTTGCATTAGATGTTGCCGAAATGTTTCAAAGATGGGAAATTGGTTAATTAAAACGGATGAAACGAAAATATTGAATTGTGTGTCGGCACCAGCTTCCGATTTAGGGCTTGGGTCTTCGCTGCCAAAAGCTACCACCCCACAAGTCGCTCTTCGAGATACGACGCAACAAAGCAGTTCAACATAATGAGGCATCGATTAAATGGGATCCCTATTCAGATAACCAAAGCGAATTTTTCTGTCAATATCGACTCTTTATTATCAAATTGATCATTTAGGCCAATTCAGACATGGATCGCCGCTTTACCCGCTATTGCATTTCTTACAGGCAGGTTTCCGCCTTGGTTCTTTAGGCTTCACTTTCAGTATTTTAAAGACTTCATGACGAAACAGCTTTTCAAGCTCACCGGTATCAGGCGGTGAGCAGACCCTGTAGGCGGAATCGTTGTAAAAGCCACCACCGGTGGCCGGCACATGTAAATATTGAAATCGGGTAATATAGGTAGTAAGCATTCAGAGCTCGGATTGAATTGGAATGAGAACTACCGGTTCGGTGGTCATTGCTGGATCTTTCAAATTTCCATGAATTTACGAGAAGTTGGAGGATTCGATCCTTATACCTCTGCTACTAATTTATGCCAGAGCAATCGCTACTGCCTGTTGACACTGTACAATTCAGGTAAACACACGTGATTTTTTTGAGGTTGGCCTTGCAAAAGCGTTTTATTTCTTTATGCCTCGTCTCTAGCATGTTGCTTTCCATAACACCCCAATTGTCTGCGGATGAAATCCTGCTTAAAAACGGCGACCGAATCTCCGGAGAAACCATACGCATGGAAAATGGAAAGCTGACGGTGAAAACCGGTTATGCCGACAAGATCAGCATTGATTGGGACCAGGTCCTCTTGCTGACAGCCGATATGCCGCTGTATGTCGTTTTCCTCGATGGGACTGCTAGAAAAACCCAGGCACTGTTCTTTAGAGAGGGTTTAGCGGATGAAATGGTGGGTGAGGGAGAAACACCGCTGGAAAAAATCGATGCCGCCCAGGTGAAACGCCTTTCAACAAAGCCCGGGCCCCGGATTCAAGTTACCGCCCGCCTTGATGCCGGCTTGAGCAATCAACGCGGCAATACCGATACCGACGCGTATAATATAATTGCGGAATTCATTGCTCGAGCCGAAAAACACCGCCTCTTTTTCGGCGGAAACTTCAGCAGCCAGAAAGCAGGCGGCGAAAACACCGCGGAGAACTGGCGGGCATTGGGAGAATATGATTATTTTATTCGTCAGAAATGGTTTCTTTATGCCAATACCTTGTTTGAAAACAACAGGTTCGCCGATCTGAACTTGCGGTCCACCCTCAGTGCCGGAGGCGGATACCAGGCTTTTGAATCCGATGCGCTCAACCTGTCTATATCGTTTGGACCATCTTATGTGAAAGAAGATTTCATTGTTGCCGGGGACAGCGAATTTTCTGCCGGACAATGGATCCTGCATTACGATCAATTGTTTTTTGACAATCTATTTGAGCTTTTTCACTCCAACCTTGCAACGATAAGCATAAAGGATGCAGACAACTGGAACATCAGAACCCGCCAGGGTCTGCGGTTTTATCTCTACAAGGGATTGGCCACAACGTTTCAATACAATTATGATTACAACAACGCGCCATCACCGGCGGCGGAAACCAAATGGGATTCAAAATTTTTAATACTGTTGGGTTACGAATTCCAGAATTGAATCACCAGTAAGAAAAGCGAACACGTTGGCATGACGAAGGCGCATTAAAGCCATTTTTATTTTCTTGAGCCATAAACCCAATCCGATGGCGAAGGCAAACAGCAGTGCCGTCACCCATTCAAAGGCCCATCTGAACTCAGCTCCCAGAATGCCGCAACATTGATTCCGGGCAAATATGACGAAACCAGGGCGTCGCATTCATTTATAGCCGTTGCCAAAAATATGCTCCGATTGACGACCGCAGACGGTCGGTACGGTGCCCGACCCTACATCACAGTATTTCTAAATCTATCGTATGGCGGGGCACCGAACCCGCCGGCAACGCCAAATATTGCTCCGCTGTTACAATCGGAAAGGAATTCTGACATTTGGTATAGTTGTAGATTCACAAAATCAGGAGGAAGATGAACGTGAATTTCGGCAAAATCAAAATTATATTTGCAGCCCTTGCGTTTACCGCAGCCTTGGTTGTGACCGGCTCAAATGCGCAAGAGGTATCTTCGAAAAACACCGAATCCGTATTTTCTAAGGACTCTCATTCTCAGGAAAGGATGATACCCCGGAATCCGCTCAAACCTCCGGATACATCCAGCCCACGCGCGACGCTGCAAAGCTTCTTCACGAACATGGATATTGCGCTCGGCGACTTTCAGGAAAATAACGTCATTTCAAGCGAGGCAGGCTATCGGGCCTATGAACGCGTCCTATCGATGCTCGACTTCAGCCTGACTCCGAACGGCGATTCCAGAATTACCATGGCCAAGCGCTCCCTGTTGCTGCTGGAAATCCTGAATCGCATTGAGCTACCGCCTGAAAGTGAGATTCCCGGCGATGAGGAAGTTGAGAAAAGCGGCATGAAGCGGTGGACGATCCCCAATACCCGCCTGACAATCCAACGGATCGAAAACGGGCCGCGCGAGGGCGAGTTTCTTTTTTCAGCCAGGACTGTCGAGCGGCTCCACCGGAGCTACCTGCTGGTAAAGCCCCTGCCCTACAGACGGGCGGACGCAACCAACATCTTTGAGAAATATACAGCCACCTTAGAATCGGACTACTATAACGAAAGCGTGATGCGGAACATCTTGAGGCCGGTGGACGCTGAAAGCCCGCGTGCCACCCTTGACGGATTTCTCGACAGCGTTAACCGCGCGTATGCGATAGTGACAGAGACAAACACAGCACTCGAGGCCAGCCCCCCGACCATAACCCGTGATGAAGCCCGCGAAGCAGAAAACTTTGCCATGAACCTGTTGAATCGCGCTATAGCCACCCTGGATCTGAGCCAAACGCCCGTATCGATCCGCGATGACGTCGGTATGGAGTCTGTTCTTCAATTAAAAGAAATCCTCGACCGATTGGTGCTTCCGTCGATAGAACGCGTTCCCGATTTGGAAATGGTAATGTCGGAAAAAGAACGCATTGGGAGAACAACCTCGGATGCTGTCGGGCAAATTCGCTGGAGATACCCGAATACAACTATTGAAATTGTCGAGATACTGGAGGGACCACAGAAAGGACGATTTCTGTTCAGTGCGGATACGGTGAGAAGTTTGGACCAGCTTTATCGAAAAGTCCGGCATCTCCCCTATCGCAGGGACAATTCCGAGCTGGCGCGGGAGTATGTCTCACCGGGCATATCCAGAGGTCTCTACGAGTACTACATTTCAACTCCGGGAATATTGATTCCGCAGGCAACGATCTGGGGTGGATTGGTCGACAGCCTGCCCGGCTGGTTCGATACAATGATCGGCGACCAGACAGTCTGGCAGTGGATTTTCCTGGGCGTGACAATATCCCTGGGCATGTTGTTTCTGATAGCGCTCCATGGAGGGCTTCTGCGTCGGCCTGGCGAGCTTTCCTCTTCAAATCGAAATTGGAGACGGGTCTTATTCTACCTGATTGCTGCAGGTACGGCCATTTTTCTTTATCAATTCGTTAACGAGACCATCACAATAACCGGAACCGCACTCTTTGTGTCACGCATCAGCCTTGAAATGCTGTTTTGGCTGTTTCTGGCAACGATGGTCCTTTTTTTAGCAGGCGCGTTGGCCGAAACGATTGTGGCGTCACCCAAGATCGATCCGGAGGGGGTTCAAGCGTCGATGTTCCGGGGTTCATTTGGTCTGTTTGGCTTTTTCGCGGCAGTGGCAATCTTCATCAACGGTCTCTCCCGACTTGGGGTGTCATTGGTACCCCTTCTGACCGGTGTCGGTATCGGCGGCCTGGCCATCGCTCTGGCAGCCAGGCCGACGATCGAAAATATCATCGGCAGTTTCATGATCTTTCTGGATAAACCCTACCAGGTGGGGCAGCGTGTCAATGTCCTGGGTCAGGATGGCACTGTGGAGTCAATCGGCCTGCGCTCAACAAAGGTCAGGCTGCTAACCGGCCATCTGACCTCGATTCCCAATGAAAAGATGGCTGCCGTGGAGGTTGAAAATATCGGCCGCCGGCCCCACATCCGGCGCCGGTTCAGTATCACCATCACCTACGACACGCCGCCGGATAAAATCAATCGCGCTTTGGAAATCCTGCGGGAAATTCTGGCCGTGCCCGAAGTACCGCCACTGCAGACTACCGACGGCGCCGAGAATTTGGCGGACACCGCTACCAACGAAACCGAACACGACACCCATCCCAACCAGGCGATCAATCAACCGGACTTTCCGCCGCGGATCGGCTTCGACGAATTCAACGCGGACTCGCTGAACATACTGGTCATCTATTGGTACCGCCCGCCGGATTATTGGGACTATCTGGATCATGCGACCTGGATCAATCTCCAAATTAAGGAGCGCTTTAACGCCGAAGGCATCGACTTTGCCTTCCCAACGCAGACACTGCACCTGGCCGGTGACGAAAATCGGCCTCTCGACGTTGGTCAGCGATAGGCTGGCAGGCGGAGTAATAGAAATATATAAATATGTCGTACTCAATCAACCAGTTCAAATTCGCCGGGTAGCCACTTACCTTCGTACCACGCCTCCGTCGGACTGTAGAGGCGCAGGAGAGTGAACCAGCCTTTACCGGGAACTGTCTGCAACCAGTTGTTCTCCTTGCCGGCCGGCGCCTTCGGGCCGAAGTAAAGATCGACTGACCCATCGCTGTTTACGCTCACTTTGCCCTTGTCGCGTTCGCTGCTGTAGCTGGGTAAAGGTTGTCCGGTCTGGAGTAGTGAGCGGGTCTGCGGATCATAGAGATCAATGGAAATGAATGCCTTTGTTGGAGCGTCTTTAGGTATGTTCAGTTTGTAGTTCTTGCTGCCGTCGAGGTAGTTGCCCTTCGAATCCAGATAGCCCCAGGCGTATTGGGAACCCGCACCGACCAACTTCATGGCCATGGCGGGTGTGTTGACGGTGGCAAAGTAATAGAAATGGGTCCGCGCATCGAGGTGACGACCGCCCATGCCCTCATCCTTGAGATACTCCCAGGAGTCACCGATGAAACCCTTCTTCCAATAGGTGTTCTCGTTCAAGAATTCCGACTTGTTTCGCTCGTACCACAGGAGCGCCCTCGCGGTACCGTTGGCTACCGCAACGGCATCGGTCAGGATTTTTTTCATCCGCTCGTCCGGGGCGAAGGGTTTGCCTTTCTGTATACCGATGGATGCGAAGAGCCCGCGCAGTTCGGGATCGAGCATGTCGATCGGCTCACGATCGATGACAGCGTGGAGTTCTTCGAAGAACTCGAAGTTGTTGGCGTGAATCGTGTTGAACGCTTCTCCCGATCCGTTGACAAATTCCATCTTCGGGGGATTGGCCGCCTTCGCAAGGGGATAGACCTTCACGCCTGTCCTGAAAAGATCGCTCGAAAAGTCCGGCTTGAGATCAACAAGAAATCCACGCAGGATAAGCCAGTTGATATAACTGGGGGACTTCGCGATGAAGTAACCCTCGGGAACGTCACCCTCGTACTCAGTTGGAAGAATTAGATATTTGCCCCCCTTGCCTTTGTCGGGGCCAGGCGCACCCATGTCGACTACAAAGCGAAAGTAGGCATCGTTCACTGTTCCCGGGCCGACTTCCGGTGGGATCTCAACCACCGTCGGGCCGTCCTTCTTGAGATCGAGAATAATGCTCAAGTAGACCGTACTCGTATTGCCTGTCAGGAACAGCGGATTGCTGTCCATAAGCTGATCGAATATCAGGGCCTGGTTGGAGTTTTTCAGGCCCAGCCTTTCCATCCCGAGTCGGATCCCCTCCAACGAGGTTGCCGGGATCCCGTTTAGGAATGTCTCCACGCCGCGCAGGAAGTCGAGGTTGTCGTAGAGCAGGGCGGCGGTCTCCTTGGTGGGGATCCCGTCAAAGAACTCCAGGGTGCCGATCTTCGTTTCCACCTTGTCCGGGGTCATTATGTACTCCGGTATTTTGTTGTTGTAACCGGGTGTGTTTTGTGCGGAAGCTGCCACGCTAACACCCACTAACAGGATACTCAACAAAATCCGCATACATATTCGTGAAGATAATTTTATCATTTTCTCTCCCTTTTTGAATCGGTTTGAGTTTTCCCATAGCGTGTTCTTTTAGAGCTTCCGGTCCTGCGTGATCACGGGGTTGTTGTGCTTGTCCAGTCATGCTTCTGTTCGTTCAGTTCTCGTCATTCCCTTTTCTATAAGGGCCTGCGGCTTCGGCACCTCCATGGTTTCCACGACTCTTTCCAGGCTCTCGACGCCGACGTGGATCCTGCCGCGTTGTGGGCGGTTCACATCCATGATCAGCAGCAGGACAATACCGACGAGCAGCCCCAGCATCAGTATGGCAGTGCGTCCGCCCTGATTGGCCGCACCGTACGCCCACGCGAGAAATCCCATGGCAATCGCCGCTACCGTCAGCAGCACCAGGAAAAGGGGCGCCGGCAAATGGTTTGCGATAGACGCGAGTCGCACCTCGTGGATGTCGATCAGCTCGTTTGCTGCGTTGACCATCGAACTCAGGACGGCATTGCTCCGTCCAGGCTGGTTGGCGCGTTCGACCACCGACCAGATAGAGGCCTGAAGAGATTCGCTATCGCTGCGGGCGGAACGCAGGGCTGCGGGATCGCCCCGCGATTCGCCCAGCGCAATACGTGCGTCCGAATACTCGCGTAACGCATCCCGCAAGTCACTTTGCAGTGGATCTTCGAGCAATCCGGCCCGCAACCAAATTGTTCCGATCGCATTCGCCTCGTTAACGAGCACGTCGTGCCGCGCATCCCACCGGGAAATCGCCAAGGACAGGGAGAATCCGAGCAGCAATCCGAGCAGCCCCAGCATGGCGGCACCGGTACCGGTCATCAACGACCGAAAGGAATCCCCCGAATCCCGACCGCGGCATCCCAAGCGATATCCGATTTCACCGGATGCCGCGAGCAGCAAGACCATTGCGAGTGAAATCAGCCGGTGGTCTATCATGTAAAAGCCTACGTCTAAGCTCATGGTGTTGCCCTCCTATCACGCGGGAGCGTGGCGTTTGAGTATCGGTCATCGTCAATGGAGTCAAACACGGTATCGAGCTGCCGGATGGGCTATCGATCGGCCGACCGCTCCGCCCGCTGGGCGCGCTTCGCCTCGATGCGCCGGAAGGTCAGGTAATACTGATAGATGTTTCGCACGTACACGACCGTTTCACGTCCGATCTCGCGGGCGGCGGCAAGCTCCACGTTGTGCAGCCACACGTTCGGATCCAGGCCTTTTTGCGCTGTTTCCCGCCGAAGTCGTCGAATGCGGGTTTGGCCGGCATTGTAGGACGCCAGTGCCAGGAATATCGTGTTTAGCCGATCCACCTCCGGGTTTTCGACACGATCGATGAGGTAGCTGAGGTAGCGTGTCCCCGCGTGAATGTTCGGTTCCAGCAGCGTGATGTCGCCGACCTCCAGTGAAGCCCCGGTAGTGGGCAGAAGCTGCATCACGCCGATGGCCCCGGCAGGGCTTCGCACGTTCTGGTCGAGCCGGGATTCCTGGTAGCCCAGCGCTGCAAGGAGCAGCGGATCGATGTCGTACTCCCCGCCAAATTTTCGAAACAGGGGGATGGTCTTGTCAAACCGCTCCTGGTCCGCAGACGCGGTGGTGTTTTGCACCCACCTGATATTTTGCAGGTAACGCCGCAGGATGATATTGCCGAATTCCGTCCGTGGGCGGTGGGCTCTGAGGAACTTGTTCAGAACGTCTCTCAGTTTCGGACTGCCCTTCCGGAAGGCCCAGGCGATATCGCGCTTGGCGGCGACGACAAGATCCGTATGGACGGTAAGGTTCGGGAATACCTGACCCCAGAATTCAGCCAGATGCGCGTCCATCACGGTCATCGGAAGAAGTCCCGCCTGAACCATTTCAAGGATCTCATCCGGCTCCAGCAGCTCATTGACGGCATCGATCATTATCGAGGGAAGTCCTTTCCTCCGAAAGGACTGGTTGAGTTCCTGCAGGGACTTGTGGTAGTTGCTTGTCGTTTGAACCGCGACCTCCTTTCCTGCCAGATCCTCGATAGATGCGAGGTCCGGGGCGCCGGGGCCCGCCACCACAAGCTCCCTGGAATTTCGGATGAACGGTATGGAAAAATCGACCACCTGTCTCCGGTTTTCGGTAATGGTGATGCCCCCCATGGCAATGTCTCCCAAACCCCTCGTCAGATAAGGAATCAACTTATTTCGTGGTACGGGAATAAACACGACATGCACCAGCCGGCTCCGAAGCCCTTCTCTCTGATTGATCTCCCGCTCAAGCCGACGTCCCATGGCGGCATAAATCCCACGTTCCGTAGCACCGTCCAGGAAAAAGTGGGTCATCGAGTAGGGGACGACGATCCGGACCATTCGCCGCTGGACCATTCCATCGTAATCGCCCTTCCAGGGTTGCAGCGCGACGTTGAAATCCTCCAGGACAGCCGTTTGTTCGGATGACGATTGGGTGCCGGTGGATGGAGACGAATTCTGGGCGGTGGTAACGAGGGGGAGAAATACACTAAAGGCAAGCCCAACAACAAGGCTCAAAACGATTCTGCTTCCGGGAAACGGCTGCATACGCTCTCTCCTTTTCGTTATCCATGAACGGTCGATCGCGGCGCCATCTCCGCCGGCGGACTCACCGCCAGACTCAACCGGAGTAAAGCAGGGAATAGGCGTTTCAGTGCCATAGCAAACCGGGTACCGGATATCAACTGCTGTGCCATTGACCCTACCGCTTCTTGTTCCCTTCCAATAATGGGGGCAGGTCTTGCATTATAACATTTTATCTTAACGATCCAGACCATCGCGGAACAGTATCAATAATGACCATTGATATCTCGAAATGAATGCCCGGATTCACAGTAATGTGATAATGCAACGGGCTGTTGCCCAAATAGCCATTGAATCGCATGGTTTTAGTTGCTAGGTGTTCATAAACCACTCGAGCACTGAGGTAACCGAT
>CAFBRK010000292.1 GCA_903231505.1 Olavius algarvensis associated proteobacterium Delta 3 | reverse complement strand
TAACCCGGACATTGCACCAAATGGAGGCTTTTATGGCCAAGCGCACACCTTAATTTATTCAAACAGATGTGTGATCCCGCTCAGCGGGAGGCACTTCGAGGTGAAGCTGTAGTAAATCTACCGCGAACCTCGAATAACGCCGGCCAT
>CAFBRK010000291.1 GCA_903231505.1 Olavius algarvensis associated proteobacterium Delta 3 | reverse complement strand
CAGATCGCAATTGAATCATGCTCCCATGTTGGTTGAAAGAGCATGCGTCATGGAGCTAAAGACGGCTCGATAAAACCGGTTCGGGCAACAGCCCGTCAACATCTGGCTCGACGACGAGCAGGTGATGAAAGAGGGTCGCTTCCAGTTAAACGGCCACCACTGAAACGGGCTCGGCATCAAACCCGACCGGATGCGGCCGGCACCCGTCCCGGCCATGCGGGGAAAGGCGGCCTGGAATGCATGGTTTTCGGCGCCGCGTTATCGTCAGTCAATCCGAGCCCGGATATGACATGAAATATCCGGGCTAACGACCGCAGTGGGTGCAACATGAACACCGCCGCCGCTTTGCCCAGCCTGGAGCAGACCCTCGACGAATTGGATGCCCTCGAAAAGCGCTACGACGAAGGCTCCCGGATTGCCCAGACCCGGCGCGCCCTGGATAACAATGCCCGGATCGCCGCCGACGCAGAGGCGATCCGGCGTTATTACCGGGAGCTGGGCGACCGCGGCCTGTTCGTCACCATTTACGGTGTCGGGGAAATCCCGTGGGCCCTGCCGCTGCACCTGCCTCCCTACCTGATCGACCTGCTGCAGGCCAACGCACGGGTGCTTCTGGCCCTGGTACGCCGGCGGCTAGAATCCGACGGCCCCGGTTACCTGAAGCGCCAAATACCCGAGGCCTGGCTCGACGACGAGATGGCCGAGGCCCTGCACCGCTATTACCTAGCCTGGGAACCGGACCTGGCGTTTGATGTCCTGGTCTACGGTGTCAACTCACCCCGGGGGACGACCTTCGGTACCGTGCGCACATCCGGAGACCACCTCTACGCCAAGATCCTGGAGGCTCAGAGCGTGGACACCTATTACGGGTGGCTGCGGGAGTGCATTCAAGCGGCGCGCCGCACCGGCGCCTTCGAAACGGCGGTCTTCACCCCGCAGACCACACCGGAGGGGCGGCCGCTGACCGACGGCGAACTGGACGATCAGGTGAGGGCCACCTACCGGGAGGGCCTGGTGCGTTCGGAGGACCGGCTCCTGTTTCTGGAGATCGACCCCGAAAACCAGCCCAGTGTCCACAACCTGATGCTGCTGTCGAAATTCGTTGGCCAGGGGCGTTCCGGGGTCGAAGCCCTGGTGCTCGACCCCCAGGATCTCTATTTTGACGGCGGGCGCCTGCACTACCGCCGGCCAGAAGGCACGGGATCCATCGGCAAGGTTATTTCCCGGATCGTAGACCCGGACCTCCAAAGCTACGTTCGCCGCATGACCGGTGAGGGCAAGGGCGACGTCCTCCGGCGGCTCCGCCGCGTGTTTACCCGTCCGGATCTGTGGCCCGACCCGTCCAAACATCTGGCCGGCTATTACCTCGTCGACAAGAGCTCCATCACCGAGCTGTCACGGAATACATCGGCAGCCATGGCGCCCAAAACCTGGATCGTCACCGATGCGCACATGGCTGCGTACCGGGCCGATCCGACATTACTGAAACAGCTGGCCGTCAAGCCCCTGCACGGCATGAGTTCCAAAGGCGTGACGGTGGCTCCCGATCTGGCCACGGTGGAAGCGCTCTATGCCCGAGAGCGCGTGCTGGCCCAGGAGCTGCTGCGATCCACCCCGGTGATGCCCAATATCAACCCCGAGCTGAGCGATCCGGATGCCGCCGCCGGCATCTGCTCCGAAACCCGCCTGCTGATGCACGCCGGATCGGCGACGGTGGCCGATGCGCCCCATCGAGCACGCTGTATCCTGGCCCTGAGCCGCAGCCATTACGCCAGCGCCGATCCGGGCCGCAAAATCAAGGGCGATCCCGCCGGCCGGGGATGGTTTTCCAACATCGGCGCCATCCTGGCCGTAAAGGGCGAGCTGGGCATCATGGACAAGCGCGCGGCCGGCCTCGGTATGAGCCCGGTCTGCTGGACACCGTGAACCGCCGGTTTCTGCGTCCGAAAATGCGCCCGGCCGGCGCGCTGCGGACTTGACACGCCCAAGGCAATGGCTCATATTGATCGCCAGGTTGTACCGCCGCTGCCGGCAAAGGGGCAGGGCGGTTGCGATTTCCGACACCGCATCTTATTTACGAGCTGAGTCTGAACCTGCCTTTTGCTGGGGCATCGGCTTGCCCGCATTTTCGACCGCTGCCAAAAAAACATATAGAACATATCTCAAAAATGTGGATCGGGGTTCAGGGCAAGGCGCGAGGCGGCAAAAAAGCGGAGCATACACGGTAGTATGTGAGCATTTTTTGTCGGCTCGCAACACCACCATGGGCCCTTAGGCGCGTTTTTGAGATAGGTTCTAATAAATTTCCAAGGTACGGCCTATATAGGAGCGTTCATGTACCACCCGAGCTTCAACATCGGCATCGAAGAAGAGTATCAACTCATCGATCCCGACACCTGGGAACTCATCGGTTACGTGACCCAGAGTATGGGCGGCGCCCAGGTCATCGCCCAGGAACGACAGCCGGGACCGGAGTTTGCCGGACACCTGCAAAACGCCGTTTTGGCCGTGGGGGCGCCGGCCTGTGCCGACATCAAGGCCGCCCGCGACCACCTGGTGCGCATGCGCGGCACGATGCTCGAATTGGCCGCCACCCATCACTTCAAAGTCGCCGCCGCCGGCACGCACCCCTTCAGCAACTGGGAAAAAGCGTCGCTGCCGACGGCGCACTACCGCGTTCTGGCCAGCGACGCCGAAATGATCGCCCGGCGCATGCTGGCGTTTGGCATGCACGTGCACATCGGTGTGGAAGACCGGGAGCTGGCCGTGGACGTGATGAACACCATGCGTTACGTGCTGCCCCACATCCTGACGCTGACCACCAGCTCGCCGTTCTGGGCCGGGCGCAACACGGGTCTGAAGAGCTACCGCAACGTGCTGCTGGACGCCCTGCCCCGCACCGGCATCCCGGGCCGGTTCCAGAGTTACCAGGAATTTCACAGCTATGTGGACACCCTGGTGCGCACCAACAGCATCTCCGACGTCAGCCGCATCTGGTACGACGTTTTGCCCCACCACCGATACCCGACCCTTTACGTGCGCATCTGCGACATGGTGCCCGACTACCGGGACGCGCTGGCCGTCACCGCGCTGCTCCAGGCTGTGGTGGCCTGGATGGTTCACCTGCGCCGCAACAATCTGTCATTTCGCATCTATGAGCGGTTGCTGGTCGAGGAAAACAAGTGGCGGGCGGTCCGCTACGGGCTGGACGGCAACCTCATCGATTTCGGCATCGAGAAGGAGGTGCCCACCCGCGACCTCATCCGGGAGCTGCTGGATCTGGTAGCGCCCCAGGCGGACAAACTCAACGTCGAAGATGAACTGGCACACATTCACACCATCCTGGAGCGCGGATCGAGCGCCGACCAGCAGCTGCAGACCTGGCGCGACGCCGACCGTGACTTCATCGCGGTGGTTCGATTCCTGGTCCAGCAAACGGAGAACATCCCATGACACCGCGCCCCTCTCTGTCCATCGGCATCGAAGAGGAATACCAGATCGTCGACCCGGAAACGCGCGAGCTGCGCTCCTACATCACCGAGTTCATCGCCAACGGGAAACTGGTGCTCATGGAGTGCGAACTAAAGCCCGAACTGCACCAGTCCATGGTGGAGTTGGGCACCCCGGTCTGCAGCGACGTGGCCCAGGTCAAGGAGGCGCTCGCCAAGCAGCGCCGCTTCATCTGCCACCTGGCCCAAAGCAAGGGGGTCGAGATCGCCGCGGCATCCACCCATCCGTTCAGCAAGTGGATGGACCAGCCGGTGACGCCCTTCGAACGCTACCAGGGCGTGCTGGAAGAAATGCAACTGCTGGCCCAGCGCCTGCTGATTTTCGGCATGCACGTGCACGTGGGGGTCGAAGACCGCACCTTTGCCATCGACGCCATGAACGTGGCCCGCTACATGCTGCCCCACATCCTTGCGCTGAGCACCAGCAGCCCCTTCTGGATGGGGCGCCGCACCGGGCTCAAGAGCTACCGGGCCAACATTTTCGAAGACTTCCCCCGCTCGGGCACCTCGGATGTTTACCGCAGCCCGGCCGACTACGACGCCCTGATCAACACACTGGTCAACTCCCGCTGCATTCCCGACGCCAGCAAGATCTGGTGGGACGTGCGGCCCCATCACCAATACCCCACACTGGAATTTCGCATCTGCGACATTCCCACCCGCATCGACGACGCCATCGCCATCGCCGCGCTGTTCCAGGCCATCGTGCTGTGGCTGTGGAAGCTGCGCCGCCGCAACATCACCTTTCGGGTCTACCGGCGCGAACTCATCGAGGAAAACCGCTGGCGCGCGGCGCGCTATGGCCTGGACGGCAAACTGATCGATTTCGGCAAATCCGCGGAAGTGCCCGTCCGGGACCTCATCCGCGAGTTGCTGGGCATGCTGGCCGAAGAGATCGACGAACTGGGCACGGCCGACTACGTCCGGCCCATCGAATCCATCCTGACCCACGGCACCAGCGCCGACCGACAGCTCCGCGTATATGAAGAGACCGGCGGGGACCTCAAGGCCGTGGTGGACCACCTGGTGGCTGAGACGAAAACGGGGTTGGCGTAACCCGCTACCCTGGAAGGGCATTCGGCCCGCCACTCTCAAACTGCCGGGACACTGCAGATCACACACCAATACCCTATCTGCTTAGATGCTCCGGCACCCACCGCACGTCATGCCCCATGACACGGAGCAGCTGCTCGCCGAAAGTGGTTTCCCCGCGCATCGCAGATGCCAACATCGACAACGAGCGGATAACCATCCGTTGCAAACCGGATGGACGTCACGTGCAAGGGGCCGATCGCCGGCATCCAAACCCCTTTGGCAAACGGACGCCGGAGTCAATGATCAGTGAAGACAAAGGGATCGTATCTTATTGGGGGATTCCGAATTGGGACATTTTCGGTATCGGGATCGCTATGGGTATCGGAATCGAGACAGAATGGCCAACTCCAAAGTCGATACCGATTCCGATCCCGATTCCGATACCGATGACTCGGCATATTCTGCTGTGGCCTCTGGTCCGGGTCTCTACACAGGTCTCAGCAGAGAGTGGCAACCGTCGATGGGCTCACGTCCCGCAAAAAGTCCGGTAGGGCTGGGCCGAAGGGGGCGGTGGCAGGTGATATCCGGACTGTTCCGGCGGATCCTGGTAGGGTTGGGACAGAAAACCCAGCAATCTTTCCATGACCGTAAAATCGGACCGATCCACGGCCGCCGCCAAGGCCTCTTCCACCCGGTGGTTGCGGGGGATGACCGCCGGGTTGTGGGTGTTCATGAGCCGGCGGGATGCCTCCCGGGAATCGGGTTGCCGTTCAAGCCGGGACTGCCAGCGCTCGAACCACTGCTTAAAATCCAGAGCCCGGAACACGGAGGCTTCCGGCAGCGAACCGGATGTCAGGTCGCGGAAGGTGTTGGTAAAATCCGCCCCGTGTCGATGCATGCAATCGAGCAGGTCCTTCACCAGGGCGAGGTCATCCGCTTCCTGGTTCAACAGTCCCAGTTTGGCACGCATGCCGGCAAGCCAGTAATGACGGAAGGTGTCTGAAAAACCGGAGATGGCCTCTGTTGCCATCGATACCGCTTCTTGCGGATCCTCGTGAATGAGCGGCAACAGCGTCTCGGCAAACCGGGCAAGATTCCACTGGGCGATCTGCGGCTGCCGGCCGTAGGCGTATCGGCCGTTGTGATCGATGGAGCTGAAGACGGTATTCGGATCGTAGGCGTCCATAAATGCGCAGGGGCCGTAGTCGATGGTTTCACCGCAAAGAGCCATGTTGTCCGTGTTCATGACGCCGTGGATGAAGCCGACCATCAACCAGCGGGCCACCAGGGACGCCTGCCGCTCCATGACGGCTCCAAGCAGGGCAAGATACGGATTCCCGTTCGCGGCCAGATCAGGAAAGTGGCGACGGATGGTATAATCGGCCAGCGTCCGAATCTCGTTGGGTTTGCCCCTCGCCCTCGCATACTCGAAAGTGCCCACGCGGATGTGGCTGGCGGCCGTGCGGGTAAGAATCGCCCCCTCCAGGGCGGTTTCACGGAACACCTGTTCACCGGTGGTCACCACCGCAAGGCTGCGGGTCGTCGGTATATCCAGGAAGTGCAGTGCCTCGCTGATGATATACTCCCGAAGCATCGGCCCCAGGGCCGCCCGCCCATCCCCCTGCCGCGAATACGGGGTTTTACCGGACCCTTTGAACTGGATGTCGAATCGCTCACCGTTTGGTGTCACCTGCTCGCCCAGCAATATGGCCCGCCCATCGCCCAGCATGGTGAAAGAACCGAATTGATGCCCCGCATAGGCCTGGGCGAGAGGCTGGGCCCCCTCGGGGACCCTGTTGCCCGAGAAAACGGCGGCGCCCTCGTCACCCTTCAGGGCTTCTGGGTTCAGCCCCAAATACTGCGCCAGTGCTACATTGAAAACCACGAGTTTCGGCGTGGGCACCGGTACTGGATTCAGCCGGACGTAAAAATCCTCCGGCAACCGTGCGTAGCTGTTATCGAATTTCCACCCGGCATCCGGGCGGTTCTGTCCGCTGCTACTGGACGTCATAATATTCTCCTGCCTTCCGAATGATGTGTTTGACTAAAAAACATTGGGCTGGGATACCCGGAGGTCAAGAGTCGACGTGCACAAAAAGACGCCCTATAACCCAGATATTGCATGAAATCTTTTCAGCAATGTTCGGGTTATAGCGAATGCCATAATTCCGTTCCGATTGGATCCGCCGTTACGGGCGGGTACGGTGCCCCGCCCCTACGACGGCTTTACGAATTCCGGAATGTAGGGCCGGTCACCGTACCGGCCGTCTGCGGTCCACGAATGGAACATATTTTTGACAACTGCTATAATAGTCAGGAGGTGAGCGCATCTCTCTGATAAAACGCCAACCGGAAGCGGTAGTTCCTCAGGGCTGGGCTGCCCTTCCTAATTTTGTCTATAGGGCTGCCCCATTCAGTTGATTATTGGCAAAGGCGTCAATCAGTTGCCGGGCAATGCTGAGGGAGGGAGGAATTTTAGGCAGGTTGTCCCGGGTAAACCAGTCGGCGTGGGTCAGCTCCACGTCGTCTACGGTGATCTCGCCACCTGCGTACTCCGCTGTGAAACCGATCATCAGGGAATCCGGAAACGGCCATGGCTGGCTGCCGAAGTAGCGGACATTTCTCACGGCGATGCCCGCTTCCTCCCTGATCTCCCGTTTCACGCAGGCTTCGAGGTCCTCGCCAGGCTCAACGAATCCAGCCAACACACTGTAGAAGGGCCGTCGGAACCGCTTGTTGCGGGCCAGCAGAATGCGATCGCCCCGAGTGACGGCGACAATGACGGCAGGAGAAAGCCGGGGATAGTTGACTAGGCCGCACTTCGCACAGACCAGCGCTCTCTCTTCTGCTTTGTCCTTGGTGCGGTGACCGCAGCGTCCGCAGTAACGATGGATGCGATGCCAGAATAAAAGATGGTTCGCCCTTCCGGCGATCCAAATCAGGTCTTCTGTCAGCAGACCGATGAGGGCTCGCAAGTCCGTAAACCGAAAACGGTCGGGGCACCCGTTTTCTCCACGAAGGGTCGCCCCGTAGCAACAGCGGCCGTTCAATTTCCCGAGATACTGCTCGTTTACAGGCTCCAGGCGGGGGGCCACTAAATCGGCGCCATCGGGAATGCGGTGGCGATCATTCTCGATGCGGGTCAATAATTTTGCCTTATTAAATACAAACCACAGATCGGACATATCGCGGCCGGGTGGCGCCTTGAATTCCGGTACAAATTTCATTGATCGTTTCCTCGGCTAAAATTTATTGAATCCGGCTCAACGGGATGATTGCTTTTTCAGATCTCATTTATACAACCCTAAGGCTGTTTTGAAAATATCCGCCTGTTGGAACCCCCGGGGCATGTTTAGAGGGCATCTATTGGTTTAATTTTCGATTCGCTTTTTCAAGACTTTCAGTTTTGCATAATTTTTAATCCGTCATATCGTAAGGGCAAGCGGGAAATCCATCTGACGAATCATGATGTATTTAAATCAGGGATCGGGGTTTATCTCCCGTCATGCCGGCGAAGTAGGCTGTGTCGCAATTGCGATAGATGATTATCACGCGTGTCATGCCGGACCCCGATCCGGCATCCAGTTTTTTAACTAACTGTAATCACAATGGAGGAACACATGAAAGCGATAGTTACAAAAAGTGGTAGCGACGCGCAAGACGCCGGAGCCTTTATTTTGGAAGAGCAGCCAATACCTGAGCCGGGAGTGCAGGATCTCCTGGTTCGCGTCATAACCATCGGGATGAATCCTGTGGATACAAAGGTCCGCCAAAGGTCACAGAAAGATAGCGTGCTTGGCTGGGATGCCTATGGGATGGTTGAAAAAACGGGCGAAGGCGTGACCGGATTTAAAGCCGGGGATAAGGTGTTTTATGCGGGTGATATCACCCGACCGGGGTGCAATAGCGAATATCAATTGGTGGATCAGCGGATTGCTGCCTTAGCTCCGAAAAAACTCTCCCCTGAAGATGCCGCGGCCATGCCGTTGACGTCAATAACGGCGTGGGAAGCGTTGTTTGAGAGATTGGGTGTTGTCCCGGAAGCAGGTGCCAACGCTGGTAAGCGCATTCTGATAATCGGTGGTGCGGGAGGCGTTGGATCCATCGCCATACAGTTAGCCCGTTGGGCAGGCTTGAACGTGTTTGCGACCGCATCGAGAACGGAAACCGTTGAATGGTGCAGGAATTTAGGTGCTGACACGATCCTGAACCACAGAAACAATCTCTATGAAGAGCTAAGGGCAACCGGAAACGATTCGGTGGACGCCATATTTTGTACGACTCAAATGGAAAGGCATTGGACGGCTATGGCGGAATGCATCCGTCCTCAAGGTCGCATCGTGCTTATCGATGACCCGGTAAATCCATTGGACATCACCGTGTTCAAATTTAAAAGCGTCACCATTTCCTGGGAATTCATGTACACCCGGTCCATGTTTGAGACGGATGATATGGCCGAGCAGGGGAAATTGCTTGCGACGGTGGCGGGACTGTTGGATGAAGGCACCCTTGTGACAACACGACAGAAGACCTTGACCGGTCTGACACCCGAGAACATTCAGGCCATGCACGTTAAACAAGAGAGTGGAACAATGATGGGTAAACAGGTTCTTATTCTTTAGAAGTCCTTAGCCCGTCGTTAGGAGCGGCATCTATCGGGACAAAATGCAGAGAAAGCTGCCAGAATTCCGGGAGTGAAAGAGACAAAACTATGCAAAAAACCATTCTTGTAACAGGGTCGACCGACGGCATCGGGTTACAAACAGCCGGGATGTTGGTCTCGCTGGGTCACACCGTCTTGTTGCATGGCCGCAACCCGGCAAAGCTTAAAAAAGTTGAAAAAGAGCTCTCAGATCTACCGGATGGTGGACGAGTTGAAAGCTACGTGTCAGACCTGTCGCGCATGGCCGATGTCGATGCACTCGCAAAGGCAGTGGCAGGACAGCACACCCGACTCGATGTGCTAATCAACAATGCCGGAATATTCAAGGTCCCCAACCCCATGACACCGGACGGCCTTGATGTTCGGTTTGCTGTCAATACGATTGCCCCATACCTTTTGACGAGGCGTCTATTGCCGCTGATCGGCGCGTCCGGACGGGTGATCAATCTGTCCTCTGCGGCCCAGTCGACCGTCGATCCGGAAGCGCTGGCCGGACGGGTGCCGCTGTCCGACATGGCAGCCTATTCGCAAAGTAAACTGGCACTTACCATGTGGTCTCGCACGATGGCGCGTTCGCTGGGAGAAGACGGACCTGCCGTCATCGCGGTGAATCCCGGGTCGATGCTCGGCAGCAAGATGGTGAAACAGGCCTTTGGTGTGGCCGGCGGTGATCTCCGCATCGGCGCGGAAATCCTCTGCCGCGCGGCTCTGGCAGATGAATTCGTGGCTGCTTCCGGCCGGTATTTCGACAACGATTCAGGTCGGTTTGCCTCGCCCCATCCCGATGCACGAAATCCACAAAAATCCGAAGCGATTGTGCGCGTTATTGAGGCGGTCATGGCTGATATCGCGCAATCGGACGAAAATCATTTTTAAAGCTCAGGCGGCTTTGCCAATCACCTTGTCACAAAAAACGCGATTGACCGCTTATTAACACGATACTATAGCGATTGTCAGAATTCCGTTCCGAAACCACCCGCAAGGCCCGGGGTCTGCCTTCCTTGAATACGATACCTGATCGCTATTTTTTTAATTCATCCCTGATGGCCAATCCGATTTTTTCTAAAGTATAAGGCTTTTTTATGTATCGGCCGGCGCCCATTTTTTGGGTCTCTTTAACCTCATCTGTTTCAGAAAACCCACTGACGATAACAGCCTTCTGTTTGGGGTGAATTTCGATGATCCTCTCGTAAGTTTCACGACCATTGATGCCGGGGGCCATGATCATATCAAGCAATATTAAATCAACGGTATGATCCTTTAAATATCGCACAGCCTCTTCACCACAGGAAACCTCTTTAGGTGTATAGCCTAATTTCTCCAAAACATCGCATGCAATTTCCCTTTGGCTGGCCACATCGTCAACCACCAGAATCGTTTCTCCATTTCCTTTGTAATCCGGGATAGGTATTGGCAACGCTTTGCCTGGTATCTCATCTCTTGTTATGGGAAAGTACAGCTCAAAAGCGGTGCCATTCTCATCGCTGTTTACATTGACATAGCCTTCATGATCTTGCACCACATTCCATACAACTGCCAAGCCTAAGCCGGTTCCACTACGACCCATGGCTTTCTTCGTGTAAAATGGCTCGAATATCCTTTCGATCTCACTGGATGGGATTCCCAGCCCATGGTCCGATACCGTCAAAACCACATATTCATCAATGTGTATATCATCATAACCTTTTAAAGGCTTGTCCACATAACGGTTCTCAGTCGCTATCATAACGTTGCCGCTACCCTCGATGGCTTCGGAGGCGTTCGATACAAGATTCATCAAAACCTTGCTAATGTGCACGCTCGATCCGGAAATGTTGAACAAGCTGTCATCAAGGTTGGCATTGATCGACACTGTGGGGTGAAGCTGTCGGAGCCCATTCATCTCCGGTGACTTTAAAAATGTATTCACCAGCGCATTTAAATTGAGGATTTCCACGGGGGTGGCCACTCCCCGTGCAATGGTGATTAGGTCCTCGACAATCGCAGCGGCTCTTTGACCGGATTCTTGCATCGTCTCGATGGGTCTTCTCAGCTTGCTGTCTTCGGGCAAGTCCAACAATATCAATTCCGGGTAGCTCACAATACCCGATAGAATGTTATTCAAGTCATGGGCAACGCCTCCCGCTAAAAGACCCAGTGATTCCATTTTCTGAGACCGTATGACTTGGGCTTCAAGGCGCCTGCGCTCGGTTATATCCCTTATTGCCGCAATGTGAACGTCACGTCCTTGGTAATTAAAATTGCTTGCCGTAATTTCCGTTTGAAAGACCGTCCCATCTTTTTTTTGGTGATATCTAACAGGTACGTATGATCCTTTAGTGCGGGTAACTTTTTGGGTCTTTTCAGGCTCTGCTGAAAAATCTGTGTTTTTCATCCTCAGTATTTCGTCCCTGCTGTATCCATACAAATCAACAAATGCGTTATTGACCTCGAGCATATTGCCCGTTTCTATGTCAATCAATGCAAGGGCATCCGATTCCATTTCAAATAATGTTCGATACTTTTCCTCGTTTTCTCGCAGTGCCGCCTCCGCCTGCTTAAGCTCGGTGATGTCTCTCACAATCGCTTGCAGCACCTGTGTTTTCTCTGTTGCCAAACGGTTCAAAGAAACCTCGGCATCGAATTCTCTGCCATTTTTTTGGATGTGTTTCCAATAAAACCGTTGCGGTTTGCCCCTTAAGGCGGCATCCATCATCTCCCTTGCCTCTCTGTGTGATGGATATCCTTTAGGCTGTATCGGAGGTGAAAAATCCCATGGGTAAAAGCCTAAAATCTCACTTTTGCTTTCACACCCGAACATTTTCAGTGTCATCTGGTTGCATTCTTTGAACCTATAGTTTTCCAGTATGAATATGGAATCATTAGCGGCTTCAAAAAGTGTACGGTAACGGGATTCCTGATCAGAAGACGCCTTCGCGTCTCGTCCGTCCTTGGCTTGCATTTTCTCGAGCTCCTCGATCCTTTGTCCCAGATCTTTATACGTTGGTTCTACCGACAGTTCATCACCTATAGTGTAGTTGAAAGCGGGTTCCCTTCGATGCGTTCGCCGGTGCTCACTTACTCAGGGCTCCATTTTTCGCCGTCTTCTATATACGAGAATTGGGTTGATTTACCAGAGGCGTTTTGCGGCGGGGAGGCACCAGGGGGGCGCACCAACGAGAAAGTTCTTGACTGTATCCGGGTTGTGTAGAAAAGGGTAACACAACCAACAACGGCATGGCCGATAGGAACGCGCAATGAACCGCCTTCTCGTTGTATACCCCTCTTTACTCGTCGCCTCCGGCAGCACTGCAGCGACGTTTACAGCCCCGTTGTGGCTGTTTGCGCCGTTAGCGGCCTTGGTCGTCCTCGCGCTACTGGACGCGAGGGCACGCTGGACCGACTATCTGTGGCTCATCGGCGCCCTCCGTCGCTTCGACCGGGCGAGGTATCGGCGTCTGATAGCTCCGTTCCGGCACTCCTGGTGCCAGCGTACAGTGGCCTATTTCGCCCTCCGTAAATTCGGACGAGGCCGCGACGCCATTGGTTATTTTCACACGCTTGGGTACCGCTGGTGGCACTTCCTACCCGACAACACCTTTTCATTGGGGTGTCCCTTCCTGCGCTCATCGTTCTACAAAGCGCTGTTTTTCGGCACCAAACGTCAGCGGCGCTGTTAGTACGATGGATCGTTACCGTCGATCGTCGCTTTTGCCGTCATCCAGCACCTCGCGCAGCTTCCGCGATAGCGCTTTTATGGAAAACGGTTTCTGAATAAACCCGCTGCACCCCCTATCCAGAATGTCCTTCGCCTGCCCGGTGATACTGTACCCGCTGGATAGGAGGATCGGCGCATCTCCCCCCAGCGTTTTCATCCGATTAAAAGTTTCCCCGCCCCCCATGCCCGGCATGATCATGTCCAGTATGACAAGGTCGATCTCTTCTCTCTGGTTCTCGTACAGATCGAGAGCCGCGTGGCCGCTATCGGCGATCAGGACACGATAACCCAGTGTTTCCAGCATCGCTTGCCCAACCTCGAGAATCATGTCCTCGTCGTCCACCAGAAGGACCGTCCCTTTGCCGTACTGGATCTCGTGCAGTTTCGGTCGCGTACTTTCTTTCACGGCCGGCTTTTCCGATGCGGGCAGGTAAATGTTGAAGGTGGTGCCCTCTCCTTTTTCAGCGGTGACATCGATGAGGCCACCGTGGTTTTTGATGATGCCGTAGACCGATGCAAGACCCAGCCCCGAGCCTTTAGCCATGTCCTTTGTCGTGAAAAAGGGGACGAAGATCTTCTCACGGGTCGCGGCATCCATACCCACCCCGGTATCGGTCACCGAAACCTTTACGTATCTTCCCGGTGTACCCGCGAAAGGTCTACAGTATTTTGCGTCGAGAGTGACGTTCTCGGTCTGGATGTAGAGGTCCCCACCGTCCGGCATGGCCTGCCAGGCGTTCACATAGAGATTGAGAAGTGCCTGCCGTATCTGTCCCTGGTCACCTTCCACGGTCCACAGGTCTTCATGGTACTTTCCGTGAATTCGAATCTCCCTCTTGGTGCGGCCAAACATTCGGTTCTCGTGTTTGATGAGGGTGTTAAGGTCAATGGGCCGGACCTCGTACTTGCCGCCGCGCGCAAACCCCAGCAGTTCCCCGGTCAGCTCCACGGCATTCTTTACGTACTCTTCAATGCCTTTCAGATGCTCGTAGTCGGGATGGGAAGGGTCCTTGTCCATCATCATCATGGAGGTTCTACCCTGAACCCCCATCAGAATATTGTTGAAATTGTGTGCAATGCCTCCGGCCAGTGTCCCGATGGATTCCATCTTCTGGGCCTGGATCAGTTTTGCCTTAAGATTCTCCCGCTCCTCCTCAGCCTGCTTTCGCTCGGTGATGTCCTGCACCATCGACAGCGCGCCGATAATACTGCCGTCGTGGCTCCTCAGAGGAGTGTTGGTCCAACTGCAGATGATGGAGTGGCCGTCTTTTGTGGTGTTCTCATTTACGCTGTGTGCCGTGATGTCCCCTTCCAGCAGGCGTGCCCACACGTCGTCAACCGCCGGCTGGACCTCCCCGGGAACGATCATACCGTAGGGATGCCGTCCTATCGCTTCCTCCGAGGAATAGCCGAATATGCGTTCCGCGGTAGGGTTCCAATTGACAACCTTGAAGTTACGATCCCACAAGATGAGGCCAATAGGCATCCGTTCGATCTGGAGGCGCAACCGTTCTTCACTCTCCTTTAGCGCCTCCCCGGCATGTTTGCGTGTAATTGCCGTTCCGATAATCTCGGCCAGGGTACGCAGGGGAAGAAGTTCTTTCTCACCCCAGGCCCTCTCGGAGGCGACATTGTCGAAGCCCATGAAGCCCGCCAGCCGATTATCCACCAGGAACGGAACCACTAAGACCGACTTGATGTTCTGAGCCTCCAACAATTCCTTTTCCGCCCGGGCTTCCGGCGGCAGCTCGGCAACGTTATTTACATGGATGTTTTCCCCCGTCTCCAGAATGTTCATCCACCAGGGGAACATGCTCAGGGGCAGACCCTGGAGGTTGTCGATTTCCGGCTTGACTCCCGGAGCACACCATTCGTGGGTATTGTTCATGGTGGTCCCGTCGGGTGTAAACTGGAACAGGTAAGCCCGGCCGGCCGAAGAAAAACGGCCAATATCCGCCAGGCATTCCTGGATGGATCTGTCCAGTTCCGTCAGCGACAGAAATCGCCGGGAGGCTTTTGAAATGATGCGTTCCATGGCCGCTTTGGCGGCCAGGGCCTCCTCCACCTGCTTGCGTTCGGTAACGTCCAGGCCGACGCCGATCAGATAGGCCACTCCGTCATGCTCGACCCTCGCGCCCCTGAGAACATGGGGAATTTTGCGGCCATCCCTGGTGAGCAAATTAGCTTCCGTCTGCGATGCCCCATCGACAAACACCTTTTTGATTGTGCCCTGCATCCTTTTCTTTTTCGTCTTCATCCAACAAATCGAGTGCGTTCATCTGCCGGATCTCTTCACCGGAATATCCGGCTACCTTTTCCAGATTATTATTCCATCTAAGAATGCGGCCGTCTTCCGCGATCATGCAGAAAGAGCCCGGCAACTGGCTGATCAGTACTTCCGAAAAATTCTTTTCGTGTAGCAAATGGGATTCGGCCTGTTTCTGTTCCGTCATATCGGAAATGCCGCCTACCCATCGTACGGGTTGTTTCCGGCGGTCCAGAACCGGGACGGCGTGGTCGCGCCAATAGCGCCAGGAGCCGTTTTTGTGCTTTACTCGATAAAGGTAGTAGATATCCTGTGTGACCGTGCGGTGTTTCTCTACAGCGTCGGCTAATTGCGGGCGGTCCTCGGGGTGGATGAGTTCGATCCAGCCATCGATCGTCGGGGGCACCTCGCCGGAGGCGTAGCCCAATGCCGCAGCGACGTCCGAGAACCACTGCAAAGAGTCGGTCTGAACATCCCACTCATAGAACATATCGTTGGTAGCTTGGGCCACCAGTTTGAACAACTCCTGCGAACGCTTGGCGGCGGTAATCTCCGTATGCACCCCGACCAGTCCCAGAACCCGTCCGGACGCGTCGGTGAAGGCGTAGGCCCGCAGAAGGATGTCCAGAACCCTGCCGTCGGCGGCGTACATCTGAACCTCACCGCTCCATTCGCCCCCGGCCTTGATCGTTTCAAACACCTCACGGCCTGCCGTTTCGTCGCAGTATAGCGTGGCCGGTGGGTCTCCGCCGATATCCCCGAACAATGCATTAAAGGCGGCGTTTTGGTACCAATGGCGCCCCTCCGGCGTGGAGATGCCGATGGCGTCCGTTGCACTTTCCATGGCTTGTTTGAACAGGTTCAGGTGATCCTCGGTCCGGTTGCGGCCGGAATCCGCCTGCTCTGAAGTCCTTGCATGAATGGCCTGTTCGTCCCCGATTCTTGTTTTTGACATGATCCTCGGTTCTGTTTGATGTGAGTCGGGATTGTTCTCAATGAAATGTTGCCCTATCCGTATGTAGCACGGTGATTTAAATTTTCAAATGAATCCCCTCGGATCTCTGAGGGTCGCCTATTCATGTGCGTGTCAACAGAGAAAACACCTTACCGTTCGGAAAGTAACCTCTTTTTTCTTTACACACTTTGGTTGCCGGCAGCAACAACGCTATTCCTATTTGAACCGTTTTGGGCCGCACCCGAGATATCCTTCGGTAGGAGACGAGGGGACATTCTAATGGCTTACAGGTTTATAGTCTCATTTCAAAGCAAATCGCGTGATGAGAAGGTGAGGGCATGGGGCAGGGTGGGCAGCAGCTCACCAGAGGCATTTGTTGGCGAAGACTTTGCCCGAGTGGTGCTTAAGGAGGGGCATCGGTTTTACAATATTTTTTTAGCAAAGGCGCGCCCCGAAGGTGTCTTCAAATAGCGCTCGAAATCCAATGCGTTTTGGCGACTTGAGTGATGCTTTAAGCTTTGTTTGCAGATTGCTCGCATGCTTCCATTGCCGCAGCCGCATCGAATGGGCGCACACTGCCCTGGGCAATGCGGGCGGCAAGTGTTTTGCCAAGCTCAAAGGCCTCCTGGTGCTGGCTTTCGGTCAGCTTCCGCAGAAAAAAAGCCCTCTTCCATTCATCATCCGTTAATTCATGGGGGAAATAGGCTGCAGCGTATTGGTCGACAACAAATTCACCGTTGAACAACATGGGCACGTTTTCTTTGAGCCATTCCGTGCCTTGATCGCAATACTGCCTCATTTCTTCGGGCACCCAGCCGGCCGTGACGATGCTGGCGCATGCCCTGGCCTTATCGGTCAAGCGGGGTTCCGGACAGCCCTTTAGTCCAAAAATTTCACCGGTCGGACGCGCCAAGCGGAAACAGACCCGCTCCATAAACACGTACATCAGCCCGGTGACGAAACCCATATGCACCGGGGATCCCAGCAGCACACCGTCGGCGTCTTTTATCTTTTCCAGTATGAAGGTCACGTCGTCGTCGTGGGTGCAAGGCGCGATGTCCGATTCCAGATCACCGTAACACTTCAAACAATTGGTGCAATAGCGGATATCGTAATCCTTCAATAGCAAGTGTTCCGTTTGCGCGCCAGCCGTTTCAGCCCCCTCAAGGGCCTTGTTCACCAGAGAAGTAGTTGTGCCGTTTGTACGATAGGTCGCGTTTAAAGCCAATACTTTCATATTAACCTCACGAACGTTGTCAGACTTTTAATTATTAAGGGGTTCTCTATCCAAACATGATCGACAGCCATGGGCTATGTCGTATACTTTTTTATGCGGTACCGCTCTGCGAGTTCAATCCGCAGATCATCAGGCAGCGAGGTGATATATTTCTTGAAGCCTGGACACCATCCCGCATGCCAACGCCAGAGACGTCCCAATAAACTTTTAGGATTTTTATCGTAAATAGCTCGAAAATTGCAGCTCTCACAATCGTGTTTATCAGCCATTTATGTATCTCCTTTGAT
Source organism: Olavius algarvensis associated proteobacterium Delta 3 (assembly GCA_903231505.1). Taxonomy (GTDB): domain Bacteria; phylum Desulfobacterota; class Desulfobacteria; order Desulfobacterales; family CAFBRK01; genus CAFBRK01. Next base: position 32,827 of record CAFBRK010000291.1, on the reverse strand, counting down.
GAGTGTTTAATAATAATTGACTTCAAGCTTTGGAAAGTTTCCAATTTTTGTTTTCGACAATTGCTCAGATAGAACTATTCCATCATGCCGTTTGGATGTAAGTAAGGTAAAAAGGCGATCGAGATTGTTGATTACACGAGCAGCCACATCCTCACCTGGTAATACCCGGCCGTTAATGAGATTGAATACCTCTCCGTCAAGATAACCCAGCATGATATCAACCAGGTCTATGAGATCCTTCCCATTGATTTGATCGTTTGCGAAAACCTTCAACATCTGGGCGATCCATTCTTTCATCATCGTGACGGTATCAATTATGTCCTGGGGTATTTGATCGGGTTTAATAGGATCAGAACTGATGAAACGGTGCAGGCCAGGATTTTTGATAGGCCATTCAACCATGTTGCGCATGAGCCGCCGGAAATTGGATAAAGGGGGCTTAAATTCATCTATCCCATTGGTCATCGCATCCCCATATTGGTGTAAAACCCTGCGTAATGCATGCCATAGTAAATCCTCTCTGCTCTCGAAATAGTTATAGGCATTGGTGTGAGCACAGCCGATGCGCCGCGAAATCTCCCTCAAGTTGACCTGTGTAGAGCCCCCTCGTTCCGCGACCAACTCAAGAGTCGCCTCGATGTAACGTTCGGCTGTTGGGCCCGTTCTATTTTTCTTCACCATGTTTCCTCCAGCATCAATGTAAGATGCCAACGGTAATTACCACTGGTAATTTCAAATGTCAAGTAAACATCATTGAAATTCGCAAACAAAAAATAAAGATTGAGTTGTTGCTCGAGCCAATCTGAAATGGCACAATAAAAAACCTGCCCCTTGGGCATTTAGTCACCTCACATCGGGATGGGATGAATGGATAATCCGATAGATAAGGTTTTAGATCATCTGAGAGCAATTGCAGACCGCGCTTTTGAACTGATCGATGATATCGATGCACGACGCAAACTGATCGAGCAGTATTTTTGTGTCCACCCGTCTACCTCTGAAATACACGGGCAGTGGTATCCGGTGAAAACGAATACCATTCCTATGGAGTGGGTAGTCGCCGATGGTGCTGATACCGACCGTCGAATCCTCTATATACATGGCGGTTCCTGGATTTCAGGTTCTCCGGCCGGTTATCGTGCCTTTTTATCACGTGTCTCCCAAGCTGCGGGGGCCGTGGTGCTTGCCGTGGATTATCGGCTGGCACCCGAACATAAATTTCCAGCCGGCCTGAATGATTGCACGCAGGCCTATCAATGGATGCGGCAAAACAGCCCGGATGGCAGAGGACCTGCTTTGTCCACATACCTGATGGGCGACTCCGCCGGGGGTAACCTGGCACTGGCCACCCTTTTGAAAATCAATGACGCCAAGCTGCCTTTGCCTGCGTCTCTGGTTGCCATCTCTCCGGCAACCGACTTTACGGGTGGCAGTCCGTCGTTGGTCTCGCGTGCCTCGGTGGATCCGATCATCAATCCGCAGATCTTGCCCGCCCTCATTCCGGTCTACTTAGGCCAAAACACCAGCCCCACCGATCCGTACGCATCACCTCTGTTTGGTAATTACAGCGGGATGCCCCCGCTTTTATTGCAGGTTGGTGACGTGGAAGTGTTGCTGGATGATTCCACGCGATTGGCCAAGCATGCACGCGAGCAGGGGTGCGATGTGACCCTCGACATATGGGATGGGATGCCCCATGTGTTTCAAGGTTTTGCCCCCTTCCTTCCCGATGCCTCAGAGGCAATAGCAAAAATAGGGCAATTTATCCGGCATCACTGAAAAGGCCCCTCTTTGGCGTGCATGGCCTGAAAACCCCTCCTGGGGTTTTTGCGCCATCTGCTATGACCTCAAAGCGATCAACTCACCGGTACATGGCCGATTATCAGTTCCTGGATGTTCGAACGACGAAAACACCGATGCTTGTGGGGAAATGCGGGATATCTATTGGTTTATAGGTTTATAGTCTCAATTTAAGGAGAATTCCGTGATGTGATGGTAAGGGCGTGGTGCCGAAGATCTGCGCCTCACCCGAAAGGGCCTTGACACGACTGCCCAGTCTGCACCAATCTAATTCCAAAACCAGCTATCGCATCATTTCGATCTTCACTTCCGAACCGCACGCGGCACCCGCATTTCACGTCGAGGGACTATGACCGCACCTCAAGCGTATTCACCCGGCAGGCGGCACACGCTGATACCATGTCTGCTCGGTCTGCTGGTCGGGGCGTTACCAATGACGACAACTGCAACTGCTCAGTCGACTTCCGTTGCCGAACTTCAGGTTAGGCTGCCGAAAGAAATCAGCGGCTGGCGGGCAGCAAAAGAGGATCGCATTTTCGATGAGCGGACCATATTCAGTTACATTGACGGTGCCGGTGAATTGTACCGTGCCTACAACATGCAGAACTGTCTGTCGCGCCGTTATGTCAAAAAGGGTGAAACCGACATCACTCTCGACGTCTTCGACATGGGTACCTCCGAAGACGCCTTCGGCGTGTTCACCCATGACACCGATGGTGATCGGATCGACATCGGGCAGGACGCTCGCTATCGACCGGGCTGGCTCAGTTTCTGGCAGAACCGTTTCTATGTCTCCATTTACTTGGAAGAGGAAAGTGCCGCAGCCGAGAAGGCCGTTAAGGCACTGGGCAAACTGGTGGCCTCAGCAGCAGGCGAACCCGGCAGCAGGCCGCAGCACCTGAACCTGCTGCCACGGGCGGGTCTTGATGCCGGCAACATCCGGTACCTGCACCACCCGATTGTGCTCAACTACCACTACTATCTGTTTGATGAAAACATCCTGCACCTCTCGCCCCAAACCGACGCGATCCTTGCATCTTATCACCGCAGCGGCGAGCAGGCACGGTTGCTGCTCATTTCGTATCCGAAGACCCTGACGGCCCGGAATGCACTGGCGGGCTTCCGCGAACACTATCTGCCCGATGCCGACAGCGGAGGCCTGGCCCGCCTGGAAAATGGCAAGTGGTCGGCGGTTGCATTGCATGACCGCCTTTTGACAATCGTGCTCGAAGCCGACGGCCGCTTGCTGGCCAAAAACTTGATCAGGGAGGCCGGTCAACAAGCCTCCGGGGAGTAAGTGAAATGCAACCGAAATCGAGCAAAAAAGTGATCACCCGACGCGATTTTATCAAGACCGGCGGTTACGCGGCCGCCGGCAGCCTGTTGGGGCTGCCTCTGCTGGACCGGGCGGCTGCGCAGGCCGCTGTGAAAAGCCGCGTGGTCTTGATCCGCGATCCCGATGTGGTCGACAGCCAAGGCCGGGTAAACGAAACCGTGCTGGAATCGATGCTTGATCGGGCCGTGACGACCCTGCTGGGTGCGCCAAATCCCCGATCTGCCTGGCAACAGCTGTTCCGTCCGGGTGATGTGGTCGGCATCAAGAGCAACGTCTGGTACCGGCTGCCCACCCCCGAGGCCCTGGAGAAGGCCCTTGTCTTTCGCCTTCAGCAGGTTGGGGTCAATCCCAATGACATTGCCGTGGATGACCGCGACATTCTCGAGAATCCGGTATTCATGCGATCCACCGCGCTGATCAACGTACGCCCCATGCGCACCCATCACTGGTCGGGCCTGGGCACCTTGCTGAAAAACTATATCATGTTCGTACCGGCGCCTTGGATGTATCACGGTAATGCCTGCGAACGATTGGGGGCTATCTGGCAAAAGTCCCAGGTGACGGGCAAAACCCGTCTCAACATACTCGTCATGCTCACCCCGCTGTTTCACGGCATCGGGCCTCACCATTACAGCAGCCGTTATGTCTGGCCCTACGCCGGGCTGATCGTCAGCACCGACCCGGTAGCCGCCGATGCAACCGGCGCCCGGATTATCGAAGCAAAAAGAAATGCCTTTTTCGGCGGCAGTCGCCCCATCAGCCCCCTGCCTCTGCACATTTCCGCTGCCGATACCCGGTTCGGTTTGGGAACCAGCAGTCCGGAGCGCATCGAACTGATTCGGATGGGATGGGGAGATCAGATCCTGATTTGACCATATAACCCGGGTTAAGGAGCAATCACGATGTTTGATCACCGGATGACCCGCAGAGAATCTCTGCATACCCTGCTGAAACTTACCGGCACCGCAGCTGTGGCCGCTGCCGGCCTCTGGCCGTCCACAGCCCGAAGCGCTTCTCAGCAAAGGCACTTTATCGTCGAAGCTGTGGCCAAAAGCGAGAAGGCGAGCGTTTCGATCTTGACCCGTAAAACCTTCGAAGCGGCCGGCGGAATAGGACAATTTGTATCGAAGGGAGATGTCGTGGTCATAAAGCCGAACATCTCCTGGGCCAGACCGCTGAAAATGGCCGCCACCACAAATCCAGAAGTATTGCAGGCGGTCATCGAGCTTTGTCAGGAAGCGGGTGCCAAAAAGGTCCGAATCGCTGATAACACCATTGACAATGCAGAATTCTGTTTTTCTGTATCCGGTGCAGCCGATGTCGCTAAACGAACCGGGGCGGAACTTATCAATCCCGACTCATCGTTAATGCGCGAGATGAAGCTGCAGGGGGATCGTCTGGATGTCTGGCCGGTTTATTTGCCCATAGTTGAGGCGGACAAAGTCATCAACCTGCCGGTTGCCAAAGATCACATCCTGAGTTCCCTGACACTCGGCATGAAGAATTGGTTCGGTGCGATTGGCGGAAGGCGCGGCTCGCTCCACAGAGAAATACATCCAAATATCGTTGATCTGGCCCAGTTTTTCAAACCTACCATTACACTGATAGATGCGACTCGAATCATGACAAGAAATGGTCCTTCTGGTGGAAGCATCTCTGATGTCGTCACAAAAAATACGCTGATTTTAAGCGATGATCCGGTTGCTGCGGATGGCAAAGCGGCTCTACTTTTTGGAAAAGAACCGCAGAATATTGGATATATCAAACTGGCCAGGAAGCGGGGGCTCGGAACCTATGATTTTTCGAAGCTACTTCAAAAAAAAGTGCGTGTGTAAATTCAGAAGATGTATTTATGGGATGTGTATAGCACCGACTCCGGAGAAAGTTATAAAACAATAGACGTCCCCAATCCCCCCCGATATCATTTTTTAGGAACACCGATTTTTTCATCCTGACTCTTTTATTTTGTCTTGCAAAAACTCGTTGACAGCAAATAAAGAAAATATTAGTTCGTATACTAAAGGGATAGAATATGACAAAAATTCCTGAAGATTCCCCCGATTGTACTGTTTTTCTGCTGGGTAAAGCCTATCAGAAGGCACATGGCGAGTTTAAGAAACGCCTGAATCCGTACGGATTGACAAGCATGCAGCACCTGGTTCTTGAAGGCCTGTGGTATCAAGAAGGTGTAACCGCATCAGAACTTGGAAAAAGGCTAATCCTGGATAAAGCCACGTTATCAGGTGTTCTAGACCGCATGGTGGATGCCGGCTGGATAGTAAAAAAGCAGGATGCTGAAGATCTGAGGGTATACAGGCTTTTCCCTTCTGTCAGGGCAAATGAGATGAAAGAGCTTCTCATTGACGAAAGGAAAAAGGCCAATGAAGATCTTCTTGCAGGCTTCACGTTGGAAGAACAGGTATTGTTTAAGCGTCTGCTCAGGGATCTTTTATAGGCGATGGGGTCAGGGTCGAAAGGACCCTAATTTTTGGCAGCTTAAGTTAGTATGCTAACAAAATATTGCAATAGTATCTGTTAGGATACCGTTTCTGAAAAATCTTGAAAGAATGAAGGAGATATTAAATGCTGTTAAACCCTAAAGATAACAAATATGAGCACCTTGATGAGCGATCAAGGGAAATAATGATGAAAACAATTGAGTTTTTTGAAAACAGGGGCAAGAAAAAACTCAAAAAAGACTACAATGATCGTGTCTGGTATTCTGATTTTCTCGATTTTGTGAAAAAAAACAGGATCTTTGCCACACTGCTCACACCATCTCAATACAGTGAGGATCCCGATACAAGATGGGATACTGCCCGGATATGTGATTTTAATGAAATTTTAGGTTTTTACGGACTCGCTTACTGGTACACATGGCAGGTCACCATTTTAGGGCTTGGTCCCATATGGATCGGGAATAATGAAGCGGTAAAAAAGAAAACGGCAAAACTCCTTGAAGAAGGAGGGATTTTCGCTTTTGGTCTTTCTGAAAAGGCTCACGGGGCGGATCTCTACTCGTCAGAGATGGCCCTCACACCCCTTGGGGAAGGCAAATTTGTAGCTGACGGGGGGAAATATTATATCGGAAATGCCAATGAAGCCGCCCTTGTTTCTACTTTTGGGAAAAACTCGGAAACCGATGAATATGTATTTTTTGTGGTCGATCCCAAACACGAAAATTACGAACTGGTTCAAAATGTTGTAGACTGGCAGAGCTATGTGGCAGAATATGCCTTGAGCGCTTATCCGATTACCGATGCCGAGATTCTTTCAACTGGAAGGGATGCTTGGGACTCCGCCCTGAATACCGTTAATATTGGAAAATTTAACCTTGGATGGGCATCGATCGGCATCTGTACGCATGCCTTTTACGAAGCGATTACCCATGCTGCCCACAGGAATCTTTACGGAAAATATGTTACCGATTTTCCCCATATCCAGCAACTATTTACCGATGCGTATACCCGTCTGACGGCAATGAAACTCTTTTCATCCCGGTCCATTGACTATATGCGTTCGGCTTCAGCAGAAGATCGGCGGTATCTTCTCTTTAACCCCATGGTCAAGATGAAGGTTACTACCCAGGGTGAGGAGGTCATCAATCTGCTTTGGGATGTAATAGCGGCAAGGGGATTTGAAAAGGATGTCTATTTTGAAACCGCAGCCAAGGATATCCGCGCACTTCCCAAACTTGAGGGAACGGTTCATGTAAATATGGCCTTAATCATCAAGTTCATGGCAAACTATTTCTTTAACCCCGATAAGTTTCCTGAACTTCCCAGACGTGATGATCACAAAAATGATGATTTTCTCTTTAACCAGGGAGCCACCAAGGGCCTTGCAAAAATAAGGTTCCATGATTTTAACCAGGCATACAGCAGCGTTGATCTGCCCAATATTAATCTTTTCAAGGAACAGATTGAGGTTTTTAAAGAGTTTCTCATGACCGCCACTCCCAGTAAGGCGCAGGCTGAGAATATTGATTTCCTCCTCAGTCTTGGAGAATTGTTTACCCTGGTGGTCTATGGCCAGCTTATTATAGAAAAATCAAATATGGAAAATGTTGAGAATGATCTTCTTGAACAGATATTTGACGTTTTGGTCAGGGACTTTTCCAAATACGCCCTCCAGCTTTATTCTAAGACCAGCAGTACCGAAAAACAGATGGCCTTATGTATGCAGATGATAAAAAAGCCGCTTGCCAACGAGGCAAGATTTCAGAAAATATGGCGGAATTATGTCTATTCCAAGAAAGATAACTATGAAATGAGTCCCTAAACGACTGGCGGAGGAAATCATGCATATCTTCGAAAAACCGGACAATTTGGTTGAATTGATAGAAAACAGCATTGAGAAATATCCGGACAACGCCATGTTCGGCACCAAAAACGAAGAGGGGGAGTATGATTGGGTTACATACCGAGAAGTCGGAACCCGAATTGACAACCTTCGCGGCGGTCTGCGCCAGGCAGGTATCGAAAAGGGCGATGCAGTAGGCATAATTGCAAGCAACCGCACGGAATGGGCTATTGCCGCCTATGCCACATTCGGCCTCGGTGGCCGTTACATCCCCATGTACGAAAAAGAACTTGTCAAGGTGTGGAAACATATCATCAATGACGGCGATATCAAGCTGCTGCTGGTTGCCACCCAGGAAATATATGACCAATTGGCGGCAATGCAGGATGAATTGCCGGGCCTTGAAAAGATCTATCTGATAGAAGGTGAAGGCGAAAACACCATGTCCGGACTGGAAAACGTTGGTGCTGCCAGCCCAGTCCCTTCCATCCGCCCCAAGCCCGAAGATATTGCCGTATTGATTTATACCTCAGGCACCACCGGAAACCCCAAGGGAGTGCTTCTATCACATGGCAATTTTACCAGCAATGTCCTTGCCGGATACAAGGTTTTTTCAGAATTAAATGACAGTGACCGGGGTTTCTCCATTCTTCCCTGGGCCCACTCTTTCGGCCAAACCGGCGAACTTTATCTTTACTCCCATATCGGCGGTTCAGTGGGATTTATGGGAGATATTACAACGCTGGGGGATGATATGGCAAAGGTTCAACCTACCTTCCTGATTGCCGTGCCAAGGGTGTTTAACAAGATTTATGCCGGTCTGTGGGCAAAGATAGACGAAAAAGGGGGGCTGGCTAAAAAAATGTTTGTCATGGGAATCGAGGCGGCCAAGAAAAGGCGCGAACTATCGGAAAAAGGTCAGTCTGATTTTCTTGCCAATATTAAATTCAAGATTGCGGACGCTGTTGTTTTCAACAAGATTCGGGACAGGTTCGGGGGCCGTTTAAAGGCCGCCCTGACTGGAAGTGCCACCATGAATATTGAAATCGGCCATTTTTTCTCCGACTTGGGAATCCCGGTGTATGACTGTTATGGACTGACTGAAACCTCCCCGGCGGCTACCATGAACGGCCCCTTGGCCCATAAACCGGGGAGTGTGGGCAGAGCCATAGAACATGTCAGGGTGGACATCGATAACCTGTCTCCCGCTGAGGATGACGACGGAGAGATTATCATATACGGCCCCAATGTGATGCAGGGATATCATAACAAACCTGAAGCCACAAAAGAAGTTATGACCGAGGACGGTGGTTTCAGAACAGGTGACCGAGGACGCTTGGATAAAGACGGATACCTCTTTATCACCGGCAGAATCAAGGAACAATATAAGCTTGAAAACGGAAAATATGTTTTTCCCGCTGCTATCGAGGAAGAGATAAAATTACATCCGCTGGTTGAAAATACCATGATATACGGTGAGGGACGGGCGTTTAATGCCTGCCTGGTGGTGCCCGATTTTATCGTGCTTGAAAAATATGCGGCAGAGAATGATCTGCCCACTGACCCGAAAGCGCTTGTTAAAAGAGATGAGATTAAAAAGTTGATTTCGGATGAGATCACCAAGTTACTCAAAGGTAAATTCGGAGGATATGAAATACCGAAAAAATACATTTATCTGAGCGAAAGCTTCACGTTGGAAAACGGCACCCTCACCCAGACCATGAAACTGAAACGGAGAATCGTCCTGGTTCAGTATAAAAAGAAGATTGAGGCGCTCTATTCATAAAAAGGGATGATAAAAACGAATCGTCTAATATCGGGGCACCCAGGTCCTGTGCCGGTCCTTTACCAGGGCAGCGACATGGCGGTGCCCCGGTCTTTTCAACATAACAATCTAAAATCAGAGAGCACAAAATGACGAAACACACCGAGGGTCATCCCGAAAAACCGCATGTTTTCAAATTTGTAAACAAATCGAGCGCTTATTTGGTACCGTGTATTAAAAACGGTTGACGACCCAAGGTCTGCCGTAATCCGTCGTAATGATTTATTTCCGAGGCCCTATCAACCGGATGTTCACGTAGTCTTATGCACGGCTTCCGGGGGCAGGCATCCCCATCCATTCCGTGATAAATCCAATACCGGTCATATGCCGGGCGTGTGGTGATTTTTTTTTAAATATTTACTTGACAATTATAACGCACTGCGTCATATTGTCTTTATAACGCGTTGCGTTATATAATCGGCGGACGGCATTGTACGTTCAACAATCCAATAAATTTAAAAAAGGGAGATTTCAACATGGCAACGGCGAAAACCAACCGCAAACCCAAGAAAAAAGCGACCTCTAAGAACGACAGTCGTCTCTATGTGGTTAAAACTGCTCAGAAAACCAAGAAGAACATACTCAACCTGTTGGGGGAATACAATCAAAAATTGATCGAGGAGCCTATGAAAAGCGGCAAAACCTTGGCCTGTAATCTAAAAAAGCAACCCCTAAAAACTGTGGCTGACCTCTTCGAAGACGGCAATGAATACATCTCGGATCTCAATAGGGAGACCCGTGCCAAGGTCAACGGGGTCGTCAAAGAGAGCAGGTCATTCATTGCCAAGACTGGCAAAAATCCCCGCAAAACAATCAGCGGACTGATAGATGACGGCAAGGAACTGGTTGAAGATCTGCAAAACAACACCCGAGATAAAATGGCCGGGGTTGTGGATGACTACAAATCGATAGTCCATGGCGTAAGCCAGGATACGCGGCTGATAATGGAAGCGTTGGTAGACGGCGGTAAAAAGGCGTTTGACAAAGTGCCCGGAAAGCAAAAAGTGCAAAAAGCGATCAGCGGCCAGATTCAGGAAATCCCCTCCCTGCTCAACCTGCCCAGCCAAAAAGAGGTCGATAGTATTGTGCGCCGCTTGAAAAAGCTTAACACCAAGGTGGAAACCCTGAGCAAGGCACAGGCCGCCTAAAGCTATCTGTTACTGAGATATCTTTAAAAACGAGTAAGGTTGCTTTGAATCGACTGCGGGGTATCAACCAATCAGCCGGGCCATCTGGCCCGGCATTGGTTTATCCCCGGATGTGATCTCCTCACGTTCATTTTACGGCTTTCATTCAGAACCCGGTAAAATAGGGGTAGACATCGGTCATCATCAATGCCGGCCATTTTTGCCCGATCCTCAACCAACTGTGGGCATTCCCTCATTTAATTGTTTCCAGTGCGTTCTCCAGCAAAGCGCAACAGCTATCCCTTGATTTGCAGCCTGCCCCAGCCGGTCTCAATTGGGTTGCATATTTCACAGTATCGCATATCTTCAACATGAGATAATATTTCCGAGGGGAGGAGAAGAGTAATGGCCAAGCGCATGACCAACGCCGATAATTTCTGGCTTTGTATGGATCAGCCGACCAACCTGATGGTCATCACCGGATTCATGGAGTTTGAAAAACTTATAGATTTTAAACGATTGTATGTCACCATCGAGAGCCGGTTGGCCTCTTTTCCACGCTTCCGGAAACGGATCGTACGGCCCCTATCAGGTCTCGGCGTTTCCAGCGGGGAAACCGATAAACACTTTGACCTTCGATCCCATCTACAGCGAGTGGCCCTGCCGGCACAAGGTGATAAAAGCTCCCTCCAGGAGATGATTGCCGATTTAACAGTAACCCCTTTGGATCCCAACAAACCCTTGTGGCAAGTCCATCTCATCGAAAATTACGGCAAGGGTTGCGCGCTCTTTTTTAGGATCCACCACTGCATCACCGATGGTATTGCCGGGATCCATGTATTGCTTTCCATGGCTGATATGGATCCGGATGCCCCCTGGCCAAAAAGTAAACCACCCAAAAAACCAAAACAATTCTCCTTGGGATCCCTGCTGCCCATCAACGCCATGGTCGACAATGTCAAGAAAACCCTTGCGAAGACACCAGGCATTGGCAAGCAGATGGTCAAAGAGCTCGAAAAAGCCCTCTCCGATCCGAACCACTTAAAGGAACTGGCCAAAGCTGCCAGTTTTATTCCCACGGATTTTGCTTCCGTATTCTCTAAATACATGCTGATGAGCTCTGATCCCAATACTGCATTTAAAGGCAAATTGGGCGTGCGCAAAAAAGTGGCCTGGACGGAGCCCATGGGCTTGGACAAAATCAAAAGGGTCGGCCGGGCTATCAGTACCGCCACCCTCAATGATGTTCTCATCGCCACCGTCACCGGTGCCATGCGCCGCTATTTAAAAACCAGGAATACGCGGGTCAATAAGCTCAATCTGCGGGTCACCGTGCCGATAAATATCCGTAAGCCGGGCACCGAGTTCGAATTGGGCAACAAGTTCAGCCTGGTTTTCCTGCCCCTGCCGGTGCATTTGGCTGATCCCATTCTGCGGTTGAAAGAAGTTAAAAGACGAATGGATCAACTCAAAAGCTCGCCGGATCCATATATCAATTTTGCCCTGCTCAGTGCCATGGGCTACCTGCCTCCGGTACTCGCCAAAAGGGCCGCTGCGTTGTTTGGCAACAAGGCCTCGGGGGTGCTGACCAATGTTCCGGGTCCCCGACAGCCCCTCTATTTTGCCGGTCAAAAAATTGAAAATTTTATGTTTTGGGTGCCGCGTTCCGGCCAGATTGGTTTGGGAATCAGCATTTTCAGTTATGATGGCAAGGTCACCGTGGGAGTGGCTTCCGATGAGGGATTGATGCCGGATCCTGAGGTTTTACTGGATGGGTTTGAAGAAGAATTCAACACTCTTTTAGAATTGGTCCAGTCTGGAAAAATCTATGATGAGCCCCTGGTGTTGCATGACCGTTATGAGGAAGCCCGGGCAGGCAACCGTGCCAAAAAATCGGAAGTTAACCGGAAAAAGAACCGGCCGACCCAGTGCCGGGCTGTGACCCGCAAAGGCAATCCCTGTAAAAATAAGCCGGTATCCGGTTCGGAGTACTGCGCCATGCATCAGCAAAAGGCAGCCGAGGAGAGCCAACTAAAAGATGTGGCTCAGATAATGCAGGAGTTAACGGACTTATAGAATTTCTTAAAATTGCCTATTGAGAAAGGAACCGGCATGTTACCAGAGTATTTCGAATTCTCGCTTCCCACCAAACTGATATATGGTATCGGCATTATCGGTAATATCAGCGATACGGTTAAACCGTTTGGCAAACGCAAAGCGATCCTGGTCACCGATGAGATCCTGGTTGAGACCGGGCTGGTGGATAAAGTCAAAGCCGGTTTTAAAAAGACGCCCATCAAGATTGCCGGCACCTTTGATCAAGTGCCGCCCAACTCCACCATCGATACCGTGGAAAACTGTGCCGCCATGGCCAAACAAAAAGGCTGCGACATGGTGATCGGGGTAGGTGGTGGGAGTGTCATCGATACTGCCAAGGTGGCGAACCTGCTGATGGTAAAAGGCGGTGCGCTCAAGGATCACATGGGAGCCTACCTGCTTTCCAGCGATGACCGGTTACTGCCCTCCATCTTAATTCCCACCACCGCCGGCACCGGGTCCGAAGTCACCAAGGTGGCGGTGATCGCCGATCCTGAAAACGACGTGAAGCTGCCTTTTGCCGAAGAGCAATTTTTACCCCAATTGGCTATTCTGGACCCGGCGTTGACCACATCCCTGCCGGGCAAACTGACGGCCGCCACCGGCATGGACGCTCTGACCCATGCCATTGAAGCCTATGTGGACAAGGAGTGGTCGCCGGCTTCGGATGCCCTGGCCCTGCATGCGGTAGCCTTGATTTCGGGCAATATTCTCCAGGCCTGTGCCAAACCGGACGATCTGGAGGCCCGGGGCGCCATGCTGGCGGGCAGTTTTTTAGCCGGAGTGGCATTTTCCCACTCCATGGTGGGCATGACCCACGGCATAGCCCATGCGTTGGGCGGGGTCTACCATATCCCCCACGGGCTGGCCAATGCCCTGATTTTACCTGAGGTAATGGCCTATAATCTGGAGGCCAAGGTCGACCGCTATGCGGATATCGCCTTTGCCATGGGGATCTCATATCCCCAGGTCATCCATCACGGCCGCAGCCTATTGCACTCCAACCGTCTTGATTTACCCACCAAACTCGCCAACCTCTCCGGCGTCGATTCGCTAAAGGAGTATATCAATACCGGTTCCCACCGTGCCCGGGGGATGCTGGCCAGTGCCATCGGCTCCTTCGGATTTATCGATGCCTGGGTACGTAAACAGGCCGCCGTGGCCGCGGTGGAAAAAGTGCACACTCTCAACCGGCAACTGGCCCACCTGACCGGCATCCCCCTAAATTTAAAAGATGCCGGGGTCTCTGATGGCCTTGAAAAGATCGAACAGGTCGCCACCACGGCCATGGAAGATGGATCCATGCTGTACAACCCGGTTGAACCGGAGCGCGATGCAGTAATTGCCATCATCCGGAAGGCTTACCACACAAAAGCAAAGCCCCTGCCGGTATCGAGGGATGAATTGCGCCCCCGGACCAGCCGGCGTGAGGACAAACAGATCACCGAGGTTTTTAAAGATTCGGAAATGCTCTATGATATTTTGATCAATTTTTACGAGTTGTTAAAGGCCCATCCCGAGATTGGTCCCAAGTTGGCTCAGAGTGACCTCTGCGTTCAATTTAGATATAAAAACCCGACCGGGATCATCACCATCGATGCCGCTGGTGACGATATCAAGATTTTAAAAGGCGAGTATGACGGATCCCCGGAGGTCACCTTGACCATGAATGCCGACTTCGCCCACCGCTTTTGGCACGGCAAAGCCAACTTGGTGACAGCCCTCACCCGTCGCCAGGTGGCGGCCAAGGGCAATGTCCCCAGGACCATAAAACTATTGCCAATTTTAAAACCGAGCTATGATCTCTATCCGAAATTCTTGACCGAGAAAGGGCTTGGGAATCTGGTGCTTAGGTGATCTGAGGGGTTGGTCGGGGGGTATACGCACATATGGCGATCGCTACTTTTTACTATCCCCATGGGGTTAACCTGGATATTGCACCAAATGGAGACCTTCATGGGCAAGGCACTTCGAGATGAAGCTGTAGTCCGACTACCGCGAGTCTCGAATAACACCGCCCATGGAGGTCTCCGTTTGGCCCGCAGGGTGAAATCTTTTCAGGTCGTTGATCCGTTTTTTAACGTGACACATTGCATCGCGGCCCCATGCAGCAGCAATCATGTTAAAGCGCTGATTTGTATCTTTTTAGATATTTACTGAAAAGATTTCATGCAATGTCCTGGTTAACCAGGGATTGAAGCTGCTCCCGGGCATTGCGATAGCCCTCATCCACCAATTGGCGCGCCTGCCGGGTTGAAAAGTTGAGCAGTGAGCGGAACCCCAGCATCCGGGACGGGGCCACCACCCTAATCCGCGGCCCTCTCACCTCCGACACACCGTGATCTCCCCCGGCCTCTAAAACCGTAACGTTTTGCCCATTCCCCCCATGGTTTGGGTTGATGGCAGATAGGGTCGTTTGATAGGAGCCGCTCAAGAAATGCTCGAAAACAAGCTCCAGACCGTCGAGCAATGTCCCCGGAAACGGTAACGCCGCATGCCCTACAGGTGAGAGCAACACCACGATAACCTCTTTCACACCCCTTTTAAGGGCGGTAAACAGGGGTGTATTGGCCATTACCCCGCCGTCCCAGTATGGTTCTCCATTGATACATTGCCAGGGGAAAATGATGGGCATGGCACTGGAGGCCACCAGGTGATCGATACTGATTTCTCGGTTGTTGTAGAGGTGCAGCCGCCCGGTCAACATGTTGACGGTGGTGATGATAATTTCGGTGCGGCTATGGCGCAGGGCCGCCAAATCGATTTTTCTCGTTAACACCCCCCGCATCCGATTCGTATCGAGCATAGGGCGCAATGGCCGTTTAAAGAGGATGGCGGCTATAAATTTCAGCAGTTGGAACCGATATATCTCGTCGCGGGCATGGGTCGTCCATAAATGGATCAATCGCTCAGCGGGCATTCCCGATACAATGGCCGCTGCATTGACGGCACCGATGGAGGTGCCGCTGATCAGGTCAGGGATCCACTCTATTTCCTGGAGATACTTCCAGACCCCCGCTTGAAATGCACCCCGGGAACCCCCTCCTGATAGGATCAGCGCTCTTTCCATAAGTTTATTTTTTGCCGTCCTCCCGGTTTTTGAACCAAATCTCATCGTGCCAGGCGCGTTCCCGCTCGTCGATGTTTTTTATGGACCGAAAGCCGATATACCCTTCATGAATAAAGTCGATAATTTTACCCATGCCGAAGAGGTGCGCGACCGTGTGAGCAGTATTGAGGGAAACCGCCACCGCCCAATTCTTGCTCAAGCGGTGAAACAGTTGGGTTACCTCCTTCCCGAGGGCAATCTGGTACAGCCTATCATCGTAGTTTTCCAGGCTGCGATAGACCCTTTGGTATTGATCCATATCCATATCCGTCCCCACATTCAGGGCGATCATGTGTTCAACCATGCGATCATCGAGCATATCCGACAGCTCGTGCAGTTCGATGACTTTACTCACGGCCGAGATAATACCGGAGTAAATTTTTCCCTTAAGAAGTTTGTGAAGTTTCTTGATGCTGGCATCCCGAAATGAGAAATCTTCGGGAGCGTAGAGCTTTTCAAAGAAAAACCGGCCTATTTTGGTATATTCTGGATCACTTTTTAAATCTGCA
The DNA here is from genome assembly GCA_903231505.1 of Olavius algarvensis associated proteobacterium Delta 3. Lineage (GTDB taxonomy): Bacteria > Desulfobacterota > Desulfobacteria > Desulfobacterales > CAFBRK01 > CAFBRK01. Next base: position 16,722 of record CAFBRK010000291.1, on the reverse strand, counting down.
TAGGTGGTGTTCAAGCGTGCAGATTGGAAGGTTTGCAGGGTGCGTTTGAGCTGTAAAAATAACTCCGGATCCGTAGTTGGTGTATTCTTAACGTCCATGGTGTTCAAACATTTTTCAGGAGGCCGCTTATCCCGCCTCGAGCGGATTGCAGAGCGGGGGCTTTGCTCATCTTTACCGTCAGGTAGACTTTCCCTTTTTCTTGGAACGAGGTTTCCGCGCGGCGACGGGTTTGGGTGGGTTTTTAGCGGTTCTTTTTAGTGTTTTTTCCAGTTGCCCAACCTTCTTGGTTAAGGCATCGACTCTCGCGGAGAGCGTTTTTACCTGATCCCCGGTGGGCAGATTGAGGGTCTTAAAGGTTTCGCTCACCCGTTTGTCGACACTGTCGCTGAGCCAGCGTTTAATTCCATCGGAATAACCGATAATCTCTTTTTTCAAACGGCTGCCTTCGTCCTTGGATAGCTCCTTATTTTTCACCAGCAGGGTGACTAGTTTGTCGATTTCATCTTCCGCCAGGGTAAATGCGCTCTGCCAGATGGAGATATATTTTTTAAAGTAATCTGTGAGGGTGCCGCTCCCTTTTCGGAGCAACTGCATCAACAACCGGGGGGATAAGGGCTTGTCCCCATTTTGGCGATCCATGCCGATAAGTTGGGAAACGATGGACACGGTTAAATCTTCGCCGGTACGGTTGTCGATGATGACGACTTCTTCACCATTTTTAATGAGTTTCGCCAACTGGTCCCGGGAGATGTGGCGTTTAGCATGGGTGTCGTACATTTTGCGGTTGGCGTATTTTTTTATCTTACGCATGCTTTGTACCTCTCATGGGAATTGCCCGACGATTCCCGGCCAAAATATACGAAGGCCATTAAATGGCTTGACAATTTTAACGCATTGCATCATACGCTACAGTATAATTAATACATCGCTGAAGTCAAGAAGTCTCGTTATCAGTGTCAGGAGGAAACCGTGAAACAGGTGGTCAGTATCAGTCTGGGATCAAGCGCCGACGACTATGGATTTGAAACCGAATTTCTGGGGCAGGATTTTATGGTCAGACGGTTGGGGTCGGATGGCGATCTTGAAAAAGCTGCAAAACTTCTGTTGCGATGGGATAAGGAAGCGGAAGCCATAGGTCTTGGCCACATCAAATTCCCCAATGGTATCGGGCCTAGATATCTGAGAAAAAAGCAAGATCATAAACTAAGGGAGTTGGGCGCCCAAATTCAAACCCCGGTCACCACCGGCAGTGCCCTGAGAGATGTTTCCTTCGAGTGGGCCTTGCGTTTCATTGAATATAAATTCGGAAATTATTTTAATAATGTCAGGTGTTTATTTTTCTCCGGAATGAACAGCTACCGCATTGCCAAAGTGATGAGCGAATTCACGGACAATCTTACGTTTGCCGATCCCGTTCTGGAAAATGGCATTCCCAAATTTATTAACTCATTAAAAGATCTCGAAACATACGCCCAAACCGCTCACGAGGTCCTGCAGTGGATTCCCAGTAAAACGCTCACCAATTCTGCGGTGCCGATAAAAATATGGAACGAGTACACCCTGCGCAAAGCCGCGCAGAAGGCCGATATGATTATCGTGCCGTTTTACGGTTTTCATGACTATCTCAAGAATTTCACCCTGGAGGAGTTGGGGGGTAAGACCATCATTACCGCCACGGCTTATGATGAGCGGGTGACGTTTCTCAAAGAACGCGGCGTGGATGTGATTATTGATACAACACCCAAAATTTTGGAGCGGGTGGTGGCGCCCAATCTACTTGAAGCTTTGTTTCTGGCGGCTTTGGGGCGCAAAAAAGATCAGCTTCATTCCGATGATCTGTTGGAATTAATCAGTAGCCAAAAAATGGATCCTCGGGTGGTATACCCTTCGGGTAGTCCCAAAAAGATCAATCGGTTTGCATTCGTCATTCACCCCCTTTCCAAGGAATTTCTTAAAAAAGATAAAGCTGTCGATAGGATAGCAAATTTCACCCCTCCTGCATTTCTGGATGCCGTTGAAAAAGTGATCGCCTACGCACCGCCTTGGGTATACTCTCGGATCACCGGCATAAAGTCCCCCACCGGAGTGGAAACCGAAGGTTGGTTGATAACGGTGGGGGGAACACCTAAGCAAATGCTGGCCCATAGTCCCGAATTTACCTACGCGCGGTTACTCCAAGCCGCTCGCATGGCTAAACGCATGGGCGCCCAAATAATGGGTTTAGGCGCTTTTACCAAAGTGGTGGGAGATGCCGGCGTCACCGTGGCCAAAAAAGCCGATATCCCCATCACCACCGGCAATAGTTATAGCGCTTCCGGGGCCCTTTGGGCGGCGGCGGATGCGGTCCGCCGCATGGGCCTGATTAAAGTTGAAAAAGGCAAGCGGATCAAAGCTAAAACAATGGTGTTGGGGGCCACCGGCGCCATTGGGTCGGTGTGCTGCCGGTTGCTGGCCAAAGCATTCGAGGAGGTCTACCTGGTGGGACGCAACACCGCTAAGTTACTGGCCCTGCAGGAATCGATCCTGTTGGAGGACCCCGATGTCAAACTGGGAGTGACCACTCGGCCGGACAAGCTGCTTTCTGAGATGGATGTGATTGTCACGGCGACCTCCGGCGCCGGGAAAAAAATACTCGATATCACCCGTGTTAAACCGGGATGCGTCATCACGGATGTGGCCCGCCCCCTCGATCTATCCCCGGAAGACGTGGCCAAACGGCCGGATGTATTGGTCATTGAATCGGGAGAAATCGAGTTGCCCGGGCTCCCGGAAATGAAAAGTATCGGCTTGCCCGATAAGGTGGCCTATGCCTGTCTGGCGGAAACCATTGTATTGGCCTTGGAGGGCCGTTTTGAAGTGTTCACCATCGGTCGGGATATTGAGTGGGAAAAAGTGAGGGAAATTTATAAGCTCGGCCTCAAACACGGCATGAAACTTGCTGCCATATCCGGCGTCAACGGCGTATTTTCGGACGAAGACATTGCCGAGGTAAAGCGACTGGCGCTGGAAGCCAGGCAAAAACAGAAGCAATCCAATTAGTTAGCTCCGATAAAGGCGAGGGAGGCGCCCGTGAAGCACATTATCCAAATCAGTTTGGGGCAAAGCCTCGACGACAAAGAATTCACTTCGACGTTTCAAAGAAAGCAATATCACATTAAGCGCATTGGAACGGATGGAAGCTTCAGCCGGGCCTCGGATCTGTTGCTGAAGTGGAATAAAAAAGCCGATGCCATCGCTTTGGGCAGTGTCGACCACCGGGCCGCACCCAAAAAGGACTTAAACAAGCTGCTGGAGTTGGGGCGCCAACTCAAGACCCCCGTGACATCCGGTGATACGTTGCGCACGGTGGGCCAGGAGTGGTCTCTTCGGCATATCCAGTTCAAATTCGGCAACACCTACTTCAACAACGCCCGGATCTTCTTTTTTTCGGGAGCGACCAGCCGATCCATCGCCAGTGTGCTGGCGGAATATACGCCCAATTTGATTTTTGCCGACCCGTTGATAGACAACGGCATCCCCAAGTTTATCAACGACTTGAAAGATTTGGCGTTCTACGGGGACCGTCTTCGAGATGCATTGAACTGGATTCCCGGAAAAAAAATGGTGGCCGCAAGTGAGCCGGTACGCTCATTGATCGATTATCTGATGCGCCAAGCCATCGAGAAGTCACAGATTCTGGTAGTTCCCCATGGGCACTTTTATAAGTATCTGGAGCCCTTTGGTTTAGAAGACCTCAACGGTAAAACCGTGATCACTTCAACAGCTTATGATGACCGTATCGACTATTTAAAAGAGAAGGGTGTGGATGTGATTATCGACACCACGCCCAAACTCTTAAAAAATGTCGTCGGAGTCAGCGTGCTGGAAGCGATCCTCATGGTGGCAATGGATGTTCCCCCGGGGACTGGGAGCGACGATGAGCTTTTGGAAATAATCAGCATCATGAAGATGGACCCCCGTGTCATCTATGGCGGCGGCGAGGCCAAACGCGTCAATCGCTTTGCCTACATCGTCCACCCGCCAACTCAGGAGTTTTTAAAAAAAATCAAACCCATCGAAGTACTTTCGGATGTGGCTCCGGGTTTGATGGGCACGGTGGAAAAGGCCATGGCCTATGTGCCGCCCTTTGTATATTCAAAGATTAGCGGCATCACGTCCGACACCGGTGTAGAAGCGGAAGGATGGCTGATCGCCCTTGGTGAAACCCCGGCCCAAATGCAAGCCCGCGGTCCTGAACACGCGACCAAACGGATACTGGAGGCGGCCAAATTGGCCAGAGGGCTGGGTGCTCAGATCATGGGGATTGGCATGCTTCCCAAAGCGATGAAAGATACCAGCCTGGAAGTGGCCAAATTTGCGGTGTTGCCCATCACCACCGGCAACAGCTATTTTGCCTCTGCAGCGCTCTGGGCGGCGGCAGAGGCCGTTCGGCGACTGGACTTGAACAAAAAGCGCAAAAGCGGGAATACGTTGCACGCTAAAGCCATGGTGATTGGTGCCACGGGTGCGGTCGGAAGGATCTGTTCCCATTTGCTGGCCACGGCCTTTGAAGAGGTCCATCTGGTGGGGCGCAATATTGCCAAACTCTTGGCCCTGCAAGAGTCCATTCTAAGTGAGGCGCCCGGGGTAAAGCTCCATGTCTCCACCCGTGCGGATACCCATTTGAGTGAAATGGATCTGATTGTGGCCACTAGTTTAGGAGCCAAAAAGGTTTTAGATATCATGCAGGTAAAACCAGGTTGTGTCATCACTGATATCAACTTGCCCATGATTTTTACCAGAGATGATACAGCAAAGCGTCCTGATGTCCTGGTCATCAAGGGCGGAGAAATTCGCTTGCCTGGTGATGGCGCGGAGATGGGGGATATCGGCTTACCGCCGGGTATCGTATATGCGGGGTTGGCGGAAACCATCATTCTGGCTCTGGAAGGACGGTTTGAGGTGTACACCGTCGGTTCTTCACCCCAATGGGATAAGGTCAGAGAGATTTACCGTCTGGGACTGAAACACGGTATGAAACTGGCAGCCATTTCGGGTGTGGATGGCATTTTTTCAGAAGACGAGATCGCCAGGGTTAGGGAGTATGCCCTAAAGGAGCGAAGCAACGCATGATCATGGGAAAGTGGCGGAATCTCAGTCGCAACCTGATGCGCTATATCGTTAATGATGGGCCGGCCCGGTTAATTAACGGAAGTTACAACGCCTATAGTATGCTATATCGCGGGCAGCTCAGCTTGGGACTGCCGGTGTCCAGGGAATTGATCGTAAGTCAAAAGGAAATCAGAACAAGGGCCGTACAGAAACTGGCTTTGGTGCTCTATCATGTCTTCTTAAATGCAACCTGCTCGCCGATTCCCAGGGATGATATCAAAGCGATTATCAGCGATGAGCTTAAAAAAGGACGCCTGCGGCTGACCGAAAAATGTGATCCTGCTCACCGAAGCCGAATTGACCGACCTCTCCTTAAAACAGTTTCAAATTCCCAAGAAACACCTGACCGATATTTTAGAAGTGGCCCGGCGACGCCGAATTTTAAGAGAAGCCCTGCGGGTGGATCCGGTGCCCATCTATTTCGATAGCGATATCGAAGAGAAAGAGCTAAATGGGCGGGGGGACTACGAAATCATTCACTATCGGAATTTTACCGACGAAGGCAAGGAGATCGGCTTTAGGCGAATGGTTAGCATGGAGGGCGTCACAGCCGGCGACAATCGCCCGGCCGTGGTTTTGATTCCGGGTTTTGCCAACAGCAGTAAATGTTTTAACATCAATAATCGGTATTCAATGGCGAAGGACATCGCCGACAGGAACGTATGGGTCTATCTTTTTGATCCACGCGGGGTAGGGGTTAATGAGGGTCGGTTTGATCCGTTTTATACCGTGGATACAATAATCGATTATGATCTGGTCACCTTAACGCGCTTTATCCATAAACGCAGTGGCGGTAAGCCTTCAATCCTGTTGGGCCACAGCATGGGAGGCCTTGTTTCAGAAAACATGGTTCTCAACTGGTCCCTGGCGCGCCAGTTGGACGGCATCGATATTATCGAGCCGAAGCAAAAAAAGATCCTGAACCAGGTATTGCCGACACCGGATGCCGCCGAGAAATATCTTAAAATGGTACGGGGTATCATCTCGCTGGCAGCCCCAAAATTCTTCAACAAAAAATCCCATATCTTCTTTCCGGCCTCTTTGTGGCTCAATCATCTTTCCAGGGTATTTCGTTTAAAGCATGTTCCGGTCAAGGAGGTTTCTACAACATTCACTGAATTGCCGGTTTTAAAACAGATCACTCGTTTTGTCTGGCAGCATAATTTTGGGGATTTGAATTTTCTCATCTCACCGCAAAACCATAAAGACGACAAGCACTTCATAGAACTGTATTTAAAGGAGGCCACGGAGTCGATCCCATTGGGGCTCGGGTTCCAGTGTTTAAAAGCAATCTATAACGGCCGGGGATTCAAACGGATGGACGGCAGCGGTCTGAATTATTCAGACAGCTTGGCCTGGTTTCCGGATGATATCCCGATATTTCATTTTTGGGGTACCCGGGACAGCTTGGTACCTTTGAAAAATATGGATTACAGCAAGCACTATCCCCACAAGATCAAAAAAACTCACCACATCAAATCGCCTGGAGATTTACGAAAAATAAGAATCGCCGCAGACCGCAGTCAGGTGATTGATTTTGTCATAGAGGGGGCCAATCATCTGGACCTGTTGTATGGCAAGTTAGCCGATGAACTAGTAATGCCCCTAGTAACGAAAATCATTGAAAAAATCTGGGGAGATTGGTCATATAGTCATTCCTGCGACGGACCCGAATAGGAGAGTAAGCGAACGTTAGCAAAGGAGAAACGAATGTTACCCGAGTTTTATCAATTTCATCACCCCACCAAGGTTATATATGGGGAAGGCTTGGTAAACGATTTTGCCCATGAAGTGGAAGAACTGGGCGTTAAAAAGTATTTTATTGTATCTGATCAGGTGATCCATAGCCTTGGATTCATTCAACCGATCAAAAAGGGGCTGGAGGAGGCCAACTTTGTCATTACAGGTGAATTCTATGATGTTCCTCAAGATGCTTCAGTGGAAGCGGTGGAACGTATCAGCCGTCACGCTGGGGATAGTGGTGCTGAGGGATTGATCGCCATAGGCGGCGGCAGCGTCATCGATGCGACCAAGGCCGCCAACTTTGTATTCTCAGAGGGCGGTGATTTGATCGAGGACTACTCCGGAGCCGCCACACTCACAAGACCCCTGAAGCCATTTATCGTGATCCCGACGACTGCCGGCACGGGGAGTGAAAGTACGTTAGTGGCGGTGATCTACGACGTGGCCAACAAGACTAAATTGGCCTTTTCGGACAAGTTCCTGCTGCCGGATTTGGCGGTGCTGGACCCGTTGATGACCCAATCACTGCCCCCCGGTTTAACGGCTTCCACCGGTATGGACGCCCTTACCCATGCCGTGGAATCCTATGTGGGGGTGGACTCCTCACCCCACTCCGAAGCCCTGGCGGTGGAAGCCATCAAGCATATTTTCAAATATCTGGTACGGGCCACGGACAAGGGAGATGATCTGGAGGCCCGGGGGGGCATGCTCATTGCCGCCAATATGGCCGGAAGCTCCTTTTCCCACTCCATGGTGGGGTGTGTGCACTCCATGGCCCATGCCGTGGGCGGCCTGACCCGGGTGCCCCACGGGGTAGCCAATGCCATCCTGCTCCCCTACGGCATGGAATATAATTTTGAAGTCAGCAAAGAAAAATTTGCCAAGCTGGCGCCGGTTATGGGGGTGGATGTAACCGGGATGTCTATCGACGAGGCTGCCCGCGAGGCCATAGCGGCAGTCCGGAACCTCGGTCGGCAGTTAAATGCCTTGGATGCCATTCCGGTGCGACTCAGAGATGCCGGGGTACCCGAAGAGAGTTTGCCCACCATTGCCGAAGCCGCAACCGAGGATGGGACCATCGTCTACAATCCCCGGGATGTTGTGGCCGAGGAAATATTGATTCACTTGAAAAACGCATACTAGGACGAAGGAAAGGAATCCAGAATGGCTGTTTTTGAGAATTCCAAAACCTTTAGTGACGTTATCGTCGGTTTTTTTAATCTTCTTGGGGATACGCCCCAGGTGGCGGACAAACTAATAGCTTCCAAATTGGTAATCCGTTTTATCTATTCGGATCCGGATGTGGTGGTGGTGGTGGATTGCTCCGGTGACGCCGTGGATGTACGTCCGGGTGACACTGAAACCAAAGTGATTGTTGAGATGAGCATGAAGGCCGATATTGCCCATAAATTCTGGTTCGGCAAAGTCAATCTTACCATGGCATTGACCCGCAGGCAGATGGTGGCCAAAGGTCCGGTTCCCAAGATTTTAAAGCTTTTGCCGGCGATCAAGCCGAGCTATGCCATGTATCCCAAATATTTGGTTGAAAACGGTTATTCTCAGTACAATATCCATTAGGCAAGGCGACTATAGCCTGTGGAGGTGATTTCCGGTGCTTATTGGATTTTCACTGCGGGCCTAAATATCGTTCCGGAAAGGTGAATACAGAATGAAAGGATATGCCGGAAGCCTTCTTTATGTCGATCTGACCAGCGGCCGGATTCAGGTCAAACCCCTTGATTTGGAATTTGCCAGAAAGAACATCGGCGGTCTTGGATTTGGGACCCGAATCTTTCTGGATTTGATCAAGGACGCACCCCCCTTTGATGCTCTCTCCGCCCACAATCCATTTGTCCTGATGACCGGTCCCCTGACGGGTTGTGGCATGGATGCTACGGCAAGGTGGTCGGTCTGTTCCAAATCTCCCCTCACCGGCTTTTGGGGGGATGCCAATGTGGGTGGGCATTTTGGGGCACGATTAAAAATGGCCGGTTACGACGGCATTGTCATCACCGGTGCCGCCGAAGATCCGGTGTATCTTTTTATTAACGACCAACAGGTTGAACTGAAGGATGCATCCCCTTACTGGGGCAAGGATGTATACACCGTCACCGATGCGTTGACTAAAGGCCTTAGGGCCCAATCGCCCAAACCGGGCCAGGTGCTCACCATCGGTCCGGCAGGTGAGAACCAGGTTCGGTTCGCCAACTTGATCAACAAAAAGGGGCATGCCGCCGGCCGTACCGGCCTCGGGGCCGTTTGGGGTTCGAAAAAAATAAAAGCCATCTACGTGGCCGGCAGCGGTAAAGTGGATATTGCCCATCCCGAAAAGCTAAAAGCGCTGCGGTCGGAATTAAAGGAGATTTACGCCGAGAGTATCTATATCAGCTCCATCAAATCAGCCGGAACCCCGGCCCATCTGGATGTCGGCATTATCACTGGCGATATTCCCTTCAAAAACTGGCAGATGAGTGATTGGGAAAAGGTTGATGATCTGGGCCCGGCATCCATCGAAGCAAAGATCCATGCCGGCGATCGGACATGTTATGCCTGCACGGTGGCGTGCAAAAAAAACGCCGAGGTAAAAGCGGGGCCTTTTAAAACCCAGAAGGGACCCGGCCCTGAATACGAAACCGTTGCCGCTTTCGGGACCATGTGCTTGAACGCAGATATCGAGTCCGTGGCCAAGGCCAATGAAATCTGCAATCGCTACGGCATGGATACCATCTCCTGCGGATCAACCATTGCATTCGCCATCGACTGTTTTGAAAACGGTTTGCTCACAACCCAAGAGACCGACGGGTTGGAACTTCGCTGGGGAAATGCAGCCGCCATCGTTACCCTTGCCGAAAAGATCGGCAAAAAAGAGGGCTTTGGCGCCCTGCTTGCAGAGGGAAGTGCCAAGGCCGCACAACGCATAGGCAAGGGTGCTTCCCGGTTTTTGACCACGGTCAAAGGACTCGAAGCCCCCATGCACGATCCCAGAAATGCCCACGGTTTCGGGCTGGCCTACGGGGTTTCTCCCCGGGGCGCCTGCCATGAAGCAAGCCTAGTCTACGAGATCGAAGGCGGCGCTATGTATGTACCTGAACTGCCCGAGTTGGCCGATGATCTGCCTGAGGGCAGCGAGAGCCGTGCTAAATTGAATGTGGCCTGCCAGGACTACGGCATGTTTTTTTCCCATTGCGCCATCTTTTGTAATCTGGGCGCCGCCCCCCTCAATGCAACCCAGGCCGTGGCAATGCTGAACCATGTGACTGGATTCGATTATACCTTGGAAGAGGTGATGGAAATCGGTCGCCGGGTCTGGTACCTGAAGCGCGGGCTGACCAATCTTTTCGGTGCCCGGGCCAAAGATGACCGGCTGCCCCCAAGGATAATGACCCCTATGACGGAAGGTCCCACCGAAGGCAGTGTCCCCGACATGGAGCTGATGTTAACAGAGTTTTATAAACTGCGAGGTCTTAATGAAGAGGGCATCCCCCAGGAAGCCGTTTTAAGGGAATTGGGTTTGGAGACTTTGGCAGATCTTTTTTATCGCAAACAAGGTAGCTGATCAACCGCCAGGTCTTGTATTTTGATGTGTGCGGGGACTGCCCGTTGTTATGGGCTTTCTCCCAATCAAGAAATTTCGTCGCTGCTTTGATCGATACAACGGCAATTATCGCGTTCGCTCTCTTTAAAACAGAGATTGGCGCATCTATTGCGATTTTGCCCAAATCCTAATCCATGAAGCCAGGCAGCTGTACTCAAATGATGATTTTGGCTTTCAGCTTCAATAAACGGTATATGCGTTAGATGCCTCGATAATAGATTTATGCCTTTCGATTTTTCCCTGGGCTCGCTTTAGAAAGACCAAAGGCGGCATCAAATTACACACGCTGTTGGATCTGCGAGGCAGTATTCCATCATTTGTCACAATAACCACTGCCGGAGTTCACGAAGTAAACACTCTTGATGATCTCATTCCTGGACCTGGCGCGATCTACAGTATTGAAAAAGATCAAAGATTAAATCTGTTGACCAATCAAATGACACTGCCGGCAATCACAATCGCTGATCTGTACCGATGCCGGTGGCAAGTCGAACTGTTTTTTAAATGGATAAAGCAGCATCTGCGTAGCAGGGCCTTTTATTTGAATTTATTCGGTTCTTAATTGGACACTAATGAAATCTTATTTTTTGCCTATAAGCAAAATTTATTTAAACTATTTTTGCTTATAGGCAAAAATTATTGACTGTATTTAGATTTGAGGTCATACTCTACCCATGACCGAGCCAAGATACCTGACAAAATATGTACTCGAAGATCTTGCCGATAAAATGGTATTTGTCGGAGGGCCGCGACAGGTGGGTAAAACGACCCTCGCCCAAAACCTGGTTGCCAGTCATTTCAAGCATTTTGGATATTACAACTGGGATAATCGGCAGGATCGGCGCGACATTATGAGGTCAAACTGGCCCGGAAATGCAGATTTGATCATCCTGGATGAAATTCACAAATATAAAAAGTGGAAATCCCTGGTAAAGGGAGAATACGACAAACTGAAAGACAGATACAGATTTCTGATTACCGGCAGTGCAAGGTTGGATTTATATCGCAAAGGCGGAGACTCGATGCTGGGCCGGTACCATTATTTTCGACTGCACCCATTTAGTGTGGCAGAGCTTACCGGGGACGAGTCTTTACCGGATATATTTGATGAGATACCCATCCACTCGCAGAACATTCAGAAACTGTTGTTGTCCCTGGACAAGTTTGGGGGATTTCCCGAACCGTTTTTGAAGCAAAACACGCGAACGCTTCGAAGATGGCACAACGAAAAAGTCGATCGATTATTCAGAGAAGATATACGCGATATTGAACCGGTTAGAGATATCGTCCACATGCAGTTGCTGGGCGATATTCTGCCTGAAAGAGCAGGATCTTTATTATCTTTGAATTCTTTACGCGAGGATCTCGAAGTCAGCCATCGCGCTGTATCAAACTGGATGGATATTTTAGAGTCATTTTACTACTGCTTTCGAATTTCCCCCTTTGCAACTAAAAAATATCGATCACTTAAAAAAGAGGCCAAACTTTATCTCTGGGATTGGTCGGAAATCGATCAGGAATCGACAAGATTTGAAAACTGCATTGCTTCTCACCTTTTAAAATTTGTTCATTTTCTTCAGGATTGGGAAGGATACAGAGCTCAATTGTACTATCTTCGCAGCATTGAAAAAAAAGAAGTAGATTTTTTGGTGACCATCGATGAAAAACCATGGTTTGCTGTTGAAGCCAAGATCAAAGACGTCAACGCCTCACCGCATCTGTTTTATTTCAGGGATAAACTAAACATACCATATTCCTATCAGGTCATTAAACAAGACGGCATCGACAGTTTCGTTAATGGTGTGAGAGTTGTTTCAGCCAACAATTTTCTGGCTGGATTGGTTTAGAAGCGGATCCGAATCTCTCGTGCACTGATAAATAGCCTATTTTACGGCGATGTAACGTTCGGAGACATATCGGTACACCAGCAGTGATAGGACATTCCCGATGCACCCGGCAACATAGGCCGGTCGGTTTTCAATGTTCGTCGTATACATCTTGATAATCGTGACAACTAGCAAATTCGTTTTCATCAGTTAGTAAATGGGGTCAATGAACGCCTTGCGTATCGATTTACCGTCCCGATGTATGGCCAATCGTATTTTCCGTATCGTCTCCACTGTAAGCATCTCCTGGCTGGCCCCCTTTGCTGGTTGTGACCAGCAATCTTAGGAACCTGCTGTGGACTATATCAGATAATGCGCTCCTTTTAGCTTATCAAGATATTGAGGACGAATGGTTGCTTTCCCGATTTCAGACCGGACTTGGTAACACCCAAAAACGATACCCAACGAGTTCACCATTAGCTGCCATCCGAATCCGTCCCATCTTCCACACTTTCATTCTCAACGTCTGATTGAACTTCCAGAGGTGTTCTTGTGTATGTCGAAACAAAGCCACGTCGCCATCCTTCCTGGGGCACTTTTGGATATTGTTTAATATGGTATAGAGTGAGCAGCAACAAAAACAGGTAAAGCAGACCGAGAAATATAAACAGTCCTTTGGGACCGATTTGTCCCATTATCAAGCTCGCAAAAAAAGGGCCGAGGCTTGAGCCAAAGCTAAAGACCAATAACAGGCTACTTGCGGTCGAAAGGACCTCGTCTGTCGAGATATTATCGTTGGCGTGGGCGACACATAGGGCATAGAGGGGTTGACCAAAACCACCCAAAAGAAAGGCCAGCGGAAGCAGAGCGCCATAGGCGGAGATAGTCCAGCCGACAAAACACAAACAGACCATGCCGTTTGCCAATGCCACCAAAGCGATGACAAACCGCCGATCAACCCGATCAGAGAATCGACCGATAGGCCAATGGAATACCAATGTCCCTGTCATAATAGCGGTCATAAAGACTGAAATCCCCGCCGTATTGAAGCCCGTCTTTTGGGCATATGTTGGCCCCATTCCTAGATACGCGCTCATCGTCATTCCCGTGATCATAGTGCCGATCACCCCCAGTGGCGTTAGTTTCAATAGCCGGGGTAGATTAAAGTGTGACGAACCGACAATGGTTGGTGCCACGGAATGTGTTAGCGAGACCGGAACAAGTGATAGCGAAATGATAATGGACACAATGCAGAAGAGAATAAAACGACTCGGATCTGCAATATTGAGTAATAGCTGCCCCAGTCCAATGGCAGCGACTACAACCAAACCATAAATTGACAGGATTTGCCCACGATTTTCTGTCACAGCATGGCCATTCAACCAACTTTCGATAACGAGCGCCAACCCGGCTATACAGAAACCATTGACAGCGCGGAAAAATGCCCAGCTAATTGGTTCAATGATGAGTAAATGGGATAACGTCGCCGCAGATGCGATCGAAGCCATCGCTGCAAAGGTTCGGATGTGTCCTACGCGTTCTACATAATTCGGTACAATTACTGCCCCGAACATATAGCCAACGAAATAGGACGACATAATTATGCCGATGGTTTCTTCGTTAAAGTTTTCCAGACCAGCTCTGATGGCAACAAGCGTACCTTGAAGGCCATTGCCCAAAGCAGCCAAAAACAAGCTTATAAGCAAGGCCGAAATAGGAGCTATTGCCAGCGGTTTTCTATTTTGTAATTGAGTCAAAGGCGCTGCTTCAGTCTTTTTGTCATTTTAAATATAGAGTCGTAACGTTCCGGACGGATTTAATTAAATCCCCCCAAATTGCAGGTAGCTTGGCAATATCACAAATCCGTCAAAACTGTAGGTACGTTTAGGATATCTGAACTGTGGAATATTGCCAATAGTCCTTGGTTAGGACGGTTTGAAATCCGTACCAGAATGAGTTCGGTATTATTCAGTTCGACCTGAGCATTGAATAAAGGGTGGTCTAACATATAGTGGTCGGTCATGATGAAGGTGGGATGGGGATACCATACCAGAAAATTGGATATCATATGCTGTCAGGACATTACGATATTCAATATACCAACGTTGATTAGGTTTTCTGGAGACAGAATTTCACTGAATCCCGCGTCCCTAATAAGACTAAAAATAAAAACCCCCGAAAACCATTGCTTTCGGGAGTAAAGGAGAGATTGGACCGCTACTTTCCAGTCGTTTGAAGGGGCCTTCTGGGGACTGTATTTTGGAGGCTAAAAATCTCTAACTTCTTGTTATTTTCACAGTTATTATTGTGGTGGAGGCGGCGGGAGTCGAACCCGCGTCCGGAAGCATTCCACTTAAACATCTACGCACATGTCCCGAGTACTGGTGTTCGCCCAACCATGGCTCCCCCGGGCAGGATTCGAGGCGGGCTAGCCTGTAAAAGTATCACCGGCTATGAAACAGGCATCCATCACCGGCTATCCTGCTAGTCGACGCCCTTGACGGGTTCACAGGAAAATCCCGCCAGGACGCTGGCCTTAAGCGGCCAGAGCGTAGTTATAATCGTCTGCGATTATATTTAGTTCCCACCGTTTTTACGAGCTGGCAGGAGCTCGGTACGCAGTTTAAGCTTCCTTGCCCCCGTCGAAGCCGTTTCGCCCCCATAATCGACATCCGGAACCGGGGGTTCCGGGATAACAGGACGGCTCAAATAGGTTAGGAATATGTAAGAGAACCATCTCTAAAATAGGCGGCAAAGCCACAATTGTCAATCTTTGACAGGTGATGACAGCAATATTTAAAACATGTATGGAAATATGGTAAGTATTGACATATAACCATATAGATAATAATCTACATCTATGAAAACAACACTAAATATCGACGATTCGGTCATGGCGCGGCTCAAAAATGAGGCCGCTCGCAGAGGATGCACCATGTCGGAGCTTGTGGAAAGCGCTCTTCGGATGCTGCTCCAAGCACAGGAAAAGAAGCGGGAACTCCTGGAACTCCCCACTTTCAGAAGCGGTGGGCCATTAGTTGACGTAGCAGACCGAGAAGCGCTGTATCAGGCAATGGAAGGACGCTAAATGTTCGTTGTGGATACGAACATTCTGATTTATGCGGCCGATCAGGATTCTCCCTTCCATGACCGGTGTTTCAAACTGTTGAATGACTGGCGGGAGCAGGCATCGGCGTGGTTTGTCACCTGGGGGATATTGTACGAGTTTCTTCGCGTGAGTACGCACCATCGTGTATTTCGAAAACCCTGGAGTGCCGCTGAAGCCTGGCAGTTTGTGGAGGCCCTTCTCTCATCACCGTTTATCGGCATTTTGGGCCACACCGATCGACATTTAGAAGTGGCTGCCACCGTAATCCAGGAAATGCCCCACCTGAACGGAAACCTCATGCACGACGCCCATACGGCCATTACCATGCGTGAGAACGGCATCCAAACGATTTACACCCGAGACACAGATTTTCATCGTTTCGCATTTTTAACGCCCGTCGACCCGGTTGCCTAACTTCCGCCGCCTCCCCGCTGTTTAATGAATCCCATAATCTCATGGCCGATTTGTTGATTTATTTTAGGGGACGTTGTTGATTATTATGACTTATAATGTCTTTCTATAATTTTGCTGATAGCCGACGTCGACACACCCAATTGGCGTGCACTCTCCGCGTGGGACAATCCGAGCTCATTAATCAGTATCGGCGCCACATCCGCTCGCAATTTCGATATGTCCCTGGCCCGGCTTCCCGCTTTTACCGCCGACACTGAAACTTCTCTCTTTTCACACTCCTCGTGAATCAATGCCGACACCTTCTCCAGTACATCATCCGCTGCAAACTGGTAGCGCCTCCGAAGGTCCGATTCTTTGATCATCTTTTCAACAAAATCGGAACTTCCAAGAATCCGCGCATCACCTTTCCGGAGCTCTCCGGTCCGTCGCAACCCCTTGACCGCCGACCATCCCCCTGCGGAGCGGATCAGCCCGCCACCGACCAGATCCGGGCGATGGCCCTGTTTGAGGCCACGTTTTATGTATTTCCGATATTTCCGCCTGGCGCCGCCCAATTTTCGGCCGAACCACTTCAGCACGTAGTCCACATCCTGCCAATCGTTTTCCGCATAACCCAGCAACGCCCCATGACCGCACCAAGGGTACCGATCCAACTGGGACAACTTGTTCAACACGCCGGCTCGAATAGGGTTCAAATGAATATATCGGACCAACTCTCGGAAATAAGCATCCTCCTCACAAACTATGGATTTGTAGCGGTTCTGGAATAAATGCCCATGGCGCAAGTGCCTTAGATTGTAGGTTACAGCATACCCCGTTAGTAATTTGCGCATAAAGGCCGGGAGCCCCGCTGCACCGCTGCGTACTAAAAAATGGGCGTGATT
>CAFBRK010000290.1 GCA_903231505.1 Olavius algarvensis associated proteobacterium Delta 3 | reverse complement strand
TGGTTTATCCCTATCGAGAAAGCGGTATTCTGCCCTCTGTCATCTGCCCTCCGCCCTCTGTCTTCTGCCCTCTGCCGTCTGACATCCGACATCCGACATCTGATCTCTGTCCTCTGTCTTCTGTCCTCTGTCATTTGCAAGCCCGGCCCCCATTTTGTCGGC
>CAFBRK010000289.1 GCA_903231505.1 Olavius algarvensis associated proteobacterium Delta 3 | reverse complement strand
TCAATAATCAACGGGCTGTTGCCCAAATAGCCATTGAATCGCATGGTTTTAGTTGCTAGGTGTTCATAAACCACTCGAGCACTGAGGTAACCGATTATGATGGGGC
>CAFBRK010000288.1 GCA_903231505.1 Olavius algarvensis associated proteobacterium Delta 3 | reverse complement strand
TATCCGCTACACGGAGCCGGCAAGGCGCCTCGCTTCGCGATTCGCTGCTTACTACGAGAGTGAAGCTGTAGTCCGACTACCGCGAATCTCGAATAACGCCGGCCATGGAGGTCTCCGTTTGGCCCGCAGGGTGAAATCTTTTCAGGTCGTTCATCAATTTTTCAACGTTGCAAATTGCACCGCGGTCTAATGACTCCGTACGCACATTAATGCATCGATGTTGTTTCTTTTTTGGCATTTGCTGAAAAGATTTCATGCAATGTCCGGGTTAAGTCCTGCCGGCTACCCGGTGCCTTCCCCACCCACCGCCTTTTCCCCAACACAGATCCGTAAACCTCGGTGTCGATTCCGGCATCATGTTGCAAATATCAGAATCTCGTCCCGATTTGAGATTTTTTATCGAAACCGGAGCATCGTGATGGCAACGTCGGTAACCTGAAACGATTTCATGCCATACTACGGCAAAAACTGCTTGACAACAGACTAGCGAAACCATAGGTTGTGTTCTTTCGAGTATATACTTATAAAAGAGGAGATATGGTCCGCCCCCAGAAAAACCGCATCGTCGCGTTCAATCCGGATGTCAGCTATTTCAAACCTCGGGGAATTCCGATGGTGGCACTGGAGGAGGTTTGCCTGACCGTCGATGAATGCGAATCCATCCGTTTGGCGGACTTGCTGAACATGTCCCACGAAGACGCCGGACACCGTATGGGGGTCTCCCGCGCCACGTTTGGCAGGATCGTTCAGCGGGCCAGAAAAACTGTTGCCGATGCCCTGATCAACGGAAAGGCCATCAACATCGAGGGCGGAAACTATCGGCTTGTGGGAGACAAACGGACGTTCTTCTGCCAGGACTGCAGCAATACGTGGGAAGAGCCGCTTGGCACCGGCCGGCCGGAAGAATGTCCATTGTGTGGCAGCGGTGATTTCTACCGTTTCCGGGGGAACGGAGAGCAAGCCTGAACATCATTTCACATTTTCAGATATACAGGAGCGAATCAATGACACAATGCAACAGCGGAAATTGCGGAGCAGCTGCAAATACAGGCGCCATGGACGAGCAGGACACCGCGGTTCAGGATTCTCTGGGTCGTATCAAACACAAATTTATTGTCATGAGCGGTAAAGGGGGCGTCGGGAAAACCAGCACTTCCGTGAACCTGGCAATGGCCTTGGCCAGCCAGGGATCCCGTGTCGGTATTTTGGACGTGGATCTGCGTGGTCCGGATGTACCACGAATGCTCGGTTTGGAGGGGATGCTCGATTTGAGCAAGAATCGTAAGCTGAACCCCATGCGTTATTCGGAGTACCTTGCGGCCGTTTCCATCGAGTCTATTTCTCCGAGCAAGGACGATGCGATCATCTGGCGGGGCCCAGTGAAATACTCAGCCATTCGCCAGTTCATCGGAGAAGTGGAATGGGGCCAGCTCGACTTTCTGATTATCGATTCACCTCCGGGGA
This sequence comes from Olavius algarvensis associated proteobacterium Delta 3, assembly GCA_903231505.1. Classification (GTDB taxonomy): domain Bacteria; phylum Desulfobacterota; class Desulfobacteria; order Desulfobacterales; family CAFBRK01; genus CAFBRK01. Next base: position 2,052 of record CAFBRK010000288.1, on the reverse strand, counting down.
CAGGGGATGAGCCGTTGACGGTAGCCCAAACCATATCCGATGCGAAAGCCATTATCGTGACCACACCCCAGGAAGTCTCTCTTGCCGACGTGCGGAAATCGATTAACTTCTGCAAGACCGTGAACATGGAGATATTCGGTCTCATCGAAAACATGAGCGGATTTGCGTGTCCCCACTGCGGAGAGGCCTTGGATCTGTTCGGCAGCGGCGGCGGCGAGAAAACTGCCGAGGCCATGGGGGTTCCCTTTTTAGGGCGCATTCCATTCGACACACGGTTGGTCTCGTGCGGGGATGCGGGGAAGTCTTTTCGGGATACCCACACCGATTCACCGGTCAGCAAGGCGTTTGACGATATTGCCCAGGCCATGGCAAAGCTGATAGCGTAACATCTCCGGGCGCTTCCGGAAGGCCCCGGAGATGTTATCGAGCATTTCACAAAGGTTTAATGGGGTTTGTTTGCCACTGGTCCCCCCTGCGGTGGCGCGTCTGTCAAGGAGATGTTCAGTCAGGTCGCAGCGCATTTGCACCCATTCAATACCGTCATAAAAGGGCTCCACATGTCGACATCGGAATCGAAGTCGAAACGGGATGTCCAACGTCACTGTCGATACCGGTTGCGAATCCGAAACCGGGTCCCATGGTTTCGCTGCCGTTTAACCCCGACAGTCCACCTCTGTACCGACAGTCGATTTCTTGCCTACTTCCCGGCTTGATAACGCCTGCCGTATTGTCTATACAGGAAACGCGCCAGACCAGGATCACAAGGGTGGATCAGAACCGACAACACCCGTCAGGCAACAACCGATAATGCAGGCTTTAAATAAACTACCAACACCCGATCCATGGGGAATATGAAATCCAGCGTCGACCTGTCCGTCACCATCGCCGGCCTCGCGATGAGGAATCCGGTGATGACGGCTTCGGGCACATTCGGATACGCGCGTGAATTCGAGCCGCTTATAGATCTCAACCGACTGGGCGGCATCGTGGTGAAGGGGCTGTCCCTGGAGCCGACGCATGGCAATCCCCCGCCACGAATTGTCGAAACTCCATGCGGCATGCTCAATGCCATCGGGTTGGAGAATGTCGGCGTCGAACACTTCATCAAGGACAAACTACCATTTTTAACGCGTCTCCAACCACCGATAGTGGCAAATATTTATGGAAAGACGATCGAGGAATATGCCGATCTGGCAGCCCGGATCGATGATGAGGCGGCCATCGCCGGCGTCGAGGTCAACATTTCCTGCCCGAACGTCAAATCCGGGGGTGTGATATTCGGCGTGGATGCCAGAGCCGCCTATGACGTGGTACATGCGGTTCGGCGGCGATTTTCCAGAACCGTCATCGTCAAGCTTTCCCCAAATGTGACGGACATCACCGTCATTGCCCGTAGCGTGGAGGAGGCCGGTGCAGACGGGCTGTCCCTGATCAACACCATTACCGGTATGGCCATCGATATTCACTCCCGCAAACCCAAGCTGGCAAACACAACCGGAGGCCTCTCTGGACCGGCCATTAAACCGGTGGCTGTGAGAATGGTCTGGCAGGTGGCCCAAACGGCCGGGATACCCATCATCGGTATCGGTGGCATCCAGACGGCTGAAGACGCCATTGAATTTTTTCTAGCCGGGGCTTCCGCGATTCAGGTCGGAACGGCCAATTTTGTGAACCCTCGGGCCACCATGGATGTTCTTGACGGCATCGGAGTCTATTTAAGGGAGCACAACATCCCCCGTTTAGCCGATCTGGTGGGGGACCTGAAAAACCGCGACGCATAACATGCGACACGGATTGTTGCCACGATCATCGAGCCCGACGCTCCGTTCTACTGTCGCAGCAATAAAGAAGGGCCGGTACAGTGCCCGGCCCTGCCTGATAGAACGATTGCCAGAATTTCGTTCCGATTCCTTTTATGATCAACGGTTCACCGCAAAGTCGCAGAGGTCGGAGGTCGGATGTCGGAGGTCAGAGGTCGGAGGGCAGATGTCGGAGGTCAGAGGACAGAGGTCAGATGTCGGAGGGCAGAGGACAGAGGAAAGGTGTCGGGTT
>CAFBRK010000287.1 GCA_903231505.1 Olavius algarvensis associated proteobacterium Delta 3 | reverse complement strand
TGGCGGGTCGGATGTCTGATGTCAGAGGACAGGTGTCGGGTTTCAGGTTTCAGGGATAAAAGGATCTCACAGAGCTCGCAGAGTTCTCAGAGAAAAAAATAGTACTAAGCTAAAGA
>CAFBRK010000286.1 GCA_903231505.1 Olavius algarvensis associated proteobacterium Delta 3 | reverse complement strand
CGATTCCGATTACGATCAACGTATCACCGCAAAGTTAATCCGTTGAAAGTCAAGAAAGAATTTTGGGTTAGGTCATGCCCACAGCCAATGTCAGATTCGAGTACGGAT
>CAFBRK010000285.1 GCA_903231505.1 Olavius algarvensis associated proteobacterium Delta 3 | reverse complement strand
GGCCCGTTTGCCCCACGTAGCTATTAGGTATTGGGTATTTGGTATTCGGTCGTCGGTACATCCTTCAACACGGCGGAATGTCAATCATGGTTCTTATCACTATACTTTCAGCTTTGAGCTTTCAGCTCTAATCTTTTCAGTTCATCCAGCATCC
>CAFBRK010000284.1 GCA_903231505.1 Olavius algarvensis associated proteobacterium Delta 3 | reverse complement strand
GGTTTCCCCCATTGCGCAAAATTCCTCACTGCTGCCTCCCGTAGGAGTCTGGACCGTGTGTCAGTTCCAGTGTGGCTGATCATCCTCTCAGACCAGCTACCCATCGTCGCCTTGGTAGGCCGTTACCCTACCAACAAGCTAATGGGACGCGGGCTCATCTTCAAACGGAAGCTTACATGTAGAGGCCACCTTTGATCCATTAAACCGAGGTTATATGGATGTTATCCGGTATTAGCATCGCTTTCGCAATGTTATCCCCGATTTGAAGGTAGATTACCCACGCGATACTCACCCGTGCGCCACTTTACTATCCTTAGCAAGCTAAGGAGTTCTCGTGCGACTTGCATGTGTTAAGCACGCCGCCAGCGTTCATTCTGAGCCAGGATCAAACTCTCCAATTAAGTTTGATGCGTGTCTTTGTAAAAAGACACAAGGAATATCGTTTTGGGCCCAACTTCTTTTTTACCGCTATTTAGTTTTCAAAGATCAGAGCCGCCACCCGGGGGGTGGCTTTGTACAGAAAAAAACGGCCGAATTTCATAAGCCAAAGAGATAGAATTGTTATCCTCTCCGGCTTACCGTGTCAATACTTTTTTGGCCGTTTTGGAATTTATTTTTATGCGGTTTTGTGCCGCAATCAAACTCCGCAAAATATGAACTTTTCTTTTCTATGTCAACTCTTTTTTTAACCTTTTTTTACGTTCACGGGGGTCTCCCGGGCAACGCGAAATCGACTTCTACCCACTTCGTCATGCCCTGTCAACAGAAAATGTGCGTGATGTTAATTAATTATTTTAATTTTATGATAGCGCTTTTTACCGGCCCGCAACAGGATCTCCATATCATTGATGTTACTTTCATTAATCATCTCGTCGTACGACTCGACCCGATTCCCGTTGACGTATGCGCCGCCCTGGGTGATCAGCCGTCGCGCCGCCCCGCCGGATGGCGTCAGCCCCGTCTCCAGAAACAGTTTGAACGCGGGTAGCCCTTCCTGAATGGCCGACAGGGGCATTTCCGTCTGCGGGACCGAGCTGTCATCGTCGTCCCGGGCTGCCGCCCTCGGAATCCGGCTGGACGGGAGTATATGCTCCGGCAAGGCCCGGGCGCCAAACATGCTCGAAGCGGCATGAAACGCCTGGACGGCGTCCTCCCGGCCGTGGGCCAGGCGAGTCGCCTCGAATGCCAGGATCGTCTTGGCAACGTTCAGATCGGCCCCTTCGAGCCCCCCGATGTTCCGCATCTCATCCATCGGCAGAAACGTAAACAGGGCCAGAAAGCGTTCCACGTCCCGGTCGTCGGTATTCACCCAGAACTGGTAGTAGTCATAAGGTGACGTTCTCTCTTTGTCGAGCCAGACAGCACCCTTTGCGGTCTTGCCCATCTTCGCCCCGGAACTGGTGGTAATCAGCGGAAAGGTAATTCCGAATGCGGTGTGCTGGCGCATCCGCCGGATCAATTCCACCCCTGCGACGATATTCCCCCATTGATCGCTGCCACCCATTTGCAGGCGGCATCCATGGCTGTCGTGAAGCTCCAGAAAGTCGTAGGCCTGCAGTACCATATAGTTGAATTCGATAAAGCTCAGCCCTTCATCCGAATCGAGCCGCATTCTATAGCTCTCGGCTTTGATCATCCGGTTGACGGAAAAGTGCCGCCCGATATCCCGGAGAAAGGGGATATATTTCAACGGAACCAGCCAATCGGCATTGTTGACCAGCATGGCCTTTTTATCTCCGAATTCGATGAACCGGGAGAGCTGCCGCTTAAGGCCCTTGGCGTTTTCTTCCACCACGGCCTCGGTCAGCAATTGGCGCATTTCGGTCTTGCCGCTCGGGTCCCCGACAAGCCCGGTGCCGCCCCCGACCAGGGCAATCGGCCGGTGTCCCTCCCGCTGCATGTGGGCCAGAGACATGATGGGAATCAGACTCCCCACATGCAGGCTGGAAGCGGTTGGGTCGAACCCGATGTAGCAGGTCACCGGTCCGTCGTCGAAATGCCCATAAAGCTCTTCGTCATGGGTCATATCTTCGATGAAACCCCGTTCTTTCAGAACGTCAATCACGTTTGCCATACAATAAGTCCTTTGTCGGTGAAGCGGTTCAATACATCTTAATCAGTGCATAAGACACCGGAAATTCGAACCGGCGGTTGGATGCAAGATACAAGATACATGATTCAGGATGCATCCTGGATCTTGTATCCTGGATCCTGGATATTGACAGAATAGAAAGCCGGCCAACCCCATGAATACCATGAAGTCGGCCGGCAAACCTCAAAACCTACTTGTTCGCGTAAGCCACCGATCTCGTCTCTCGGATGACCGTTACCTTGATTTGTCCCGGAAACGTCAGAGAATCTTCTATTTTCTTGACGATATCCCGGCTCATCAACACCGCATCCTCATCGCTGAGTTTGTTGCTTTCAACGATTACCCGCAATTCCCGCCCGGCCTGGATCGCATACGTATTGGCCACTCCGGAGAAGGCGTTGGCAATCCCTTCGAGGTCTTCCAGGCGCTTGATATAATTTTCTAGAAGCTCCTTGCGGGCTCCGGGCCGCGCTCCGGAAAGGCTGTCGGCGGCCTGGACGAGCATTGCGTATACGGAATTTGGCGGGACATCTTCATGATGCGCGGCGACGGCATGCACCACTTTGGGAGATTCACCGAACTTTTTAGCCAGCTTGGAGCCGATTACCGCATGGGGGCCTTCCACCTCGTGGTCGATGGCCTTGCCGATGTCATGGAGCAAGCCCATTCGCCGTGCGAGCTTCAGGTTTAAGTTCAGCTCCGAGGCCATAATGCCGCACAAAAAGCCGACCTCGACCGAATGTTGAAGTACGTTCTGGGCGTAACTGGTTCGAAATTTCAGTCGGCCTAAAAATTGAACCAGGTCGTTGTGGATGCCATGGACACCCAGATCAAACGCGGCCTGTTCTCCGGCTTCCTTGATCGTCTGATCGACTTCCTGTCCCACTTTTTTAACGACGTCTTCAATACGGGCGGGATGGATGCGGCCATCGGCAATCAATCGCATCAGGGAAAGCCGGGCGACTTCCCGGCGCACGGGATTGAAACCTGAAAGGATAACCGCTTCCGGTGTGTCATCAATGATCAAATCGATCCCCGTGGCCGCCTCAAGGGCTCGAATATTACGACCCTCCCGCCCGATAATCCGGCCTTTCATTTCGTCGTTGGGGAGCTGCACCACCGACACCGTCCTCTCGGCCACAAAATCACCCGCATACCTCTGGATGGCGGTAGCCATGATCTTTTTGGCCTTTTTGTCGGCCTGTTCCCGGGTTTCCGTTTCAATGCGCTTGATCAGCTTCGCCCCCTCGTACCGGGCTTCGTTTTCCATGGCCCGCAGCAGTAGTTCCTTGGCCTGATCCGCGGTCATACCGAAAATCTTTTCGAGTTGCGACTTTTGCTCTTCAATCAGGTCGGCATACTTGCGCTCCTCGGTCTCGATTCGGTGTTCCCGCTTCTGCAGCGCTTTCTCTTTTTTGGAAATGTCCCCTTCCCGGCGTTCGAACAGATCTGTCTTCCGGTCCAGATTTTCTTCATTTTGAATCAGTCGGTGTTCCCTTTTCTTGAGTTCCCCTCGCGTATCCCGTGTCTCGACATCGAATTCGCTTTTCATCTTGAAAAGCGTATCCTTTGCTTCGATCTGGGCTTCTTTGATCAGCGTGTCGCTTCGTCGTTTAGCATCTTCAATGATCCGTTTCGACTCGCCTTCGGCCGCCCGGATTTTCTGGGAGGCAATGGTGCTTTTGATGATAAGGGCAAATCCCCCCCCGACGAGAAAACAGAGGATGCCCGTTAATAGAATGTAGCCGTCCATTATTCCGTTCTCCTGCAAACGGTTATGTATGAAAATCCGATATTGAGGCACCGGTTCAGACCAATGCCGCATCATAACGGATAGTTGCACTTCTTCTCGACTGTCGCCCGTGATCCGGTTCAGATTGCCGGAGCCGGCACTAGATCGGGGAGATCCTGATCGCTCCCCATTGTGAGGTGTACCAGAGGAAATAATGTGTGGCGGAGGAATGGAATTCGGAACTTACCGCCCGATCGCCAAGGCGTTTTCGGGGGGTAAGGAGGTCCCTGCCATTGTGCCGTGTCGGTAGGCCTTTGAACCATAATCAAAGGTGGGCGCCGTGTGGTTTCTTTAGGCTTTTCTGGACTAGCAGAACCTGCACACCGAAACCAGGGTCAGCTCCCGTTCTGTAAGGTGTTGGGACAAAGAGCATCTTCCAATCACGAACACGACAGGGGACCTCCTTTTAAATCAATCGGCAGCGGGTTCGAAACCGGCCAGCCGGAAACTTGAGGAAAGGTATCGAGGCAGGACAACGCCTCCCGCCGAGTGGACAGGTTTTCTATACTATGGCAGAGCGGTGTCCAATATCTGCAGTAGCGATGCGGACCGTTTAGATACGCTTTGCAGAAAATCCGAATAATTCCGCTTCGTTTCGAAATGCGCACTGGCGATATTCAGAGCGGCCAAAATCAGTATGGCCTTTTTATTGACACCCGGTTGTGACTGCATCACGTCCACTTCCACTTTGTGGATTTCCCGAGATAGAAAATCTGCCACGGCCTGGGCAGTGTCGACATCCGCCTCGGCCTTAAATGTATACGGCTGTCCAAAAATATCGATACTTACGTACTGCTCCGATAAATTTCGGTTATTACCCTTCCCGGAACCATTCATAGGGGACCGTTATGAAGACGATTCAGTGATATCCTCGAGTCTGGCAAGCAGACTGTCAATTTTTGACCGGATTAACGTCTTCTCCGCCTCTAACCGCTTTTCCTCCTCCACCTTTTGCTGAAGCGTTGCCTCGAGATTCGCCACCTTGTCGGCGAGCTCGATTTTTTGGGTTTCGAGCGTTTTGCAGACCCCGATCAACCGGTCTACCTTCTGCTCAATTTCTTCGAATTGCCCCAAAATTAAGTCATTATCCAATCTTACACCTCTTCGGATCGCTATGGTTATAATCTTTCCCGTCCTTTTAAGTCAAGCCATTTCCAACTCTGGATCCTGGATGCGTGTCCGCCCCTGGCGGGCTGGATTCTCGATGCTGGCATACCCGCTGCCCCGTGGTAGGATCATCTGCCGCCCGTCGATGGGTTGGCCGGTTAGCCGGTTTGCCAGTTTGCCCGTGGGCCCGCTTGTCCTGAGCGAGCGAAGCGAGTCGTAGGGTGGGCCCGTTGGCCCGGGTGCCCGTTGTCCGGTTTACCGGTTTGGCGAAAATAAATGCCTGAAATGTAAAATGCCTAAAATGCCTAAAATTGTGGAATCGCTCGGCTCTGTCATATAAGTTTCAGAATCACGTATCCAGCCCGTAAAGGGGCGGCGTCATTTTGCCATTTGTTCCGCTGCGCGGAACGTCATTCGTTGTCCTTCGACCTCTGTTTTCAGTTTGTGTCCTTAATCTCTGGGCTTTAAACTTTCAGCTTTCAGCTTTCAGCTCATCCAGTATCCAGCATCCAGCATCCAGCCCGCCAGAGGTTTATCCGCCTCAGGTGGACGGGCAAGTATCCAAATCACATTACCTGTCCCTTTGGGACAATCGCTGCGCCATAACCTCCTGGGCCCGGGCGAGTTCGTCCAGGCTGTTGACGCCGGCCACCTCTTTCGGGTCCGGGGCGGTCGAAACGCCCATCACCCGATTCTGATGATAACCGATTCCGACAATATCGGTGAGATAGAATTCACCCTGGGCGTTTTCATTTGTCAGTTTGGGCAGTGCTTCCTCGAGAAATGCGCGTTCAACACAGTAGATACCCGTATTGATGGATGTAATGCGTTTCTGTTCCGGTGTGCCGTCCGCCTCCTCGACAATTCCCGTAAAACGCCCGTCACCATCGACTATAATCCGTCCGTATCCGGTGGGATCCGAAAGATCTACCGCCAGGACGGTCAGGTCTCTGTTTGCACCGGTATGCGCGTCAATCAGGCGGGAGATCGTTTCAGATCGTAACAGCGGCACATCCCCGTAGAGGATGACGATACGCTCAACATGGCCCGGAACCGCCGGCAGAGCGCACCGAACGGCATGTCCCGTGCCGAGTTGCTCCTCCTGGTGAGCAAAAAAGGCACGGGTCTCCTGCTCGACAACATCCTGAACGACATCGGCCTGATGACCGACAACGACCACGACATTTTTTCCGACAATCTTCTTTGCGGCAGCCGTGACATACTGGATCATGGGCCGCCCCGAAATTTCGTGGAGTACCTTGGCCTTGTTCGACCTCATCCGGGTTCCAAGGCCGGCCGCCAGAATAATGGCGGCACAGTTGTCTGGATAGCTACGCATGTGGGTGTATCCGGGTCCTTCCGATGTATCGCAAACGTCAGAATTATCTTCCGATGTTGACGAAAAAACGGGCAGCCCATAATCATGGTCTGCCCGTTTTCCTCACACAACGGGAAGTGGTCTTTCCTCATTCCGGCCTATGATGGGTGTTGCCGGTTAGGAGACCTCTTTGCCGGCTGCTCTTAGCCGGTGAAGAGCGCGCTCCAGGGCCGCACGGGCGCGTGCGTATTCGACCTTGTCCTTCTGAGCGGCCGTTTCCATCCGTTTTTTCGCCCGATCCAGCGCCGCCCGGGCCCGTTCCAGGTCGATGTCCCGCCGACGTTCTGCGGATTCCGCCAGTATGGTGACTTTGTCCGGCAGCGCCTCCGCAAAACCGCCGTTGACAAACACACGATGCTCTTGCCCGCCGGCATCCGTATATCGCACCATGCCGACTTTGAGGGTCGTGAGAAACGGGGTGTGACCGATTAACACGCCGAACTCACCCAGTATTCCGGGGGCCATCACAATCTGGGCGTCCTCGCTAACGACCGCTTTGTCCGGGGTAACGATTTCCACTTTGATATTTCCAGGCATCAGTTATCCTCTTGTATTATTCTACTTCAGCGCGCTTTTTGGCGTCTTCGACAACCTCTTCGATGCCGCCCTTCATATAAAAGGACTGCTCCGGAACGTCATCGTATTTCCCTTCACAGATCTCTTTGAAACTCCGGACCGTGTCCTCGATCTTGACATATTTACCGGATATGCCGGTAAAGGTCTCCGCCACATGGAAGGGTTGTGACAGGAAACGCTGGATCTTCCGGGCACGGGCCACGGTGATTTTGTCCTCATCGGAGAGCTCTTCCATGCCGAGGATGGCGATGATGTCCTGGAGTTCCTTGTATTTCTGCAGCGTCTGCTGGACCGTCCGTGCGGTTTGATAATGCTCATCGCCGATATAGGAAGCATCCAGAATCCGTGAGGTGGAATCAAGGGGATCCACAGCCGGGTAGATGCCCAGCTCTGCGATCTGCCGGGAAAGCACCACGGTGCCGTCCAAATGGGCAAATGTGGTGGCCGGGGCAGGGTCGGTCAAGTCGTCTGCGGGTACGTAAACGCACTGGACGGCGGTAATGGATCCCTTGTCGGTGGACGTAATCCGCTCCTGGAGTTCACCGAGGTCAACAGCCAGGGTCGGCTGGTATCCCACCGCTGATGGCATCCGGCCGAGAAGGGCGGACACCTCGGAGCCGGCCTGGGTAAAACGGAAAATGTTGTCGATGAAGATCAGCACATCCTGCCCTTCTTCGTCACGGTAGTATTCGGCGGCGGTCAAGGCAGAAAGCGCCACCCGGGCCCGGGCACCGGGGGGCTCGGTCATCTGTCCATAGATCAGGGCGGCCTTGGGCAAAACCCCGGAATCCTTCATTTCATGGTACAGGTCGTTGCCCTCGCGGGTCCGCTCACCCACGCCGGCAAACACCGAAATACCACCGTGCTGCATGGCGATATTGTGAACCATTTCCATCATGATAACGGTCTTGCCAACGCCGGCGCCGCCGAACATGCCCATTTTTCCGCCCCGGGGAAAGGGGACCAGCAGGTCAATGACCTTAACGCCGGTTTCGAGAACCCGGACCGTCACGTCCTGCTCGGTGAATTTGGGTGCCTCGCGGTGGATCGGCATCATTTTATCCTGACTGATCGGCCCGAGACCGTCCACAGGGCGTCCGACTACGTTCAAAACTCGACCCAGACCCGCTTCACCTACCGGCATCATGATCGGCTTGCCGGTGTCGGTGACCGCCTGCCCCCGTACCAGACCATCGGTAACATCCATAGCGATAGTCCGCACCACATTGTCACCAAGGTGCTGGGCCACTTCCACAACCAGGTTCTCCGGTGTGTCGTCGATGGCCGGGTTGGTGATTGTCAGGGCGGATAGAATGGTGGGCAGTTTGCCTTGCTCAAACTCCACGTCCACAACAGGCCCCATAACCTGCGTTACTTTTCCAATGTTCTCTCCCATCTATAGACCTCCAAGAATTAGGTATTGGGTATTCGGTATTGGGTATTCGGTCGGCCACGTTGTAGAACACCACTAACGGAACACCAGATACAAAGTTACAGATGATCAGCCCTTCAGCGCCTCCGCACCACCGACGATATCCATCAGTTCCGCGGTAATGGCGGCCTGGCGGGCCTTGTTGTATGCCAGGGTCAGGTTCTCGATCATATCGTTGCACGCCTTGGTGGCGTTGTCCATGGCGGTCATCCGTGCTGCATGCTCGCTGGTCGATGTTTCCAGCAGGGCATTGTAGAGCTGGACATACACGTTTCTCGGCAGCATGTCCCCCAAGAGCTCTTCTGCAGACGGTTCTGCGATGTGTTCGGCCAGGAACGGTTTATCCTCGTCCAGGTCCTCCTCCTCGGTTTCGATGGGCGGAATCGGCAACAGCTGCTTGAGGGTCGGTATCTGCCGGGCCATGCCGCGAAACTCGGATAAGATCAGATGTACCTCGTCGTAGGTCCCGTCGATAAATCCGTCGATCAGAAGGCGCCCCGGATTGGATGCCGCGCTGAAATCAAAGTTGCCGCCCACCACACCGAGGTGTTCAGCACCGATAGGAACGCCGGTATTGCGCGCCCAGTCCCGGCCCTTCTTGCCGAAACAACTGATCGACAGTTCCAGGCCTTTCTCCGCCGTTTTTTTGAGGAAGGATTCGGCCAATCCAGTCAGATTGGCATTGAAGCCGCCGCACAACCCCCGGTCGGACGTCATCAGAACCAGATGGACCCTTTTAACGTCCTCTTTCGGGACCAGAAGCGGACTGGCTTCCTCACCGGATTTTTCAGCCAGGCTCCCGAGCACCTCCGCAAATTTCCCGGCATATGGACGGAACGCATCCATGGCTGTCTGGGCGCCCCGAAGCCTGGATGCCGCCACCATGTTCATGGCCTTGGTGATCTGCTTGGTTTTCTTGACCGCGACGATCTTGAGTTCAACATCCTTGAGTGTTGGCATGTAGTGCTATCCTTTATTCGTTTGTCGAGTATCGGGCAATGGGCATCCTCCAGACTTCCGGTATCCGGCAAGGCATACCGAAGCGCCCAGCACCAATACCAGGCTTACTTGATGGTGTCCTTAAACTCCTCGTCGTAGGCGGTCAGGGCATCCGACATTATTTTGTCCAAATCATCGTCGATGGACTGTTTTTCAACGAGCTGTTCGAAGACCGCGGGATAGTTGTTCTCGATAAACGGATAGAGTCCGGCTTCGTATTTTTGAAGTACGTCCACCGGGTATTTGTCCAGGAAGCCACGGGTGCCGGCGTACAGTACGGTCACCTGCTTCTGCATGGGCAGCGGTTGATACTGAGGCTGTTTTAGAATTTCAACGAGCCGCGCCCCCCGGGTAAGCTGTTTCTGGGTGGCCTTGTCCAGGTCGGACCCGAAGGCCGCAAAGGCTTCCAGCTCGCGGTACTGGGCCAGATCGAGCCGCAGTGTGCCGGCAACCTGTTTCATGGCTTTGACCTGGGCGGCACCCCCCACCCGGGATACCGAGAGGCCGACGTTGATGGCCGGGCGCACACCGGCAAAGAAAAGTGCGGGCTCCAGATAAATCTGCCCATCGGTAATCGAAATCACGTTGGTGGGGATGTAGGCCGAGACGTCACCGGCCTGGGTCTCGATGATCGGCAGAGCGGTCAGGGAACCGGCCCCCAGTTCGTCGTTGAGCTTGGCCGACCGTTCGAGCAGGCGGGAGTGATTGTAGAAAATGTCGCCGGGAAAGGCCTCGCGTCCGGGAGGACGGCGCAGGAGCAGGGACACCTGCCGATAGGCCGCCGCCTGTTTGGAGAGGTCATCGTAGATGATCAGCGCGTGCTGGCCTTTATCCCGGAAGTATTCACCCATGGCGCAACCGGCGTAGGGCGCGACGTACTGCAGGGTCGCCGGGTCGCTGGCGCAGGCCGACACGATGGTCGTGTACTCCATGGCACCATGTTTTTCCAGTATGGCATGGACCTGGGCCACCGTCGATTTTTTCTGTCCGCAGGCGACATAAATGCAGTAGACGTCGGTTTCCTTCTGGGCAATAATTGCGTCGACAGCTACAGCGGTCTTGCCGATCTGACGGTCACCGATGATCAGCTCCCGCTGCCCGCGACCGACCGGCGTCATGGCGTCGATTGCCTTCAGGCCGGTGTAGCAGGGCTCATGCACGCTCTTGCGGGCGATAACCCCCGGCGCCACCATTTCGACACGGCTGAATTCCTGTGAATCGATGGGACCTTTACCATCGAGGGGTTCGCCCACTGCCGAGACAACACGGCCGACAACGGCCTCGCCGACGGGGACCTGGGCGATCTGGCCGGTCCGCTTGACGATGTCACCCTCTTTGATGTGGGTGTCTTCACCCATAATGGCGCAACCCACATTGTCCTCTTCCAGGTTGAGTACCAGCCCGAGGATACCGCCGGGGAATTCCACCAGCTCAAGAGCCATAACCTTTTCCAGGCCATAGACCCTGGCGATGCCATCACCAACGGACAAGACGGTCCCGGTTTCGCTCAATTCAACCTTCTTGTCGTAATCCGTAATCTGCTCTTTGATAATCTGGCTTATTTCTTCAGCTTTTAGTTCCATCAGACACTCTCACCCCTTTTTAAAGATTCTCGCATGCTGATCAGCTGGGTCTTGATGCTCCCATCCAGCACAAGATCCCCTATCCTTGTCACGATCCCGCCGATGAGGCTGGGATCCTGTTCTACCTCAAGGGTCACTTCCTTGCCGATACGTTTGGACAGCGCCACCCTGATTTTTTCCACCGTCTCGCCCGGCAACTCGCCCGCTGACACCAGGCTGGCACGGGCCAGGCCCTGGAGTTCATCAACCATTTTTTCGAAAAAGTCGCTGATCGTGGTTAAGAACCCGATTCTGCCTTTGTCGAAAAGGAGCAACAGGAAGGATGTCATCACCTTTGACAAATTCAGTTTTCCGACAACGGCCTCGAGCACTTGCCGCCGGCCGGCCGCGTTATACAGGGGGTTGGTAATCGCCTGCTTCAGCGCGCTGTCGCCCTCTATCAAACCGGCGATACCGGACAGCTCCTGCCGGTAGGTGTCGGCCTTCCCGTCTTCCTTGCCGATCAACAGAAGCGCTTTGGCATAACGCCGTGCTATCGCAAAATTTTTCACTATGCCACCACCTTCTCTATATATTCATCCACCAGTTTTTCCTGGTCGTCAGGGGTAATTTTTCCCGCAATCATTTCCTCGGCTTTTGCCAGGGCCTGTTCGACGATTTCCTCCTGGATTTTTTCTTTGGCCTTCTTGAACTCGTTGTCAATGTTCCGCTTGGCCTGCTCTTCCAGCTTGAAGGCTGCCGCCTTGGCCTCTTCGATGATCCGGGCTTTGGCTTCTTCGCCCTGCTTGATGTAGTTCTCGACGATGTGCCCTGCTTCCTTGTCGAGCTGGGAGAGTTTCTCGTTGTACTGGGCAAGCTGTTTTTCGGCTTCGGCTTTTTTGGATTCCAGTTCTCTTATCTGCTCCCTGATACCGCTGATACGTGCCCCCAGCGCGTTGGCCACCGGCTTTCGCAGCAGCAGAAAAAGTCCGACAAACAACACGGTAAAGTTCATGACCCGGTAGGTATCGGTAGACGTCCAATGGGACTCTGCCTCTCCCTGACCCCCTTCAGAGGACGCAAACACCGGACCGGTGAACGCCAGCAGAAGCACCGCCATGCAAACGATCATCGGTGTCCGTCGCTTCCGGTTGAGATGCACCTGTAACATTAAATAGCCCTCCCCAATATTTTCTGTCCGATGGCCTTCGCAAAATCATCCACCTGACTTTTCAGCGATGCACGAACCGCCTCGGCATCCTCGGCTACCTTTGCCCTGATTTCGGCCAGCTCTGCCTGAGCCCGCTCGTTGATTTCCCCGATGATCTGCCGTTCCTCTTCGGCAGCCTCTGCAAGCAGCCCATCCTTTTTGGCCAGGCCGTCGGCACGGGCATCTTTGATGCCCTTGGCAAAGGCTTCTTCCTTGTCCTGGGCATCTTTGTGAAACATATCGATACCCTGTTCGAGGCCGGTTATCTTTTCTTTACGATCAATGAGGATTTTTCGGATGGGGCGGTAAAGCAAGATATTCAGGATAAATATTAATATAAGGAAGTTGGCGATCTGAATAAACAACGATCCGTCAACGCTAATCATGGGCGATCCTCCATTCCCGGATTTGTGCAACTCATTGAGTAATCGGGGGAATTTGCTAATTACCAAAAGATAAGCTGCGCGGTCTATACCTCAGGCTCAAAAGTTTGTCAAAGGTTTTTTGGAAAAATTTACGAACCCCTCAGGTCCTCTTGTTATCCCAGAATTACCGGTCGTTTCCGGGGTTCGAAGCGGCGTTACATTCTTGCCCGACATCCGGCAAAGGCCGTTGAAAATGACCCCGGGTTCGATGGATATGACCGGTGCCTCGATGTTTCCATTGATCCGGGATGGGGGGTAGGCCTCGATACAGTGTTTCGCCTCCACCGTGCCTTCCACGACGCCCATGATAACGGCCCGATTCACGGAGATCTCCGCTTTTATGTGCGCGTTCTCCCCGATGATCAGCGTGCCGCTCTTGCTAATGATGCTCCCGTGGATGCCGCCGTCGATCCGGATGGTTCCTTCAAACTCTACGGTGCCCTCCACAACGGCGTCTGTACCGATGAACGTCGTTACCGCCTCTTTCGGCTTCTGCTTTCCCATGTTTCCTCCACGTTATTCAAATAAAAATCGCCGCATGCTGATATTCAGCAATATGCCGATACTGATCATCACCATCATACTCGAAGAGCCGCCGTAGCTGACCAGGGGCAGCGGAACACCCACGACCGGCATCAGGCCCATCACCATGCCGATGTTTACAAACACCTGCCAAAAAAGCATCGCTGAGATGCCCACGGCCAGGAACGTGCCAAACGGGTCCCGGCAGCTGAGGGCAACGTTCAAAATCCATACGATCATCAATAGACACAGGCAAAGGAATATTCCGGAACCGACAAATCCCCACTCTTCGGCGAGCACCGAAAAGATAAAATCGGTGTGCTGTTCGGGAAGAAATGCCAGGGCATTCTGGGTGCCTTTCAGAAAGCCCTTCCCGGTGAGCATCCCGGACCCGATGGCAATTTTGGATTGGATGATATGATACCCCGCACCGAGGGGATCCCGGTCCGGGTTTAGAAACGTGAGGATGCGCTGTTTTTGGTAACCTTTCAGGAAAAACCACACGATAGGCACGCTGATGGTACCGGCGATGATCAGGGAGACCAGGGAGCGGCGCCCGATTTTGGCAAACAGCGTCATGGAACCGGCGATCAGCAGCAGGAGCATGGCTGTTCCCAGATCGGGTTGACGTGCAATCAGGACAAACGGCAGCACCGTCAGCGCCATGGGCGTCATCAGCTGCCGCAGGGTAAGTCCTTTCGGGGTGACGTTGCGGGAGTAATAGCGCGCCAGAACGATGATCAACGCGATTTTAACCAGCTCCGAAGGCTGCAACGACACGATCCCGAAACTCAGCCACCGGCGGGACCCGCCGACATATTTTCCGAAAAACAGTACCGCGATCAGCAGCAAAATACAAAACCCGAAAATGAAAAATGCCCAGCGATCCAGGGTCTTGTAGTTAAAGGTAAAGCAGGCGACCATCACCATCAGGCCGATGCCGAACCAGACAAGCTGTTTGATATAGAGCGCTTTCTGGGGCGCTTCCACGGCTGTGGTCACAGCACTGAATATGGTCAGGATCCCCACGGCACCCAGCAGAAGGGTCAGACCGAGCAGGACCCAGTCAAAATATTGTAGAAGTCTCCGGTCAAACATGGTCTATGATCCGGGGTTCAAGGTTCTTGGTTCAAAGTTCAGGGTTCAGGGTTCAAGGTTCAAGGTTCAAGGTTGAAATTTGTCATTTGAGATTTGGACTTCGGTTTGCCGGTTTGCCGGTTCGCCGGTTTAGCCGGTTCTTCCTGGATACAAGATCCAAGATTCAGGATCCAAGTTATTGTAATAATATAATAGTAGTCAACGTATGGCCTGCGGGGCCTGCATCGTGCATCTTGTTTCCTGAAACCCGACACCTGACACCCGAATCCTGCCCTTCTAAGGCAGACAAGCATCCAGCATCCAGCATCCAGAGGCCCTGCCCTTCCAGCTTCCAGCTTCCAACTTTCAGCTTCGAGCTTGTTTTTCGTTACTCCACGTCCTCGCTGACTGTGGCCAGCTGACGCGCCTCCGCCGGAAGGTTCTTCAGATAGCTTCTGATCATTTCTCGCGCAATCGGGGCGGCGGTGGATGAGCCGTGCTCACCATGTTCAACAATGACCGCAACAGCAATCCTTGGAGCTTCCGAAGGCGCATAGGCGACGAACCAGGCGTGATCTTTGAACTGCTCCTCGATTTCCTCGTCCTCGGCTTCCGGTTCATCGTCCTTGCGCCCGACGATCTGCGCCGTACCGGTTTTCCCGCTCATGTCGACATCCTTTAACCGGGAGCCATATGCAGTGCCGCCCGGGGTATTGACCACCTCCCAAAGCCCCCGGCGAACCAGTTCGAGGGTGTCCGGACTGACCGGCAACCGGCTCACCTCTTTGGGTTGACTGGTTTTAATGACCTCTTCCTGGGCTGTTTCGACCCTCTCGAGGACAAAGGGCTGGTATTGTGCCCCCTGATTGGCGACCGCTGCCACCAGCGTCAGCATTTGAATGGGAGTCACCAGGTTGTAGCCCTGGCCGATCGCAACCGACAGTGTTTCCCCTGCCTGCCAGGGAATCCCGGTGCGCTTCAATTTCCATTCCGCTGTGGGGATCAGCCCCTTGGCTTCATGGTCCATTTTCGAGCCTGTAGAGGATCCCAGTCCGCAGGCTCTGGCGTACCACGCGATGCGATCGACACCGAGTTTTTGACCGACCTGGTAAAAAAATACATCGCACGATTCAGCGATCGCCCGGACAACATCCATATGGCCGTGGCCGCCCTTTTTCCAGCAACGGTACACCCGGTTGCCGAACTTCAGAAAGCCGGGGCAGAAGAATGTGGTGGTCTCATCAATCAGTTCCTCTTCCAGACCAGCAATCGCCGTAACGATTTTATAGGTCGACGCCGGGGGGTATTCCCCCTGGACCGCCTTGTTGGACATCGGTCGTTGAGGATTGGAAATCAGAACATTCCATTGGTCATGGGTCATACCGCTGACAAATGCGTTTTGGTCGAATGACGGGCTGCTGGCCATGGCCAGCAACTGGCCGGTGGTGGGATCCATGGCGATAGCTGCACCGGCCTGAGCTGCCAACAATTCTTCGGCTTTTAACTGAAGCTGCTGGTCAATGGTGAGAAAGATATTTTGACCCGGCTTGGCCCCCACGGTTTTCATCACACGCACCACTTGCCCCTTTGCGCTCACCTCGACCTGACGCCCGCCGCGTCCTCCGCGCAGGGAAGATTCGTACGCCTTCTCAATGCCGAATTTGCCGATGTAATCACCGGCCCGGCAATCATCGTAAAGACCGCAGCTCAGCTCATCCGCATTGATTTCGCCCAAATAGCCGATGAGATGCGCGGCGCTCTGCCGATAGATATATTGGCGTCTCGGTTTGACGTCGATGAAAACTCCGGGCAGATCATAACGTCGCGCCTCGATGGCTGCCAGGACATTACGGCCGATGTCCTGCTTCAGGGGAATCGGTTGGTACGCCGATTGGCGCCGACGGGTCTTGATCTTGGTCATGAGTCCATCCGCCGGAACACCCAGCAAACGGGACAGCTTCCGGATGGTCTCCTCGAGCGGTTTGGCGTCTTTGGGAATAATGCTCACATCGAACGCCGGTCGGTTGTCGACAAGCAACCGGCCGTTTCGATCAAAGATTAACCCCCGGGGAGGATCGATACTCTGCAGACGGATACTGTTGCGTTCCGATAGTTCACGCAGTTCATCGCCATGGAGGACCTGCAAATGGAACAACCGAAAGCCGAGGATGGCAAACGCCGCTACGGCAACCAGCATGACACCGGCTAACCGCTGCTTGTACCAGTCCTGATCTGCTGTCGGTAGGTATTCGCTCATGGATGCTCCGTTGGCCCGTGGGCCCGTTGACCCGTGGGCCCGTTGGCCCGTTAGCCCGTTGGCCCGTTAGTCCGTTGACCCGTTGGCCCGTTGGCCGGTTGGTGACTGTCATTTCCCGCCCGGTGGCGGCGTCATTTGGTCATTTGTTCCGCTCCGCGGAACAGCATTCATGGGTATCATTGCGTTTATCGTTGAGCTTTCAGCTTTGGGCTTTCAACTTTCAGCTTTCATCTCATCCAGCATCCAGCATCCAGTATCCAGGATACTCGGGCGTATTCAATCTTTCAACTTTGAACCTTCAGCTTTCAGCGTTGAGCTCATCCAGCATCCAGCATCCAGCATCCAGTATCCAGCATCCAGAATCCAGCATCCAGAATCAAGCATCCAGAATCAAGCATCCAGAATCAAGCATCCAGAACCTACTTCGATTTACCCAGGGTCGGGTAGCCGTTTTTTTCAGCCATCCGGTCCATCCACCACTTTTCGAAATGTTCATGTATCCATCGGAACGCCATCAAAAACAGAGGACCGATAACCAGTGCCCAGCAAAACTGGATAAACAGGCCACGGGTAAATCCCTCGGGCAGAGGCAGATCGGAGCCGCCGGCCACCGCCGTGGCCAGTGACAGGAAATTCTGAATCAAAATGCCGGCAGCGGTAACAAAATACAGCAGCAGGCTTCCCCGAACATCCAAAAACGTCATCAGCCATTTGATTCCGGCAAAAATCCAAAGGTAGCTTGTGATATACAATCCAAAGGGCGCCGCTGAAAAATTGTCCATGGCGAACCCGAGGCAGAACACCACAGGAAGCCCTTCCCGTGCCGGGCGGTACAGACCAAGGTATATGGTGATCGAGACGAGAAGATCGTACATCCATCGAAAAAAAGGCATCTGGGGTTGCACGGCCGTCTGCCACACCAGGATCCCAAGACTAATTATGGCGTAAAACAGATAGGTCATTGCTCTTTGGAAAAATTGACCACGGATGGATTCATAATCACCAGAACTTCTTCAAGTTTTTCAAAATCCGCGTAGGGCGCTACCATAACTTCCTGGAAGATCCCCGCACTCCGCTTAACGACACCGGACACCTCCCCGACTCGAAGCCCTTTCGGAAAAACGCCATCCAGCCCGGAGGAAACAACGGTGTCGCCGATCTTCACATCCTCTTTCCGGAGCACGTAGCGGAACAGGCAGTTCTGCTCTTCGCCACCGCTGACGATCCCGCGGGCCCGGGTCCTTTGGACCAGGGCGTCCATTGAGCTGTTCTGATCAATAATCAACAAGACTTTTGCGTATCGGTGCGCCACATCGGTGACCTGACCGGCCACGCCTTCGGACACAACAACGGGAAGGCCCTTGCGGATGCCATGCTGGTATCCCTTGTCTATCATAATGCTTCTGAACCAGGGGGACGGGTCCATTCCGACGACTTCCGCCGGCAGCACCTTTCGGGCCACTCCTTCTTTGAAATTGAGCAGACTGCGAAGGCGGGTATTGGTCAGTTCAACTTCTTTCAGGGCATGGTTTTTTTCCAAAGTGAGGCGCAGCTGCTGCTGCAACTCCTGGTTTTTTTTGGATACGTTGACCAGATTGAAATAGTGGCCCCAGATGCTTCGGAAAAAATGGATCGTGTGGGTAACGCCGCTCTGAAACGGCGAAATGAGGGTCAGAACAATACGCCCGGGTCCGAACGATGAATGCCGGGTGCTGGTTACGGACAGAAATACGAGGTTGACGGCGATCACCAGGATCACGCCAACGATCAACACCGACCTTCGGGAAAACATGAAATTAGGTGATGATAACCTGTTTAAGGATTTCGATACTGTCGAGGGTAGCCCCCGACCCGAGAACGACCGTTGACAATGGGTCTTCCGTCACGGTGATGGGGAGGCCGCATTCCTCCCGGAGTAGCTTGTCCAAGTTCTTCAATAATGCACCGCCGCCGGTCAGCACGATCCCACGATCCACAATGTCTGCCGCAAGTTCCGGTGGCGTCTGCTCAAGGGCGATTTTTGCCGTCTCCACAATGGCATCGATCTGTTCGGAAATGGCGACACGGATTTCTTCAGAGTCGATGGCGAGAATTTTGGGGATGCCGGAGACCAGATCCCTGCCCTTGACTTCAATCGTTTCCAGGTGCTCCGGGTCGGGATAGGCATTTCCAATGGTCGTCTTGATGATCTCGGCGGTTCTCTCGCCAATCAACAGGTTGTACTTTCGCTTGATGTATTGAATGATGGCCTGATCCATTTTGTCCCCAGCCACCCGCATGGATCGGCTGTAAACTATACCCGCCAGGGAAATAACGGCCACCTCGGTGGTGCCCCCGCCGATGTCGACGACCATGTTGCACGTCGGTTCGGTGATCGGCAGTCCGGCGCCGATGGCGGCAGCCATGGGCTCTTCGATCAGAAACACCTCCCGGGCACCGGCAGATTCGGCGGATTCTCTGACGGCGCGCTTTTCCACCTGGGTGATACCCGATGGAACGGCGATGATAATCCGAGGTCGCACAAAGGAACGTCGATTGTGCACCTTCTGGATGAAATGCCGGAGCATGGCTTCGGTCACCTCAAAATCGGCGATGACGCCGTCCCGCATGGGCCGAATGGCGATGATGTTTCCCGGTGTGCGGCCGAGCATGTTCTTTGCCTCCAGCCCCACCGCCAGCACGCGGTTCTTCATCCGATTATCGGTACGAACGGCGACAACGGACGGCTCGCTGAGGACGATTCCCTTCCCTTTGACGTATACCAGAGTATTGGCCGTACCCAAATCGATGGCCAGATCCGAAGAAAAGAGCCCCAAGACAGCGTCGGTAATCAGATTCATTTTTCCTCACAAAAAAAACCGTTAACCGGTTTTGAGAATTCAGGCCTTGAAGTGAATATAATTAGCAACAATTAACGATAAAAACAAGTAAAATTATGACGGGTATCAGGTATTTGGCATTCTATCTCAACTTCCGCTTCCGTGTACCCCGAAACATGCATCGGATACCCCGTACCGATGATCCAGTACCCGTGCTTACAGCAGGGCCGCCATGACCGCATCATGGATCCGGGGTCGAAACTCGCGGATCCCCAGGTTTTCCCGGGTCGGATGGATCCTGTTTGTGAGCAATATCACAATAATCTTCCGTGTCAGATCCATCCAGAACGAAGTTCCGGTGAAGCCGAGATGCCCCACGGTATGAGGCGAGAAATACCGACCACAGCTCGGCCCATCCATCGACGGGGTATCGAACCCCATGGCGCGGATACCGGGTGTGTCTGTTGAAAGAAAATTCCGGACCAAGCCCGGTGAGAATACAGATTGACGGAAATGGCCGTGCCACGTGCGAAGTAGTTCTGTCAGAAGAAGATAAACACCGGCGATATCGCCGAAGAGCCCGGCATGCCCGGCGACGCCCCCGATGATCCAGGCATTGTCATCGTGAACTTCGCCCTGAAGAATTCTTCTCCGCCACGGGCAGTCTTCGGTGGCTGCAAAATAGATACCGGCAGATGTCGTTTCGGGGCCGGCGAAAAAAAGTTTTTTTATTCCAAGCGGCTCGAAAATTGTCTTCTCGGCCAATCGGTCAAGGCAAGTTCCGGAAACGGTTTCGATGACCTGTTGAAGCATTAGAAACCCCGGATCACTGTACCGGGTCTCTGCACCGATTCCCGATTCGAGGGGTTCGGTCGCCAGCAGACCCCACAGGCGATGCTTTCTCTCTTTTCCCGGAACGTCGCGCAGGGTTTCGAAATAGGGCCGATACTCCGGCAGGCCCGATGTGTGCCGAAGAAGATGTTCGATATGGATGGCCCCTTTCCCCGAGGTTTTCAGTTCGGGCAAAAAATGACCGATCGGATCATCCGGTTTGAGACGCCCGTTTTGGATAAGATGGATCACCGCCAGAGTTGTGCACAGCGGCTTTGTCAGTGAGGCCAGGTCGAAAACAGTTTCATGGGTCACCGGTTCACCGCTAACCGCGTTGGCCGTGCCGTAGGCTCCCTGAAAATGGATCCTGCCTTCCCGGGACGCCAACAGTACTCCGCCCGGGAAAACACCGTCCACCACTGCTTGGCGCATCATTTGGTCGACATGTTTCATATTTTGCATCAACCGCACACCTGCAATATATTATCGCAGAGACGCAGAGTTCGCAGAGGTTTCGATTCTATTGTCTTTGCCGCTGAGACGCCGGCAAAGACAATGATCCATCGCTCAGATGGATTCAATCCTTCCGGTTCGTCTTTGCCGCCAACCTAAACGCCAGAGTTCCTCTCCACGTCTCCTTCCCTGCTGACGGGAAGCCTTTTTCACTGCCGCCCTCTTAGCGGCGATGAAAAATTTATTCTTCTCTGCGTCCTCTGCGTCTCGAGTCCCGCCTCGCGGGACGGGCGGTAAACAGCCCCTAAACTGATGTTGCGGCTTCATGGTACCGGAGTTCCATGGCGTCCGTATCCAGGGTCGCTTCGAGGCCGATGGGAAGTGACCGGTTTTCTTCTCCGTGGCCTGCCGGAAGACCGGCCAGAATCGGCACCCCGGAGTCCTGAAAAATTTCTGAGACGATCCGATGGATCTCTTCCGGATCGCCGCAATCGACAAAGGAGCCAAGCACCACCCCGGTTACCCCGTGAAAGCACCCGGTGATCTTCATCTGAATCAGCATCCGGTCGATGCGATAGGGCGCCTCTCCCACGTCTTCCAGAAAAAGAATATTCTTTCCGAAACCGGGGGTAAACGGGGTGCCCACGAGATGACACAGGGCTGTCAGATTGCCGCCGGCGACCACGCCAACGGCCCGACCGGGCGTCAGTGCGATCCCCTCCGGTGCCGCTAACACAACCGGATGGTCCCCGGAAATCACATCCTGCAAGGACTCCCGCCCCACATCACCGCTTTTGCCCAGTGCCGTGATCATGGGGCCATGAACGGTCACCAATCCGCATCGGGCATACAGGGTGTTCAGCAATACCGAAATGTCGCTAAATCCGATGAAGACCTTGGGCGCCTGCCGCAGCCGCTCAAAATCGAGCAGGGACAGAATCCGAACCGACCCGTATCCCCCCCGGGCGCAGATAATCCCCCGAAGTTTTGGATCAGCGAAAAAACGCTGTACGAGGTGCGCCCTGTGGCTGTCGCTGCCGGCTAAAAATCCGCTTCTTTCAAACAGCTCCTCGGGCACCGCTGTCCGAAATCCCATCGACTCGATGGATTTGATGCCCCGTTCAAACTCATCCATGTCGAATGGAGACGCCGGAGCCACCACGCCAATCGTGTCCCCGTGTTTCAATCGGGGGGGTTTGATGATGTTCTTTGGGATCATATCTGCCGCCAGGAAAGCTATTGCTCAACATCAAAGCTACCTGTCATTTTACCCGTTTTTCCGTGAAATTGAAATGGTTTCGATAGATTAGGTGACCACGTCGGGAAACCGCTTGACAAGGTAGAGCAAACCGTTTAGTGAATCAAGTTCGTGTCGGGGCGTAGCGCAGTCTGGTAGCGCACTTGAATGGGGTTCAAGGGGTCGGAGGTTCAAATCCTCTCGCCCCGACCAAAGCAGGTTCTTCGCAGGCATCTGCTCAGCAGGTGCCTGTTTTGTTTTTACCTGGACGCCGGACCGGCGGGTTCGATCCGGGGCGCCTTTCAGACAGGTGCTATAGCGATTTTCAGAATTCCGTTCCGAAACCTGATTCAAGGTCCAGGGTGTGGACCCTACCTTGAATCGGAAGAGATTTATGGCAACTGCTATATTAGGTACTCACGGGCAACACCGGTCTAGGATGCATTCCAGGCGACAAGCTTATTCGGGTCGTCGTCCGTGGCGCCTCCCTGCGGTAAAGACCGGATGCGTGATCCCACCAGTTCCAGGATCGACGGCCAGTCGACCTTGCGAACCTTACCCGTCACAACGGTGAAATTGCTCATCTCCCAGGATAAAAAGGGCTGGGGATCCAACCGGCCGCAGATGTACTGGACTTCATAGTGAAGGTGCGGGCCGTTACTGAGGCCGCTGTTGCCTGACCGGGCCACCTGCTGCCCCTTCCGAACCACCTGTCCCGGCCGAACCAGAATTTCATTTAGATGGCCGTATACACTGCTGAACCCGTAGTGGTGGCGGACGACCAGCAGGATGCCGAGGCCGCTCTTTTTATGCGCACCGGCATATTCGACAACGCCATCCGCCGTCGCCACAACGGGCGTCCCCATATCGGCTCTGAGGTCTATTCCGCCGTGTTTTTCGACCGACCCTGTAATCGGATGCATCCGGCGGCCAAAACCGCTGGTGATCCCTCTGAAGGATACCGGATAACCGTTGGGAATACAGGTCAGGATGTGATGTCTGACCGCGGCGTTTTCAGCCGCGGCCGCCAGCTTCTGGTGCAGGCTGAGAGGGTCGCCGGCTTTCGTGTTCAGCATCCCCTCGATCCGATCGATCCGATCCTTTAAGGTGATAAACTCCCTTTCGCGCATCTGAAGATAGGCGGATGCTTTGAGCAGGCGGCCGGAAGCACTGGCATTGGACGGACCGCCGTCCCGGGTAACACGCTCCATGGTGTCCAGTGTCTCACGGATCCGGATCAGTTCCCCCTTGTAGCTCCGGGATAATGCCATGTGCCGGCCCATCTCACCGCCCATGGTCGCTATGGTTTCAGCCATGCTCCTGCGGCTGTGATGGAGGTATCCTAACCCGGCACCGAGCAGCGGTACGGACAACAGCATGACGATGATCAGTAGTCGCGCGCTGCGATAGGCCGCCCGGTGGATGTCGAAATGCCTGGAGCCGGACATCGTTGTAATGGACACGATAATTCGATTTTTCATGGTCTCCATTCCAAAAAAATAACATTCCACAGAAAATTCCAGAATCCTCTTCTGAATATCCAGAAGCACAAACCATGCCTTTTCGCGGGACCGCCGGCAAACAATATTAACCGACTGATACCCGTACCGATTTGTTCCTGTCGCCGTCTTCGGTGGCTTCGGCAACAGACGGCTTTCCTGAAAATTGTGTCATCGAAGGGAGAAAAATGTCACCCCCATAACATCGTGTAACGATGTTATGAAACGCGACGATGTCGTTCACGCTAAGGCGGGCAAGATGTTGAATTTCGAAACAATCTATAGCATTTGTAAAACACATTCGGGACTCGACATCAGGGTGTCACTAAAAAGCCTGCTTCGGGAATAGCTGAAGCAGGCTTTCTGTGTTCGTATGATGTAAAACATGGCAGGCCAGGAGGGACTCGAACCCCCATCACCCGGATTTGGAGTCCGGTGCTCTACCATTCGAGCTACTGGCCTGCAACAGCGAAGAGCCTGGATGCGGCAGGTGGTATTGATACACCCATATCTATGGGATTACAATGAAAACCTGCCACCCCGTTAAAACACGCCGTATCATGCACACCGGGGGCCGTTCCCGTCTGTTCCAACATCACCGATTGTCGCATGAGGCCGTTATCCCGAACATTTCATGAAATTTTTTCAGAAAGTGATTGAAAAGCAAATATATCATTCATTTATCTGAAAGTCTCCGTTTGATGAAATATCCGGGTTATTCCTCGATGACTATGGCATCGGCACCGCATTCGTCTGCCGCCCGACGCACAATGTCATGATACTTCTCGGGAATTTCGTCGAATCGCACCGTGGAACGGAGAGTGTCCTCGTCAAACTCGAATACCTCGGGGCAAAGATCATTGCAGTTACGGTCTCCCATACAGTTTTCGGTAATGGTCACTTTCATAACATCCTCCTCTGGTGTTCATCTATGTACCTGGGTCATTTCACTCAACCCACCGCATCCGTGTCCCCAACTTTGAAGCTTTTTAGCACTTCACTGGACTCCTTGACCTCGTGAATCTGTGAAACCTTCCGAATCACCTCCACACAGGTGGGATTTTAAGCGTGTACGTATTCAAAAACGGCATCTATTCGGGAGATGATCCATCTTTTCAAACTCCGACCTTTTCAATAAGCGTTTTTAATGACGGGATCAAGCGCTCCGGAAATAAAATGCCCCTTCAAAATTACCCGGCACCCCTCGATCTCGTGCAACGCAACAGCGAGCGCACTTCCCACGGCTTGCTGCGGGGCCTTCAATTCGGTGACGATGGATTATTGAGATCGGTTGTCATTGTTGGATCGGGCGCCGGGGCCGGCATGGTTGATCTGGGTTTCCGCTGCAATCTTAAAAACGGACGAAAATTCCATCACGGCCCGCTGCTGATCGTCGAAAATTGTGGCTCGGCCGTAAATACTTCGCCCTTCGCGGCGTTCCACGGAGGCATGGGCGGTGACGGTGCCGTGTCGGACCGGATGGAGAAATCGCGTCTCAAGGCAAATGGTGGCAAAGTGGGTTTCCGGGGGGATCAGGCTTTTTATCGCCATCACCACGGCCGTATCGGCCAGGCTGACCAGGGCGCCCCCATGCATCAGGCCGGCACCCTGCGCATATTCCATGAAAAAGGGCATCGAAAGAATCGCATGCCCCTCCGCGGCTTTCTGAATGTCCATGTTCAGAAGCCGCTCGAATGGCGCGCAACAGATCCAATCGTCCATTACAACCCGGTGGGGACCTGTCAAAACGGGTCTATCAATCATGAGCTGTTCCTCGTCAACGGCAACGGTTCGATGAAGGGTCTGTGTCTTTCAACACCTGAAGCAGGATCCGATCCGGCCGGAGTCTGCACATCCCGGTGTGCATCAAGTGCCCATCGGCCTGTGCAACCAGCGGTCTGCAACCTCCCGGCACCGAACGGATAGTGATCCGCCCGCGTCCAAAATCAAAAGATCCAAAAATGACAACAATTACGATTGAATTCAAATTTTTAGGGTTTTGCCGGGGTTTTCCATTTCCTGGCCGGCCAATCCTTTTCGGATTTCGGAACGGGTTTTGCAAAACGTGTATCGCAGTTGTCATCGGTATGTTCCGAAATGCGGCTACGCCGCTCAGTTTTTATAAAGGTTTACCCGCCGTTATTGCGGCGGGCGGATAGTTCTATCCCTGCCTCCCGGAGAGCGGGATTTACACTTCGCTCCAATCTGGCTCTTATTCTTTTCTGGTTTTATACCGCGCTGACAGCAGCGGGGAACCATCCAATTCAACTCTTTCACGTGATCCTCGGAGGTTGTGATGACATGGCCTGCGAATGGTCTGACAAAGATCGAACTGCTTGTATGCATGGGTGTCATTGGGCTGCTGACCGTCATCGGCGCGGCCGGATGGCGCCAGGTGCTTCCCACCTACCGGCTCGATGTCTGTATTCGTGGCTTGTGCACGGCCACGCAGATCGCACGCATCCGATCGATACGGGACAACACGGTCGTGACGGTCACGCTGGATGCGCGAAAACGCCGGTATGAAGCATTTGTCGACGATGGGTCCGGTGCCGGAGCCACGGCAAAAAACGGCATCCGGGAATCGATGGAACGTCTTATCGTCAGCCGCGCCCTGCCCGCCGGGATTGAGGTGCATCGGGTCACCTTTCCGGCAAAACGGCTGCGTTTCAATTCACGGGGCATGCCCCAGGGAGGGGGCTCGTTTTACCTGAAAAACGCTCGTGATCAGTACAAAGGCATCTCGGTGGGTTTCAGCGGCTCCATTACCATCAAAACCAGCACCAATGGGGGGCGGACCTGGAAAAAACTCTAAACATGCTGTCAAGGGACGATTCAGTTCTGGAATGCCGGCTGACGTTTTGTGATGGATTATTTCGAAACCCAGGCGTAGGCCTCATCCACGGAACGGAAGACGCTGGTCTGAAAAGGAAGATGTTCAGTCTCCTTTATCATCTCATACACCCGGGACAGACCAAACGTCAGATCTTCGGTAGCGACAACAGCCGTCTTTCCCCCCATGCGAATTTCGCCATGGAGTACCGATAACTGAACGATCCTCTCAATATCGGTCCCTGTGATTTGGCTCACATCGGCGCTGGAAAAATCCCACAGTACATGCAACGTCACCTTGCCGCGATAAAAATTGTCCACCGCCTGAACCACGTCATCGGCCAGAATAACCCCCTCTGCGGTGAACACCGTCAGATCACGTTCGCCATCATGATATGTTTTAATGCGTCCCAACCGGCTCTCCCAAAGTAAAATCGTGCAACGATGTTATGAAACACGACTATGTCGCTCAACGTGCGAATAGACGATCTGCCTATTTCAGCGCACTGAAATCCACCCCCCGCACCTTGCCGCGGGCTTCCATCCATTTGTCCTGCGTCTCCGGAGGAGCCTCCAGTTCTTCCTGGGGTTTCCGCACCAGCCGGATGGCCTCCTCCGGACAGGTGGACACACAGAGCCCGCATCCGATACACCGGTGCCGCAACACCCGATAGGTATCGTCGCCGGCGTCGATGGCGTCCACCTGACATCGCTCGTCCGCACAGACTCCGCAACCGGAGCAGGCATCCGCATCGATCTCGGCATAGAAGCTGGCATTGACGTGTTCAGCGGTGCCCGATGCCTTCAGAGTATCGAGCACCGGGCAGCAACAGCCGCAGCAATTGCATATAAACATATGATCGCTTTGCACATTGGATGTCAGATGCACCAACCCGTGTTCTTCGGCCAGCCGCAGTGTATCGTAAGCTTCCTCCCGGGTGATCGGGCGCCCCCACGGGTGGTTATCGAAAACCCCGGGCACCCGGCTCAACCCCATGCAGATCTCTTTGGGTTTGTCGCATCCCTGCCCCAGCAATTGTTTCCCTTTGTTACAGATGCATTCGTTGACGGCAAATGATGTTGCCGAATCGATGATCGCCGAGACCTGCTGAAAAGAGAGTGATTGCTGCCGGGCGTCGATGTGTTTTTCAACCGGCACCACCTGCATGAGCTTTGGTTTGTGAGAGATCAACTGCGCTTTAAAAAAGGCTTCGTACGCGTTACACAACTCGGCAAATTCCCGGTCCATGCGCGCCACCTGGAATTCATATATTCCAACTATCCATGGGATCATCTTGAAGACCCGGATGCCCATCACTTCGGCCCCGAGAATTTCTCCCCGATGCCACATGGCGGTGAGCCTCGGCGATAGTTCCTCTTTCGGTCTGCCGGTGCGTCTGGCGATCTGATCGGCGGTTTCAAAATGGAGTTTCAGATCGCAAAACAGGTCTGCCTCTTCCGGAGTAAACACTTTTTTGAGGATTCGAAGCTCAATCCCGCTGTCGGTTGCCGGAAATCCGTTCGGCAGCGTGTCCAGTACTTTCTGGAGCCTTCGGTATACGTCGTCGGTCATCGCAGTCCTTTTGCTGTGCTATGCTCAAGCCGGTATCGGCACCGAATGATGCCGTTCACCCACGGATCCGTGTAGACACCCGATCTATCGGTTTTGCTAACGTTTCTTCCGATTCACGAGGGTCGGTCCGGTTCCGGACATTCGGTGCGATCTCCGGAATTGAAACCACGTTTAGTGTCCCTCCATAACTTCCTTCACCTTGGCCGAAAGGGAAGCCAGACTGAACGGCTTCTGCAGGAATCCTCGACACCCGATATCCATAATCTCATTGACCTGCTCGTTCATGCTGTAACCGCTGGAGAGAATGACCTTGATCTCCGGATTTTCCCCTTTGATCGCAGCGAATACTTCCTTACCGGACATCCCGGGCATGATCATATCCAGAATCACCAGATCGATACGATGTCGTTTAGACGTGTACAGTTCAATGGCTTCCGAGCCGTCTCCGGCGACGATGACAGCGTATCCGAGTCGCTCGAGCATTTTCCGGCCCACCTCCAATACCATCTGTTCGTCATCCACAAGTAGAACGGTTCCGGCACCCGGTACGGGCGTTTCAAGGCGTTCTTTCGGGAGGGGCAGTTGCCGTTGGGAAGACGGCAAGAAAATGCTGAAGGTGCTGCCGCGGCCGACGTCACTGTCGACGGTGATGAATCCGCCGTGGTTTCGAACAATTCCGTAAGCGGATGCCAACCCCAAGCCGGTACCCCTTCCCATCTCGCGCGTTGTAAAGAATGGTTCGAAAATACGCTGCCGAATGGACTCGTCCATCCCGACCCCGCTGTCGGTAACCGTAATCTTCACGTAGGGGCCCGGGGCGATGTCGATGGGACTTGCTATTTCAGACTCCAGGTGGATTTTTTCGGTCTCCACGAAGATGTCTCCCCCGCCCGGCATGGCATGCCAGGCGTTGATAAAAATGTTGAGCAGGACTTGCCGCACCTGGCCGTGATCTCCCTCCACGGCGCCGGTGTCGGGTGCGTACTTTTCATGGATGGCGATTTCTTTCCGTGTGCGATTGAACAGGTGGACCTGATTTTGAACCAGGTGTTTAATGTCCAGAGTCTGGACCTGATATTTGCCGCCCCGTGCAAATCCGAGAAGCTGCTGGGTTAGATCGACCGCTTTTTTGATGTGTGTCTCGATCCCTTTCAGATGCTCACCATAGGGGTGGTTTTCGTCGGTCTCTGTCATCATAAGAGATGTCCGGCCCTGTATACCCATAAGCAGATTGTTGAAATCATGAGCGATTCCTCCGGCCAGGGTACCGATGGCCTCCATTTTCTGGGCCTGAAACAGCTGGTCTTCAAGCTTCCGTATGGGCGTGATATCCCGGCCGCTGACAACAACGCCGGAAACCGAGCTGTCTTCGTCAAAGCAAGGGTAGTAGGCCACATCCAGAAAACGTCGACCCAGTGACGGCAGGTCGTACCACCCTTTAACTTTGACCTCTTCCCCCTCAAGGCACTGGTCGATTCTTGCCCGAATCGTGCTTTCGAAGAGTTCCTCGCCGAACACGGCAGCCGCATGCTGGCCGATGATCGCCTCCTGGGCGATGGAAAATATCCTCAGGTAGGCATTGTTCGCCGCCTGATAGGAATAGTCCCGGTCAATGAGGGCAATGAAATCCTGGGATGACAACACCATCTGCTCATATCGCCGAAGGCGCTCTTCCGCCGCTTTCCGCTGGGTGACATCTTCAGCAATGCCGGTGATGTAGCGAATGTTCCCATTTTCATCACGAACCGTGTAACCCCGGTCGGAGATCCAACGGATTTCGCCGTCGGGTCGCTGAATCCGGTACTCCCGGGGCGTCCCCCCGCCAGTGGTGAGGATGGATTCAAAAGATTCCGTGGCAAACTCAAGGTCGGCCGGATGGATGCTATCGGCCCATTCATCGTAATTGCTGTAAAGATCGGAAACGGAACGGCCCCACACGGTCTCATAGGCCGGGCTCACATAGATCACCCGTCGTTCAATCCAGTCAAAGAGCCAGAAAACATCGTTGATGTTTTCCGCCATGGCCCGGAAGCGCTCTTCGCTCTCCCGGAGGGCCTTCTCGGCCCTCATGCGGTCTGTGATGTCCTGGGCAAACTCGACCATGCCGGTGACTTCTTCGTCCTCGTTGAACACCGGATAGCCGCGGAGCAGCCAGTCCCTGCCGTCGGGGGATTGGATGATCGCCTCCTGGGGTGTTTGCGTGTCCCTGGCCTTCAGGAGCGGACACGCCTGACACGGACTGTCATCATTGTGCCAGATCTCGTAGCAGAAGCGGCCGATCAAACTTTCCTTGGTGACGCCGAATGTGTCGGCGGCGGCCTGGTTGAGCCATCTCACCCGCAAGTCCGGGTCCGAATATATCAGCATTTCAAACGTGGCATCCAAGATGAAAGATTTATCATGTTCGGCACTTCGGGCTTCTTCCTGGGAGCGGATGGTCTGGCTGACGTCGGTCAGAAATACTGCGATCAGGCCGGATGAGAGGCGGTGGATCGTGGACTCAAACCATCCGATAATATCCCCGGAGCTGTGATAGGAGGGCAAGATCGTTTCGGGCATACCGGACCGCTGAACCCGCTGAAACACATCGAAAAGCCGAACCGATGAGAGCCCCGGCAACGCGTTTCGAATACCGAGGCCGACCACTGCGCCGTCTTCGGACCGGGCGATCCGCTGGCCAATGGTATTGGCCGCCCGTATCGGGAAATCTTTCTTTTTGGGCATCGGATCACACACCAGGATACCCACGTTCATCATCTCAAAAAGCTCTCGATAGAAGTCGGCTCTTTGAGCAGCCTCTTCGGTGGCATCGTGGCTGTCGGCAACCTTCCGCTCCAGTTGCCTCAGCTGTCGTGTCAGGTGCTCTGTTTCCTTTCTTTCCGACATGGTGCGTCCCCGGAAGATAAGAAACACCCTCACTCGGTGTGGGTGCCTTCGTGAGTCCGTTTTACTGTCAAGAAGAAATCAGCCGATGATGGGATGACTCACGGCGTGAGCCGAAGGTCGATGGTCATTTCATTTCAACCCGTATCGCGACATCGTCTGCCGTACGCATGCCAGTTTACGCAGGAAACAATATCGAGTCAACAACCTCCGGGATCCAAAAAAATTCTCAAACCCGCTTCCAGCCGGTCATGGGTTCTGCTATGAGCGATGGCCCATGGGGCACCGTCATTCTTCTGCCCGAACAGAATTTTAACAATTTTACAATATCGAATTCATCATTACCATGGTATAAAGCGATCGTCACGAGAAGAAAGGGTGCATTGCTTAACCCGAAACCGGGAGGCTTAAATGGATATTATTTTTCGATGTGACAATACGGAGTGCGGGAAGACAGCGTCCGAGCCATTCGCCCTGAGAATTAAAAGCGAAGCGTGGATGGATGCACAAAACATTGCCACGGTCTTTTGTCCGAATTGCAAGTCGACTCTGTGTCCTCAGACAGAGGACACAAACGGCACCGACCACCCCGGAGCAGCCTGATTCTGATCCCGCCTTCCACCGCCGGGCGCTGATGTCGCCCGGCGGTCATAACCGACCCGTCCGCATTTCCGGAATCTGCTTATCTTGAAAGCTTCAGCCGGCCTATGTTCACCACGAAGGTCACGAAGAAATACCGCTGTAAAAAGGTTTTGTCACCTTCGTGGTCTTCGTGGTGCGACAAATCCGTACCGGACTGACTTGTCTTTCCGGATATCCACATTCCGGAGATGTCTTTATTATGACCATAAAATCGTGTAACGATTTTAGTATGGTTGACATGCACCAACGGCTTACGGAATATCTGAACCGACCGATTCGGATCGGCAACCGCCGCATCGATAAGCGGCTCATCATGGCGCCCATGACGTTTCTCGGCCATGTGGCCCTGAGGCGGGTGATCGGAGAGTTTGGCGGATTCGGGCTACTATGGACCGAGATGTGCAATGCCAAGCGGGTACCGACCGAAAACCGAACGGTTTCCCCGTATTTCTGCTGGCAGGATACAGAGCTGCCCTACCTGGTGTGCCAGATATTTGGCGCAGATCCGGAGCATATGGCCGCTGCCGCTCAACGGATTGAGGCGGAAGGCTTCTTCGGCGTGGACGTCAATTTCGGGTGTTCGGTCAAAACAATCTGCAGTCAAAACTGTGGCGCCGCCCTGCTCAGAGATCCAAACCTGGCAGAGACCATCGTGGCAGCGATTCGAAAAGCCGTGTCGATACCCGTCTGGGTCAAATTCAGAACCGGATGGCAGGACGACCCGTCGTATGCTGTCGACCTGGCCCGTCGGTTCGAGGCAGCCGGCGCCGACGCGCTGATATTTCATCCCCGGGTATCTCCGGACCGCCGCTCGCGGCCCCCCACATGGGCTTACATCGGCATGGTAAAGGAGTCGGTCTCCATTCCGGTCTTCGGAAACGGAAATGTGTTCGACGAGCGCGACTGCTTACATATGCTGGACAGCACCGGCTGCGACGGCGTGGCTCTCGGGCGGCTCGCCGTGGCCCGGCCCTGGGTGTTTGCGGCATGGACAACGGGTCTGCCGGTTACCCCGGATCTGTATCTGACCACCATCCGTCGCGTGGCCGGCTTTCTCAGGGAGCATTTTGGAGAGGACCGGGCGCTGAGCCGGTTCCGAAAGTTGAGCCTCTACTATTCGGCAAACTTTCGCTACGGCCATACGCTCTATTCATCGATTATGGGGGCCGGGCACATGGCGGCGGCAGAAGACGCGCTGCAGCGTTTTTTCGAATCGCCGCCGGAGCTGAACCGGCGTCCCAACATGAACTTCTTCAATTAGTATCAACATTGGCTTGCCGCCAATGTTAGTACTGGGGGATCTTGCGCACCACCTTGCCCGCCGAAGGGTGGTTAAAGACCAGTTCCCGGGGACCGGTAATGGCGTCAAAGGAGATACGGCCTTCCACCTGTCCCCCTGCGATGAGATCGGTCACCATGTCGCGGCACCGATAGCAGTCATACGAACGTCCCGCTTCATCCAGCAGCACAAAATGATTTGGACGGATCTGGATCAGGTCTGTCCCTGTATTTTTCAGCCAGACATAAAATTTTCCGCCGCCGAGGATCTTCATGGCCAGCAATATCTGCTCGTTGCCCTGGAACGCTTTGAGGTCCCGGTTCTGAAGCTTACGGATTTCCTCCCGATACAGGCGCAGCGCTTCCCGCTTTCCCTTTTCTTTTTGGAACCTCTCTTCATACAGGGCGACTTTCTGCCGGTAGCGGGAGTTTTCAGGATCCAGCTTGAGCAGGTACTTGTACACGCGCATGTTATCCAGCGTATGTTCCGCCGGAATTTGCCGGACGAAGCGATCCAGCCGGGCGATCTCCTTTCGGGTGTCATCGTCCAACCGGGGTTTTTCGGGTTCCGGAGCTGGGGCGGGGGCCGGGGCCGGAGCCGGGGTCGGGGTGCGCGGCTTTGCTTTTTGGGCTTCTTTCGGCACAGGCTGGACGGCCATTTGGCCGATGCCGACAACGCGACCGTTGTCAAAGACGACCGGCGTGCAGCTTTCCCGATCCTTTACACAGTTCGAGGCTCTGGACGTGGGATAGTAATAGATGAGATTTCCGGCACCGTGGGGGGCGATAAGGCCGGGTTTGCCGACCAGTTCGATCACCTCTTCTTCCGTGAGATCGGTCTTGATCTTTTTCCAGTTGTCCGTTTTTGTCCCCGTTAAGCCCGCGATGCATCCGAGGCCGGTGGCGGCAAACACGATCAGCACCCCCCAGACCAGGAGTGCCGACAGAGAGGGTTTTGGGAGACCCGAAGAAACCGAAATAAAAAATCCTCTGATCATAGGGTTCATTGTTCCAAGTGTCTTTACCGGTCCAGCCGGATACCTGGGCGATGACAACGACAAATAGCGGTTCAGCCCTGACCGGCATCGCGGGGTTTGTAATAAACCCCCGCCCCCATGTCAACGCTGAAGGGCGCTGATCGCCTCTTGCAAAAACCAGGAAATGGGATAAGCTGATGACCTGCCTATATACAGCAATCGCCGCAGGTCATTCCGCCCCACATTCCCGGCAGGCGGATCACCTCCACCTATATGTTTTCGGAGCGAAGCAGATGCCGACGCCCGATTCCGATCCGGCTATATTAGCACAAAATTTGTCGCGGATATATACCATGGGGGAAACCCGGGTCGTCGGTATCGCCGGGATCGAACTGGAGGTGACGGCCGGGGAACTGGTCGTTTTAAAAGGAAACTCCGGTTCCGGAAAGAGCACCCTCCTGTCACTGATCGCCGGCCTGGACCGCGCCACTGCGGGGACATTATACGTGGCCGGTTACGATATGGGCAGCGCCGACGGTGCGGAACTGACCCGGTTTCGCCGGGAAGTGGTCGGCATGGTGTTTCAGGCGTTCAATCTGCTACCCACCCTCTCGGTCGAAGAAAATGTCTGCCTGCCGGCGCTTCTGGCCGGTGGTAATGGCCGGGATATCCGGAAGCGGGCTCTGGAACTACTGGACTGGCTCGATCTGGAGCACCGGCGTCAACACGTTCCCGCCCAGCTCTCCGGAGGCGAAATGCAGCGCACCGCCATTGCCCGGGCCCTGATCAACGACCCTGCCGTGATTCTGGCCGATGAACCCACAGGTAACCTGGACAGCCGGAACGGGCAGATCGTCATGGAACTGCTCGCCGAGCTAAACCGCCGCTGGGCCTGCACGGTGATTATCGCAACCCACAGCATACTGGCAGACCCCTTTGCCACCCGGACAATCTGTCTGAAAGACGGCAGCATAAAAAGCTGACCATGAGACGTCTGTCATTTTTCCTCCGTTTGTTTTTCTGGTTCAGCCTCCGGTTTGCCGGCAAGCATCTCGGACGCACCATGACGTGGTCCTGGGTATTGCCCTGGGCGCCGCGGTCTTTACCAGCGTCCGGTTGTCCATACATGCGTCACTGGACGCGTTTTCACGCAGTATGGACCTGATCGCCGGACATACCGACCGATCGCTGATCAAACCTGGCGGTCGCCTTCCGGAAACCCTGGTGGCGGAACTGCTTCGCAATCCGGCCGTAGCAGGGGCGTCTCCGGTACTTATGGCATACGTGCACATGGGGGGCCAACGGGCAAATCCATTTCTGCTGATCGGATTCGACCCGTTGCTGGATCGTTCGTTTCGGAATTGGCGGCCGGCACCGGGATCCCCGAACGACAACAAGATGTGGGCCGAGCTGATGAGAGAGCCCTTTACCCTTGCGCTCGGCGCCCAGCTCGCCGCAAAACACCGTGTAACCCCAGGGGATACCGTAATTCTGGGGCATTCCCGACAGCAGGCACCCTTCCGCTGTGTCGGCATTCTCGATGCCGAGGGCATCGGGATGGTGGAAGGGGGCCGGATCGGCGTGACAGACATCGCCACGTTTCAGGAATTCACCGGCAATTTCGGACAGGTCGATCGCATCGACCTTCGGATGGCGGTCGGCGCCGGTGATGGAAGCGATGAAACCCTTCAGGCAGAGCTCCCGGAAGGTGTGGTTTTGGCCCGGCCCGAGGAAGAGCGGGAAAGCGGGATGCAGATGATCCGGGCGTATCAACTGAATCTGTCGATCTTGAGTTTTGTGTCACTCTTTGTCGGGATGTTTCTCGTTTACAGCCTCATCGCTCTGAACGCTGCGAATCGCCGCTCCGAGCTGGCGATCCTCCATGCCAACGGGGCATCCGCCCGCCAGCTGTTTCTGTTGTTTCTCCTGGAAGGCGCCATGCTGGGTGTGGGCGGCTGGCTGCTATCGGTGCCGGTAGGTTCGGTGATCGTGCGATACATGATTCAAGGGGTCAGTGAGACCATCTCCACCCTGTTTGTCAGGGTTCATGTGGATCGGCTCACGCTGAGCGGCTGGGAGATCGCCCTTTCCTTTGCCGTCACGTTGGCCATCTCCCTGGCCGCGGCCGCCCAGCCGGCCCATGCCGCCATGAAGATCTCGCCAAAGGAGGTGATGGCGGAGAACCCGGAAATCGAACGGACACAGAGCGCCGCCGGCCGACTCGGGGCCATGGGGCTGGTTGCCGTGGCTCTGGTGTTTCCCCTGGCGGCCATCCCGGGGCCACCCGGTCTGCCCCTGCCCGGATACCTGGCGACATTTCTGCTGTTTACCGGATTTTCCCTGCTGTCCCCGTGGTGCCTGCAACTCATGGGCCGTCGTCTCGCGAACCCCCTTCGTCGGATCGGCGGGGAACCGGCGTTTCTGGCCGGACGATACCTCAGCACCAGCGGCATGCGAACGGCGATTTCCGTCGGAGCACTGATCACAGCCAGCGCTCTGTTCTGTGCCCTGGTCGTCATGATCCACAGTTTTCGAAATACAGTGGAACTGTGGGCCCATCAAACGGTCAGCGGCGATGTGTTCGTGACCCCGAAAATGGCGGCCATCAACCAGTACCGGGATCCCATACCCTTCGATCTGATGCAGGCGATACAGCAGCTGGATGCGCCCGCGGACCTGCTGCCCTACCATCGGATCTACCTGCGCCACCGGGACGTCATGTTCCAGTTTGAAACCGTCGATCTTGAATCCTTCCGGAAGCATGGTGGGTTCCTATGGGTCAAGGGAGAGCCGGAGTCCGCGGCACCGGCATTCAATCGCGGCGAGGGTGTCCTGGTCAGTGAAGTGTTTGCCAATTTGACGGGGCTTGAAATGGGAAACACATTTCGGACCCGCATCGGTGAACAGGCACTGAACCTGACGGTACTGGGTATCGTCAGGGACTACCGCACCCGGGGCGGCGTGGTTTTTTACGCCTTGGCGCCCTTTAACGCCATGTTCGGAAATCCCGAATGGGGCGGTGTACGCCTCCATCTGGACAGGTCGGTGAGGGATCCCGATCGGGCGCTGACGGCACTTGTGTCAGATCTGGTGGCGCTGTCCGACGGGCGCCTGGATATCACCAGCGGGAGACATTTGCGGCGTGCGATATTGCGGATTTTCGATGAAACCTTTGCGGTAACCTCGATCCTGCTGCTCATTGCACTTGCAGTGGCGGCCCTGGGCATCGCATCCACCCTGTCCGTACTGGTTCTGGAGCATCGCCGGCAGTTTAACACCATGATCGCGGTCGGCGCCAGCCGTGGTCAAATCCGGCGCCTGGTTTTCTGGGAAGCCATGCTCATGGTGACCGCCGGAGAGGGCGCCGGCGTGCTGTGCGGGTTTGTGCTGTCGTACCTGCTGATCTTTGTGATCAATGCCCAGTCTTTCGGGTGGACGTTTCAGTACCGGGTCGACTGGGGAGCCGTGGGGTTGTCCGTGCCGCTGATCATCGGTGCGGCGCTTTTTTCAGCGCTTCCTGCGACGCGGCTGATCTTTCGCATCCCCCCGGCTGTGTTGCTCAGGGAACGCTAATCTGATCATGGCATGAAGTCTTTTCAGCCGAGGGACTGAAAAACGATAACATCGGGTTGATGCAAACGCTGTAAAAGTAGGCCAGAATTGAACCATGTGCGGTGGAATGACTGATGAACCAGCTGAAAATACTTCACCCTCCGCTTGGTGCCATGATCAGATGAGCCCGATCATGGCATAAACCGTTTCTAGGAAAAAAGATGAATAAACAAGTGGCCATATGGATCCGGGTCGTCTTTGTGGCCTCCGCCCTGGTGCTGCGGGCAGGCGGGTTTTCCGGCATCGCCGAGGATTATGCCAGGGTTACCGGGCCGTGTCAGCTGCGGCTTCCCGAAGACCACGGCGACCATCCCCGGCACCGCACCGAATGGTGGTATTATACCGGAAACGTGACCGCCCCGGACGGCAGGCGCTTTGGTTACCAGTTCACCATTTTCCGGATTCGCCTGGCACCCCCTGAAAAGGAGGCCTCCTGGCCGGATCCGTCTTCGGAGTGGCGCACATCCCAGCTTTTTATCGGTCATGCGGCGGTTTCAGATGTGAACCGAAAACGCCACCTCCAGGATCAGATCATGGCACGCGGGGCGCTCGGCCTGGCCGGTGTCGCAACAGCCGAAACGGGGGTGACCGTATTTCTGAAGCGGTGGCAGGCGGTCATCGGCCATGACCGGCACCGTATCCGGGCCGATAGCGACATCTTTTCACTGGACTTGAATCTCGAGCCGGTCAAGGCTCCGGTGTTTCACGGAGAAGCCGGGTACAGCCGTAAAGGGTCGTCTCCCGAACAGGCAAGCTGTTACTATTCCCTGACGCGCCTTCGCACCGACGGCGTCATCAACGTACAGGGGACGCCCTATACCGTTGAAGGCCTGAGCTGGATGGATCATGAATACAGCACCGCGCCACTGGAGCCCGGCATCACCGGCTGGGATTGGTTCAGTCTGCAGCTCTCCGACAATACAGAATTGATGTTTTTCATATTACGGCGGGAACAGGGTGGTGCCCACCCGGCGTCCAGCGGCACCTTTGTGGATCCCTCAGGAACGGCCCATCACATTGCCGTCGAGGCGATGTCGGCGGAGATCAAGGACACCTGGCAAAGTCCGGGCACTCAGGCCGTCTACCCCGTTGCGTGGAACCTCGATATCCCGACAAAGCAGTTGCGGTTGCGGGTCAGCGCCAATCTGGAAGATCAGGAAATGAGAACGTCCCAAACCAGCGGTGTCGACTATTGGGAAGGGAGTGTATCGGTCACTGGAACCGCCGGCGGCCGGCCGGTCGTCGGCGCTGGGTATGTTGAGTTAACCGGCTACGGAAAGGCTTTTGACGCACCCATGTAGCCCCGTGAAGGGTTTCCGGGGATTTCTCTTAAAGACGTTGCCGTAACTATGTTCCGTTTGAACATGGCGAGATTCTGTCAAAAGGGCACCGTATTGTGGGATTCCGGATGTGGTCATGTTCGGTATCGGGATCGCTATCGGTATCGGAATCGAGACAGCATGACCAACGTCGAAGTCGATATCGATTCCGAATCCGGTTCCGATGATTTCGCAATGTTCCGACGCGAAAACAATCCACAACTCGGAACATATTTTTGGCTCCCGTTTTAAGACCCGGCTTCGGGCAATGGCTCAAGTTACCGGCACCCGCTGCGAATGGCGTCTTTGATCCGCTGACGCACCTCATCCGACAGCCCATCGGTGTCAATGCCGTCAGGATTTCCGTTCTCCCAGCACCCGGCGGCCCGCAAGAGGTCGAGTTGCCGTCGAAAGTTCGAACAATGCCCGCACATCACCAGATGCATCCAGATCCAGACCCGTCGATGTATCGGGGGAGGGTTGTCCATCGCTTCGGAAACGATTTCCGTGATCCGTTGGCAGTTCGTCATCCAGCTAAACATTCAGTTTACTCCGAAGCCGCTTCATCGATCCAGTTGATCTCCAGGCAGCCCCGCAGCGCCATTCGAGCCCTGTAGAGCATCACCCAACTGTTGGTCGCCGTGATATCGAGAACCTTACAGATTTCCCTGGTGTCCAGGCCGTCGATTTCCCGAAGGATGAAGGCTTTGCCCAAGCGCTCGGGCAGTTTTGCCAGGCATTTGTAAAAGATGTCCATAAATTCTTTTTGTTCGTAGAGCTTGGTGGGATTTACTTCCCACTTGTTGGGTACCATTTTCCATGCACCATGTTCCTCGAAGAGACGATCGATATTCTCCCGCTGAAGGATCGCGTCGTCGGTGGGTCGTTCCCGTTTGGATTTTCGGAAGTGATCTATGATCTTGTGCTTCAGGATTCCGGCCAGCCAGCTTTTTGGAGTAGATCTGCCTTTGAACGACGCTCGGGCCTGGAGCGCGGCCAGAAGTGTTTCCTGGACGATATCTTCGGCGACGGTCGGATCCTTCGTGCGGGATAGGGCGAAACGATAGAGGTAGTCCCCGTAGAGGTCGACCCAGACTTCGGGGTCTTCCAGTGCCGGTTTGGGATCATTCGTCATACCAATACCCATGTCATCGGTTCGGTCCCGCTTATATCAGATTGTTTCCGGATTAGGAAATCGAAACATCCGCCGGTTTATCCCGGAGACGTCCCTAGCAGTGGTTTCAGATCGGCCAGCATCTGCGCATCGACAACCGATAGCCTCATGGCGGCTTCCGGCGACAGCAAGGCGAAAACGCCCTCGGCTCGGGCACACAGCACATCGTCATCCGCCCGATACAGCCGGCCTTCCATCACCGCTTCCCGAGGGCCGCGAACTTCGTAAACGCTTCCTTCCGCCCGCAGCGATTTACCGATAGGCACCGGCTTTTTAAATTCGATCGCCATCGAGCGTGTCAGGATCACCCGCTTGAGAAGGTAGATGGCACCCCAACTCATCACTTCATCGAGTATGGCAGCGATAACCCCGCCATGGGCCAGATGACGCCACCCGCACATGTGCTCCGGAACGGTCACCCAGGACACGAGTCGGCCGGCGTCGGCGTGAAAGCGCATTTTTAGACCGGTTGGGTTCACTGGACTGCAGGCGAAGCATTTCTGATTTTCCAGCGCGGGCAGTTCCCGAAACCCACTGTTGTTCGAAGTGTTCATCGGTGATCCCCGGAATTGACGGTATGCCGCGTCATGCTTCTTCGAATCGATGATCGCCCGTGGGAGCCCCGCCAATCGAAGGTTTTTATTTCCGAAGCGCAAATCCGTTTTATCGGCTCAGCGACAACCGCACAGAAAAACCGTGCCTCTGTATGCACGGCAAGGGTGTTCACATCAGAAAAAGGTGTCGACAACACAGACGGAACTCTTCCTGAATAAGTTCCGTCGATAGTGTTTCCGGTGGGTTCGGGCTATCGCAGGAGACGCTTTACCGGATCTAAATTCAGGCTGGATCCATCGACCCGCCAGTCGCCGGAACTCGTCTGGCTGCCGCGTAAAATACCCTTTCGGAGCCACTCTTTGACACCAAACGGGGTCAGAAACGTCATCTTGCTGAACTCATCGACAGAGTAGCTCGATTGGGAATCAGAAGTCGGCGGCGTGGATGGTGCTGCAACCGGCTTTGGTGTGGACGGAATTTTGGGAGCGGATTTTTCCGGAGCAGATTTCTTCGGAACGGATGCGCCGGCGCGGATCATCCATTTTCCGCCCTTTTTCACTCCTTTGATCTTACCGCTGCGGAGTTGCTTGGTCACCGTTGAAACGGTCAACCCCATTTTTTCGGCGTATTCCTTCGTGGTCAAGTATTCGCCCGGTTTGGCCATCTGCAGATTTCCTTTCGTTTCGTTGAAGTTGGCCGATTGGTTTCCGGCAGTTTAGAATAAATACTTTGCGTTGTCAAAAATCGCCGCGGGATCTCACCCCCGGGATTATAGGGCAGTTGCCGCAGGAGCGACATCGTCGCGTTTCATAAAATCGTCGGACGATTTTATTCCATGATGTCCAGGTATTTCTCCAGCACAGATCGATCCATCAGCCCGGTCCGTATGCGGATGCCAATAAATCCACCGTTGAGATATACACGGATGGGTGCGCGATCTCGAATGAGCATCAATTCCACAGCTTCCTGGGAACCGCGTTCCTGGGAGAGCCGGACCAGTTCCGCCGGCCGTGTCACGCGCTGTCCATCGTAGTAGAGAATCAGGTCCCCTTCCTGGAGATTGGCGAAGTCCGCCTGGGAACCTTCGATCACATCGACAATACGGAGTCCGTCCGCAAAGGGCTTCTCAGCGGTTTCCGATGGGATATCTGTGGTTTCGGGTCGGGCTGCATCCGGAATCGTCGATACCGGAAGGACCGTCACCTGAATCAACAGATCGTTTCGATATTCCAGGGCGTAATTCGTTACGTCCAGAATTTGCAGGAGGCTGCGGAGGATATCTTGTCGGTTCCCGGTCTGCGAGAAAAGCACCGGGCGGTCCGGTTCGGCCTGAAGCCCGTCGACGCGGATACCACATTCCTGTTGGATATCATCGAGGACGGCTGCGATCGGTGTCCCTTGGGCGTTGATGCGCATCAAATCGCCATCACAGACGACGATCGATTCGGTCGCCGCGGGAACGGCGGACGCCGGAAAGATCCCGACCAGCCCAAGAGTGATCACCAGAAGACGGATGTTGATGAAAGGTATCGATGCCATGGATCCATGGACGGTGCGTTTGAATTGAACGAAACCGTGAGCCGACAGGTTGCTTATGGGCCCGGGCGGCCACCCTCCGTGTATGGCGCCGCCATCGTCCGGACGGGAAAGGTCCGGCCAGGGCTCTTAACCCGAACATTGCATCGCAGCTCGATGCGTCAGTATTCACTTTAAGGCGCCGATATTGGTTCGTTTAAAACATTTGCTGTAAAGAGTTCATGCAATGTGCGGGTTAAGGTTTGCCGACATTGGGCACAACACCCTTGGGCAACGGATCGGGAATCCGTTTTTCCATGGG
Organism: Olavius algarvensis associated proteobacterium Delta 3; assembly: GCA_903231505.1. Taxonomy (GTDB): domain Bacteria; phylum Desulfobacterota; class Desulfobacteria; order Desulfobacterales; family CAFBRK01; genus CAFBRK01. Next base: position 461 of record CAFBRK010000284.1, on the reverse strand, counting down.
CAGCCGGGAGGTTTCCCACACGGCCCATCCTCCGCTGAGAACGGAAACATTCTCGAATCCGGCGGCGCTCAGCCTCTCGGCGGCCCGGAGGCTGTCTTCTTCTCCGGGGCTGGAGCAGTAGAGAACGATCTCGGTCCCTTTCGGGTAGCTGTCCATCCAGGACTCCACATCGGCGGGGTCCTCCCGCCGAGCCCGGCGGATTTTCAGGGAGCTGCCCGCCCAATTGGATCTCATATCGATAACGATGATCTGAGGATCATCCAGACGGGAGGTCAATTCGTCTTTGGTGACACGACGGAAAGCCATGGGGACGCCTCCGGTCTATGAGGTTATCGACAGGGTTGTGAATGGGTGTTTGGTGCTTGGTGTTTCGTGTTTGGTGTTTGGTGTTTGGGGTTTTGTGTCTGGTTTGCCGGCCGGTCCGCTTGTCCTGAGCGCAGTCGAAGGGTTGACCGGTTTGC
>CAFBRK010000283.1 GCA_903231505.1 Olavius algarvensis associated proteobacterium Delta 3 | reverse complement strand
GCTGTAGTAAATCTACCGCGAACCTCGAATAACGCCGGCCATGAAAGTCTCCGTTTGGCCCGAAGGGTGAAATCTTTTCAGTCAGTTTTAAGTATATTGGAAATTGCACATGGCATTCTTGCTCACATGCTCGTGTTTACGGTAAAATATTGAATTTGCTTCTTTTTAGCCAGGTGCTGAAAAGATTTCATGCAATTTTCGGGCTAAATCTCACCTGCAGTGCTCACCCTCCTGTCAATTCCATTCACCATCGCTCAAAATCTGCACCCAGAAGTCACGGTCATCGTGTGGCCGCCACCTGGTAGATGTCGTTCAGAATCTGCGCCGAGATCCGCGACATGGCACGGCTCATGGCCTCGGATAGGGCACCGGGGGTGTTCGCGCGGCAGGGTTCACGTTCCGAATACGTTCGCTGAAACAGTGCGGTGCGCCCCTCTCCGGGACGGTACTCGGATGTCAACGTTGCATTGAGCGTCACTACGGCGATCCAGCCCTTTGGTGTGGCTTCCTCGAGAAACTCCTCGATCCCGCCCTCCAACGTGAGGGTCGGTGCCAGCAGGCTGTTCGGTGACAGAACCGCCTTGAAAGCGCCGGCGGCACGGAAGTCCCGAATGAGCAGGAACGTGATCATCTCGCTGGGGGGTGTCTGCCACTTGTGGTAACGGTAGGATTCCCTCCGGAAAGCCCCTTCCCGGTATACGATGTTGTCCGAGCGGTAGATGGGTATGGATTCGAATGCCTCCACCCGCAGGATGCCGGGCAGGGGAGATACATCTTTGGGCTGTGGTGGCGGATACTCCAGTGTGTAGGTTTGAGATTCGGGCGCCTGCTGCCGTGGCCCCAAATTGACGCCACAACCGATCACACACGAGATGCAAAGGGCCAAAAGACATGCCAATACGTGATGTCTGTCCAGGGCGTTTCGTCGATGGGATATCGTGTTCATGGCAACCGTTCTGGTTTGGGTTAATCCTCAGGGGCGATATTTCGCGGTGGCGGGGGCTCGGCGAATATCAGCAGTGACGGCTGATCGGCCAGGATATTGAGCAATCGATCGAGATTTCCCAGGGTGGATCGAAGGTCCCGCAGGGTCATCACCAGCTGGCGTTCCAGGTTTCCCACCCTCGGGCGGCTGTCCCGGACCAGTTCCGTGCTGGCCGCGAACATGGTTTCGGCGTCATGAAGTGCGGACCGAAGATCGCCAATGGCCAGGCTGAGCTCATCCTTGACCTCACCGATATTCCGGTCCAGATTTCCCACCGCGGCATCCACCTGATCCAGGGTGGCGTCGGCGTGACGGCCGGCGTCCCGAAACGCGGCTCCGGCGGATTCGACGTTTTCCATGATGCGCTCGATTCTGGGGTTTGTGAGCAGCCGGCGGACATCGGCCAGGGTCTCCTGCAGATCCGACGACAGGCGCCCGATCTGTGCCGCGTCGATGGCGGCCGAGGCCTGGTCGATGGTCTGCTTGAGCCGGCTCGTAATTCCGGTGATGTCGGCGCCCCGGAGCTGTTCCACGACATCGGTGATACCGTCCATAATTTGCTTCATGCCGGACGGCCGTGTCGGGATGATGGGATACTCCGAGGGAAACGTGATTTTCGGCGACCGATCCGGCTCACCGTCGGCCCGCGTATCGAGTTCGATAAACATCAATCCGGTGAGCCCGACGACCTTCAGCTGGGCCACCCAGTTCACGTCCGGCTTGATATCCTGTTCGATATTGAGCACCGCCTGAATCAATGCCCCGTCCGGGGCGACCGACAGGCTTTCCAGCCGTCCCACCGGGACGCCCCGATATTTGACCGGGGAGTCCCGGTCGAGGCCCTGGACCGATTCGTCGAAATAGGCCACAAAGTACCGGCCCCGTTCCAGGTAATGGGACATGCCCAGCCAGATGACAGCGACCGTCAGGATCGCCAGTCCGACGAGGACAAACATACCGACGCTGAATTGGGTGCGAATGGATGCCACGAGTTTCTATCCTGCCCCGACATTGCGGGGATTCGTTTCAGCCGTTGGCCACAGCGAAACACCATTCTCCGTTTGGCGCAACGCCCGCGATGATATGATGTTGCGGGTTCTCACGATCGGCTCTCCGATTCCGCCGTCGGTTCCCGGGCCTGGCGCAGAAAAAAATTACGGACGATCGGATTCGACGACAGCCGTTTCAGTTCGTGGGGATCTCCTTCGGCGATGATCCCCTTTCGGGATTTGTCGAGCATGATGGAACGATCGGCCACATGCATTATCGTGCCCAGATCATGGGTCACAATCACCATGGTGGTTCCCAGACTCTGATTGATGCGGCGGATCAATCCGTCGATTTCGGCCGATATGATCGGGTCGAGGCCGGACGTCGGCTCATCGAGAAACAGGATGCTCGGGTTCAGCGCCAGTGATCTGGCCAATCCGGCCCGTTTTTTCATCCCGCCGCTGATTTCCGACGGAAGATGATTTTCATATCCGTCCAGCCCCACGGCGCAGAGCTTCATCTTTACAAGGGCCCCAATGGGGCCCTTGTCCAGTTTTGCATATTCGCTGATCGGCAGCGCCACATTCTCTCCGATGGTCATGGACCCGAAAAGAGCGCTTCCCTGGAACAGCACACCGATCTTTCTGAGGGTGCGATGGTACTCCTGACTGCGGCACGTGGTGATATCGACCCCGTCGATCACGACGCTTCCCGCCGATACCCGGTCAAGTCCCACCATGTGGCGCAGCAGTGTGCTTTTTCCGCAGCCGCTGGAACCGAGAATGGCAAGGATTTCTCCCCCGTACACATCCAGTGACACCCCCTCGAGAATGACGTCCTCTCCATAGCGGGCCGTAAGATTGCGGACGGAAATAATCGGTTCTTCGGCCATGCCTAACCGTAGTTCCGGATGAATGCAAACATCGCGTCGAGGAAAATAATCAGAAATATACCGCTGACCACGGCGGACGTGGCGGCATTCCCGACGGATGCGGCACCGCCCCGGACCTGGAATCCCCTCAGGCAGCCGATCCACGAAATGACCGCAGCAAATACGATACTTTTGGAAAATCCCCACAGGAAATCCGACAGTGTGAGGGAATCGACGGTTTGATTCAGATAGGCGGCAGCGGTCAGGTCCAGCATCAGAACACCCACCAAAAGGCCGCCGGCGATGGCGAAAATGCTGGAAAAAAGCGTCAGCAGCGGCACCACCACAATCGATGCCAGTATGCGAGGAACTGCTAAAAACAGGGCGGGTCGGAACCCCATGATGTAGAGCGCGTCGATCTCTTCGGATATCCGCATGGTGCCGATTTCCGCAGCAAAGGCGGATCCTGAACGGCCGGCCACGATGATGGCCGTCATGATGGGACCCAGTTCGGATACCATGGCAATGGCCACCAGGGATGCGACGTAGATATTGGCCCCGAACTGACGCAACTGGAGCGCGGCCATAAACGCCATGACCAACCCCAGGAGAAAGCTGGTCAGGGCGACAATGGGTACGGCATCGACCCCGGTTTTCTCCATCAACGACACGGTGTCGTTCCAGCGGAGGGCTCGTGGATGGACGACGGCATAACCGAATGACAGGATCACCGACCCGAGAAACGACACCAGGTAACGTGCATTGAACACCAGTTGAAGCGTGGCCTCGCCCAATCGGGACACGGCATCGGATGTTGGCTTTTCGAACGTCGGGCGGCAGACGTCTCCTTCATCAAAATGGATTAACGACAGCATCTGTTGAACATGTTCCGGAACATTGGCGAGCCGTAACGTCCCCGATCGCAAAAGAACGCTATCTCGCAGCTGGGAAATCAACAATGCCCCGAAATCGTCCAGATATGTCACGTCGCAAAGATCCAGGAGCAGCCGACGCGGCCGGTGTCGGTCGATGGCCGCCATGATTTCTTGTTGGATACCGGAGACATTGACGACATCGAGGCGTCCGGTCAGGCGAAGACGGCATTCGCCGTCGGGATCCATCGACACATCAAAGCGAGCCGGAACATCATGCTCTGATTCGACCATGGTCTTGGGGCACCGGTTTGGGTGTTTCTTGGATTATTGCGATTGCCAGGATTCCGTTCCGAAACCATACTTTCGGTCCGGGGTCTGGATTTTTCACTGCAAGCGGTTCTGTCGACATGACGACACCGTTGGCGCATTTATGGCAGAGATGTATGACCGGTCATTTTCCGAAGGTCTGAGAATCCGAACCCGTGGCGTTTGTCGTGGTGATAGAGAATTTTGTCGAGTCGTTCGTACAATTTGGGATGGGTGCAGATCTCGAAAAATGATCTGGAAGTCTCTCCGGAGACTTTCCCTGTCTCAGGAGATAGCGTCAGGACGGGGGCTTCCCGAATGACCAGCGGTTGATATTTGCCGGAAACCAGTGGAATCTTACCCGCGTAGAACCGGCTTTTGTTTTCAAGGGGGCCTTTCAGCCCCACCGTAAATGGTTTGAGTTCAATCTCGTTGCCGAGCTTCTGGAATCCGTTTGGATGAAGTTCAATCCCGTTGACGTTAAAGCGGAGATACAGGTCATCGGTGGTCATCCCGTTCTCGTCATCCGTATGGCTCTGAAACACATACAGGTTGAACCGGCGGGTATGCTTTTCAAGTACTTTATTGTAATCACGGACAATGCTCAGCATCCGTATCGCCAGGCCGCAGGCTCGGGCAACACTGTACCAGCCCTCCGGGGTCTCCTCTTGTTCGAATATGGAGAGAATCAGCGCATCCCCCTCGATGAATTCTTTGGCGGCATCGTATTCGAATAACACTTGGGTGATCGGGTCGAAAAAGTTAAGGCTGAAATAGGACGCCGGATTCAGGCCTTGTTCTTTCAAATGATACGTCAGGTCCGTAGATCCGCGAACATCCGCCTTGACGATGGTATGCCCGATGACCGGGTGCTCTTTTTTCTCCTGCTCGGCCTTCAGCAGAAAATCATACAGGGTCCGGTTTTCCTTGGACAGGGCGATGATCTTTTCGTCTACCGCCAAATGGACAGAGTTCATATACGTTTTCAAGTGGGACGCCATGGTCATGTCCCGGTAGTAGCGGAAAAACGCGGTCAGGAATTCGTAAACGTACACTTTTTGCTGCTTTGCGGAAATCCTTTTGGCCCTTCGGGCGACTTTGTGCAGGGGGGTCATTGAGAACGATTTCCCGTAAAAATTTTTGATACGCTCCAAACGCGCGGTGATCTGTTTTCGTGACGTGGGCTGGGTAATGTAGGTATGAACCTGGCGCGGCGTCAGTGGGGGGCAGTACTCCCGGTACACCGATGCCATTTCAAAAGCAGTGTTGATCAGTCTTGGCAGTTTTTCTTTTTTAAATTTCTTAAAGAATAGTTTGTAAATTTTTTTCTGGGCGCGGATCTGCTGTTTGAGTTCCTTCAGTTCCTCTTTAGGGGCTTTCTCCGAGCGGCGGCGGCGGTATTGCCGTTGGGTTCCCTCTGGATTGAATAGGACGTTGACGTTTTCTTCATTCATGAGCCAGGGATTCGGAGGCTTGTATAGGCTTCCTCTCGCTGTGGGTTCATCCGGTTCCGGAAGCAAATCGGTTGAAGGGTGAAGACCGATCTCTTCAAAAAAATTTTCAAGTAACATCGTCACCCGCTCGACGCTGTCCGGATCTTCGATGCGATTGTTCAGCAGAATGTAATGCTCCATGAGAGTCTCATCGTCAGTAAGTGATTCTGCATGGATCAACCGGTTTGTGAATATGTGCTCCGGAAGTGTGTTCTCCCTGCCGAAATTCGCTTCCCGTAATTCCATGATCCCCTTGCGCTGGCAGTTGACGAATATCTCGAGCAATTCATCACCGGCTTGCTGAAGAAGACGTCCCCGGCCCGTCCGGATCTGCTTGAGTTGCTCTTTGAGTTTCATGCTTTCGCTGGTGTCCCGGGTTTCATGATGAGGTGTCAGTTCCACCGAGCGGATGACGTGCTCGATATGCTTGATGACACGATCGAACTGGGTGCGAAGCTCATCGAAAATCAGTTTTGACACGGCCACCTGGGCCAGAAAATCGATCTGAATTTCCTTGCGGGATTTGGCGGTGTGGACCGCTGCGGTCAGAACAGCGGTGCAATCCTCTTTAAACCGTTCTTTTGCCTTGGTCCACTCAACGGCCCGGTCTGTCTTCAACATTTGTTGGGTGCCGGTATGCCGCGTCACAATGTAAAGCGCCGCCCGTTCAACGGATTGGATTAGTTGTTGACTCAGACGCACGTCGAAGTGAACGTTGTCAACACCGATAGCCAATCGATCAAGCGAGAACTGAACGTCATAGCGCTGAACCGGAAGACCGTCCGCGATGGATTGAATGGAAGATGCCATGGTTTGCTCACCTGAAGAAGATTTATAGGAATCGGCCCATTCCCCGCTTCACTCAAATGTTAATGATTACATAGCATTAATGGTCTATATTGTCTAACCTGGAAATGGCACGGAAATAAAATCGTGCGACAATTTTTTGAAACGCGATAATGCTGCTCAGAAGGTGAGATGTTCATCCGACGAGGTTATGGCGGGCTAAAATTCCAATCCATTCAGCCCCCCTGAGCAGGATTTCCGCGTTGCTTCAAAACGCAATTGGGAATGATCACGACAAACACGGGTGACAGGCACGGGTTTCCACCTTCGCCGGTGGCAGCTTCCATTTGCTGCGGACGGTGTTATGTTTACCGGACGGCAGCCATATGTTATGGGATGGCTGCAACGCGACCGGACGATTGACAACACCTCCGTGTCAGTCACGAACCATACCACTTCCGGATACGGCGGAAAGGGGGGCACACCATGGGAAATAACCATCTGCGTGTCGGGATCGGTTACGACGTCCATCGATTGGAAGGCGGGCGTCCGCTGATCATCGGCGGCGTCAAAATTCCGTTTGAAATGGGTCTTCAGGGGCACTCTGACGCCGATGTCCTGGCGCACGCCATCTGTGATGCCGTGCTGGGAGCAGCCGGTATGGGAGACATTGGGTGCATGTTTCCGGACACGGATCCGGAGTACCGTAACATTCGCAGCCTGGAGCTGCTGCGACGGGTGGTCGACATGACTCGCCGTGGAAAGATGCAGGTTGTCAACATCGACGCCACCGTCATGGCGGAAGCCCCGAAACTGGCGCCCTATCGGCAAGAGATGGAGGCGAAAATCGCCTCGGCCGTCTCCATGGACCACGGTCGCGTAAATGTGAAAGCAACCACCACGGAAGGCCTGGGATGGATCGGCCGGCGGGAGGGTATCGGGGCAATGGCTATTGCGCTGTTGACGACGATCGATGCGAGCGGCCCCGTCGGACCGCCCATTTCCGAATGATGTGAATGGCCGGGTGTGCCAGGCCGTGGTGGTCGATACCCACAAAAAACGCCAATTCTGCCGCCATCCGGGACAGATATAGGATCGAGATGGGTAGGATCCATAAGACCCCATCATAACGTCATGTCTTCTTTCCACCTGGTATCCGGTTTTGCCCCGAAAGGGGATCAGCCCGAGGCTGTGGAGATCCTGGCCGCTCGTCTTCTCAGCGGGCAGGAACACAACGTTCTACTCGGTGTCACCGGTTCCGGGAAGACCTTCACCATGGCCAACATTATCGATAGGCTGAACACACCCACCCTGGTGATTGCTCCCAACAAGACGTTGGCCGCCCAACTCTTCAACGAGTTCAAGTCGTTCTTTCCGGATAATGCGATGGAATACTTCGTCAGTTATTACGATTATTACCAGCCCGAAGCCTACCTCCCCACCACCGATACCTATATTGCAAAAGATTCGTCGATAAACGAAATGATCGACAAGCTTCGGCACTCCGCGACGCGATCGGTCCTGTCCCGGTCCGATGTGATCGTTGTCGCCAGCGTGTCCTGCATTTTCGGGTTGGGAGCGCCCGAGGACTATCTTTCCATGCGTGTGGATATCGAGACGGGAATGGCCCTGGATCGGGAACGCCTGCTCTCGGATCTCGTCAATATTCACTATAACCGGAACGACATGGATTTCTACCGCGGTGTTTTTCGGGTCCGCGGAGATCGTGTCGAAATCTTTCCGGCGGCCGAAGAAGACGTGGCCATACGCGTCGAATTTTTCGGAGATGAAATAGACTCCCTCTGCGAGATTGATCCGCTGCGGGGAACGGTTCGCCGGCGCATGTCCCGGGCGACGGTTTTTCCGGCGAGTCACTATGTGACCCGGCACAGCACCCGAAAGAAAGCGATGGATTCTATCCTTGGAGAGCTCAAGGAGCGGATTGCGTTTTTTAGAGACGGCCGGAAGCTGGTGGAGGCCCAGCGTATTGAGGAACGTACCCACTTTGATGTGGAAATGATCCAGGAGCTCGGTTTCTGCACCGGCATTGAAAACTATTCCCGACACCTGACAGGGAGGCTCCCCGGGGAACCGCCGCCGACCCTTTTGGATTATTTTCCGGACGATTTTTTGCTCTTTATTGACGAAAGCCATATTGCGGTACCCCAGCTCAATGCCATGTACAAGGGGGACCGGTCGCGGAAGCAGACGCTCGTGGAATATGGATTTCGGTTACCCTCGGCCCTGGACAACCGCCCGTTGCGCTTTTCAGAATTCAATTCCAAAGTTTCCAGAGTGGTATATGTGTCGGCGACCCCGTCCGACTATGAGATGGCGGCCTCGAAACACCGGCCGGTGGAGCTCATCGTCCGTCCCACGGGTCTCGTCGATCCGGAAGTGGAGGTCCGGCCGGCCGGAAATCAGGTGGATGATCTACTCGAAGAAAGCAGGATTCGCATCCAGCGCAACGAACGGGTACTGGTGACCACCCTGACAAAACGGATGGCCGAGGATCTCACAGAATACTACTCGGATCTGGGGATCCGCGTCCGGTATTTGCATTCGGACATCAAAACCCTGGAACGGATGGACATCCTGCGGGATTTGCGGCGGGGGGTGTTCGATGTGCTGGTCGGCATTAACCTGCTGCGGGAGGGGCTGGACATTCCCGAAGTATCCCTGGTGGCGGTTCTGGACGCCGACAAGGAGGGGTTCCTGCGATCCGCCCGCTCCCTGATCCAGACCTTCGGACGGGCGGCCCGGAACGTCCACGGGAGGGTTCTTTTGTATGCCGACACCCAGACGGCGTCCATGAAAAGGGCCATGGATGAGACCCGGCGGCGGCGCCGAATCCAGGAAGACTTCAACCGCCGTCATGACATCGTCCCGGCAACAATTCAAAAGTCGATTCCATCGGCCTTTGACGAGCTGTTTGACACCCATGCCGGGGACGGCACCGACGGTGTTGCTGAAAAGCAGGTCCCGTATGTGCCACTGGAAGAACTGGACAGCGTCATGGAGCGCCTCGAAAAAGAGATGCAGGAGGCGGCCCGTGCCCTTGAGTTCGAGAAAGCAGCCCAACTTCGGGATGAAATGCGGGCGCTGCGGAAACGGATTGTCTTTGAGGGATAATGCCATGGATCAACCTCAAAAATCGGCCACTCCCTTGCCTGATGGATTCCATGAGAAACTGACCCGGGCAACGCGGGATCCGGGCGTTTATGTCATGAAAGATGGAGCCGGCCATGTCCTGTATGTGGGAAAAGCCCGAGATTTAAAGAAACGGCTTGCCAGCTACCGAAAACCCGAGACGGCCCTTGATATCAAAACCCGGGTACTGATGCGAAAAGTCGCTGATCTGGAGACCATTGTTACCCGATCTGAGAAGGAAGCCCTCATTCTTGAGTCGAACCTTATCAAACGATACCGGCCAAGGTATAACGTTGATCTAAAGGATGACAAGCGCTATCCATCGCTCCGTTTGGACACCCGGCAGGATTACCCGAAGCTGACCATTGTCCGTAAGATTCAGAAGGACGGCGCCATGTATTTCGGTCCATTTGCTTCTGCACACGCCGTCCGGGAGACCCTCAAATTTATCGATAAGACGTTTAAGCTCAGAAAGTGCAAGCGTAGTGAATTCAGGACACGGACGCGTCCTTGCCTGCACTGTCAAATGCAGCGTTGCCTGGCCCCCTGCTGTATGGATGTCCATAAAGGCGATTACGACGATATCGTCAAGGAAGTGGTCCTGTTTTTGAAAGGCCGCACCCCGGAACTGATCCAGAAGGTCCGAATAAAAATGGAACAGGCGGGCGCTGTCCAGGACTTTGAACGGGCCGCCGCGTTGAGGGACAAAATGTTTGCCCTGGAACGGACACTCGAAAACCAGGTGGCTGTGAATACGGATTTTAAAGACCGGGATGTCTTCGGTCTTGCCAGAACCGACCACCTGGCCCTGATAACGTTGTTAACGGTCCGGGGCGGCTTTCTGATGGGCACCCGCCATTTTGAGTTTTCCGATCCTCTGTCCAGCGACGGGGAGGCTTTTAGCACCTTTCTTCGGCAATACTACGAGAAGGCCCCCGAACTGCCGGAAGAAATACTACTCCCGGTGGCAATGAGCGATCAGGCGTTGGTCGGCGATTGGTTGTCCGGGCTCAAGGGGACCCGCATCCGTCTGTTGATCCCCAAACGGGGAGAAAAAGCCGATCTGATGAAGATGGCCGCCCGGAATGCAAAAAAAACGGCGACGGAGCGATCCGAGGCCCTCATTTCTGAATTAGCGCTTCGGAACCGGCTGAAACAGCGTCTTCGGCTCATGCGTCGCCCGGACCGGGTCGAGTGCATCGATATCTCCAACCTCCAGGGTAGCGATTCGGTGGCCAGTATCGTTGTCTTTCTAGACGGGGCGCCCCGAAAGCGGTCCTACCGTCGATACCGCGTCCGGACCATCGATGGACCGGATGATTATGGCGCGATTGCGGAGATACTTGGACGGCGGTTTCAAAGGGAGACATCGCAACGGCCCCATCCGGATTTATTAATGGTCGATGGCGGAAAAGGACAATTGAACATGGCCATTGCGGTGCTTGAAGGATGCGGTCTTTCGGGACGTTTTGATGTCATCGGCATTGCCAAGCCGGACACCGCCAAGGGGGAGACCCTGGACAAAATTTTTATCCCCGGCCGCGCGGATCCCGTGCTCCTGGGCAACGACCGAAATCTCTTGCTGTTCCTGCAGCGCATTCGAGACGAGGCCCATCGGGTGGCGATCGGCTACCATCGCAAACGTCGTGGAAGCCAGGTCACCGCATCCATTCTCGATCACGTTCACGGCATCGGAACAAAGCGCAAGCGGGCCTTGCTGACACACTTCGGAAGCATTAAAAAAATCCGGGCAGCCACGCTCGAGGATCTGAGCGCAGTGCCCGGAATGAATCGTCCGGCGGCCGAGGCCGTCCACCGGTATTTTATTGACAACACTGAATGACCCCGCGGCTCTTTCACTCCTCAGAGCGTTTAAGATTCCGCTCGGGGATGCGGTCATCAAACAGATTGTTTCGTGTTGGAGCGTCTTCCGATGGATAGACGATTTTGATTCAAAACGCTGGCAATCGCGCCGGTATAAGGATCAATTAGGGGTCGAGGATTCAAGGGGTCGATGAACTGTTAAAAATGCTGATTAAAAGCCTTCGCAACAAACACTTGACCCCTTGGCCCCTCTTTTCTAACGAGTTCGGGACAGAACCAGAATTTTATAAGCGGCGCAGCCGCGTTTCATAAAATCGCGATACGATTTATCATGTAACGAAGCTACAGTTTGGCCAAAATCTCCACGAGTTCACGAACGGAATCGGCGGAGTGATTCAGGGCGGTCTGCTCAGCGTCGGTCAGTTGAATCTCAACGATGTCTTCGACGCCTTTTGCGCCCAGTTTGGCCGGCACGCCGATGAACAGGTTCTCAATGCCGTATTCCCCCCCCAGATAGACGGCGCAGGGGAGTATCTTCTTTTTATCCTTGAGGATCGACTCGGCCATTTCCACCGCGGCAGAGGCCGGTGCATAATAGGCGCTGCCGGTTTTCAGAAGGCTAACGATTTCAGCGCCGCCGTTCCGGGTGCGATCCACCAGTGCGTCGATACGATCCTCGGACATGAGTTCGGTGATCGGAATACCGGCAACGGTTGAATAGCGGGGAAGGGGAACCATTGTGTCTCCATGGCCGCCGAGCACAAAGGCATGGGTGTTCTCCACGGAAACGTTCAACTCCATTGCGATAAAGGCGCGAAAACGTGCCGAGTCGAGCACCCCGGCCATACCCAGAACCCGCTCCTTTGGAAATCCGCTGGCCTCAAAGGCGACGTGGCACATGGCATCGAGGGGATTGCTGACGATAATGAGGACGGCGTCCGGAGATAATTTGGCGATCTTCCCGGCCACATCTTTAATGATACCGGCGTTGGTGCTGATGAGATCGTCGCGACTCATTCCCGGTTTCCGGGGAATTCCGGCCGTAATGATAACGATGTCCGATCCTGCGGTCGCCTCGTATCCATTGGTTCCGGTGAGATGGGCATCGTGTTTTTCGATGGGTGCCGCTTCGGTCAGGTCCAGCGCCTTCCCTTGGGGGACGCCTTCCACAATGTCAACGAGCACGACATCACACAGGTCCTTTTCGGCCAGACGTTGGGCTGCGGTTGCCCCGACGTTGCCGGCTCCGACGACGGTTACTTTCTTGTCCATAATGGGCCCTCCCCTGCACAATCGTGAATAATGGAAAAAGCAAATACGACATGCACCGAACGCTGAAAACTTATTGATACCACACCCTAAATGAAAGTCAACAGATAAATGAACGTATTCAAATTGTTGACAATATAGCCAAATACGGGCTACTATAATAGACTTAAAAGACGTTGTTTTTTACCTTTGGGAGATGGAAAAACAGCGGGTGCCGTGATTCACCTGCTCCGGTCGGCAGCGAACGCGAAACGGCGCCGAACCGCATGAACGACCACGACCACGAAGACGAAACTGGAAAGGGGCCATGGATCTCGCGCAAAAAATCAAACGGCTGCTGCACGAAGCAGATCTGTACCGTTCACAGGGGTTACTGAACGAATCTCTGGAACGTTACACCGCGGCAACCGAGCTGATCCGCAAGGTCGGTCGAATTAAAAACAAAGAAAGCATTCTCAGGGGCATTGCCAAAAAAGCGCGGGCCGTCAAACAGAAACTCGACGCCTTCGAACAGGCACCGAAAACGCCCGAAATGTCCAAAGAGATACAGGATCTCATCAAGGATAAATTCTCGTTTGCTCCCGACGATACCGCCGGCGCGCTGGAGGGCGCCATCGCCCTGGCCAAGTTTGGCCAGTTCGAGCGCGCCCTCGATGAATTTCGGAACCTGTTGAATCTACCTGAAATTCGAATTCCAGCCGCGAAAAATGTTATCCGCTGCCATATCTCCCTGGAAGCCTATGACGAAGGTATCGAGGAATTTCAGAGCTGGAGCGCCGGAGGCGATTTTGAACCGGCACAGTTGGAAAACCTCCGGATCTTTTTTCAGGGCATTCTTGACAAGCGCGGCATTGATCGGACCGTCACCATGGTAGATGCTGCCACCATGGACTTTGACGGGGAGATCGAAATGATGGGACTCGACCCCGGTGATGCCTCAGAGATCGATGAGGATGAACTGTTGGATATCAGTTCCATCGGAATTTTCATGGATGACGGCCCTCAGCAGGGAGAACTGGTTGAGTTCGATGTCAGCTTCCAGTCCGGAAACGAGGTCAGTCTTCTCGTCCAAAACCGTGACAGAGCACTGGTGCAGCACTTATCCGTCGGTACGAAGTTGAGTAGCATAGAATTCTATTCACCCTTTGCCATGTTCAAAGGCTCGGGTGTTATCACGTCAAATACAAAAATTTCCACCGGCCCAAAACGTGGAGACTATAGTTTAGACATAAAAGTGACCAGCACGTAACCTAACGCTGACCGTGTAAACCACCAGTTTCTGAAGCCACGGAGTTTCACTTTTCGCGGAGCGGTTTAGAATGGCGACGATTAATTTGAAAACACGGGAGATCGAGGCTAAAATCGTCTACTATGGCTGCGGTCGGGGGGGCAAAACAACGAACCTTGAATACATATACAAAACATACAAGAAGCAGGTTACGGGCGATATGGTTTCAATCACCACCGAGGGGGACCGCACACTCTTCTTCGATTTTCTCCCCATCGGCCTGAGTAAAATCCGGGGGTTCGATGTCAAAATCCAGCTATACACCGTACCCGGGCAGGTCCAGTACAGCTCCACACGAAAACTGGTATTGAAAGAAGTGGATGGATTGGTCTTCGTCGCAGATTCCCTGAAAGTCCGGCGGGAAAAAAATATGATGTCTTTGAAAGACATGCAGAAGAATCTGAAAGAATACGGTTTGAGTATCTTTAAAATGCCCCTGGTGTTGCAGTACAATAAAAGGGATTTGGCTAACGAAGGCTTTCCCATGCTATCCATTGAACAGCTTGATCATGATTTGAATCGACAGCTAAAAGTCCCGACGTTTCCGGCCAGTGCTCTCAAGGGAGAGGGTGTCGGCGTCACGCTCAAGGAGTGCTTGAAACTGACACTGAAATCCCTCAAGAAGCAATTTCAGGAAGGATAAAAGGAATTCCAATGAACGAAGGGGTGGCTCTTTCGGGGAGTTTGAGTTTCCTGAGCCTGGGGGATCTTCTTCAGCTGTTCGGTTCCAACGGCAGCACGGGAGTATTGCGCGTTTACAGCTCTCACAGCCCGGAACCCGGAGTGATTTATCTGAAAAAGGGGAATCCTGTGAACGCATTCGCGGGTTCACAGACGGGAACCGAGGCCCTGTTTGCATTGTTCGGTTGGATCGAGGGGGAGTTTCAATTTACTATCCAGGAGATCACGGAAGAGAAGATCATTACAAAAGGACGAATGGAACTGATCCTCGACGGCCTCCGGAAGCTGGATGACGGCGAGGTCGAAAAGCTGGGTTCCGTGGCTTCCGACACGGAGGTTTCAGACATCGCGGCCTCGGATGAGGGGGGGCCACTGATCAAGGGACCGCTCGTCGATTACATGTACATTGTCGACGAAGAGGAATATTCAGACGGACAGGAGATCGTCAGGGAAAAAAAACACGGCAACTGGATTTGGGTCGTCGTTCAGGGTGTTGTTCAGGTTCTCAAGGACACCCCGGACGGTCCCATCGAAGTCGTTCGGCTTACCGACGGTTCGTTCATTGGCAGTATGGCGACCTTTACGGTGAACGGAAACATCCGCAGTGCCACAAACATTGCCATCGGCAACGTGTCTTTAGGTGTGCTGGACACCCAGCGCCTGTTTACCGATTTCTCAAATCTCACCCAGGGCTTCCGTAGATTCCTGCTGAGCCTGGACCGGCGGCTTCGGGAGGTTACGGATCGGGTCGTGGAAGTTCGAGGGCGACGAATTTCACTGGATGCCTGGGTCAAAGGCAGAAAGCCGGCAATTCGCCAGGGGAAACCGGAGAAGCGGCTTTTCATGATCACCGAGGGGAACGCCACAGTGGTCCGCTACACCGAAAACGGTTACATACCGCTGGCACGTCTTGACAGGGGGGATTTTTTCGTAGTGTACCGTTTTTCGATCTTGGGCACGAACCGCATTCGGCATCCATCTTTGCCTCTCCCGATTTGAAGATCAGCCAACTCGATCCGGAAGCCATTTTAGCTGAATACGAAGGCCTTCCACCCACCTTTAAAAAACTTATCGAACACATGGCCACCTGCATCTCTGTAACCACCAGGGTAGTGTGCGATACGCTGACGTCCGATGGGGCCGGGGGCTCAACCGGCGCTCCATAGCAGGACTAGAATCAGAAAAGGGACACCATGACAACAAAAGAAAAACGTAGGCATTATCGGGTCGACTCCCAGAATCTTCTGAACTATGCCTGCTATGACGAAAACGGTCATGTCGTCAAGCAGGGTATGGGAAGGACGCTGAATGTATCCGAAACCGGCATCCTGCTGGAAACCCACATTCCCATTGATTCCCAGTATGTCGTCGGTCTGACCATCGGATTCGAGGAAAACCTCATCAATATCAAGGGGAAGGTGGTGTACACCAAAGCCGGCAAGGATGGGAAATTCGAATCCGGGATACAATTCATGGAAAGTGACCCCGATACCAACACGCTGCTGAAAAAATTTATTACCGCATTCCGGGCCAGGGGATAATCCTCGTTGTTTCGACGCCCGCCGGAGGGATCTGACAGGGGACACGATCGGAACCCACACCCGATCCCCCCGCGCCCGCAGGTCGGCGGGTTCCCCTGTGTTCCCATGGGTTTCAATAACCTTATTATATAGGGGCGCCCTCGGCAACGGGCGCCCGTGATGCCTCAGTGAAGGAACTGAATATGATGCAAACTCCTGTTATTCGTACTGAATTTCCAGAATTGACATTATTTCAGCGCGGAAAGGTTCGCGATATTTACGATCTTGGTGATGCGTTGCTGATGGTTGCCACCGATCGCCTCTCCGCCTTCGATGTGGTCATGCCGACGCCGATACCCGACAAGGGAAAAATTCTTACCCAGATCTCGCTCTTCTGGTTCGATGTGATGAAATCCATGGTGGCAAACCATGTCTTGACCAGTGATGTCGGCGCCTACCCCGATGTCTGTCGGCCCTACGCGGAATCACTGGAGAGTCGCAGCATGCTTGTGCGGAAAACGCAGCCGCTGCCGATCGAATGCGTGGTTCGCGGCTACCTGTCGGGGTCCGGGTGGAATGCCTACCGTGAATCAAGCAGTGTCTGTGGTATCCGGCTGCCGGGCGGGCTTGTGGAATCGGATCGACTTCCGGAACCGATTTTCACGCCGTCGACAAAAGCCGAACTCGGCGAGCATGATGTCAACATCGATTTTCAGGAAGCTGCCGACATGATTGGAACGGAATTGACGACCCGGGTCAAAGATCTCAGCCTCGAAATATACGCCCGTGGTTCCCGTATCGCCGACGAACGGGGCATCATTATTGCCGACACCAAGTTTGAATTCGGCCTCGACGACGGAACGCTCATGCTCATCGATGAGGTGTTGACCCCTGATTCGTCACGCTTTTGGCCGAAAGATACTTACCGGTCCGGGGGTCCCCAGAAGAGCTATGACAAGCAGTATGTGCGGGATTACCTGCTGACCCTGGATTGGGATAAAACACCACCAGGGCCGGAGTTGCCGGAGGCCGTTGTCGACAACACCCGGGATAAGTATGTCGAGGCGTTTGAGCAGCTGACCCAGAAGGCCTTCACCCCTTAACGGCAATTTTCAATCAGCGAAACCATAACCTACCTGCGGCAAATCGCCCGTTACGGCTCAGTGTGCCGTTATGAACCCCATGCGTCTCGAAACCGTTGGCGTCGACCGGATCGATCCGAACACCGACGCCTGTCGCATTACCACGAAACAGGGGATCGATGCTCTGGCAGATTCCATTCGGGAAGTGGGTCTGTTGAATGCTCCGATCCTCGCGGAGGGTCCAACCCGATACCAGGTGGTGTCCGGATACCGTCGTGTTGCGGCCTGCAGGCAGCTGGATATCCCAGGGATCGTGGTGCGGATCATGGCCCCTGAAGCGACATTATTGGACCGGGCGAAAGTCGCCATCACAGAGAATCTGCACCAGCGCTCCTTGAACCTGATCGAGCTTTCCCGGGCCTATGCGCTGCTTTTCGATGCCACCGAGAGGCCTGATGAAGCGGTCCGCGTCGCTGGCGGTCTCGGTCTGCCGGGCAATCTCGAGTACATGGAAAAAACCAGTGATCTATGTGGCATGGCGCCTGTCGTTCAGCGGAGCATCCTGTCCGGTTCGATAACGCTGCCCATGGCCATCGAGTTGAGTCATCTGCCGGCAGCGGTGTCCGAGGCGCTGGTGGCGCTTTTTCTAAATTTAAAACTGAGCCTCAATCGCCAGCGTGAAACCTTGAGGCTGTTTCGAGAAATTGCCCGACGCGACGGGATACCCCTGGCAGATCTTATCGATGCGGCGGTCTCCGGTCTGGGTACGCGCCATGATGAGCGTGGCAGTGCCGAAATGTCACGACGGTTGTTGACCCATCTGAAACGTCGGCGCTATCCCAATATCATGACGACCGAGGAGGAATTCCAGCGGCTGGTCCATCGTCTTCGTCTGGGGGAGGGGATCAAACTGGTACCGCCCAAACACTTCGAGGGGACCACCTACAGGCTCGAAGTTGGATTCGATTCGCCCGGAACCTTGCAGCGCCGGTTGAAACGCCTGGTTGGGCTTGTGGACGACCCCGGGTTGGTGAGGATTCTCAAGAGGGACTTTTGACCGGGCGGTCAGCCCGGAGGCCATCCGGGAACCGACGCCGGTCTCTGAACAGGGATTCAAGACGGTCGGGTTAATCTCCGATAAACGTATAGCGGATAATCAATTCCAGATACACATACACCAGGAAAAAGACCGTTCCGATAAACATCACTGACAGATACCAGATGTTTAGTTTGTGTCGCCGCTGTTGTTTGGGATCGACGTACACAACATGCCCGCATTTTGTGCACCAGGTTCGCTCTTTCTCTATCTGAACGACATTTCCGCACTTGCATGTCACATCAACGGGGGGAGATTCGGTCATTGCATCCTTTCACAACAGTCTGGGGTGTCTCAGTGCTTGGGGGCGTTGTCCTCCGGTTCGTCATTCCGCTTCGGCTTGGGGCTTTGCACTTTGAAAAATGCGACAGTGTCGGGTCGTGACAGATAGTACACCGTCATGCCGAAAAGGATGCAAACAAACAGCGAAAGAACGAAGAGATCGATTTTCCCGATGCTGATAAACAGAGAAAACCAATACAGATAATACATCATAATGACGATGTTGCCGTAGACGCATAGGATCCGAGCCCAATTTTTGAGACGTACCACAAAGTAGCAGATCATCACACTGATCGCCAGTTGCTGGAGGAACATCTCCCTGGGGATCTCTTTCTGGAACGTTAAATAAAACAGGACAAAATGGCCTGCCCAGGACAAAAACAGGAAGACAATTCCGTATCGTGCGTTTTTCGGCAGGTACGAGAATTTGCTCGGTTCCTTAAATAGATTGATCAATTCCATCAATATCACTCCTTGCATCGGAGTGCACCTTAGGCAAAAACGGCGATGGTGTCAATGTGAAAAAAAAGGACTGAAATAATATTTAAATTATTGATATAATTATATAATACTAGAACCTTGGCACGTCCTGGAAAATCCTTTTTAAATTAAATAACAAACATCTCAAAAAATGAATATTTTTTTCTTGACTAAAATAAAATTATCAACTATCCCTCTTTCAAAGAATAAATCATATTCAGAAAATTATGGGAATCCAGGAGCGAAAAGAGCGGGAACGGGAGCGACGTCGGCAGCAGATTATCGTTGCTGCCAAACGCGTGTTTTCCGAAAAGGGATTCAACAAGGCGACCATGGAGGACATCGCCAAGGAAGCGGAGCTGAGCCCTGGCACCCTTTACCTTTATTTTAAAAACAAAGACGAGCTGTATGCGTCTCTTTCCTTAAGAATCCTGCAATATCTGAACATCCGCCTGGACCATGTGGCCAAGCAGGAGGGGATTTCCACGGAAGAAAAAATCGAAGCGCTCAAGGAAGCGATGTTCGATGTGTATGATTTTGACCCTCTTGTGACCATCAACATGTTCCACCTTCAATCCAGCGAAACCTTGAGAAACCTGTCCCCCGAGTTGCTCGATGAAATCAAGGGACTTTCCCGATCCTCCTTGGGAACAATTTCAGACATATTTCAGGAAGGTATCTCAAACGGCATTTTTATCGATAAACACCCGGTGGCGCTGGCCGATATTCTCTGGTCGCTCTTCTCCGGGGTAGTTCTCTGGGAGGAAAGTAAAAAGATCATCGACGGCGGCAAGGACTACATGAAACAGACACTTGAAACCGCCTTCGACATTTTCGGCAGGGGCATCAGTAAATCTGTGGCATAGGGAGCCAGTCGCCGAAAGCGCATATTTTGACTCCCGCTGCCGGCATGCCGTCTTTTTAATCTAAAAACTATTAGGAAAGGAGGTTTTTCGAGGGGGACGTCGTCACCACCCGAAACCACGAGCACCAATAACCTATAAGGAGGGAGAGAGATCGATGGCCGAAAAAGAAGTAGTCGAAACATCTGAAGCTCAAATTGCCGTACACTGGGGGGAAGAGGAGTACTATTATCCCTCACCAAAATTTATCGCCCAGGCCAATATGACCGATGAAGAGGTCTACGACCGGTTCAGCCTGGATAACTTTCCGAACTGCTTCAAGGAGTACGCAGATCTTCTGGACTGGTACGAGTACTGGGACGAGATTCTCGATTCCAGCGATGCACCCTGCTACAAATGGTTCAAAGGCGGCAAAATCAACGCCAGCTATAATTGTATCGATCGTCATTTGGCGGAATACAAAAACAAGACCGCCATCCATTTCGTACCGGAGCCGCTCGAGGAAGGCTACCAGCACATCACATTCCAGGAGCTTTACGTGCGCGTGAATGAATTTGCGGCCCTGCTCCGGGATTTTGCCGGCCTCAAACGGGGGGACCGGGTGACCCTGCACATGCCGATGATTCCGGAACTGCCCATTACCATGCTGGCCTGCGCCCGCCTGGGCGTCATCCACAGCCAGGTGTTCGGCGGATTCAGCGGCCGTGCCTGCGCCGACCGGATCGTTGACTCGGGAAGCCGGGTATTGATCACCGCCGATGCCTATTACCGCAGCGGGACGCTCCTCGATCACAAGCAGAATGCGGACATCGCCGTGGATCTGGCCGGAAAAGACGGGCAGACGGTCGATAAGGTCCTGATCTGGCAGCGATACACCGGCAAGGCCTCCAGCCCCACACCGATGGTCGATGGACGGGATTTCTTTGTCAACGAGGAGTTGCAAAACTTTTACGGCGCCCGCGTGGAGCCCGAAAAGATGAACGCGGAGGATCCGCTGTTTCTGATGTACACCAGCGGCACCACCGGTAAGCCCAAGGGCTGCCAGCACGGCACCGGCGGCTACCTGGCCTACACCGCCGGTACGTCCAAGTACGTACAGGACATTCATCCCACGGACGTCTACTGGTGCATGGCCGACATCGGCTGGATCACCGGCCACTCCTACATCGTTTACGGGCCGCTGGCCATTGCCGCCTCCACGGTGGTTTACGAAGGGGTTCCCACCTATCCGGATGCCGGCCGCGCCTGGCGGATCGCCCAGGACCTGGATGTGAACATTTTCCACACCGCTCCCACCGCGATCCGGGCACTGCGGAAAATCGGCCCCGACGAACCGGCCAAGTATAATTACGAATTCAAGCACATGACCACCGTGGGCGAACCCATCGAGCCCGAGGTCTGGAAATGGTACCACAAGGCTGTCGGCCAGGGCAAAGCCGCCATTGTCGACACCTGGTGGCAGACCGAAACCGGCGGATTTCTCTGCAGCACCCTGCCGGCCCTCCAACCCATGAAACCCGGCAGTGCCGGCCCTGGCATGCCGGGCATCCACCCGATCCTGTACGACGATGAAGGCAACGAGGTGCCGCCGGGCACCGGCAAGGCCGCCAACATCTGCATCCAGAACCCCTGGCCGGGCATGTTCCAGACCATCTGGGGCGATCGGGATCGATTCGTGGACACGTACTTCGCGCGGTACTGCAAGGATCCCAAGAGCACCAAATGGCAGGACTGGCCGTACATGACCGGTGATGCCGCGGTGATCGCAGAAGACGGATATGTCCGTATTCTCGGCCGGATCGACGACGTGATCAACGTGTCCGGGCACCGCCTGGGCACCAAGGAGATCGAGTCGGCGTCCCTGGTGGTGGAAGAGGTGGCCGAAGCGGCCGTCATTCCGGTGAACCACGAGATCAAGGGCAAGGAGGTGGAGCTCTACGTCGCCCTGAAACCCGGTTTCGAAGCCAGCGACGCACTGGCCAAGAAGATCTCCGATGCGGTCTGCGACGAAATCGGCAAGATCGCCAAACCGCGCATGGTCTGGATTGTCAAGGACATGCCCAAGACCCGCTCCGGCAAGATCATGCGCCGGGTGCTGGCCTCGATTTCCAACAACCAGGATGAAGGGGATGTCACCACACTGGCCAACCCGGAAATCGTGGCGGAAATCAAAAAGCAGGTTCAGGGTTAGTCGCGGAACGTGGTGCGGCCGGGGGCGCCGAACCGGCACCTCCCGGCCTGTCACCAACACCAAAGCGACCAAGCATAACCGCATACCGAACGTTAAAACCTGTTGAGCGGGATTCGGTTCCGCCGGCAACAGGACCCGAAGGGAGGTGGTAGCTGCAGGCCAGATGCTGGGATAGCCTAGTTTTCAATGTCACTACCGGAAATCCGGTTCAATTTTGTCTCTGATCCCACAGGAGGGAAAAAAATGAGTGGAGCCACTTGGGTCTACATAATGCTGGGCATTTACATTGTCTACTGTTTTTACTGGGGGCTCAAAGGCTATTTTACGGAAAAGACCTCCTCCGGCTACACTATCGGTGGCCGGTCGATTCCGATGATCGCCTTTCTTCTGGCGGCAACGGCAGCGTCCTTTTCCGGGTGGACCTTTATCGGGCACCCGGGCCTGATTTGGCGGGACGGCCTTGCCTATGCCTTTGCCTCTTTCTACGTACTGACCATTCCCATTACAGGAACCTTCTTCGCCAAACGGAACTGGTTGTTCGGCAAACGCTACGGGTTCATCACCCCCGGCGACATGTTTGCCTATTACTACAACAATGAAGTTATCCGCTGGCTGGTCGTGCTCACCGCGTTCCTGTATGCGATGTTTTATTCAGCGGTTCAGCTGATGGCAGCCGGCGCGCTTTTCCAGGTGGTCGCGGGCGTACCATTTACCTTCGGCTGTATCTTCCTGGCGTTCGTCGTTTGGTTCTATGTATGTACCGGTGGTTTGCGGGCGAGCACCTGGGTCGGCGTGATTCAGTTTGTGCTGCTCGTCGGCGGTATCATCATTCTCGGCGCCTACGTTCTGGCCGAGTTCGGCGGCTGGTCGAAGTTCGCTACCCAGGTCAATGCCCTCGAGGCCAAATACCTCGAGGTTCCGGCGGTCATCAAGTTCGTCAAGCAGGGCGGCGGCTGGACGGCGGTCATGATTCTGACCTACATGTTTGCGCTCATGGGCATCCAGTCGTCCCCGGCGTTTACCATGTGGAACTTTGCCAACAAGAACCCGAGGCCGTTCCCCTGGCAGCAAGCCTTCATGTCCACCTTTGTGGTCGGCTTTGCCCTGTTCTACTTCTCCGCCTTCCAGGGTATGGGCGCCAAGGTTCTGGAACTCCAGGGTGTCGAGGCCTTCGTGGGCATTACCAACAGAACGGCCGTACCCACCCTGATGCAGCAATTCCTGCCGCCGTTCATGCTGGGTGTGGTGTTCATCGGCGCCATTGCGGCCATGCATTCCACGGCCGCCCCGTATATCGGCACCGGTGGTTCCATCCTGCTTCGTGACGTCTACTGGCGCTACATCAAGAAGCAGCAGGCTAGCCATACCGAGCAGATCTGGGTCAACCGCATCCTGACCACCTTCCTGACCGTCGCGGCTCTGGTGGTGGGTATGACCTCCAAGGCGGCCCTGGTTATGTTGGGAGCTCTGGCAACCGCCTTTGGCTTTGTCATGTACATTCTGCTCATGGGTGTCAACTGGGGATTCCGGTGGCCGGCCATTGGATCGGTACTCGGTGTGATTGCCGGTATGCTGGGCGTGTACGCCACCTACGGGATTCCCGGCATCAAATACCCGCTGTCGATGCACTCGGCGGCGTGGGGCACCGGCATCGGTCTCCTTGTCGCCTATCTCTGTCGATTCCTCGGCTTCAAGGACAATCCTGAAACCATTGAACGGCAGGCGGAGATGCGGGCCTGGATGGATAGTATTGACAGCCCGAGCGAGTCCGGCAGGAAGTGGCGGAATGCCATGAAAGTCATTGTACCCATTTGGTACTTCTTCGCCATCGGTCCTGCCTGTATCCTCGGCAACTCGGCATTCTCCTTCTGCGGGTTCCCACCGCTCTGGTCCTGGCAGATCTTCTGGTGGATCATCGGTATCGTGATGATGTGGGCCCTGTGTTTTAAAGCGGAAATGGCCACCATCACAGAGGAACAGCTCGAGCGTGCAGACAAAGAGCTCAATATCGTGGTCAAAGAGGCTTAATCCGCACAACTCAAAAGGAGGCACGATACCATGAAATCCGAAGACTTGACGATGATTATTCTCGTCGCATTCTCCATCCTATGGACTGCCGGATTCGGAATCGGCATATTTGGATGAATCTCATAAACACCTGAACGGTCGAAGGGGGCAACGCCGGTTGGTGTTGCCCCCAACGGCCTAGCATTTTCCGTTCGTTCCCGGGTGTCGGCCCGGAACAGAGTGTGCCCCTGATTACTGAAACCGCTGATCCAAGCCCGATCTTGACGTGCGATTCCGGATATTTTATGAATAGCACTGCTTGGCGATGGGTTTGTTGCGGTCCGGGGTTGCCTCTTACATTCCTGTATTCTCCATAGAGCTCCCCGCATTCGAAATCAGACCCCATCGTGTGATCATTAAATCCATGGGACGGTTCCCGGAGCTATAAACGTCTATGTCGCACAGAATCCTCATCGTCGACGATGAGCCCAACATCGTTGTGCCGCTGCAATTCCTGATGGAACAAAAGGGATACCATGTCCGGATCGCCGAGAATGGTGAAGAGGCCATCGAGGCCATCTTCCGATTCCAGCCGGATCTTATTTTGCTGGACATCATGCTCCCGGGGATCAACGGATTCGAAGTCTGCCAGACGGTGCGGGAACACCGAAACCTCGGGGACATCAAAATCGTGCTGGTGACGGCCCTGGGGCGGGAAGTGGACATGGCAAAGGGGATGGCACTGGGAGCCGATGCTTACATTACAAAGCCCTTTTCGAACTCGGAAATTGTGGAGCGCGTCCGCGAGCTGCTGAAAGAAGGGGAATGAGAGCCGGTAATCAATTCTGGTGGTTTGCCCTGATATCGATTGCCGTCACCCTGGCGATCATATCGAGCATCAGTATTTTCTTCTGGCGGCAATTGACCCCGGATGCCCAGTCGCTATTGATCGACATCATCAAAGATGACTTCGGCTATGTGTTTGCCGTGGTGTTTCTGATTATAGCCGGCCTCGGGTTCGCCCTGGACGGCATTTTTCACACCTATATCCTGCCGGTGATCAAGCTCAAAGAGGAAGTCAGTATCATCAATTCGGCAAACCCTGCCCATCGCATCCAGATCGAAGGCAATCGAGACGTCCTGGGTCTGGCGGCCGGTATCAATGAAAGCGCAAATCGATACCAGACGCTTCACCGGGAAGTTGAACAACGGATTGCCGACGCCAACGCAGAAATCGATGCTGACAAGAATATCCTCGCCGCCTTTGTGGCTGAACTCCCCGAAGGGGTCATCATCTGCAACGTTGACGGACAAATACTGCTATACAATCGGCAAGCGAAAACCCTCTTAACCGGAGATCATGGGAATGGGGCAGGGGAGGCGGCTTCCGAATCCGGTAAATTCATCGGCTTGGGCCGCTCGATATTCGGCCTCATCGACAGGAATCTCATTCTGCATGTGCTGGATGAGATGGTCGGCAAGCTGAAGCGGAAAGACGCCGATGCATGCGCGTATTTCGCGCTGGTCGAAGAACCGTCACGGTCGCTTCGCGTCGAGGCGGTCCCCGTGCTCAATCCGCGCGGTCAGTTGCACGGGTTTATCCTCATATTGTTCGATATCACCCGTCGCCTGGAATCCAGCACCCGGACCAGCAGTATGTTTCAGTCCCTGGTGCAGCGAAGCCGGGCCTCTCTGGCGAGCATCCGCTCTGCCATCGAAGCGATCCTGGAATATCCGGAAATGCAGACCGATCAACTCCAGCGTTTCCGAAACATTATCCACAAGGAAGCCGTCGATTTAGGCTGCTTTCTGGACAAAAAAGCCAATGAATTCCCGGATCACCTGCGTACCCACTGGCCCTTGGTCCGAACCGGTGCCAAAGGATTCCTCGAAACGATCCGGCAAAAAGCGGAAAGCCGGCTCGGCGTGCGCCTGGATATGATCCATTGCGATCCGGACACGGCCGTCAAAATCGACACCTATTCCTTGCAGCTGGCGCTTCTGTTCCTGTTGGCACAGCTTCAACGCATTACCGGACAAAGTGCGTTTAACTGTGAATTAAGAAAAAAGGAACGCCTCGTACACTTGTATTTTATATGGGAGGGACGCCCGCTCCGGGAAGCCATGCTCCACCAGTTGGAAGAACAGGTGCTGTCCGTCGGGGATGAACGGATTCCCATGCAGTTGAAGACGGTCATCGGTCACCACGAGGCCGAACTATGGTCCCATTCCCGGCGTCACGACACGGATCAGGCCTATATCCGCCTGGTGCTGCCATCGGTGGTAGACACCATTCAAACCATCCGTGGCCATCACATCACCTTGCTGCCGGAAAGCCGACCGGAGTTTTATGACTTCGACCTGTTTCATCAGCCGGGACAGATCCCCGAGTTGGAAGACTGTCTCCTGACCGAGCTGACCTACACCGTGTTCGACACCGAGACCACCGGCCTGAATCCGACCGGTGGAGATGAAATCATTTCCCTCGGCGCCGTTCGGATCGTCAACGGTCAGTTGCTGGGCGACGATGTCTTCGATCAGCTCGTCAATCCCCAGCGCTCCCTGTCCCGGGATTCTATCCGTATCCACGGCATTCAGGAGGACATGTTGATCGACCAACCGACTATCGAAACCGTCTTGCCGCTGTTTCACCGCTTCGCCGAAGGCACCATTCTTGTCGCCCATAACGCGGCCTTTGACATGCGGATGCTGCAGGTCAAAGAAGGACCCACGGGGGTCCGATTCATCAATCCGGTGCTCGACACCATGCTTTTGTCGGCCATTGTCCATCCGGCCCAGGAAAGCCACAACGTCGAAGATATCGCGCTGAGGATGGGCATTAGCATCATTGGAAGACACACGGCCCTTGGCGATGCCATGGCCACCGGTGAAATATTTTTAAAATTGCTCCCCCTGCTGGCCAAACAAGGGATTCAGACCTTGAAAGATGCCATACTGGCAGCGGAAAAAACTTATCTTGCGCGGAAAAAATATTAGAATGAACGGGTCCATAAAAAAACTTCTGGCTGGTTCGGAACCCTTTTCCAGTCTCCCCAAGGAAGAAATCCAGCGGTTGGCCGGGCACGTCTCGCGAAAAAGAATCGAAGCGGGAACCTTGCTGGCCCATCAAAACAAGTCCGGCGTGGATGGGGTGTATCTGATCGAAAGCGGCCTGATCGAACTCTATTATGAGCAAAACGGGGGGAAAATACTGTCCGGGTATTTGAAACCCGGCGAACTGTTTGGGGGAATATCCATTCTAATGAACGGGGGCATTGCGCTGCGAACGGTGCGTGTGGAAAAAACGGCGGCATGTATGCGCATCCCCAAGTCCGAATTTTTAAACCTCTGTACCCGGTTTCACACCTTTAACGAATATTTTGTGGATACGTTCAGCAAACGGATGCTGGATGAATCCTATGCGGCCATCGTTTCCGCCAGCCAGGCCTTTCTGTTTCTGTCCGGTGTGGTACCTTTTTCATTTCTTCCGGAGGAAGAACTCGAGCGGGTCGCCGCGGAATTGGCCATTGTGCATTATCCGAAGGACACCCTCATGGCCGTTCAGGGACAAACCCGCATCGAGTATCTGTACATCATTCAGCGGGGTGCCGTCGAACGATACTACGAAGAGGATGAGAAAAAATCCCTGCGCGGGATTATCGGGGAAGGAGATGTGTACGGGGGGATCGCCCTGCTGCTCAATGACGGGATTTCGGTGAGGACCCTGAGCACCCAGGAGATTCCTATTTCTACATCCTGCCCAGGAAGCGTTTTCTGGACCTCTGCCGTCGCTATCACGTATTTTCCGATTATTTCACCGACACCTTCGGCAAACGGATGCTGGACAAATCCTATGCTTCGATTATCAAGCGAACCGCTCAGCCACAAGTGGACACGGCATCCTTTTTCAACCAGCCGGTGTCCACGCTGTACTCCGACAATATCGTCTCCTGCTCCGCAGAATCCACGATCCAGAGCGCTGCTCTGGAAATGAGCCGCCGGCATTGCAGCTCAATTCTCATAACCTCCGAGGAAGGGGATTATCTGGGGGTGGTCACCGACAGCGATTTTCGGAGCAAGGTTATCGCCCAGGGGTTGCCGATCCACCATCCGGTGTCGGAAATCATGTCCCAGACGCTCTACGGAGTTTCCGCTGAAGCGCCGGCATTTGAGGCGATGATGGAGATGCTGGGAAAAAACGTCAAACATCTGGCCGTCAGCGACAACAGCGGCAAGATGGTCGGGGTGATCACCAATACCGACATGCTGGCCGCCCAGGGTCATTCCCCGTTCTTTTTACTTCGGGAAATTAAAAGCGCCCTGACACCCGAAGAAGTTTTCAATAAACATGGCCAACTTCCGAGCATTCTGCGAAACATCATCAGCGCGGGCGCGAAATCTCAAAATGTGAATGCCCTGATTACGACCATATCGGACGCCATTCTCAACCGTCTCATTCAATTTGCCATTGAAAAATTGGGACCACCGCCATGCCCCTTTGTATTTCTCGTGCTTGGCAGTGAAGGACGCATGGAACAGACGCTCAAGACGGATCAGGATAATGCCCTGATCTATGATGAGACCGGCGGAAGCCAGGCGGACACCTATTTTATAAAATTCGGCGAACAGGTATGCGACTGGCTGAATTCCGCGGGATACGCATTCTGTGAGGGCGGCGTAATGGCGAAAAATCCGAAATGGTGTCAGCCCCTTCCGGTCTGGAAAGACTATTTCTCCACGTGGATCCGAAAGGCGGAAGGCGAAGCCCTGCTTCAGGCCAGCATCTTTTTCGATTTCCGGGGAGGTTACGGCGAACAGGACATGGTCGACGCGCTGCGACGCCATATGTTCCGTTCCCTGAGCGGTTGGGCCGGCTTTTTTCGACATCTCACCGAAAACGCCCTGTTTTTCAAACCACCGATCGGGTTTTTCAGGAACTTCGTGGTGGAGTCGAGGGGAGAGCATCGGAATACCTTTGATATCAAAAGCGCCATGATGCCCATTGTCGATTTTGCCCGGGTCCATGCCCTGCACAACGGTATCGAGGTCACCAATACGCAGCAGCGACTGCAGCAATTGCATCTGAAAAAGGTGCTGAACCAACAAGAATACCAGGAACTCGATCAGGGATACAGTTTCCTGATGCATCTCCGATTTGCGCGGCAGCTGACCGCCATTGCCAACGAACGCGAGAAACCGGATAATTACATCAATCCCAAACTTCTATCCCGTATCGAACAGACAACGCTTAAGGAGATCTTCAAGCGGATCGAAAAGTTCCAGTCAAAATTAGCCTTTGATTTTACCGGGGTCGCCTGATAGATGGGAGATCCGATAACAACGTCGGTATTCCAATCCCGTGGATGGATATCGCGCATGCATGAAAGTGGCAGAGAGATCGGAATCGGTATCGACGTTGAATAGAACCATGCTGTTACGATACCGGTACCGATACCGACAGCGATCCCGATCGCGAACAGACGAGAGTGGGTAACCCGTCTACCCTATGATCGACACCATCGCCGTTCATATAAACGTTTCGCTATGTTATTCATTTCAACCGGGGAGGAACGCACATGCCTACGGTGACCATCTCCCGGCAGTTTGGCGCCGGTGGGAAAACATTGGGCCGTTCCATCGCCAAACATCTTGGATATCAGTTCATTGACAATGAACTGATACAGATGGTCGCCCATAAAGCCAAAGTGTCTGTCAATTGGGTGGAATCCGTCGAAAAAGAGGCCGGCGGCCGGCTGCAGAAATTTGTCTCCCGGTTGGTCTCCAAGAGCCTCATAGAAAAGGTGCTCGGAGATGAACGTGGCTACATTGACGAAGAGGTATATGTGGATCTTCTCCATCAGGTGATCCAGCAACTCGCCGATGAGGACAATGTGGTCATTCTGGGCAGGGGGAGTCAGTACATCTTAAGAGAACGTGCCGATACCATCCACATTCTGCTCACCGCGGAAAAAAGCGATCGGATACGGTTCATGGAGGAGCATTATGAATTGGCTCCATCCCAGGCGGCCAGAGCCGTGAATCTCGAAGACCGTCGGCGGATCCACCTGTACCGGAAATTCGGCAGGGAAGATTACGACGGCCCCCATCTCTATCACCTGGTCATCAATATGAGCCAGGTACACATCGATAAAGCCTGCCGATTGGTATGTGTGCTCGCACGACGCACGGGATAGACTGAGATGCCCATCTCCGTGCTCTACGTGAACCCGGCGGTCATGGATGCACCGGCCGTTGGGCAGATTCAATCCGCCCTGCAGCTTTCCCCGGTCCCTGCAAAAACGCCCGACATCGTGTATGAGGCGGTGTCCGCCGCGGCGGATCCGGTCCAGCAGGGAAAAGAGATCCTGTATCTGACCCGCAACCGGGGGGCCTTCGTTCGGGACTGCCCGGGGACACGCAACTATACGTGCTGTGGATACCGGATTCTTCATGTGGGAACCTACTGCAGCATGGACTGCTCCTATTGCATCCTCCAGACATACTTTCATCCTCCGGTGATGCAGTTTTTCGTCAACCATGACGATCTGTTTTCCGAGTTGAAGGCCGTTTTCCAGGAACATCAAATTTCCAGAATCGGTACCGGCGAATTTACCGACAGCCTCATGTGGGACCGTTGGACAAATCTTTCACCGAAACTCATCTCCCGATTTTCCGGCCAGAACCGGGCGGTTCTGGAACTGAAAACCAAAACGGCCCATGTGAATCGGCTTAAGGATCTGGACCATCGTAAAAAAACCGTTCTGGCCTGGTCCCTCAACACCGATCGGGTGATTCATTCCGAGGAACGCCGGACAGCCGCCATCGATGCCAGGCTCGATGCCGCTGCCCGGTGCGCCGAATGGGGTTATCCGCTCGGTTTCCACTTCGATCCCATGGTTCTCTACAAGGGGTGCGAGACGGATTACCGAAACCTGGTGAACCGGCTGTTCAACCGGATTCCGCCGCACCAGATCGCCTGGATCAGCATGGGGTCCTTCCGGTTCCCACCGAGTCTGTTGCCCGTTGTGGAACACCGGTTTCCGGCCTCCAACATTATCTACGGGGAGTTCGTGAGGGGTTTGGACGGCAAGATGCGGTATTTTAAGCCGTTGCGTATCCGGCTGTATCGACGTGTTGTGAACGAGATCCGACGACGGGCACCGGAGGTCTTGATTTATTTTTGCAT
This sequence comes from Olavius algarvensis associated proteobacterium Delta 3, assembly GCA_903231505.1. Classification (GTDB taxonomy): domain Bacteria; phylum Desulfobacterota; class Desulfobacteria; order Desulfobacterales; family CAFBRK01; genus CAFBRK01. Next base: position 191,244 of record CAFBRK010000283.1, on the reverse strand, counting down.
GGAGGATGATGAGGTGTGGCACCAGACGATGGGATTCACGCCGTCCGATCGCGGCGGTCTGAATGCCATGCTGGATGGCAGCGCCGTTACCCACTGCGGACTGGATGCCGCTTTACTGAAATAAGCCGCCTGTCTTCGAGAAACCGATCGCATTGCTTTAGCGATTGTCAGAATTCCGTTCCAATTGGTTTCGGGACACGTATTATCGCAGAGCCGCAGAGGACGCAGGGGTGATGTCACTTTTTGCTTTTCGCCGACCCTTCGAGGGCCTCAGGGCGGGTAGGGCGAAAAGCAGAAACAGCACGGAACATAGTTATGGCAAGTGCTATAAAACAACGTATCGCCTCTGCGTGCTCAGCGTCTCCGCGGTAATCGTTGCATCTTGGGTAAACCTCATGTGCCCTGGCTTAAGAATTTTCTACTGTCGCATCACAAGCGTATGGCTGATACTGTTGGCTATGGCGGCCCCCGCGGCCTCCGCGGAGCAGTGGGGCTATGTGCGTTGGGTTTATGACGGCGATACGGTTATTTTGTCGGATGATCGGCGGGTGCGCTACATCGGGATCAATGCACCGGAGATGGCACGGGAGCAACACCCTGCCGAGCCGTATGCCAAAGCCGCCACGCGAGCCAACAGAGAATTGGTTTACCGCAAGCGGACCCTTTTGGAAGTCGGGCGCGAGCCTGCGGACAGGTACGGGCGGATTCTCGCTTACGTGTTCCTTCCGGACGGCCGATTTGTCAACGAAGCGCTTGTCCGTTCCGGGGTCGCCGTGGTGTTGCCGAAAGCTCCCAATTTAAAATATGAAAAACGGTTGCTTGCAGCTCAGCGAAAAGCGATGTCGGCAGGGAAGGGGATGTGGCATAACTGGCGCCACTGTCGGACCAGACTCGTCGGCAATGGTCGCTCGAAACGATTTCACCATCCCTCATGTTCCCGGGCGGCCCGAATCCACCCCAAAAATCGGGTGCTTTTTGAAAACCTCTGGGACGCATTCTGGGACGGCTATGCTCCGGCCAGAGGGTGTTTTCCGACTACTCCTTGGCTGCGCCGGCCTCCTCGATGATCTTCTGGGCCAGCTGGGCCGGCACTTCATCATAGTGGGCGAAGGTCCATGAATACATGCCGCGGCCGCCGGTCATGGAATTGAGATCCGGGGCGTAGGTGAGAAATTCCGCCATGGGGACATTGGCCTTGATGATCTGATTCTTTCCCTTGCTGTCCATTCCCAGGACGCGACCGCGCTTTCCGTTCAAATCCCCCATGATGTCCCCCATGTATTCCTCCGGCGTGACGATGGTGATCTCCATGATGGGCTCGAGAAGGATCGGCATCGCTTCCAGGGACGCTTTCTTAAAAGCGAGGGATCCGGCGATTTTAAACGCCATTTCAGATGAATCCACGGCGTGGAATGATCCGTAGTCCAGGGTGGCCCGAAAGTCGATACACGGATACCCTGCCAAAACACCCTTCTGGCACGACTCGATAATACCCTTTTCCACCGCCGGGATATACTGTTTTGGTATCACCCCGCCCACGATGGAATCCACAAATTCGAATCCGCTGCCCCGGGGCAACGGTTCCATTTGGATCCAGCAGTCCCCGTACTGACCGTGGCCGCCGGTCTGTTTCTTGTGCTTGCCCTGGACCCGGACTTTTTTCTTGATGGTTTCCCGATAGGGGACCTTGGGTATATTGAGCTCCACCTCCACATTGAACTTTCGCTTTAGTTTTTCCACGCTGGCTTCAATGTGCACCTGGCCCATGCCTGACAGAAGAATCTCTTTGGTCTCCGCATTGCGATCCAGCTGCAGCGCCACATCCTCTTCGATAAGCTTTGCCAGGGCGCCGAAAATTTTATCCTCGTCTCCCTTGGATTTCGGAGAGACCGCGTAGGATATCAGGGTCGGCAGGGGTTCGGCACAGGAATACTGAATTTTCGAGGCATCATCGCACAGGGTATCGCCGGTTTTGGTTTCCTTGAGCTTGGCCACTGCAACAATGGCCCCGGGACCGGCGCCGGAGACCGGCTTTTGATCTTTTCCCGCCAGCCGGAGCAGTTGTGTGAACCGCTCTTTGGCGCCCTTGTTGACGTTGTAGAAGTTCCCGTCGCCACCCAGGGTCCCCGATACCACCCGAAAGATGGACAGTCGGCCTGCGTACGGGTCTGCAACGGTTTTAAATACAAATGCGGAAAATGGCGCGGCAGGATCCGGTGCCCGCTCGACGGATTCGCCACTGGAAGGGTCTGTTCCGGTCCGCGGTCCCATGTCCATGGGGGAGGGCATACTTGCCGCGATAAAGTCCATGAAGAGGTCGATACCGATATTGTTGGTTGCGGAGCCGCACAGCACAGGAGTAAAGGCTCGAGATAGGATGCCACTCCGCAGGGCCGCATGGATCTCTTCTTCGGTGAGATCCTCGCCCTCCAGATACTTTTCGATCAGCGCATCATCGGCTTCGGCCACGTTTTCAACAAATGCTTCCCGCTCGGATGCCACCAACTCCTGCATGTCCGATGGAATGTCGCTTACGGTGACCGTGCCGCTGGCATCGTATTGAAATGCCTTCATGCGGACCAGGTCGACAACCCCCTTGAAATCAGCTTCCTTGCCGATAGGCAGCTGCACCACGATTGGCTTGGGGGTGCCCAGGGCCTGAACAATATCGTCAAAGGTCCGTCGGAAGTCGGCCCGTTCCCGGTCCAGCTTGTTGATAAACACGGCACAGGGCTGATTGAACTCAGAGGCAAAATCCCAGGCCAGTTCAGCTTGCACTTTTACACCATCCACGGCGTCGACGACCATGACAACGCCGTCGGCGGCCTGCATACATAATCGGGTGTCCGAAAAAAAGTTCTGATCACCCGGGGTGTCTATCAGGTTGAAGGTATGTTTGTTCCACTCGAACTGATAGAATGCGGTGGAGATACTGGATTGGCGTTTGAGCTCCTCCGGCTCGAAATCCATAACGGTGTTTCCGTCTTCTACCCGTCCCATACGGGTCGTCAGTCCTGTCTTGAAAATCATGGCCTCGGCCAAAGAGGTTTTGCCGGCCCCGCCATGGGCCGCAAGAACAAAGTTTCGTAGATTCTCTGCCATATCCGCTATCCAAGCTCCTCTCTATGAGATTTCACGTCGCGACCTTTGGGGTGACGACTCGATAAAACCCTGTTTTCTTAGTATCTGGTACTGAAAAATGCAAGTGGGAAGTTGGGGTCTTTTATCGTTGTTGTGATTATTGTAGCAGTTGCCATAAATATGTTCCGATTGAAGGCAGGGGGTCCAGGGTGTGGATTGTTGACGCGGTTGAAAGCTGCCGAGTCATCGGTATCGGAATCGGGTTCGGAACCGGTATCGACGTTAACGTTGGCCATTCTGTCTCGATTCGGTTGCTAGGACGGTATGGGGTCCAGATGATGTCACAGCGGGATGAACCATTCCGTGTCATGTCGAAGCCTTTCCCCATGGAAGGATCGGCACGACGCGTTGTCCCGTTCGGATGTCTCACGGCAGGCAGAGATGGATAAGATATTCCTGATTGCCTTTGGGCCCCCGAATCGGCGATGGTTCGGGGTTTGAACAGCGGAAACCGCGGTTTGTAAAGGTATCTATCACATCCTTCACAATTTCGGCACGCATGACAGGATCACGCACCACGCCCCCCTTTCCGACACGACCCTTTCCGGCTTCAAACTGCGGCTTGATCAGCGCGACGATCCCCGCTTTTGGTTTTAAATACGGCACAACCGCCGGAACCACGATTTTCAGGGAAATAAACGACACATCGATGGTCGCCAGATCCACCGGTTCGGTAATCGCCTCTCTGGACATGTGCCGAATATTGGTTCGTTCAATCACCACCACCCTGGGACTCTGACGCAGTTTCCAGGCGATTTGGCCGTAACCCACATCCACGGCGAAGACTTTTTGGGCCCCATGGCGCAGCAGACAGTCCGTGAACCCGCCGGTGGAGGCCCCCACATCCAAGCACACCCGCCCGTTCACATTTACCCCGAATGCCTCGAGGGCCTTCTCAAGCTTGACCCCGCCACGGCTGACGTACGGATGATCCTCGCCACGCAACGTGATCCGCTCCGACCCGGTCACCGGTGTCCCGGGTTTGTCCACCGGAACATCGTCAACCAGCACCAGACCGGCCATAATCAGGGAACGGGCGCGTTGACGGCTTTTGGCAAGACCTTGATCCACCAGCGTGCTGTCGAGTCGTTTCTTTTGCATAACGGGGAAGGGCGGGTAACATCGGCAACTGTTCTATAGCGATTGCCGGAATTGCGTTCCGATGCGACTCTGCGGTCATCGTTTCCATATGTCTGCAAACGGAACATATTTATGACAACCACTGTACAACGCGACGGTGTCGCTCAGGTTACCGACGGATTCTAGAGGATTTCTGCGAGGCTCCGACACGCAGCGACACATCGTCAAGTGAAAAAAACTACCCCGGCTGAACCTCACATTGCATGATGGCCCTGGCGGCGTCTTCAATGGCGGTGCTGTCCACACCGTGTTTGTTGCGGAGGATGTTTTGGGTGCCGTGTTCCACGAACACATCGCCGATGCCGATCCGTTTCACCTGAATACCGGAGATTCCGCTATCGGCAATAAGCTCCAGCACGGCGCTGCCAAACCCTCCGCTCAGGACATGTTCCTCTGCTGTAATCACCCTTGGGATGCGCTGCACCAGGTCGAGAATCAGATCCCCATCCAGAGGTTTGATGAAGCGGCAGTTGACGATCGTCGCAGCGATGCCCTCGCGACGCAGCGCTTCATCGGCCTCGAGGGCATCGGAGACGGACCGGCCTGCGGCCAAAATCAGCAGATCGTCGCCCTCGCGTAAAATTTCCGCCTTGCCGATGGGAATCGGGGCAGGGTCCGGATCCAATTGACATCCGGTGCCGGTGCCTCGAGGATACCTCAGAGCGATGGGACCCCGGTGGGATAGGGCGGTGACCATCATTCGGCGGAGTTCGTTTTCGTCTTTCGGAGCCATCACCACCATGTTCGGCAGGATTCGCAAGTACGCCAGGTCGAACAGTCCATGGTGGGTCGCTCCATCCTCGCCGACGATGCCTCCCCGGTCCAGCGCGAACACTACCGGGATGGATTCGAGACAGACGTCATGGAGTATCTGGTCGAACGCCCGTTGCAGGAATGTGGAGTAAATGGCCACCACCGGCTTGAATCCCTCTGTGGCCATGCCGGCGGCGAAGGTCACCCCGTGTTGCTCGGCAATCCCCACATCGAAAAAGCGATCCGGAAACGCCTCGGCAAACTGCGCCAGCCCCGTTCCTTCGGGCATGGCAGCGGTGACGGCCACAATCCGATCGTCGATGCCTGCCAGTTCCATGAGGGTCCGGCCGAACACACTGGTGTAGGTGGGGATGGGGCTGGGGCGGTCGATACAGGTGCCGGTTCCTTCATCAAAACAGCCGACACCGTGAAAATGGACCGGATTCTCTTCTGCCGGCCGGTATCCCTTTCCCTTCCGGGTGGTTACATGCAGCAGGACAGGTTCATCCAGACTCTTGATATTTAACAATATATCGATCAGATGGTCGAGATTGTGACCGTTGATGGGACCAAAATAATCAAAATTAAACGCCTCAAAGAGCATGCCCGGAGTGATAAATGTCTTAAATGAATCTTCAGAACGCTTCGCGAATTGGTAAATATCGTCTCCGATTTTAGGCAGGGATTTGAGAAACCCTCCGAAATCTTTTTTCATGTTTTGCAGCCGGCGGACCGAAAAGGTCCGGCTGAGCAGGGAGGACACCGCCCCCACGTTGGGTGCGATGGACATATCGTTATCGTTGAGAATCACGATCAGGTCTTTGTGCTGGTCACCGGCCTGATTCATGCCCTCGAAAGCCAGTCCGGCCGTCATGGATCCGTCCCCGATAACCGCAATGACCTTTCCAGGCTCCTGTTTTAAGTGTTTGGCGCACGTCATGCCCAATCCCGCAGAAATGGACGTGCTGCTGTGCCCCGTGGTGAAGGCATCGAACGGGCTTTCACTTTTTCGGGTAAACCCGCACAGGCCCTCGAATTGCCGTATGGTGTGGAACTGTTCCTGGCGACCGGTGAGCAATTTGTGGGCATATGCCTGGTGGCCCACATCCCAGACGACTTTGTCTCTCGGCGTATCGAAAACATAGTGGATAGCGATGGCCAGTTCCACGGCACCCAGGCTGGGCGCCAAATGACCACCATTTTGAGAGACCACGTGTACGATCCGATCCCGGATCTCAGCTGCCAGAACGGGTAGCTCCGACCTAGGTAGTTCTTTGATATCATTAGGATAATTAACAGTTTTCAAAAGGCTCAAAAGGATTTCCTTTCAGGGGTATGGATGACCGGGCAGCGTGGTGATGGGTATTTCCGTTTCACCCAATGCAGGCTGGTTGACCCGTGTCGGGCGTGACAACCGGTTTGATTGGCGTCTGTTATCAAAATCAGAGTTATTACGCAAGTAGTTGCCGTGCATGGCCATACCGGGTCGCGGTCCTTGAGCGTGAAGCGACATTGCGCGGCATGTGGTGACCTCATTGAGATACGCTTTCCCCCTTGTCCCCATGGTCCGGGAACGGTTCCTCGGATACCTGTCCATCCGTGCCGCCCATGAGCAGTGTGACCCGTTTTTCGGTTTCGTCCAGTTTTTCCGTACAAAATCGCGTCAATCGGATTCCTTCCTCGAACTTCTGGATCGCTTTTTCAAGCGGTAAGTCTCCGGATTCCATCTCCTGAACAATCTGTTCAAGCTGCTTCATCGCTTTTTCAAATGTCTGTTTCGCTGCCATTTTCATTCCTGTTCTGTTGAGCTGTTGCCCCGGGCAGGTGTCGGCCGAGAACCTGCGCCGTAACACTGCCTTTGGAAAGGGTGATGTCCAGATGCTGTTCTATGGAAGCATCCTTGGCGTGTCTTAGAATCCGCCCTTCCGGGCGGATTCGGGTTATGCTGTAGCCTCTGGCTAGAATATTCTCCGGGTTCATGGCGCCGAGCATCGCCGCGGCTTCCCGAACGCGATGCCCGAGACGCTCGACGATTAATTTAATGTTATAATTTAGGTTATAGCTTATAACATTCATATATTCTTTATAATTATTAATAATTAAAAGTGGACTTTGACGGAGAAGCCGATGGGTCAGCCACTCCAGGCGCTCTCTGAAATAAGCCAGCAACCCAAGAAACGATCTGCCCATCCGTGTGGTGTGATCGTCCAGAAGGAGGCGAAGGGCCTCGATTTTTTTTAAGGGATGGACCCGCATCAACCGGTTGCCGGATTCCTCCGCAAGATCCCGCTGACGATCCAGAAGCCCGAGCATAAAACCGGTCAGCGAATGACGCCCTTGCTGGATCTGCCGTTCCAGATCGCGGCGCAATGGAACGCACATCTCCGCGGCGGCAGATGGTGTCGGGGCGCGGAGGTCGGCAACAAAATCAGCAATGGTAAAGTCGGTTTCATGCCCCACGGCGGAAACGATCGGCACGTTCGACGCAAAAATGGCCCGCGCCACAGCTTCGGAGTTGAATGCCTGAAGATCCTCCAGGGATCCGCCACCGCGGGCGAGAATCACGACATCGGGTGACACCCTGTCGTTGGCCAGGGAAATGGCGCGAACGATGTCGTCCTCGGATGCGTCACCCTGGACAGTCACGGGAATCACCTGAATGGCAAGATTGGGGTATCTCCGCAAGGCGATCCGGATCACATCGTGGACAACCGCTCCGGTCGGCGACGTGACGAGGCAAACATGGTGGGGTAGAACGGGGAGCGGCTGTTTGAATCCCGGATCGAAGAGCCCCTCCTTGGAGAGCTTTTCCTTGAGTTGTTCAAAGGCGGCTTGCACGGCACCCAGCCCGGACGGCTCCACGTACTCGAAAATGATCTGGTACACACCCCTCGGGGCATACACGCCGATTCTACCCAGTCCGACGATCGACAACCCGTTTTCCGGCCGAAAGCGGAGGGTCCGGTTCTGGGACCGAAACATGACGCCACGGATCTGGGCGTGATCGTCTTTGACCGTGAAATAAAAATGCCCCGATGCCGGCGCACTGAAGTTGGAAATTTCACCGCTCAGCCAAACAAACGGAAGCTTGTCTTCAAGCAACTGCTGAATGTCGGCCGTGAGCTCTGAAACTGTCCGGATCTGCTTGGCAGGTTGAAGGTAGTCGGTCATGGCGGCAACAATACGGGACACCCTATTAATGTCTGATAATGTATATTATGTAAACTTATGTCGATATCGAGCTCCATTCTGGCGCATCCCCTCCGGAATCGGCGTCCCCTTCCGTGTTCGGATCCGGGGATTCCGGTTCCGGAGGGCGTGATCCTTCGGCGTCGTTTATCGGATATTTCTGAATCACCTCCCGGACCGCCGGCACGATATAGATATCATCGAGGGGCCAACGGGCCAGACAGCCAGCCAGCAGAGACACCTTTTCCCGGATGGTGGCCTTTTTGTCCATGATATAGATATCCTTTCCATGGATCCGGCAAAGGCCGCTTTTCGCTTTGATACCGGTGCGCCGTAGATTTTCTTCCGAGACGGTGATCTGGACTTTCTCGGCCACATCTAGTAAATGCTGATAAATCTGTTCCGGACGCATCATGGAAATCGACACCCTGGGACTCTTTTGCGTTCCGTACGATCGTCACGGGGACACATGTTCATGGCGCAGCTCTCAGCGGGATGCCCCACTTGAAATTATGGCGTCTTGCGTTATTTTTTGTCTGTTGAACAAATGCGTTCGATCACCATCGACAAACATAATGTGACGTCACACAAACAGGAGGATCTATGAATTCCCAGCCAATTCAGCAAACTCAAACACAAACCCAGGTGTTGGTCAATGGGTACATGCGGAGCGTGTATAACTGGATGCTTATCGGACTGGCCATGACCGGCGGTGTCGCCTGGTTTGTTTCCCAGAACGATGCCATCATGGCAACCGTTCAACAGGGGTTCTGGATTCTGGCCATTGGACTCATTGGACTGGTGTTTTACCTTTCCGCGCGCATCAGCCGAATGAGTGCGTCCAGGGCAACGGTGCTGTTTATGGTCTATGCAAGTCTCAACGGGGCGATGTTGTCATTCATCTTCAAAGTATATACGACAGCCCATATTTCGACCACCTTCTTTGTCTGCGCGGCCATGTTCGGGGCCTTGAGTGTGTATGGCTGGGTCACCAAACGGGATTTGACCGGTGTGGGCAGCTTTATGTTCATGGGGCTGATCGGCATCATTATCGCCAGTGTGGTCAATATATTCCTGCGAAACCCCGCCATGCAGATGATCATCAGCTACATCGGTGTATTGGTGTTTGCCGGCCTTACCGCCTATGACACCCAGAAACTCAAGCACATGGCGTTGACCCAGCCTGCCGGACTGGATGGTGCCGTGGTCCGCAAAGGCGCCATCATCGGTGCCCTGACGCTGTACCTCGATTTCATCCTGATGTTCCAATACCTGTTGATGATTCTGGGCGGGCAACGGGATTAAGTGCCGGGTCAGTGAATCAATATTGAAGTCGGCTTGAACTGTCTGTTATCAATGACTTTTCGAGCCGATTACGTTTTTCAGTACGACGGCGATCCGCTCACCGAAACGTTCTGCATCCGAATTCGAGGCCGCCTCCACCATCACCCGGCAGACGGGTTCTGTCCCAGAGTAACGGACCAGCACCCGACCCTGCTTGCCCAGGGCCTCTTCCACCTTTCGAATCGCCGTCACCACATCCGGCAGGGTGTCCAGGGCGGGTTTTTCCGCCACGACCACGTTCACCAATGCCTGTGGAAGCACCTCCATGACCTGTTTCAGTTGAGATAACGACTGGTTTCGGTCCGCCATCACCCGGAGCAGAAACAGGGCTGCAATAATCCCGTCGCCGGTGGTGTGGTAATCCCGGAAAATCAGGTGGCCGGAATCTTCCCCCCCAAGAACCGCTCCACTGCGGACCATCTCATGCTGTACGTGTCGATCGCCCACGGCGGTGATCCCATGTTCGATGTTCAGCTGTTCCAGCGCCATGGAAAGCCCCATATTGCTCATCACCGTGGAGACAACCCGGTTGCTCCGCAGTTGACCCCTATCTTTGAGGTATGCTGAACAAATGGCAATGACCTGATCTCCGGTGAGCATCTGTCCGGACGCATCAGCGGCCACCATACGATCCCCGTCGCCGTCAAAGGCGAATCCGACCGCCGCCTTGTGTCGGACCACCGAGTCGGCAAGCTGCTCGGGATGTTCGGATCCGCAATCCCGGTTAATGTTCCTGCCATCGGGTGTCGTGTTCATGGGGGTCACTTTGGCGCCGAGGCGGGTAAAGACGGCCGGGGCAATCCGAGACGTGGCACCGTTGGCGCAATCCATCACCACCGGAAGGTTCTTTAGTGTGAGATGATCGGAAAAACGGTCCACCAGGAAATCGACATACTGTTCCCCGGCACCCGAGAGGCGTTCCACCCGACCGGCGTCGATCGCCAAGCCGGCCGCGGGCAAACGGGCGCCGCCGGTGATCATGGCTTCGATATCCCGCTCGGCGGCTTCATTCAATTTCATACCCTGACCGTCAAACACCTTGATGCCATTGTCCGTGAACGGGTTGTGGGAAGCGGAGATGACAATACCAGCGCCGGCACCGATCCGGACGGTTAGTCGGGCCACCGCCGGTGTCGGCACCACCCCGGCCATATGTACATCGGTTCCGGCTGACGCGGCACCGGCGGCCACCGCGCTGGCCAGCATACTCCCGGATATCCGGGTGTCCGTCCCGATGACCATGCTCGAAGATGCGCTGCGGCACAGCGTGTCGGCCACCGCCCGGCCAACCTTGACGGCGGTGTCCGCCGTCATGGGTTCTGTATTGGCAACTCCGCGAATACCGTCTGTCCCGAACAGTTTCATCCGCCCTCCCCTCCCGTCGATGGCTCCTTAAAAGAGGGCAGCTGTCCCAGCGCGGTGCCACGTACCTGATCCACGATCGTCTCCAGCCATCGGGTTCCGGTTTCCGAAATGCCGCGGGGAAGCCCTGTAATGACCTCCAGGTACTCCGAGCCGTCTTTGGGGATACCGCGCTGAACAGCCTCCAGAAAAGTGTCGCGAAGACTGTCGTCTCCCGTATGACCCGCACCATTCCGGAGTCCGGCTTTGATTTCGGGCCATACCTTCATAAGCGCTTCTTTCTGACTCAGCTGCAGTTTAGTGATGTTTTTTTCAGAAATGGCGTGGTGCAGCTGAATCGATCGGGACAGGTTCCCGACGAATTTTTCGAATTGACGGATCCGTTCTTCGATGCCGGTCCGGACCGTTTCTTGAAGGCCTTCCGACAGGGCTTCCGGAAACCGTTCGGAAACAAACAGCCTGCGCACGTGGCGATACCAGTGCAGCAGGGCTGCGAGATTGGCAATGTAGGTGAGGTTGTTGAGGGTGATCCGCTTGACATTCCGATACAATCCGGAATGGAAGGACTTGCGGCCGCGGCGACCCAGCCCTTCGTACAAAAGCATTCCCGGCTCCGTTTCATCCCGACGCCAAATGGTGCCGGCTGCCGTGATCGTACCAAAAGCCAGTCGACAGGGGCCGACCAGACCCCCCTGCCCCCCCAGGAAGATCGGCGACCGGGTCAACATGACGCCCCGTGGGACATCTCCGATGAGCGACGGCGTGGCCTTGTCCTGGTTGGGGGTGTAGTTGAAATGAATAAAGGAACTGCCCACTTCGCTGTGGTCGGTGCGGCTAGACCCGCCGGCCATGAGACAGTCGCAAAAATTGATCAGGCTGCCCAGGGTAACGAAGGGAAATAAAATAGTCTGTTTAAGCCCCACCGCGTGGGCAATCTTCGCCTGCTCCTCCAGGATCGTCCCCTCACGGACGTGGGAGCCGCTGCCGGCGCTGGCTCCGTTGAGAAACACCGCTCCACGAAAAAAGCCGGAACCCAGGTTGACGTCCGCCCCGATTCGGCAGTTTTCCATGGTCACGGGACCTTCGTATCCGATACGGCATCCGTCATGGATAAATGTCTTGGCGCCGAAAATCTTGCATCCGGTGTGAATCACCACTTGGTTTCCGGAGATCCGTTCCGGGAAAACGTCCTCACCGATTTCCACGCTTTCCGGATTCGGAATACGGACACCCTTTTTCACTAAGATTTTAATGAGTTTCGACATTGTTTCTTTTCAGCCATCCGCTGAAACGAGTTCTTGCAGTGTTCGGGCTAGAGGGAATGGGACCCGAATCGAAATATAACTGCGCCCCAGGTCAATCCGGCGCCCAGTGCGATAAACATGACGGTACTTCCGGGCCCGATAATCCCCCTTTCAAGGGCCTCGTCCAGAGCGATGGGGATGCTGGCCGCTGTGGTGTTGCCGAACTTTTGAACATTGTGAAAGACCTTGTCCTCGGGCAGCCCCATGGCCCTTTGAAAGGCCTGGTTGATGCGCAAGTTGGCCTGGTGGGGGATGTATAGATCGATATCTTCGGATTTCAAACCGGCCGCCGCCAGGGTTCGGTGGGCGACCTCCGGAAGCCGGCGAACGGCCGTCTTGAAAATTTTCTGGCCATCCATGATCGGGAAATGGCGGCCTTCCCGAATCATTGTTTCACTCATTCTCGGCCAGTTGCGGGATGCCGGCGCTTCAATCATGAGGCTGCCGGCCATTTGCCCCTTCCGCATGGAGGGCGGACGCCAGAATGCCCGTGGGGGCTCCATCGTCGACACATGCCAGACATACCGCTCCGGCCCCGTCCCCAAAGATGGCGGAAACATCCCGTCCTTCTGTGGAAAGATCCAGGCCGGTGCTGTGCACCTCACCACCGACAAACAGAATTTTTTCATAATATCCGCTGCGAATAAAGGCATCCGCCGTTGCCAGGCCATACAGAAATCCGGTGCACTGCTGTCGGATATCCAGCGCCGGTGTCCGGTCGAGGCCAAGCTTCTGCTGCATCAAACAGCCGGGTCCGGGGAAAAAAATGTCCGGACTCAGCGTTGCGAAAATAATGAGATCGATATCCCCGGGCTCCCAACCGGCTTTTTCCAGGGCGATCCGGGATGCCTCGAGTCCCAGATCCGAAGCGCCGACTCCGCCTTCTTCGGGGACCCAGTATCGTTCCTCAATTCCGGTTCGCTGCCGGATCCATTCATCCGACGTTTCCATCCATCGGCTCAGGTCCTTGTTGGTGACTTTACGCGGCGGCACATATCGGCCGGTGCCTGCGATCGATGTCTTTTTCATAAAGAGCCCCCCAGAGTGTGTTGTCCCGAATGTATGTCACACCAGAATCGGTATCGGGATGGGTCATTATGATGGTGACGGCCATGGCAAATGCCGCATCGTGGCCCGGAGTCTTCGGGGCTGGAGTCTCCTTATGGCTCCGGAGGATCCTGGGAAACAGGCCGTCACGTTGCTATCCCCGCTCACGCGATCCGTGACCACGATGCCGAGGTCTCCATCGGACAGATTCAGATGGTCATCGTTGCGGGTGATCGATATCGGCCGGCCCGGGTACCGGATGTCACTGCCGGATGGATTCCGCCCATGGGCTCCCAGCACACGGAATGCCTGATCGTTGAGCGCTCCAACGCCCCATGATCCGACTGTGGTGGCGCATAATATCCTGAAACGGTTAAACATTTCAAGTGCTTTCTCAGACTCGCGGGACATGAGGAATCCCCGGATCCGCGCGTTCAACTCTTGGGTGGCGGCCTTGGTGAAGGCCACTATCAAAATGGAATCCGGTCTGATAAGGATATGAAAGCGAACTTTTAAAGGATGCCCATAAATTGGACTGTCTGCCCCACAGCGTGTCTCATCTTAAACAATGCATCACCGGGGAGTTGTATGGCCAGGCCCTGGAAACCGCAGGTGCCGACACGCAGGCGTCTGCGGTGGTACCTTCGTCCTCGGTATTGGTGCCGCTGTGGACATCCCCTGACGACGGCAGCCCGCACCTGATCCTCAACAAACGTTCACACAAGGTGCGACAGCCCGGAGACCTGTGTTTTCCGGGGGGCGGTTCCGAGCTGCCGCTGGACGATATGATTGCACGGGCCCTCCAGCTGTCCGGATCGCCGTTAACCCAATGGCCGTACTGGCGGGCCTGGCGACGGCGATCCCGCCAGGACGGCGATGATATGGCGCTTTTGCTGGCGACCGGTTTGCGTGAAAGTCTTGAGGAAATGAACCTGAGCCCGTTCGGAGTTGATTTTCTCGGACCCCTCCCGGCCCAGCAACTGGTCATGTTTGATCGACAGATACAGCCGATGGCCGTGTGGTTGGACTCCGAGCAGCACTTTAAAACCAATTGGGAAGTCGAGCGAATTATTACGATACCGCTCCGTGACCTGCTCGACTCCCAAAATTATCGAACCTACCAGATTGTCTACTCCCCTGAGGTGGCGGCCCGACTGGGAACGCCATCGCAGGAATTCCCCGCTTTCCGCTTCGAGGATAACGACAGCGTCGAAATCCTCTGGGGCGTCACCTTCCGTATCGTCCGGTCGTTTCTGAAACTGGTTTTCAAGTATAACATGCCCCCGTTGGACGTTTTGCCCCTCGCCGAAGGGACCCTCGGCATGGAATACTACACCGGAACTCCCTGACCCGATCTCGTCTGGAAATCGTTGAAAATCTCCCCATTGCATTATTATATATTATAAAAACTAAATAGTAATGTTTTTATATTGACATATCATCTATTAATCTTATTTTTTTCTTGTCAATTTGTTAAACATTTACACTCTTGTGATGGTATCATACTCTTAACAGGTGCTGTATTGGCACACGGGAGGTGTTCGCGATGGGGAAAACAATTGGAATAGACCTTGGGACCACAAATTCCTGCGTTGGGGTCCTGGACGGCAGGGATGGGAACGTCATCACCAATGAAGAGGGCGGCCGGACAACCCCCTCGGTTGTCGGTATTACGGAAAAGGGTGAACGGCTGGTCGGGCAGATTGCCAAACGCCAGGCAGTGACCAATCCGGAACATACCGTATTCGGGGTAAAACGGCTCATCGGCCGCAAATACGATTCCTCGGAGGTTCTTGAAGACAAGAAAGTGCTTCCGTATCGGATCGAAAAGGCGCCCAACGGGGATGCGCACATCCGGATTCAGGGGAAACTTTACAGCCCGGCTGAGATTTCGTCGCATATTCTGGCCAACATCAAGAAGACGGCCGAGGCACATTTGGGTGAAACGCTTACTGACGCCGTTATTACGGTGCCGGCATATTTCAATGACAGTCAGCGCCAGGCAACGAAGGATGCCGGAAAAATTGCCGGGCTGAATGTGAAGCGGATCATCAATGAACCGACGGCCGCGTCCCTGGCATACGGACTCGACAAGAAAGGCGACCAGCGGATCGCTGTCTTTGACCTGGGCGGCGGAACTTTTGATATCTCTATCCTGGAAATCGGCGACGGTGTTTTTGAAGTGAAATCCACTAACGGAAACACCCATCTGGGAGGAGAGGATTTTGATTTAAAAATCATCGAATACCTGGCCGATGAGTTCAAAAAGGACCAGGGAATCGATCTGAGAAATGACAAGATGGCCCTTCAGCGCCTCAAAGAGGCTGCAGAAAAGGCGAAAATGGAGCTTTCCACCACCATGGAAACAGACCTCAATCTGCCGTTTATTACGGCCGATGCCGGCGGTCCTAAGCATTTGAGCATGAAAATAACCCGGGCCAAACTGGAGTCCCTGGTCGGCAGCCTTCTGGATCAACTGGAAGAACCCTGCGCCGTTGCCCTGAAGGATGCCGGTTTGACGGCCGGACAGGTCGATGAGGTCATTCTGGTGGGTGGGATGACGCGGATGCCGGCCGTACAGGAACGGGTGCGCCGATTTTTTGGAAAGGACCCCAACAAGAGCGTCAATCCGGACGAGGTGGTCGCCATCGGTGCTGCGATACAGGGCGGCGTTATGGACGGCGAAGTTCAGGACGTCCTTCTTCTGGACGTTACCCCGCTCTCGCTGGGTATTGAAACCCTCGGCGGTGTCATGACTCCGTTGATCGAGAAAAATACCACGATTCCGGCCAAGAAGTCTGAAATATTCTCCACGGCAGAAGACAACCAACCGGCGGTCACGGTCCACGTGCTCCAGGGGGAGCGCGAAATGGCCGGCGATAACAAAACACTGGGACGATTCGAACTGCTCGGCATTCCGCCGGCACCACGCGGCATGCCCCAGATCGAAGTCACTTTCGATATCAACGCGGACGGCATCGTTAACGTTTCGGCCCGGGATAAGGGAACCGGGAAGGAACAGTCCATCCAGATCACGTCTTCTTCCGGCTTGACCCGGGAAGAGATCGACCGTCTTGTTCAGGATGCTGAGATGCATGCCGAGGAGGACGGGAAGAAACGGGATCTTGTGGATGCCAGAAACCAGGCGGACGCCCTGATGTATACCTCCGAGAAATCCCTGAACGACCTTGAGGGTAAGGTCGATCCGGCGACCCTGTCGGAGGTTCACGATGCGATCGCACGGCTAAAGGAGTCCCTGTCCGGAAATGACGTGGAACTGATCCGAAGCCGGACCGGCGAGCTGACCCGGCTTTCCCACAAACTGGCCGAGTCGGCATACCAACAGACACCCGGCGGAAACGGCCCCCGGGATGCCGCGTCATCGACCCACACGTCCGGCGACAATGACGATGTAGTGGATGCGGACTATCAGGAGGTCGCCTGACCCGGACACGGGTTGAATTTTATCCACCCTGAAAAGGGCGGCGGGAAACCCCGCCGCCCTTTTTTCTCCCCGGACCCGGCATCGGCCCTATTTTGAAACCCGGGAGTGCACTCACTCTGGCCAACAAGGACTCGAAGTGTTATATTCTCAATCCGATCCCGGGCCCTGATCCAATGGAATCATAGATGCAGACGGGGGCGTGAACCGGCCATGCAGATGATTGCGCTCTTCGGTGAGCTGACTGACGATCAAGCCAACACCTATGGACTTGTACTGACCTCTTACGGCCTGCCCTATACGGTTCGGCGAACCCGCCGGGGGTGGGAAATCTGGGTTTCGGAAGATGTCCATGATGAGGCCATGGACTTGATCGACCATTACCTCCGGGAAAACCCCCACCTCCCGATTCTGGATGCACCGCGGGAGCCTCAAATCCAAAAGACCTTCTCCGGCGTCTGGGTGTCTCTGCTATTGCTGGCCGCCTTTCTCGGAACCTATCGCAACGGGCTGTCCACGACAGTCATAAACGATTTCGGTGCCATTGCATCGCGAATTCTCGACGGTGAGATCTACCGGGCCGTGACCTCTCTCCTGTTGCACGCGGATTTTCTCCATCTCGCTGGAAATATCGCCGGCGTGGCGATATTCGGAACGGCGGTCTGCAATATCATGGGCTCCGGCGTCGGCTGGCTGATGATTCTGCTGTCCGGAATTATCGGGAATCTGCTCAATGCCTGGGCTGTGGAGACGACCCATATTTCCATCGGCGCGTCTACCGCCGTATTCGGCGCTGTCGGAATCCTGGCCGCCCACTCTTTTCTGAATCGGTGGCGGGAACAGGACCGGCATAAACCGGCATGGTTGCCCATCGCAGGCGGCCTGGGACTACTGGCGCTTCTGGGAACCGGTCCCCATTCCGATATCACCGCCCATTTATTCGGTTTTCTCGCCGGAACGGTGCTTTGCCTGGCGTATCACCGCTATATAGACGGGACAATGGCTCAAACATACCAGCGCACGGCCTGGGGTGTGACCATGACTGTGGTGTGTTTATCCTGGCTGGTGGCTATCCGATGAACGTCGACTCCGGTTCTTTTCGGCGTGTCGCGAGGGGGCCAAAAATCTTCCGGCAGGCGGGCCGAAACACCTTGTCCCAGCCGGATGTAATTATTATTGTGTATCTTGGAAACGATTGACTTATAATCACGAGCTTTCCCGGTGACGGAATCTCGAAGAGAAGAAAGGAGGGGGTATGCCGGTAACACCATATGATGCGGCGGATCTTTTCGAATGGCTGACAACCAAGGAAGATCTCCTGCTTCTGGATGTGCGGAACGATGAGGAATTCGGCCGCTTTAAAGTCGAAGGGCCCTATCCGTTTGATATGGTCAATGTGCCCTACATGGAGTTTATCGAACACGAATCGGAAAGTGTCGCCAGGGTCCCCAAAGGAAAACCGATAAAGATCGTTTGTGCCAAGGAGGGATCCGCAAAATTTGTCGGCGAAATACTTGAAAATCACGGATACGACAACATCGCCTATCTGACAAAAGGTATCGTGTCCTGGGGTAATCTTCTGGCACCTATCCGTGTCAACGACGGAAATGACTATGATTTGTTCCAGTTTCGCCGTCCGGGAAAGGCATCCTGCAGCTACGGCCTGGTTTTCGGCAAGGAAATGATGCTGTTCGACCCGTCCAAGAGCATCGCGGCATACCGGGCATTTGCGGAGGAACGTGGCTGTGCCATCCTTCATACCTTCGAGACCCATCGCCAGGCCGACTACATCTCCGGCAGCCAGCCGCTGAGCCAGGCCACCGGCGCCCAAATCATGGCACCCGAACCGGATTTCAAGGAGGCCCGTTTCCCGTACACCCCGGCAAAAGACGGTGATATCTATGCCTTCACGGATGGAGGCCCCGAAGTCAAGGTCATGCACACCCCCGGGCACACGCCCGGCAGCACCTGTTATCTGATCGACGACACCTATCTGATTACAGGGGATACGGTATTTATCTACTCCATCGGGCGACCCGATCTCGGCGGAATGGCCGAAGCGTGGTCCCAAATGCTCTTCAATACCATGACGGGCATCCTGAAGCCCTTGCCGGAGTCTACACAAGTCCTGCCGGGCCATTACATGGACTGGAAAGAGGCCGATGAGAATCTGATTTTCATGGCTCCGATGGGCGAGGTCAAAAAGATAAATAAAGACATCTACGGCATCACGGAAGAAGCGGTGTTCTATGACTTTATCAAATCCAATATACGGAAGCAGCCGGAGGAGTACGCAACGATTCGTGAAATCAATGCGGGGTTAAAGGAGGTGGATGAGGAGCAGCAGGATGTGCTCGATCTGGGTAAAAACGAGTGCGCGGCCAGTCAGATGCAGAAAAAATAAGGTTTGCCGGTTGGCCAGTTTGCCGGTTAACGGTTCTTATTGGCAAACTGGATAACCGGCAAACCGGGAAACCCCCCTCTTTACAAGCTCAAAGCGACATCGTTTTGATGCGACCCGCGGTGCCGTCCATCTATTCCAGGGATTGAAACTTCCGCATAAACCGCCGATCAAGGGTGTCCTTGATCCGGAACGCCAGGCGACCACCGAGAAGAACACCTTTCTTGTAGAATATCCCGGTCCCGTCTCCCATGTTGAAAATGAGAAGATAATCCCCTCCGGGATCGAACGGCATGAGCGGGCCGTTTTCCAGGGATGCCATCAGGTTGCGGTACAGAACCGGGTTCTGCCGAACCGCATAAACCCCCACTTTTTCGAGGGGACGCGGCTCGAAATAGATACAGTCCCCGCCCCCGAATATTTTCGGATACTCCGTACACTGGAGGAATTCATTGACGTTCAATCCACCGTCCGGCCCGACCGGTAGATTCGATCTGGCAAATATCTCCGAGGGCGTTACGCCCACCGCTAAAAAGATGACGTCCACCGGATAGGTCTTCCCGGATCGCAGGCCGATCTCTCCGGCGGAGACGCGGGATACGGTGCTGTTTTCATGTATCCGGATCCCCCGACGGCTCAGGGACCGGCGCCCTGCCCTGCGGACTTTTTCTGGAAAGCGCTCAAGAATCTCATTGCCGGTAAACAGAACCACCCGGTGTGCTTCGCTCCCGTTGCGTGTGATCAGTCGCCAGGCATTCCCGGCCAATTCCACAGCGGCGGCCCCGCCGCCGACAACGCCAACCGTCACCCGCTTTTCGTTGCAAAGGGCAAGCAGCCGTTTCTGGGCTTCCAGGAGCCTTTCGATGGGCTTGGCCGTGTAAATATCCGAATCCCCGTCGCTGATGCTGTCTCTGGGGACAAAGCTGCCGGAATTGAATGATAATACGTCATAGGAGACGCGTTGCCCGGTGTCTGAAAAGATGAGGCGCTTGCCGGGATCGATGTGGGTCACCTTGCCCCGAACAAACGTGCCACCCTGCTTGACAACCACGTGCTCTGTGGCAAAACGGATCTCCTCCGGGGTGTATATCTCGCTGAGCATGCCCGGGCCCATCCCGGAGTAGTAGTGATAGGCCGAGGGCCCGATGACGGTCACCCGGTGTCCGCGGGACACAAATTCATGGATTTTCGATAACGTCATCATGTGCGCGTGCCCGCCGCCGACCAATACGAGATATGAGCCCATTTAGTCTCCCTTCACTGAAAAGATATCCCCAAAGGATGTCATGATATGCGATCCATCAGCTCCGCGAGCTGATTGAGGTGACCCCGCTCTTCGCCGGCAATGTCCATTAAAAGACTTTTTGTCCGGGCAATGTCGGCCGTCCCTGCGGCGCGCTGGTATAAATCGAGCGCCTGGGCTTCAATGGACATGGCCAGACTGATGACATCACCGGGCGAGTTCAGATGTGGATTGAACATCGCCAGGTAGTCCTCCGTGGTCATCCCCCCCTCGATGACACCTTTCATCGTACGCTGTTCGAAATCCTGACGGGAGATGGCTCGGCCGATGACATTTACGTATTCCTTGAAAATGCGATCCTGGTGTTTGATTTCGATGTTGGCCAGGCGTTGGAAAATGTCAGCAACATCGTCGGAGGTCACTTTCGGCAGCATCAAAAGGTAGAAATCCCGAAGCCCCTGCTCCAGGGAAAACGCGACGAGCAGACTTTCTTCCGGCGACATGCGGCCTTCAAACAGCGACAGCCCTTGCTCCGCCGGTCCCACAGCGGTTTCACCGTTCCACGCCTTGATACCGCCTGAAAGATTGTAGACGTCCCGAAACCCATTATCCTGCATCATTTGCACAGCCACCCGGCTGCGGCCGCCGACGGCTCAGTACACAATCGCCGGTTTATTCGGATCGACTTCGTGGAAGCGGTCACCCAACTCCGGAAGAGGGATCAGCTTCGCTCCCGGAAGATGCCCTTTCCGATACTCCTTTGGCTGGCGAACATCCAGAATGGTCACATCCTCGGGATTGCGGCCGGCGATGTACTCCCGAGCCTCTCCCACATTGAACGCCTTTATCGGTGTGAAAAACTGTCTCCACCGCATATGTGCCCCCTTTGCAAAGATCCGGACCGATATGACGGGTCTTCCCCGATGAATACCCCGTGTGGTATCGGCCCGGGACGTTTATTGACACTTCGACATGGATTGTGCCAAACATCCTGCATAAGATGCAAGACCTTGTGTGTCCGGATGTTTTCTTATAAAAAGGCCGATCCAGGATTGATCGTCTCGAATGTGAAGACTTTTCCAAGACTCCAGGCAGGAAACGATCATGATGCATGCCGCAAGACTATTTGATATTATCAACGCACGGGATTTCAAGGAAATGCCGCTGGTGCTGAGCGAAACGGCGACGCTCGATTTCCCCAAAACACCGTTGATCACGGGGCGGAATCGTATCGCGACATTTTTCAAGGCCCTTTTTCGCAGGTTCCCGGAGCTCCATTTCGAGGTGGTGCGGGCTATTTCACAGGGCAAATGGACGGCCGTTCACTGGCGGAATAAGGGATCCGACCGGGACAAGAGACCCTATGAAAATGAAGGTGTCACCCTGATCCGCATGGATGGCGGGACGATTACCGACATCACCGATTTTTTCAAAAGCACCGAAAAATTCTGATATGTTTCGACTGGCGGCCACCTATTCTGATCTGATCAAGGTATTTATCGTACGGGGCATCGTGTTCATGGAGGAACAGGCCGTCCCCTATGGGGAAGAAATCGACGAATACGAGCTTTCATCCGTGCATGTCCTGGGTGAAATCGATGAAGAGCCGGTGGCTGCCGGGCGCATCCGGTTTCTGCAAGACACTGCCAAACTCGAACGGCTGGCCATCCGTCCACAGTATCGAAAAAAGGGATACGGCCACCAGCTGGTCGATTACATGATGGATGTGGTACGGAAAAATGGTATCTACAAGTTCCGGATTCATGCCCAGACCCATCTCGCGGATTTCTATGGCGAACATGGATTCAGTATACAAGGGGATCGATTTGAGGAAGCCGGCATCCTTCACTTCCGGATGGTCCGCTCAGAGATGTAACCCGACGATTGCATGAAATCTATTCAGCAAATGTCTTAAAAGAAAAAATATCGGTGCCTTAGCGTGAATACTGACGCATCGGGCTGCGATGCAATGTCCGGGGTAGCCCTGTAATGCCACATATGTTGCCACGGTTGCCATCGGATACCCGTAACATCGTCAGTACCTTCATATGACAAAAAAGGAGGTAGCCATTGGCGTCCTGGGAAGTATCCACAAGCGGGTTTCTGAATAAGTTCGGCTTCCAGAGCATCCGAAGTAAAATTATTATCTTCGCCCTCATTTCCACGCTGATTCCATCCTTGGCCATGGGGTGGCTCTCCTATATTAATAACCAGCGGTTTTTAACTGAAAAGATTAACCAGGAACTCCAGAGTGTCACTTCCCATACGTCCCGTGAGATTGATTTATGGTTGAAGGAGAGATTGTACGATATCCGGGTCTTTTCCAGTTCCTTCGTGGTCTCCAAGAACCTGGAGACGATGCTCCGTAAAAAATCTTCAAAGGATCAACGGAAGACCGCCCGGCGGCATATCACCGACTATTTACGATCGGTCAGGAAGAAGTTTGTCGATTATGAAGAACTCATGGTCGTGGATAGAAATGAAAACATTGTGGCTTCCAGCGCCATGGGAAAAACAGCGGTGCACTTGCCCGGAGACTGGCTCAAGAGAGCCAATTCCGGCACTCCCATTATCGGGACGCCGGTCTGGGATGAATTCCACAAAACAGGTGTCATGATGGTGGCGGCACCCATTGTCAGCGCACGTGGTCGACTTCTGGGGGTGTTGGCGGCAAAGCTGAACTTCCGGACCCTTCAAAAAATTCTCGACAATTATAACTTCCAGGATACGGGACATCTATACGTCATCAGCCCCGAGGGCGCCTTGTTGGTGGGAACCCAACGGCTCGACGCGGGCTTTATGGAGACACGCCTCTCTCCAAAAACCACAAATCGGCTCTTTGCCCTCGAGGCGATCGTTATGGAGTTCAGCAATTACAGGAATATCGATGTGATCGGCGCGTTGAACAAGATTCCCCAGGCCGGTTGGGGAATCATTGCGGAGTTGGAGAGAGACAAGGCCTACGCCGAAATTTTTCACCTTCGCAACATTACCATCGCCTTCGTTGCCGGGATCCTCCTGTTGGTAGGGCTGTCCGCCTATCTTTTGGGCCTGACCATCGTCGGCCCTCTCAACCGCCTGATTCAGGGGGCCGATAAGGTGGCTTCGGGCGACCTTGAGGTAAGCCTCCCGCCGGTCACCGGCGGCGAACTGGGATTCATGACCAGCGTATTCAATTATATGGTGGAGCGCCTTCGCCAGGGGCGGGACAAGCTCGCCGCCGTAAACCAGGCGTTGGAAGAACGAAATATCGAACTTAGGGAATTGTCCGTTACAGACAGTCTCACCGGCCTGTTCAATCGTGAGCACCTCCATGAGACCTTGGTCAATGAGCTGGCCAGATCCGAACGCCACCAGCATGAATTCGGCATCCTGATGCTGGATATCGACCGTTTCAAACAATTCAACGACAACTTCGGGCATCTTGCCGGGGATGAAGTTCTGCGAAAAGTGGCCTCCATTTTCAAATCGTCCGTTCGCAGCTGTGATTACGTGGCCCGATACGGGGGTGAGGAGTTTATTATTATGCTGCCGGAAACACCGATGGAGGAGGCCGTACAGGCGGCTGAACGGATCCGGGCCTGTGTGGAAAAAGAACCGTTTTCCCCGGAGGGCAAGAGGATCAAGATAACGATCAGTGTGGGCGTGTCGTCCTTTCCCCAACACGGAACGGGTGAGGAGGCACTCATTCAGAAAGCTGACGAGGCACTTTACGAAGCCAAGAAAAGCGGGCGGAATCGCGTGGTTCCCCTCTAAACCAAAGAAAAGGAGGATCAGGTTCGCAGAACCGGTGTGACCGCCGTGTTTCTACTGTCCTGTAACCAGGGTCTGATAAATCCAACCGCTCAAGCCGTATTCATCCGTTACCCGGACCCATTCACCTTTTCGGGCAAAGCCGGTGACAAGGGTGTCTGGCAACAGGGTTCCGACCACCGGGTATTGGAAACCGGGTCCCTGGCGAATGTTGCTGACTTTGTTGACGGAAAGGGATAAGGGCACCGCAAAGGGCACTTCTCCCGGCCGGAGCTCACCGGTTTCACGAACGATCAGACGCCCTTTCGCACTGTTGATGATACTGGCGGCCTGGATTGCGAGATACAGTGCACCACCAAAATTTTCCTTCTCGAACTCCTCAGTGCTCATAGTGAGCAGGTGCTCTGCCTGGCTGATCTCGGGATCTGTCTCTGCGCCGGGATAATGCGTTCTGATGGTCTTCAGGGCGATTTCCGTTTCAGCCATGTTCGAAGCCGCTTCGGCCTTGCTTTCCAGGCTCCGCAGCCTGGCTTTCGCCCGGACGACCTCCTGAATTGCATCGTCGAACTGATTCTGCAAAAAATCCTGGCGCTGCTGCAATTGCTCCACGTGGGTATCTTTTTCGACTACCCGAAGCTTGAGCTCGGCCATCTGTTTCTCGAGTGCCTTTTCAGTTCGCATCTGGTTTGTCAAAGCGGCAACTTCAGCGCCACGGCGTTCCAGCTCCTGCCTGAGCTTTTGGACCTCGCTGATCAGTCTTTCGTATTCGACCCGATCGACAGATATTTCCGCGTCGGTGGAGGATTCTTTTGACGAGGCCGCCCGGTTCGCGGCACAGGCTGACAGAAGCAGCGTTACAATCAGCAATACAAGAGTCAGAATGTACCCGGTTCGATGATGTGCCATGGGAAAGTCCAAATTTGTGGGTTTCTATGGATGTCCGCTCGCAATGGAACGATGGCACCGGATTCCGATCATGATAGGCCATCGTCGTTTAAAATACCATATATTATAGCCGTTTAGACAAACGCGTCAATACCCAAATGGGTTTGCTATTTCTCCTATTCATGGTATGACGGGCCAGACCATATCTATGGTCTTTGCGCCTTTAGGCGATCATGTGCATCGCGTATTACTCTGGACGGGATAAAACAGAAATAGAAACGGAGTGATTCATGACAACCGGCAAGAAAATTAAATATGCCCTTTGGCTGGTTCTGGCGATCGTCATCGCCGGATTCCTCTGCTATAACTTGCCCCGAACCGATGTGGTCCAGATTACCGGCACCGACACAAAATATACCGGAAAAAGCGGCAGTAGCAAGATCACGACCGACCGCGCAGGGAAGCAGGGCGGCGGTAAGATTCAGATCCAGGATGTGCGGTTTATCAACGCCATCACCCGGGAGGGCAACATACGCGTGTTCCGAAACGAGGACACCGGCTGGGGGTGGCCTCCCTACTTCAAGTTCGACAGCGCCGATGTGACCGCCCAGGCGCAATCTTTTCTGGAAACAAATCCAAAACCCTGGGTCCTTGTAAGATATTACGGTTGGCGCATCCAAATGCTGTCGATGTTTCCAAATGCCGTCAGTATGAGATCCGTGGAGAAAACCTACAATCACCTGCCCATATTCAACATTGTCTTTTTACTGCTGCTCACCGGTGTCACCATCTTTGGGGTAACTGCGTTCAGACGTTTCGTGCGCCGGATAAAGGCCCGGTTCGGAAAAAAGACACCGGGGTCCCCGTCCGGGGGATCCACCGGGACACGACGCTAGCCCGAACATTGCATGAAATCTTTCCAGCAGATGTCTTAAAAGAAACAAGATCGGTGCCTCGACGTGCATACTGACGCATCGGGCTGCGATGCCATGTGTCACGTTGAAAAACGGATGAACGGCCTGAAAAGATTTCACCCTTCGGGCCAAACGGAGACCTCCATGGACTGCGTTATTCGAGACTCGCGGTAGTCGGGCTACAGCTTCATCTCGAAGTGCCTTGCCCATGAAGGTCTCCATTTGGTGCATTGTCCGGGTTAAGATACATCGCCAAATTGCTTTTTCAGCATGATCTTGAGGATGGTTCGATCTGCTTCTACCATCCCCTGGACGCTCAATTCACCGACATTCTTCATGGTCGCTTCCGGCGAAGCACTGATAATGCCGTCCGTTGCCTGGACGTGAACCCCTTGAAGGGCAAACAGTGCCGCCTGAACCGCTGTTCCGGCAGCGGTTGCCAGCTTGAGAGAGCACCCGGCCTTGGCCCCATCGCAGATGATCCCTGCCAGGTCCTCCGTCAAATTCATGATGGCGCCGGCAATGTGTTTGTGATCGCCGCCAAGGAGATAGGTGACCCCGGCAGTCGCCCCGGCTCCGGCAGCCACCGAGCACCCGCAGACGGCCGTCAGACGTCCCGTGTGCGCTTTGACATAGGCGGTGATGATATGGCTGAGACATATTGCTTCTAGAACGCTTTCTGTTTCACAGTCCACATAGTCCTTTACTGCCCAGATGGGCAACACCGCCGTCAGGCCGTGGTTGCCGCTCCCTGCGGAACTCATGGCCGGCAGATTAACCCCCTGCATCCGGGCATCCGAGGCTGCCGACGTCAGGATTCGCGCGGCCAGAATCATATCCCTTCTAATCAGCTTCTGGCGCACGAGGCGTTCCAGGGTTTTTCCGATCCCCAATCCGGATCCAAATTTCAGCCCATACTCGGCCAGACGGACGTTGTATCGAACGCCCTCGCGGATAAACGCCAGGTCCTCTGCATCCAGATCATCGATGAGGCGCATCAGATCCTTCAGGGTAAGCTGTGTCAGCCAGGCTTCCAGTTCCCGCGGATCGGTCTTGGTCTGCCGGTTGTCATCGGCGCCAAGAATCGGGCTGTTGAGGATGGGACTGTCGTTTAACGTCAGGCTCACAATATTGTCATGATAATCGCTGATGATGCATATGGCCCTTTTCCCGTTTCCGGTGACGGCTCCTTTGATGAACAGTCCCTTTTGGTCCTCCAGGAGATTGACGGTGACCCGGCCCGAAGCGATAAACGCCTTGGCTGCTGCCACGATATCCTCGGTGACGGGTTCCAACACTTCCAGCCGTCGTTCCGGATCCCCGCCAAGAGCCCCAATGGCGGCCGCCAGGTCAAGCCCGGTGTTCCCCTGGGCTCCGGGGATCGCCACGGCGATGCCGTTTTTGTAGATATTGGGATCCACCCAGATTTCGATCCGTTCGATCGTGTCGGTCGGCATCAGGGATGCGGCCGCCGCTGTTGCCAGGGCAATGGCGATGGGCTCCGTACATCCCAATGCCGGTGCCACCTCTGTCGTCAGGATATCTTTGACCGTATAGGGCTGCTGGTTGCGGTCCATTTGTGTATGTCCTCCTGTGGTCCCAAAGTTTCAAAAGGGTGAGGAAAATAATGTATCGTCCATCCGTGATGCTGGAACACAACAATTTTCAGGCGTCTATCGTATGCCACGAGGGGGAAAGGGTCAATGGTGTTTCAGGCGGGATCTCCCGGGCAAGGCGTTCGTGCTAAAGCACATTTCCCATAAGAACGCGTTTGATCGAACGCTTCAACTGCCCTTCGGGTATCGCCTCAAGATGCCGCTCGCAGGAGGGGCACAGATACAGGAACTCTTCGGTTTTTCGGAGATTCTGGCATGGGATCGCAACACTGCACATATCGCAGGTGTGGCAGATGACCTCTGCGTCCATTCCATCCAGCCGGCAGCTGCATTCAAGTAGTCTGGCGCCGCAACCATAACGCGGATCGGTTTCGTCCGGAATGCTCCGACACCAGACGGTCCGAGCCCGATAGGAGCAGTATCTGTCCGGTCCATCCGATGACGGCGAATACGTCGGCATGATAATGTGGACACCCTCTTCCGGCATCACGATGGCGCGGGGTTCGAAGTACATACCGGTGCGACTGCAGTTATAGAGGACCGCATCCGAATAGCCGTCCGCCTCGGTGGTGCGGTAGTGAATGGGAAGACGGCAGCCGTGCCTGGGAAATAATCTTTTTGCGTGGGCGATCATGGGAACACCTCGTTAGGGGGTGTTTGACATCACCGGGGGGTATGGGTCCTCTCGCGTGGGTGCGGGGAGCGGTATTGCTGAAGCCATTTGCGGCGATAGGAAGACGGTGTGTTGGCCACAGCGTGGTGCCGAACGTGGCTTATCCCCGGCGCATAGGGTACCCCATGAACGGCGCTCCCCGGGACAATCTATTTGTATCGCGGCAACCGATGATCTACTCGTAAAATTTCACACCGATGCCGAATCCGGAATTTTCTGTATCGCCGAGGACCCGGCACCACCTGACCTCGGCAAGGGATATGCTCCGGCAACACGCTACAGCGTTCTGATGGCAACGAATGGATGGTCTACTTAAGAGCCGCAGGTATAACGGCGTCCCCGGTCTCAGAAACCGGGTGGTCTCAAAATACAACCCATGCTCGCAATAATTGCGTATTTCCCCGACTCTCTGGGGTTGGTCGGAATTGAAGATGTTGAATAGAACCGTCACGTCCTGATGCTCACGTCGACACAGCCGGCGTTCCACCCAACGGGGCTCTGTTTCAAGACCGACACCGGTTAACGGTTGATGCCTCATCGCAGCACGTCGCTCTTAGTATGGGGTATCGCAAATGTCGGAACAGTGTTCCAAAATAAATTTCTCTGGACCATTTCCCATCCCATTGGAACACGTTTGTGACAACGACTATAGTTGACAGAGTATATTTTCTACGATAGCCAAGGATGTTTTCCAATCGCCGAAAGTGGCTATTTTTTTCAGAAATATATGGCCACTTGTGGCTATGGTCGGACCTGGGAGGGGGGATTATTCGGAATCCACCGAATAACCTTTTTGAAGGGTGTATTTGATCAGATCGGCGTTTTTTCGGATCTTCAGTTTTTTCTTTATGTTTTTTCGATGGTTGTTCACCGTGTTCGGGCTGATAAAGAGCATACGGGCAATTTCTTTGCTGGTCTTGCCTTCGCCCACGAGTTTTAACACTTCCCGTTCTCTGGTTGTCAAAAGGTCTTCACCACGGCGGCGGTAACCCCGGCAGATGCCGATCAGATCTTCCGGGGCTTCCTTCAAGATGAATGAAGACAGATAGGTGCGTCCGTGCCGAATGGTATCGATGGCGTGGATAAGTTCAAAGCCGGTATCTTCCTTGAGCAAATACCCTTCGGCACCGGCCGCTATGGCGAGACGAAGGTACTCCCGTTTCTTGTACATACTCAGAAAAAGAATTTTTATTTCCGGATACTGCCGTTTAATTTCCCGGGCCGCTTCGATCCCTCTGAGTTTTGGCATGGATACGTCTAACACCACCATATCCGTGGAAATCTTTTTCAACAGCTGCAGCAGGGCCAAACCGTCGGACGCTTCGCCGACCACCTGCAGATTACGGGTTTCATCGATGATGCTTTTGATCCCTTCACGCAGCATCGCATGATCATCGGCAAGAACAATCCGATACGCGCTCATATGTCGCCCTTTTCCGTTGTGATCGGTATTCGAAACGTAAGCCGTGTCCCCTTCCCCGGTGCACTCCGGATATCAAACGTGCTGTTCAGCATTCTGCTGCGTTCATCCATGGCCGCCAGGCCGAGCCCCCGATCGGCCACGTGTTTTTCCCAAACCGCAGAAATGTCAAATCCTGTCCCGTCATCGATAATTAGCAGGCGCACAACGTCCGTGTGTTTATCGATGGTTACCGAGGCGGTGGCCGCCCTGGAATGCTTTACGATATTTTTCAGTGCCTCCTGGACGATCCTGTATATCACGACCTGGTTCTCTGTAGAGAACAAGTGGTCGACCGGAGCCATATCCAGTGAAATGCGAACCGCGACATGCTGTTCAATGTCATGGATCAACCAGCTCAGCGCGCCACTCAGCTTCAGGTCTTCGATAATGGCGGGATTCAAGTCCCGGGAAAGATTCCGTGCTTTTTCGATGATCCCGTCTATTACGAGGAGTGTTCGATGGATGTCGTCCTTGAGCTTCTGCTGATCCTTCCGGAGTCTGCCGGAAATGGTGATGAGCTGCATTTTCAGCAGTGCCAGGTCTTGGCCCATGACATCATGGATTTCAAGGGATAGCCGCCGCTGCTCGTTTTCCTGGGCACTTAGCAGTCGCGCCGACAGAAATTGCAGACGCTTGTGGGACTCCTGCAAGGACGTCTCCGCCATTTTGCGTTCCGTAATGTCTTCGATGAATCCCTCCAGATAGAGAGCGTCACGTTTCGTATCGATGACATTCCAACCATGCATGTTACCGACAAAGGTGCTCTGGTCACGTTTGCGGAAATTGACCTCGGCGGCAATGGGCGCATCGCTGGTCAAGATCCGCCGGACCAGTTTCATGCGGTCCCGGGGATCTGCGTACAGTTTGGCGGCCGAATCACCCGTGGCGTCGATGAGTTGATCCGGCGACTCGAATCCAAACATCCTCGCGAAAGCAGGATTAACATTGAGGAGACGGCCGTCCGTGGATGACTGGAAAAGACCCAGAATGATGTCTTCGTATATCCGGCGAAATTTCTCTTCGCTGGCTTTGAGAGCTTCTTCGGTCTGTTTACGTTCGGTGATATCGGATATCACGCCGACCAACCCGGACACATGGCCGTCGACATCCTGAAACGTGGCCTTGTCAAAAATGACATCGCGAATTCCCCCGGTGGTGCTCTTCACCTTCCACTCGTAACGCTGCTTTCCGGGGTTTCGGAAGAGCTCTCGATCCTTCTCGTAGTATCTGTTCGCAATTTCTTTAGGCCCCATATCGTAGACGGTCTTGCCGACAATCTCCGAACGAGACCGGCCCGTGAAATCTTCAAAGGCCTTGTTGCACCCGGTGTATCTGCCAGTGGCATCTTTGTAGAACACGGGATTGGATATCGTTTCGAGCAGCGTGTTAAAAAAATCTTTTTGCTCACGCAGCGCCTTCACCGTCCGCTTTCTCTCTTCAATCTCGTTCTGTAGCTGCCGATTGGTCTCCAGCAGCGTTGCCGTTCGCTCCTGAACCCGTTGTTCCAGCTTGTCCCGGGCGGATTGCAAGGCCCTCTCTGCGATTCTCTTCTCGGTAACATCGTTGACAACCAACGTGAAGCCGCTCAATTGTCCATCGGATTCCCGATTATAGTTCCAGCCCACCCGAACATCGATCACTTTTCCCTGTCGCGTCTGCATTTTCTGGATAAAGGGCTCCGGTTTCGGCTGTTCCGCGACCCACCGGGAGAGGTTCTCTTTTAGCGGTCTTTGGGCGGTATCGGATGCCTCCAAGTCCAGAATGGATTTTCCCGCCAGGGTGTCCCTGCCATATCCGAAGGTATCGTTGCATGCCGAATTGGCGAAGGTGATGGTCCCGTTGGTGTCGAGTTGCTGGATGCCGTAGGGAATGGTTTCGATAAGGGTTCGATAACGAACCTCGCTCCGTAGCTGTTCTTCCGCCCTTCGCTTGCGATCCGTGATGTCTAAACTGAGTTCCAACATGCCCACGACATTGCCGCCGGCATCGATAATCGGAAATCCTTGCAAGTACCACAAGCGGCCATCCGGGGTCTGCTTTTCCACGGCGTGTGGTTCCCCGGTCTCACGAGCGCGTAAGACCGGACATTCTTCACAGGGATCGTCTCGGCAGCCCCATACCCGAAAGCAATGCCGGCCCACCAGCTCGTCGAGAGTCATCCTTGCGGATTGGCAAGCGGCCCGATTGGCCCACGTTACCCGCATGTCCAGATCGTGATACACGACATGCTCCAGTAAACTGTCCAATACGGCATCCAGCCCCACGGCATGTCCAGCTGTGAAGCTCTTCAATCCCCCGTGCTGGATCTGCAATTCATCGCTCGATCGATGGATTCCTGACGAAACCTTCCACGAACGGGATATGGTTTGCTTCCGGGCAGTCATTGTTGCCGCCTCTATAGCGATTGCCGGAATTGCGTTCCGATATAATGCATCTGGAAACGACGATAGTTACCGAAGATGAGCTCATACCGGGATGAATCCGCCGGCAACCTGGCTAAGTGGTATACGCGTTCAAGGCGCTGAGCAGCACGAAGAGTAAAGGAAGAGGATCAACCGCAATTCAATTGGGCCGTAGGAGACGATCGACCCCACATGGGGCCGCTGTGTGATCCATGGAAGCGGCGGAGAACCGGATCGTTTCCGTCCGACGGTCTCGGACTCCGCACCAAATAGTATTTTATGGCGTTTCGGATTGCAAGGGGAAGATTCGGATAAATGGCGGCCACATGGATGAGATCTCTACATCGACATGATTTTATGGACCAGCTTTTCAATCCCCTCCGCAACATGTTTAATGCTTGGACCCAACATGTATGCCGGGGTGGTCACCACCCGGTTTTTTGGGTCGAGATGGATCATGTCCACGGTACAGCTGTGATGCGTTCCACCCATGGATTCGATCGCTTCTGCGGTGGAAGCGTCATTTCCGATGGTGACCTCAGGGGATTTTTTACCGATGGCTCGGGTCAACGTAGCCGGAGCGATACAGATAGCGCCGATGGGCTTTACGGCATCGGTCATCTCCTCAATCAGCCGCTGAACTTCCGGGTGCACCGTCGCCTTCGGGCCCTGCACCGCGAAATCACTGAGGTTTTTCGCTGCCCCAAAACCGCCCGGGATGATCAACGCGTCGAGATCGGCGGACGTGACATCCTTCACATTATGGATGTCTCCCCTGGCGATTCGCGCCGATTCCACCAACACGTTACGCCGTTCATCTGATTCGGTTTGCGTCATATGATTGATCACGTGGAACTGATCCATGTCGGGCGCCATGCAGATAATTTCAGCCCCTGCCTGGTCCAAAAATAGAAGCGTCAGGACCGATTCGTGAATTTCCGTTCCATCGAACACACCGCATCCTGAGAGCAGTACACCAACCTTTTTCGCCATGTGGGACCTCCTTTGTTTCGCATGGTGATGAGTGTTTACGACAGGTTAAATACTACATATGGGGCAGTATCATATTGACATGCACAAGGCAATGTGGTAATCGGAATAAATTTTCCTCATGCCGTATCCCAACAAAGGCACCATGGCCCACGTCATCTGCATTGTCAGCCAGAAAGGCGGCACCGGCAAGACCACCTCTTCCGTCAACATCGCCGGCGCGCTGGCGTTATTCGAGAAACGGACCCTCCTAATCGATTGCGACCCCCTGGGTAATGCGACCACGGGTCTGGGCATTGAAAAAGACGGACTGCCGGGGACATTGTTCCATGCCCTGACCGGTCGCTTCACTATCCAAGACGTCACCCTGACAACCCAGCTGGAATTCCTGAACATCGTGCCGGCGCGCTTTGAGCTGCTGGAATCGGAACAGAAATTGATGTTCCTACCGAATCGGAATACCCGGCTTCGATCGGTGATCGGCGCGGTCCGGTCCCAATATGATTATGTTATTATCGATTCCCCGCCGTCGCTGAATTTTTTGGCGATATCCGCCATTGCCTCGGCGGACTGGCTGTTGGTTCCGATGCAGTGTCAGTTGTTCACGTTAGAGGGTCTCGGGCAGTTGCTCGCCATTGCCCGGGAAATCAAAACACGCCACAACCCGGATCTTCGCATCGGCGGCATTCTGTTCACCATGTGCGAAAAGCACAGAAACGGTGCGGCGGTCTGCACCGGTAAGGTCCTCGACAATTTTACCGACAATATCTTTCAAAGCACGATTCCATGGGACAGACGCTTACGCGAATCCTCCGACTACGGAAAGCCCCTCGTACTCCATGATATTACCGCCAAAGGTGCGGACGCCTATTTGAAACTAACCCTGGAATTGATCCGTTTCTTTGAGAATCGAGAATCCGCCATTCAGCCTCCGAAACCGGAAGCACCGCCGGTCAATTCCAGCCCGAAAAATGTATCAGAGAACACAGGAGCTCTATCGGCATGATCAAATTAACCGATCCCCACATTATTCAGAAAAGGGAACAGGAGCTTCTCGATGCCATCACCGATAGTCTCGACCGGGATGCCCTCGTCACTATTCTAAAGGAACAGCACCGGCTGCACACAATCTCCGGAATGGAGTCCCGACAGGGAGACATCGTCGCTATCGAAGACAAGGTCGCCTATCGGCTTGATTTCAATGTTCGAACCGTTCTTTCCGTATTATTCGATCGATCGGGAAATTATGTGGGAATGGCCTCCGGAAGCTCAGCTCCGCCTACCACCGAATCAGTGCCGGTCGACGGATCCGCTCCGGCGAAACAATCTGCGGATACCGGGACGCCTGTAACAGTGGACCCCCGGGAGCCCCAGAACGATGACACCAGGGAATACTACACCTTGGACCAGATTCTGACGACGAAAGCGCATATGATAACGGACATCCAACCGACTCCGGAGAGCGAACCCGGACCGCAGCCCGGTCCGGACGAGCGGATGACCCGAATGGCATCCGATCTGGCGGATATGATCTCGGACATTAACGGTCAGAAGAAGCCGTAACGAGACACGTTCGTCGGTTTTCGGGGGTTTATCGCGATCGTCGGAACTCCGGCATGCGGTGTTCGCGCTAGCTCAACACATGCTTGTCCAGCACAAAACAGGTAAACGACCCCTCGAACACAGTGGTTTTCCCGACAGTCACACTGACCTGGACGTTCTTTTTTCGTCCTTCACCGGGTTCCACCTGAGCTTCTGCCACCACCGTATCCCCGGTTCGAACCGGCTTCAAGAACGTTACCGCTGCCGCCCCAAGAACCACGTTGGGATGGTTTACGGCAATCATGGCGGCATGGTCGGCCAGACCGAAAATAAATCCCCCATGGGTGAGACCGGACCCATCGACCGCCATGCCATCCGTGGCGTGAAATTCAACGCGACTGAAATTCTCGCGAACTTCCCGGGGGGCACCGCACAGGTTAACGTCGATCTTCTCGTGGGTCTGAATGTTCATTGGTTCTCCCCTCCCTTCAAGTGAATGTCGTAATGCCAAGACCCTTTTGGGTTTACCCGGGACCCGGATCCGGCGTCCAAATGTGTTCATCCCACGATGCTCGATTGATGGGACGACCGACCCAGACCATAGCAGATTGCCGGGAACGTCTCAATTGACGGGAGGGACCCTTGCGGTTATCTTGCACGTGAAACCGGTGATATTGCCCAAAACAGCTCTCACTATCTCGAGGAACACTAAAAATGGAAAACACCGTCAAGATCAGAATCTCGCAGATCCGCAGCGCCATGGAGCACCAGGACATCGATACCCTTCTGGTCATGGTCGGGGAAAACCGTTTGTATGCCAGCGGATTTACCGCCGAAGATACCCAGTTTGATGAATCCTCCGGGATCCTGCTGATTTCACAAGATCGTCTTCTTCTGGCCACCGACGCTCGATACGATCTTCAGTCGAAACATGAGGCTCCTGATTTTGAAACCGTCACCTGCAAAAAGGGCCTTGTTGAAGCGCTTCCCGACCTGCTTGAAGCAATGAACGTCCGACGTCTCGGATTCGAAAGTGTAAGGATGAGCGTCCATCAGTTTAATGAACTGAAACAGAGCCTGGACCGCCGTGACGCAACCGTCGAACTGGTGCCGGTACAGAACCTCGTCGAGACATTTCGACTGGTTAAGGACCAAAAGGAAATCGACACCCTTCGCAAAGCGCTCCGTTTGGCGGAAACCGGTTTCGGGCGGGTCAAACAGATGCTGGCACCCGGCACCACCGAAAGCGATGTGGCGTGGCTCCTTGAAAAAACGCTGAGAGAAGATGGCGCCGAGGGACTGTCCTTTCCGATCATTGCCGCCTTCGGGCCGAACAGCGCCCTGCCCCATGCCGTACCGGGCCAACGGAAACTCCAACCGGGAGAACCCCTGCTGTTCGATTGGGGGGTTCGACTCGGCGGGTACTGCATCGATATTTCAAGGACCCTCGTGGTCGGTCCACCCGAGGAGCCGTTCCAACGGGTGTTTCAAACCGTTCTGGACGCTCAACGCAAGGCAATCGATGCCATTACGCCGGGTGTTTCAGGAAAACAGGTCGATGCCGTGGCGCGGGAGCACATCGAAGCGAAAGGGTACCAGGGAAAATTCGGACATGGCCTGGGTCATGGAACCGGGTTGGCCATTCATGAAGCTCCCCGGCTGAGTCCCATCAAAGACGATGTTTTAGAACCGGGGATGGTGTTTACGGTGGAACCGGGAATTTATCTCCCCAAATGGGGTGGCGTGCGACTTGAAAACATGGTCGCGCTGATGGATGATGGGCCTGTGGTGTTAAACAGCACAAAACCGGATGACCATTATATTCTTTAACCAGACGCTCCACAGGAGACGCCGTGTCGCGCACTGAGGAACTGGCGGATCGATTTGTGAATTATCTGCTGGTGGAAAAAGGGCTTACCCGGACCACCATTGAATCCTACAGCAGCGATCTGAACCGTTATATCGATTTTCTTCACCAGCGCCGGGTGATGTCCGTTGGCGATGCCGACACCTCTGATCTTCTCCGTTACCTGATCTCTCTCCGCAAGGATGGTCTCAGCGCCAGATCGAGAGCGCGTCATCTCGTCACGATCCGAGGCTTTTACAAATTTCTCAATCAGGAACACATCCTGGATGAAGATCCATCCCGGTTGATCGATCTTCCCAAAGCCGGTTTGAAACTCCCCGGCGTGCTGTCCGTCCAGGAGGTGCAGAAGCTGTTGGATGAACCGGATCCGGAGGACCCCACAGGGGCCCGGAATGCCGCCATGCTCGAGTTGCTTTATGCCGCCGGGCTGCGGGTAACGGAGCTTGTTCAGATCAGATTGCCGGACATCCATCTGGATGCGGGATTCGTTCGTGTCCTCGGAAAAGGATCCAAGGAGCGGGTGGTTCCCATCGGCACCATCGCCATCCGGAAAATCGACCATTACCTGGCAACCGCCAGGCCGCGATTGCTGAAAGGCGGCGCCAGCCCCTTTCTCTTTATTGGCCGAACCAAAAAACCGATGACACGTCAGGGTTTCTGGAAACTGTTGAAAAAATATGGTGTGAGTGCCGGAATCCACAAAAACGTGACGCCCCATACCCTGCGCCACTCGTTTGCCAGCCATCTATTGGAGGGCGGGGCCGATCTGAGAGCGGTTCAACTCATGCTGGGGCACTCGGACATATCCACCACGCAAATCTATACCCATGTGGCCAGGGATCGCGTACGGTCCGCCCACGAAAAATTTCATCCCCGGGACTGACCCTGGATGCCTACCGGGATTAGGGCTGATTTTTCATTGACGCATCAAGTCATATATCCTCCTGCCATGACAGCCGCCCCCAAAATATCATAGATATATAACTATTTAATATCGTAGAATTTTAATCAAATATTCATATTTTGTGATCTACAATCCATGAAAAAAACCCTTTATTTTTATGACACACATGTCAAGGATCGATGAAAAATACCCAGAATCATGGATAATTCTTGACACTTTCGCTAGTTTTTTATAAATGAAAGCGCTTAAATCTACTTTTAATTCGGAAGCGGTCTGACACATCACCTTCAATGTTTCCCATGGACATCATTCCTTCCACGGCCTCCTTGTCATCAGACACCTTTCATTCGGACGATTATGGCTGAAAAAATTGCACAAAAGCTCCCGGAACCCCTGCATCGCACACCTGAATGCGGGTCTTCTATCGTATCGGCGCGGCCAGGGTATTGGATACCCGGCCCCGAGCCGCCGAAGAAGGGACCGCATGCCCTGGTCCAGGGGATTCGAGATCTTAATCAACCCGTCAGCGTCATCGCTCTGGATGGACAGATGGGCATCGGTGTGGGGGGTACGGCCATACTTGGTGAGGGAGCGTCCCGACAGCAACACGCGGAAAGCTACCCCCTCATCGGATATGTGCCGCCGCTGTTGCCGGAAGACCTGGGGGATCCGCTGTTCAAATCGTCCCACGGCGTCAATTATGCGTATGTTGCCGGGGCTATGGCCAACGGCATTACCTCCGTGGAAATGGTCAACGCCGTCGGAAATGCCGGGATGATTGGATTTTTCGGCTCTGCGGGACTGTCCATAGCGGAAATCGAAGCAGCGATCCACCGTCTCCGGAAACAGATGCCGGATGGCCCCTTTGGCATGAACCTGATCCACAGCCCCTTTGAGCCGGATCTGGAACAGGCGACCGTGGACCTTTATCTGGACCGGAAGATCCGGCTGGTCAGCGCATCCGCTTATCTGGATATGACACATCCGCTGATACAATATCGGGTGACCGGCATTCACAGGGGGGCCGATGGCGACATCCATTGTCCGAACCGGCTCGTGGCCAAAGTCTCACGCCACGAGGTCGCACGGAAATTTTTCTCTCCCCCCCCGGCACGGTTACTCCGTGAGCTTGTCGAAGCCGGGAAAATCACCGAAGGTGAAGCAGCGCTGGCGGAGACCGTGCCGGTGGCGGAATCCATGACCGCGGAGGCCGATTCCGGCGGACACACCGATAACAGGCCCGCCCTCACCCTGCTCCCGACCCTGATCGCTTTGAGAGATGAATTGTCCGGTCGCTACAACTACCGGCAGCCGCTGAGCGTCGGTTTGGGGGGCGGGATCGCCACCCCGGAATCCACGGCGGCCGCATTTGCCATGGGAGCGGCATATGTCCTGACCGGTACCGTGAACCAGGCGTGTGTGGAAGCCGGAACATCGGATCGCGTGCGTCGCATGCTGGCCGAGGCTCGGCAGGCGGAGGTTGCCATGGCGCCCGCTGCCGACATGTTTGAAATGGGTGTCAAGGTGCAGGTGCTCAAACGGGGCACCATGTTTCCCCAACGGGCCGCTAAACTCTATGACCTCTACCGCGCCTGTGACGGCCTCGAGGATATTCCGTCAAAGGAACGGGATATCCTTGAAAAAGATTATTTTCGGAGTTCCCTTGAGGAGGCCTGGCACCAAACCCGGCGATTTTTCGAAACCCGTGATCCCAAGCAGATCATACGCGCTCAACAGGATCCCCACCACAAGATGGCCCTGGTCTTCCGTTCCTATCTGGGACAGTCATCCAACTGGGCCAACAGCGGCGATCCGTCACGACAGCTCGACTATCAAATCTGGTGTGGTCCGGCCATCGGCGCCTTCAACCAGTGGGTCAAAGGGTCGTTTCTGGAACAGCCGGAAAACCGCAAGGTAGTCACCGTGGCCATGAACCTGCTTATCGGGGCCTGCATCGTGACCCGAGCCAACTGGCTGCGCCAACAGGGTGTTCCATTGGGAGCTGACGCCGGCCGGTTTTCACCGATGCCCTTAGATGATATAACGCAAATGTGCACCTACTCAAATTTAGCCAACTGACTTTGTGAATTTTATGACACAATCACCTGAAGATCATGTCCGGATTCCTGTCGCTGTCATCGGCATGGGCGCCCT
Source organism: Olavius algarvensis associated proteobacterium Delta 3 (assembly GCA_903231505.1). Lineage (GTDB taxonomy): Bacteria > Desulfobacterota > Desulfobacteria > Desulfobacterales > CAFBRK01 > CAFBRK01. Next base: position 151,716 of record CAFBRK010000283.1, on the reverse strand, counting down.
GTTTCCGCGGTCGCCTGGATTGAACGATTATTGGCGCCTTATCTCCCGGGGAAATGATGCGATTTCGGAAGTGCCCCCCTCCCATTGGTCGCCTCAGGATTATTACGATCCCGACCCGAAACGACCGGATCACGTCTACTGCACCAGGGGCGGTTTTCTTACACCGTACTCCTTCGATCCAACGGAGTTTGGGATTCCTCCAGCATCTCTGGAGGCGACCGATACCTCCCAGCTCCTTGGTCTGGTTGTCGCAAAAATGACACTCGAGGATGCCGGCTATGGAAACGGTCGCAAATATGACAAAAAGCGCGCCAGCGTCATTATGGGGGTTACCGGAACCCAGGAATTGGTACTCCCCCTGGCGGCCCGACTGGGATTTCCGAAGTGGCAGCGGGCTCTTGAAGCTGCCGGCGCGGCGCCCGAGACGATCCGGGATGCGCTCAAACGGATTGGCGATGGATATGTCGAGTGGCAGGAAAACTCCTTTCCCGGTCTTCTCGGCAATGTGGTTGCCGGCCGCATTAGCAATAGATTGGACTTTGGCGGCACCAACTGTGTGGTGGACGCCGCTTGCGCCAGCTCCATGAGCGCGCTGCATATGGCCCTGATGGAGCTGACGTCCGGTAAAAGCAACATGGTGCTCACCGGCGGCGTGGACGCCCTCAACGATATTTTCATGCACATGTGCTTTTCAAAAACCCACATCCTGTCGCCGACCGGCGACGTGCGCCCTTTTTCCGAAGCAGCCGACGGAACGGTTCTGGGTGAAGGGATCGGCATGGTTCTGCTCAAGCGCCTGGAAGACGCTGAAATAGACGGAGATCGGATCTATGCCGTGATCCGTGGCATCGGCACGACCAGCGACGGTCGATCTCAGAGCATCTACGCGCCGAGTGTCAGGGGACAGGCCAAAGCCCTGCGCAGCGCCTACCGAAACGCTGGGGTCCATCCGGATACGGTAGGGCTGGTGGAGGCCCATGGCACCGGCACCCGGGTCGGAGACAAGGTGGAGTTCCAGGCCCTGTGCAGTGTATTTGGAGATCGCGCGGAAAGATCGACGCGATGCGCCATCGGTTCGGTCAAATCGATGATCGGACACACCAAGGCGGCCGCCGGGTCTGCGGGCCTGATCAAGACAGTGCTCTCACTGAGCCACAAGACGCTTCCGCCGACACTCAAGGTCGACACCCCGGACCCGGATCTGGATATCGAGAAAAGCCCCTTCTACATCAATGCCGCCACCCGCCCATGGTTCAACCGCGGCAACCATCCACGCCGGGCTGGTGTCAGCGCTTTTGGTTTCGGCGGCAGTAATTTTCATGTGGTCCTGGAAGAATACAACTCCGCCAAAACCGATATCGCCTGGGACGCATCCATCGATATCCTTGCCGTTTCAGAAGATTCTCCCCAGGCCTGCAGAAAAAAACTTTCAGACATCCGGAAAACACTGGATGGCTCGCTGTCCATATCATCCGAACTTCGCAACACAGCCCGGACCCTGCGGGCGGCGTTTTCTTCGTCGGCACCCTTTCGGTTGCTGGCGATCATCCGGTATGACGAGGCGGCTCCTGAAGCGCCGCTTCAAACCATTCAAGACGCCGAATCTGCGATCTCCGAATGGCCGCAACTCGCCCATTCGGACGGCCTCTATCAGAAGAAGGATGTCTTCATTTCCGACCGGTCGACACCCGGCAAACTCGCCCTGCTCTTTCCCGGACAGGGCAGCCAGTATCTTTACATGGGACGTGATGTTGTCTGCACGTTTCCGGAAAGTTTTGATGCTGTCGCGTCTGCAGACAATCAATGCCCGACAAGCCTGCCCCCGGGCGACACGACATATCCGGAGCCGGCCATGACCCCCCATGACCGGGAATACCAGGTAGCTCAGCTTCGAGACACCCGCCAGGCACAGCCGGCTATTGGCGCTGTCAGTCTTGCGATGTTCCGGTGTTGCCGCCGGTTCGGGATTGTTCCGGATGTCACGTGCGGCCACAGTTTTGGTGAATTGACCGCCCTGATGGCCGCCGGCTGGATCGACGAGGCCACCTTTATGGATCTCGCCTATCTGCGCGGTAAACTCATGGCGGATGCCGGTGAGGAGAACGGCCGGGGCGGCATGCTGGCCGTAAAGGCACCCCTTGGGGAGCTTTCCCGACTGGCGGCCAAACTCATGCCTGAGGTGGTCCTCGCCAATCGGAACACCCCCGATCAGGGCGTGTTGTCAGGCACCCTGAAAGGGATCGAGAAGGCTGAAGTGGAGTGCCGAAAGCTGGGATTTCAAAGTGTACGCCTGCCTGTTTCAGCGGCATTTCACAGCACGCTGGTGTCCGGCGCACAGCATCCGTTCCACGAGTCGGTAGCGAAAATCAACGTGTCGCCGACGCCGGTAACGGTTTTTTCCAACACCACCGGCGCTCCTTACCCCAAGGATCCTGCCCGCGTGCACAAACTGCTGGGAGGACAACTGGCCCGGCCCGTGGACTTTGTGGGGGCCATCGAGAACATGGCGGCCTCTGGGGTAAACACCTTTCTGGAAGTAGGACCCAAATCCGTACTGACCGGTCTGGTCCGATCCACTCTGGGAAATAGCGTTGCGGTCGCCATCGCCATGGACGCATCCTCCGGAAACGGAAACGGGCTGTTGGATCTGGCCAGGTCTATCTGTGGGCTGGCTGCCTGCGGGCATCACGTGGATTTGGCCCAATGGGGTGCTTCCGGACGTGAGTATCGGCAACCGAAAATGAGCATCCCCCTGAGCGGAGCCAATTACCGATCCAGACGGCCTATAAAACCTTCCGTTGCGAAAACCGTATCTGCGGCGAAGGCGTCTCCGTCTGCGTCAAACCCGACACCCCAGGGCAACCGGCCGAAGGATCTTCGGCCGGCCCGGTCAACGCCCGTTGTTCCGTCAAAACCGTTACCCGAACCCCGAAAGACTATGAAAACGAAAACACACCCGCCCCAAGGGGCCGTCGCAGATGCGTTTCGCACGGTTCAGGAAGGCATGAACGCCATCCAGAACCTCCAGCGGGAAACTGCCGAAGCCCACAAAAAATTTCTGGACACCCAACGGGAGACCACACGGACCCTCCAGATGCTGATCCAGAGCAGCGGCAGCCTGGCCGGCAATGAACGGCGTTTGGGAGCGATGCCGAAGGGGGATACTCCCCCGCCCTTACCTGTTGAGATGCGTCAGGAGGTGCCGACACCATCTGCGGAAATGCCCCGGCAGAATTTGGAGACAGCTCCGGCCAGCGTATCCACGCCGGCGCCGGTCCCTGTGCCGGCCGCCGCGTCTGAACCGGTCGACCCTTCGGTTTCCACAAATTCGAGCCGGCTGACGGATACCCTCCTGGAGATTGTCGCGGAACTCACCGGATATCCCCCGGAAATGCTGGGCCTGGAGATGGACATCGAGGCGGATCTGGGCATCGACTCCATCAAACGTGTGGAGATTTTGTCGGCCGTGGACGCGCGCATGCCCGGACTTCCCCGGGTTGCCCCGGAAATGATGGGAGCCCTCAAGACCCTGGGACAGATCGTCGACTATCTATCGGGATCCGATGCATCTCCAGTTGCGGAAAAGCCGCCCGTAACCCGAGAGAATGCTTCATTGGTGTCCGGCCGGGATTCCAAAATCCGTCGTCAGGAACTGGTGGTCAAGGATCTGGAAGTTCCGGAGAGCAGCCTCCATCCGATCCGGATCGATGGTCCGGTGTTTATTACCGGCGACGGAACCGGCCTGGCCGATGCATTGTGCCGTGAGATCGCCGATCGGGGTGTGGATGCCCGGATCCTTTCGGAAACAGATCCGAAACGGACCCTGGAGAATGCGGCCGGCTTGATTTTTCTCGGTGATCAACGGAATCCCATCGGCAAGAAAGGGCTTCGACGGGCATTGATGGTCGCCCGTGCCGCAAGTTCCGGGCTTCAACAGGCCGCCGCCACGGCGAGTTCTCTGTTTGCCACGGTCAGCCGTATGGATGGCCGCTTCGGGGCGAGCGGTGACGAATCCCTGGATGCCTTCCAGGGGGGGCTTGCCGGACTGGCAAAAACCGCCGCCAGGGAATGGCCGGGAGTACGGTGCCGGTCCCTGGATGTGGACCGGGATTGGGAGGATAACGACGCCATTGCCCGGATCATCGCCGATGAGATGCTCCGCTCGGATACCGACACGACATCCGAGGTCGGTTTCTCACCGGGGAAACGGACCATTGTGGCCCTCGAAGATAGACCCTACCCGGCGGAAACGGAACTGACACCGGCTCTGAACCCCGGAGATGTCATTATTGTGACCGGGGGCGGCAGGGGGATTACCGCAGATGCCGTTTTGCCTCTGGCAGAGGCGTTCAAGCCGACGCTGGTGTTGTTTGGTAGATCGCCGGCACCGACGGACGAGCCGGTCTGGATGTCCGGATGTTCGACCGAACGGGAACTGAAATCGGCGATCCTGGCCCATGAATTTTCCGGGACGACAACCAAACCGGCAGAGCTGGAGGCCGCCTACCGTCGTTATGCCGCCAATCGGGAGCTATCGCGAAATATTGAGCGGCTGGTCGCCGCCGGCGCCCAGGTCCGCTACTTTCCGGTGGATATCCGGGACAGGGTCCTTGTCGAGGCGGCGTTGACCGAAATACGGCCCTTTCACGGGCCGGTGCGTGGTCTGATACACGGCGCCGGAGTCCTCGAAGATCGCCTGATCACCGACAAGACACCCGAGCAGTTCGAACGGGTGTTCAGCACCAAGGTCGACGGGCTGCTGACCCTGCTGTCGGCCCTTGAAACCGATCCGCTCCGACATCTGGTGCTGTTTTCCTCGGTGGCGGCCCGATTCGGAAACCGGGGCCAGTCCGACTACGCCATGGCGAACGAGGTCCTCAATAAAATCGCTCGTCAGGAAGCGATCCGCAGACCGGATGCCCGTGTCGTGGCCATCAACTGGGGGCCGTGGGACGGCGGAATGGTTTCCGAGGTGCTGAAAAAGGAGTTCGCGCGTCGGGGCATCGATATGATCCCTCGAGCCGAAGGGGGCCGCTGCCTTCTGTCCGAACTGGTGACGTCTTCAGACACGTCCCCCGAGATCGTGGTGGGTGCTGAAATCGCCAATGCCGATCCCACAGGAGAGACGGCGTCGGTCCATGATATGAAGCCGGGATTGGTGAATTAAGTCCGGTGTGCCTTTTGTTTCAAACCCAATTTAATCGGGGTCGGAATCGCTATCCGAATCGGAATCGAAGAAAATAGAATACATTTTTTTAATACCGATACCGAATCCGATACCGATTCCGATTATCTCGCTAATCTTCAAATAGCACCGATTAAAGCGAAATTACTAAAGCTACTGTATCCCATATCTTTCCTGAAACGCCTCGACCACCTGAATTAAATCTTTAGGCAGCCTCCGACGCACCTCCGCTACCATCTCTTCCGGCACGCCTCCGTAAAACGCTTCCGCAATACCCCCGGCAATACAGGCCATGGTGTCGCTGTCGCCCCCGAGGGAAATCGCGTTCCGGATAGCGTCCACCACACCGACGGAGTCCAGAAACGCAATAATCGACTCCGGAACCGAGCCCTGGCAGGAGATATCGAAACGATACCCGGGACGGATGCCTTCAACGGTTCTGTTTAGATCATATTCGAGCCGGGTTGTGATCTCACCTCTGATGTCTTCCTTACTGTGGCCGGTTCTCGCCAGATACACACCCAGAGCCACTGCCTGGGCCCCTCTGATGCCTTCCGGATGGTTGTGAGTGACGGCCGCGCTTTTTTCGGCTTCTCTCAGAACTTCTTCCATCGACTCGAAGGCAAACCCCACCGGACTGACCCGCATGGCAGAGCCGTTCCCCCAGCTGTCGTAGGGCCGGCTTTCATCGGTTAGAAGCCATCTGTAAAAGGATCCTCCGTACCCGGCATGGGGATAGCGCCTGCCGTAAGACTTGATGTTGGCCCCGTACTCCCGCTGATTCAGAATGGCATCGGCCACGGCCACAGTCAGTACCGTATCGTCGGTAAAGGTTGAATACTCCGAAAACAAGGGAAAATCCTTTGTTCTGATCGGCCGGCCTTCATAGACCGAGCCGATAATATCTCCTGCTATGGCGCCAAGCATGGAATCTATTCCCCCCTTAGTTCGGTATCGGGATCGCTATCGGAATCGGGATCGAAATAGACAAACGTTATTCTTAAAAAACGATACGGATACCGAACCCGATACCGACCCCGAAAATAGTGTCCATCATGCCGGACGTGATCCCTGATGCAGACGGGATCTTCGACCGGCATCCAGATTTTTTATCGCTTCCTCCAACGCCGAATCCAGCGCCATTGGATCGTACCCCATCCCAAACGCCTTCGAACTGTTCAGAGAAACATCCGCAGGCCGGGGCGCCGGCTTGACGATATCTTTCTGTTTGACCGGATTGATGGTCGACTCTTTCAGCCCAAGCATGTCTTCCAGCTTCTTTCCCATGCCATACCGGGATATGCGGGTTTTCCCACCCAGATGAAGTACCCCTCTGGCCTTCCCCAGGAAATGCAGAATGCCCTTTGCCGCACTTTCCCCATCTACCGGAGTGCGATACTCATCCGTGAACAATGAAACCGTCTCTCCACGCCGCAGGGACTGAATCACATGATAATCAAGATTGTTCAATTCGGACCCGGTCCACCCGAACATCAGCGGCATGCGGCAAACAAGCGCTTCCGGGTATATCTCGCCGATGGTCTGCTCCGCCCTCACCTTCTGCTCCCCGTATCGGCATACCGGGTTAGTCGGACTGTCTTCATGGTAAGGCGGATCCATTCCTTCAAAGACCAGATCCGATGAGGTGAACGCTAGCGGAATTTGGGATTCGGCACACCACTCAGCTATCCAGGAAGTGACCGTCACGTTCATTATCTCGGACCCTTCCGGATACACCTGGCACCAGTTGGGATCGGTAGCTGCGGCGGTATGCACTACGGCATCGGGATTTATCTCCTGGAATGTTTTCTCGAATTGGTGTCGATCGGTGATATCGATGTTTATAGCACGAATTCCGTTCAGGTGGATGGGATGGGACCGGTGAACACCACAGACAGTCCACTCGTCGACAGCTTTCCTGCAGATGTGCCATCCCAGAAATCCGCTGGCACCTGTGACGATTAGACGCTTTCCTGGGATTGGATGTTTCTGTTTCGGTACAAGGATCATGGAAACACCAAAGCAACTAAAAGCGGACAGGTCAATAAAAACAAATCAAACAGGTTGAAAAACCTACGTTTATTGCCCCATAGGCCAGTTGCTACGGACAGTCCGTTGCTCTGGTCGAGTCGATGATTTGCAGTTTCAATAAAAAACGGCGGTACATCACCCGGTTGGCTATCGTTTGGTTGTGTCGATACCTGCTAACTGCTTAATCCGCAACAAACCCGGGCTATCGTGAAGGTACATCAGGGGGGAACGGAGCCCGGCGTCGATAAACAGGGCTTCCAGGTCATCGAACAGGACCGGGCGATCCGGCCAGGTGAACCGTTTTTTCTGCTCTTCCAGGGCTTCCCAGCATTTGTGTAGTTCTTCGTTGCCCTCGAAGACCCTTTCTTTGGCAGAATCACACAGGAACATGGCGCAGACAATCGGCGTTACCTGCCACAGGCAGCCCTCGTCACCCAGGAAGATGCATTTGAAGCCGGGGTTCGGTTGGCTGAGGACCGCTTCGATCCGATCCAGTGGCTCACTGTCGGACATGACGGCATTGACAAGCACATCCGCAAAAAAGGCAATGATACCTTCCCGGGAGCAACAGGCGCTCAGACGGCTTCGAAAACACTGCTCCGTGCAGATGTCGTTAAAATGACGTGTCAGAAAGGTATCCAGGTCGTTTCGGAAGGACAGGTATTCTTTCAGCGTGGATTTTAACTCTGAAAAGGCCCGGGGTGTCAGCCCGTCCAGGTATTTGCGGACGAGTTGCAGGGTTTGGAGCTGTTCTTGGTTGTAGGTATTCATCCAATTCAATTGAGAGGTATCGGCTACGAGTTGTGGCTCCTTAATGGAAACCATTGGTCAGGCGCTGGTCATTTGGATAGTATAGGGTTCAAGGGGCCAAGGATTCAAGGGGTCGAGTGAAATGAGACAGAATAATAAAAGGGGGCTTTCTTTTCACCCTTCTATCCCCCCAACGACAACCGCGTCAACAGTCCTGCCGTCCAGTGCACGGAGCGGCTCGCATTGACCGTGGGCATGGTGAAGATCCGTGTTACCGATGGTCTCGAAATCGCCTGTGTCACAGTCGATGATAATGAAATTGGGCGCTGAGCCGAAATGACCGAACACCGGGCTGTCCAAACCCAGGTCGGCTTCCGTGGGAAAGGCTATTCTCATGTGACTCCTCCATCTCCAGACAAGATTTGGAAAAGTTTCAGCAAACACTTTAGCGGTCATGGTTGTGAGGAAATAAAAGAATGGATGTCAAGAGATTCTCAGCAAATTCGCTCGACATTTAGATACTGGAATTTGGATTTGCTTCGGACAATCCTAATCTTATATTTAAGAACATGTCATTCGTATTAAATACAAATAGTTATAGTTTAATGCCGGTGTTATTCACGTTTTTCGCGTCATGACTTTGAAGCATCAGACTATTGAACAAATGGGTGCGCTGGTGTAGATATTTTTTTTCTGCGTATGGAGCGGCATCGTCGCGTTTCATAAAATCGTTTTACGATTTTATTCCTGGACCCCTTGGACCCTCCTCTCCGGTTTGTTTGGAGAAGACAAAGAACAAAATCTTGACATCACTACAAAAAAATCCCATCGCGGTTATCGGCATGGCCGGTCGATTTCCCGGCGCCGATACGGTTAGCGAATTCTGGGAAAATATTATCAACAAAGTGGAGGCCATCTCCGAGGTGCCGGAGGCGCGTTGGGGTACGTCCCCGGAGTCCGTTCTTTCCCCGTCGGGAGGGCCCGACAAGACGTTTACCCGAAGGGCGGGCATCATCCCGGATCGGATGCCCGATGTTTCCGGACTGGCCATCGACCGCGAACTGGTCCGAAACCTGGATCCGATGCATCGGCTGGTCCTCGATGTCGGCAAATCCGCATTGGATAGCTGCTCTCCGGACCCGGCCAACCGGGATCGCACCGGTGTTGTTCTGGCGGCGATTGCCTTGCCCACGGATTCAGCGTCTCTTCTAACGCGTCAGGTCATCGGAGGTGCCCTGGCGTCACAGATTACCGGAACCGCTCTCCCCTCTGCAGCGGATATCTCCGCGAATCGCTGTCTTGCAGCTCGGGTCACCGGATATCCCGCGGCACTTTTAGCCCGTGCGTTGGGTCTTGGCGCAGGCAGTTTGACCCTCGATGCGGCATGCGCATCATCTCTCTATGCCGTGAAGCTCGCCTGTGACGAGCTGATTTCAGGCCGCACCGATACCATGCTGGCGGGAGGCGTTTCAAGGCCCGATGTCCTGTATACCCAGATTGGCTTCACCCAGCTGAAGGCCCTCTCTCCAAACGGCCGATGCGCCCCGTTCGATACCCGTGCAGACGGACTTGTGGTGGGTGAAGGGGCCGGTATCCTGGTGCTGAAGCGGCTCGATGATGCACGTCGGGATCGGGACACGATTATTGGGGTTATTCGCGGACTCGGCATTTCCAACGACCTTGACGGCAACCTCCTGGCGCCCGCCAGCGAGGGACAGGTCCGGGCCATGACGGCTGCCTATGCCGAGGCGGGTTGGTTGCCCGATGGGGTCGATTTGATTGAATGTCATGGCGCAGGAACCCCTGTGGGTGACGCTGTCGAGCTCAACAGCATGATCCAATTATGGAAAGGTTCCAGCCGGAAACCGGGCAGCTGCGCCATCGGGTCGATCAAGTCGATGATCGGCCACCTGCTGACGGCGGCAGGGGCGGCCGGCATGATCAAAGTCCTCCTGGCGATGCGGCATCGTGTGCTTCCCCCCTCCCTGAACTATCATGCCCCGCCCCAAAGCAGTCCGATCCTCGACAGTCCGTTCCGGGTTCAGACAGAGCCGGAGCCCTGGCAACAGCGCAATCCGAATATCCCCAGACGGGCGGCAATCAGTGCCTTCGGTTTCGGAGGAATTAATGCCCACCTGCTCCTGGAGGAGCCGCCCCCCAACGACGAGGATCAGCCCGCCCCGGAATCAGCGGATGAATCCGTCAGTATTCAGATAGAGGAAAGACCCCCCGAGCCGATCGCCATTGTCGGCATGGGCGCGGCAGCAGGCCCGGCAGATACTCTGGCGTTGTTCCAACGGCGGGTTTTTAATGAAGAGGCCGCATGGAACCCCCCTCCCAAAAATCGATGGAAAGGCTGCGACCCCGCTGCGGAACGCTGGCTGGAAGGAAGAGCCGGCAGGGGCGCCTACATGGAGAAATTGACGATCCATGCGGGTGAGTTCCGGATTCCCCCCAGAGAAATTCCGGACATCCTGCCGCAACATCTGCTCATGCTGAAAGTTTCGGCAGAGGCTATGGCCGACGCCGGTATTGAGCGGGACCGGGATCGGGTCCGTATGGGGGCCATCGTGGGTATCGATTTCGACATGGAAGCGACCAATTTTCATCTTCGATGGCGCTCCCTGACTGCAGATGGTTTTGTGACCGGTGACCTGGCCGCGGGTGAGGCAAACCATGTCCGGAACGCGTTGAGCGCCCCGCTGACGGCCGATCGCACCGTCGGTGCGCTGGGGAGCATGGTGGCCAGTCGGATTGCCCGTGAGTTCCGGCTCGGCGGCCCGAGTTTTGTGATTTCGGACGGGACGGCATCGGGTCTCAAGGCCCTTGACCTGGCCGCACGGTGGCTCCGTCGGGATGACGCCGATGCCATTCTGGTGGGTGCTGTCGACCTCTGCGGTGATGTACGCTCGGTGTTGATGGCGGACCGCAGCCGTCCCATGTCGAAACGGGACGCTGTCCTCCCGTTTGATACTTCTGCTGACGGTACCCTTCCAGGGGACGGCGCGGTGGCCGTGGTGGTCAAACGACTGGAAAAGGCCATCGCCGACGGGGACCGCATCTATGCCTTGCTGCGCGGCATGGGAACCGCCAGTGGCTGTGAGGGGGAACCCGGATTGGTTTCCAGGTCCGCGTATATGGGTTCTCTGACAGAAGCGTTTCAACATGCCGGCGTTTCCCCATTCTCCATTGGACTTTACGAGGCCCATGGAAGCGGGGACCCGACGGAAGACCGCGTCGAGGCAGAGGCCATCGAGACCTTCTTCAGGGATACCCGCGGCGGGCCGCAGGAAATCCTCGCGGTAAGCTCTGCAAAATCGGCCATCGGCCATATGGGAGCTGCGTCCGGCCTGGCTTCGATCGTAAAAACAGCACTTTGCCTCTATCAGGAAATCCTGCCCCCGATGCCGGGATTCACGACGTCGACGTTGTTTGATGCGACATCCGTTCACGTCCACGTACCAACCAAGCCGTTGTACTGGGTTCGCAATCGAAAAGACGGTCCGCGACGCGCCTGTGTCGCGGTCATGACCACCGACGGAAGCTGCACCCATGCGATCCTGGAGGGGCCCGGCAACGAACCGGTGACAGAAGACCTGGCCACCCGGATTATGGTGGAACGCCGACGCCCCGTTGGGGTCGGTTCGGCAGGGCTCTTTGTGGTCGCCGGCGACACAACCGAAGATCTACTCAACGAACTGAAGGTATTTCGCAGTTTTGTCGACTTAAATGGAACCTCCGGCGGAAGCATGGCGAGACTTGCTGCAACATGGTTTCAGAGCGGGATATCTGAAAAACGGCTTTCGTCGGCCCTGGTCGCTTCGGAGATCGAGGATCTCGCGAATAAAACAGACACGCTGATGGAGGCGGTTTCCGGCGGCTACAACCTCATGGCACATGGAATACATTATACGCCGCAGCCCGTCGGCGGAAGCGGGGAGCTGGCGTTTGTGTTTCCCGGGTCCGGGAACCATTATCTGGGTATGGGCCGTGAACTCGGTGTGCTCTGGCCCGACATCTTCAGAGATCTTAACAGCATCGAAGACGATCTCAGAAATCAGATGCGGCCCGAGGCCACCGTGCCGTATCGGATGTCTTGGGAGCCCGGATGGGAGCAGGATGCCTATGCCGGGCTTGTCTCGGATCCGGTGAACCTGATCTGCAGCCAGGTGCTATTTGGAAGCGCCACGACCCGGATGGCTCAGGCTCTGGGTATCCACCCGACGGTGGCCATCGGGTACAGTCTCGGCGAATCAGCGGCCCTTTTTGCCCTGGGAGCGTGGCCCCGCCGGGGCGACATGCTCGAAAGGATGGTCCGAAGCGATTTGTTCACGAAAGACATCGCCGGGCCTTATCATGCCGTCCGGGAGGCCTGGCGGATCGAGGCAACCCGGGACATTCAGTGGCTGACGGCCGTGATCAACCGGCCGGCCCCATCGATCCGGCAGGCACTTTCTGAGGCGGACCGCATTCGCCTGCTCATTGCCAACACCCCGGGAGAGTGCGTGATCGGCGGTATCAAGGAAGATGTCCTGGATTTCATCGGCCGTTTCGGCTGCGATGCGGTGCTCGTGGACGGCGTTGTAGCCGTTCACTGCGATGTTCTCGAACCGGTAAAAGAGGCCTACCGTCAGCTTCATTTCCTTCCGGTGTCAGAGCCCAAAGGGGTCCGTTTCTACAGCAGCACTTCTGCCAAAACCTACCGGGTAACATCGGAAGCCGCTGCCGATGCCATTTTAAGCAATGCCCGCTTTGGATTCGATTTTCCGGCCGTCATCCACCAGGCCCATCAGGACGGGGTCCGGGTGTTCCTCGAGATGGGCCCCCAGGCGTCCTGTTCCCGGATGATCCGCCAAATACTGGCGGATCGGCCACACCTTGCCGTATCCATGGGAAAGACGGGAAAAGACGGCCTGGAGCCCCTGTTGGCATGCCTTGCCAGGCTGATTGCCGAAGGTGTTCCTGTAGATCTGACCGCCCTGTATGGGGGCCGCCCGGAGACCGAGCGCTTGGAGGTGTCACCGGCCCATCCAAAGGGTCCGTCAACAGACAGGATTCTTGGAGACCCTGCGATTCCGGCGACGGTCGGGGAATCAAGTCACTCCGCCGGCACCCGTGAACACTACGTGCGAGACATCGATACCGCCGAGAGCAGATCCGGCACGCGGATGCCCCCACGGAAACCAAACCCGTTGCCGCCGGATACCGATCCGGTGGCCGGAGATCCCGGCAGGCAGATCGCTTTCCTGACCGGTGCGGCCCGGGCAACCGCTGAAGCCCATGATCTGTTTCTGGACCTGTCCAGGGATCTTGCCCAGGTCCTGTCCGAAGGGGTCGAGCTTCAACAGCGGCTGGCCCATGCCATGGCCCGCCATGCCGGGGAACCTGCGACGTCTGCCGACACACCACCTCTCGGTAGCGGCTCCGAGGCGGGTCGTCCGCCGGCATTCGACCGGGATATGTGTTTAGAGTTTGCCATCGGATCGGCGGCCAAGGTGCTGGGGCCCGAATTTGCGCGGGTGGACACGTATCCGGTCCGGGTTCGGCTCCCGGACGAGCCGCTCATGCTCGTGGATCGAATTCTGACTGTCGAAGGGAAAAAAGCGTCCCTGTCGTCCGGCCGCATCGTTACCGAACATGATGTCCTTCCCGGTGCATGGTACCTCGACGGCGGCAAAGCGCCGGTCTGTATATCTGTTGAAGCCGGACAGGCCGACCTGTTTATGTGTGCTTACCTGGGCATCGACCTGGAGCTCAAAGGTAAACGGGCCTATCGCCTGCTGGACGCTTCGGTATCTTTTCACCGGGGGCTTCCCGAACCCGGGGATGTGATCCGTTACGACATCGAAATCGAAAAATTCGTACGACAGGGAGACACGTGGCTCTTTTTCTTCCATTTTGATGGATTTATCGGAAACGAGCCCTTGATTACCATGACCGATGGGTGTGCGGGGTTTTTCACGGACGCGGAAATCCGAAATTCCGGAGGCATTCTTCTCACAGATGATGAGAAAACGCCTGTTCCCGGAAAAGGCCTGTCGGACTGGCACCACCCGGTGCCGATGATGCCGGAGAGTTATAGCTCCGCTCAACTGGACGCCTTGAGGCAGGGTCGCCCGGCGGAGTGTTTCGGCGCCGGATTCAAGAATGTGACCGTTCCGGAAGGCCTCCGACTGCCCGGCGGCCGCATGCGCCTGATTGACCGGGTGGTGGATCTAGATCCTTCCGGGGGGCGCTGCGGCCTGGGAAGAATCCGGGCCGAAGCCGACATCCACCCGGGTGACTGGTTTCTGACCTGCCATTTCGTAGACGACATGGTGATGCCCGGCACGTTGATGTATGAATGTTGCGCCCATACGCTTCGCGTATTTCTCCAGAGAATGGGGTGGATCGCGGACATGCCCGGGGCCGCCTACGAGCCGGTCATTGGCACCAAAGCCGTGCTCAAATGCCGGGGGCCGGTGACCCCCCGGACGCGCCGGGTCCTTTACGAAGTGGAACTTCGTGAAATCGGATTTGATCCGGAACCCTATGCCATTGCCGATGCCAACATGTATGCGGACGGCCAATTCATTGTGCGTTTCGACGGCATGTCCATGCAGCTGAGCGGCACAACCCGCCAGACCATTGAGAACTTCTGGGATAGGCGGAATCGAACCTCAGATCCAGAGAGTGCCCTCGACCGCTCCCTTGACCGACCGATTTATACCCGGCAGCAAATATTAGAGTTTGCCGAAGGCGCCCCGTCAAAAGCGTTTGGTGAAGCCTACACGGTTTTCGACAAAGACCGGTTCATTGCCCGGCTGCCGTCACGGCCCTACTCATTTATGGATCGTGTGATCCAGGCCGATGCGGAGCCAAGGGTATTGAAACCCGGCGGATGGTTCGTATCCGAATTCGATATGCGCCGCGACCACTGGTATTTCAAGGCCAACCGGACGCCGGTCCTTCCCTTTTGCGTGTTGCTCGAAGCCGTCCTGCAACCCTGCGGATTTATTGCCGCGTACGTGGGCACCGCCCTGACCAGTGAAAGGGATCTGCATTTTCGGAATCTTGGCGGAACCGCAACCCTCCACCGGGACCTGATGCCCTGCGATCAAACGCTGACCATGCAAAGCAGGATGACAAAGGTCGCCACGGCAGGCGACATGGTTATCCAGGATTTTGAGTTTCAGGCAATGATCGGCGAGGAATTGATATACAACGGAACAACGAACTTCGGGTTTTTCACAAAGGAGGCCCTGGCCCAACAAATAGGCATCCGGGATTCCGATGCGTTCAGTGATCCGGCACAGCTCCCCGGCCACGACATCTATCGATTTCAAAAGGTGCCACCCCTCACACCGGACGACCCAACAGTGACGGACGATACCCCAAGATCATTTCCCGCTGCCGCGATGAGAATGATCGACAGGATCGATACATATCTACCCAAGGGGGGACATCATGGTCTCGGTTACGTGCGGGGGACCAAGACGGTGGATCCGGACGAGTGGTTTTTCAAGGCCCACTTTCTACAGGATCCGGTTTGCCCCGGGTCCCTTGGCTTGGAGTCTTTCCTGCAGCTGCTGAAGTACGTGGCCAATCAGCGCTGGCCGGAACTCGACGCCACCCATCGGATAACGACCCTGACGGATCGGGCTCATACATGGCAGTACCGCGGACAGATTCTTCAAACAAACCGGATTGTGGACGTCGAAGCGCACATCTCTTTTGTTGCACAGGCGCCGTATCCGACATTGATCGCCGAGGGCGCCCTCCGGGTGGATGGGTTGACCATTTACAGCATGGCGGATTTCGGGATACGTTTGTTGCCGAATAAAATCGTGTAACGATGTTATGAAAGGCGGCGATGTCGCTCAGTTTTTTCAAAGAATTATCATCGTTTTAGTGTGGTGGGCCAATATGTCTAT
The DNA here is from genome assembly GCA_903231505.1 of Olavius algarvensis associated proteobacterium Delta 3. Lineage (GTDB taxonomy): Bacteria > Desulfobacterota > Desulfobacteria > Desulfobacterales > CAFBRK01 > CAFBRK01. The sequence continues at coordinate 135,837 of CAFBRK010000283.1, read as the reverse complement.
CCCAGTCGCCCCGCTAAGCGGGATTTCCGCATCGCTCCAGATTCTTTTCTAAACCAACTTTTTAATGTTTCACATTAATTATACTATATTATGATATTGTTTTAAAACAAATTATAATTATGAAATATTTGAAAGATACAGAGTTTCGGAAACTGTATCCATTCCGGTCCCACACGATGGATATACACGGTTTCCGATACCACTACCTGGATGAGGGTGCCGGGGATCCGGTGATCATGGTCCACGGGAACCCGACCTGGTCGTTTTATTACCGACACCTGGTCAAGGGGTTGTCTCACGCCTACCGTACGATCGTGCCGGATCACATCGGTTGCGGGTTGTCGGACAAACCCGGGATGCAACTGTATGATTACCGCCTGAGAAGCCGGGTGGACGATTTTCAAGCCTTTATCCAGGGGCTGCACCTGCAGCGCCCCATAACCCTGATCGTTCACGACTGGGGCGGCATGATCGGCATGGCGTATGCTCGAAGGCATCCTGAGCGGATAGGAAGACTCATCATTCTGAACACGGCGGCTTTCCCGCCTCCCCATGGAAAACGGCTTCCTGTTCGGTTGCGCCTCATTCGGAACGTGCCGATGATCGGTGTTCCGGCCGTGCTGGGCCTGAACCTGTTTGTGGAAGGCGCTTTGATCATGGCTCCCCGCCGACGCCTGTCCGTCCCGGTGCGCAAAGGTCTCAGAGCCCCGTATGACACCCCCCGGCATCGGCTGGCAACACTGAAATTCGTTCAGGACATTCCTTTGACCGGACAGGATCCCGGATTTGACATCGTCAAAGACGTCGGTGATCATCTGCACGCATTGCGGCACATCCCCATGCTGATCTGCTGGGGGGCTCATGACTTTGTATTCGACAGGGATTATTATGATGAATGGCGACGCCGGTTTCCGGATGCCGAGGCGCATTATTTCAAAGAGGCCGGTCATTACATCCTGGAAGACATCCCGGAAACGGTGTTGAAACACATCACGTCCTTCCTGAAACGGCATCCATTATGACAACAGATGAACAACGCCATCATACCGATACCGTGAACGTTGCCACCCGTCTCAGACGCATGGCGGAGCTTGGCCCCTATCAGCGGGCCGTGGTGGCGCCTGTCGGCAGGGATGCCAAAGGGCGTGTCACCTACGCCCATCTGACATTTCGGCAGTTGGATGAAGCCTCGGATCGTTTGGCCCATGGACTGGAATCAATCGGGATCAGAAGGGGAACCCGCACCGTCCTGATGGTCAAGCCGTGCCTCGAGTTTTTTACCCTGACCTTTGCCCTCTTCAAAACCGGCGCCGTGCCGGTGGTCGTCGATCCCGGCATGGGCGTGGACCGGATGCTTCAATGCCTTCAGGAAAGCCGTCCCCACGGCTTCATCGGCATCCCCCTCGCCCATATGCTCCGAACGATTCGACCCGGATATTTCAAGTCCGTTCAATCCTGGGTGACCGTGGGGCGTCGATGGTTCTGGGGTGGACACACCCTCGATGAACTCATGGCACGACCCGGATCGACCTATGCCATCGCCGAAACCCATGATGCTGAGACCGCCGCCATTTTGTTCACCACCGGAAGCACCGGTCCCGCCAAGGGTGTCGTGTATACCCACGGCATCTTCGACGCCCAGGTGAAATCCATACGACGCCAGTTTTCGATTGAACCGGGCGAGATCGATTTGCCGACATTTCCGCTCTTCGCCCTTTTCGATCCGGCGCTTGGCATGACGGCGGTGATACCGGACATGGATCCGACGCGCCCAGCGAAAGTCAATCCCCGAAAAATCATCGAAGCGGTGTTGAATCAGGGCGTTACGAATATGTTCGCATCCCCGGCGCTGTTAAACCGCGTGGGAAGGTACGGCCGGCGCAACGGGATCATTCTGCCCTCCCTGAAGCGCGTCATCTCAGCAGGCGCCCCTACCCTGCCGGTGTATGTGGAGCAATTCTCGACCATGCTCTGCGGCGACGCTCAGGTCTTTTCAGGCTACGGGGCCACAGAAGCGATGCCGGTGTCTTCGATCGGCGGCAAGGAGATCCTATCCGAAACACGTTATGTCAGCGAAAAGGGAGGTGGCACCTGTGTCGGCCGCCCCGTTAACGGCATGCGTGTCCGGATGCTTTCCATCACCGACGATCCGATACCCGAATGGTCGTCTGATGTGACGGTTTCCCGAGGCGAGATTGGAGAAATTGCCGTACAGGGCAAGCTCGCCACGCCAGGGTATTTTGAGCGACCCGGAGAGGATGCCGGGTCCAAAATTCGGGATGGGGATGGTTTCTGGCATCGCATGGGGGATCTTGGCTGGTTGGATGACCAAGGGCGAATCTGGTTCTGCGGCCGAAAAGGCCATCGTGTGGTCACCGAAAATGGCACCCTCTTTACGATCCCCTGTGAGGCCATATTTAACAATCACCCGAAGGTGTTCCGAAGTGCGCTGGTCGGTGTGGGCCCCAAAAGGAATCAAGAGCCGGTGATGTGTGTCGAGCTGGAAAAGGGGGTTCCCGCCGAAAGCCGGCCGAACATCGAGCAGGAGCTGCTCAATTTGGCGCGGGACAGCGAGCTGACGCGAACGATTCAAACGGTCTTGTTTCACCACGAATTTCCGGTGGACATTCGACATAACTCTAAGATATTCCGTGAAGAACTGGCTCTATGGGCGGCAACGAAACTGGGGCGATGACAACACCCGAAAACATATTGGTGACCGGTGGCGGAGGATTTCTCGGCTTTGAAATCGTCCGGCGTCTGGTAAGGCGGGGAGACCGGGTCACCAGTTGTTCCCGAAATCGGTATCAGGCGCTTGAAAATATCGGAGTGCATCAGATTCAGGCGGATCTCGGCGATGCCGAAGCCATAAAACGCGCGTGCCTGGGAAAGGATGTTGTTTTCCATGTGGGGGCCAAGGCCGGAGTCTGGGGAGCCTATGACGCTTACTATCGCGCCAATGTTCTCGGTACCCGGCATGTCGTAGACGGGTGTCGCCAAGGAGACGTGTCTCGTTTAATCTACACCAGCTCCCCCAGTGTGGTCTTCGATGGGGGCAATATGGCCGGTGTGGACGAATCCGTGCCGTATCCGGAGAGGTTTCATGCGCCCTACCCCGCCACCAAGGCACAGGCGGAGCAGGAGGTGCGCAAGGCCGGCGCACATGATCTGCGCACCATTTCCCTTCGCCCCCACCTGATCTGGGGCCCCCGGGACAATCACCTGGTGCCGCGGATTATCGCCCGGGCAAACAAGCTGAAGCGTATCGGAAGCGGCAACAACCTGGTGGATACCATTTATGTCGACAATGCTGCGGAGGCACACCTGCTCGCGGCGGATCGACTCAGGGAAACACCGGAGCTGTCCGGCCGGGTCTATTTCATCAGCCAGGACGAACCGATTCCGGTCTGGGACATGGTGGATCGGATCCTCGCTGCGGGCGGCAAGGATCCGGTTGCCGGTTCCGTCCCCTTCCCCGCGGCATGGGCGGCGGGATGGATCCTCGAGACGTTGTATCGCGTATTTCGCTTAAAGGGAGAACCTCAGATGACCCGGTTTGTGGCCAGGGAATTGTCCACCGCCCACTGGTTCGACATCTCGGCGGCCAAGCGGGATCTCGGGTATCTGCCGAAGGTATCTACCGAGGAAGGGCTGAAGCGTTTGGCAAGATGGCTGCGTGACAGAAATGACCGGAAATGACGCATCTGACCGATGGCAGAAGAATCGTATCATCGTTTCTCACGTAGGGCGCCCAGCGTCCGGTGGCAGGTTTCGATCTTATAACTCCCTTCGCTCAAGCGGCCGGATGATGCGTTAGAATCGTGCGCGAAAGAACGCCTCTCCTATAGCCGTTGCCATAAATATGTTCCGTTTGAACATCGTGAGTTTTTGTTAACCGGGAGAATCGGAATTTTCCCGCTGTATCGAATCTTCTGCGGATGACTCGCCGGGCAACGACAATGTGGACATTCCCGGATCTTCACGCCCCTGGTGGACGAGCTGTGACAGATTCTGTCCTTGATGGTCATATTCCAGTTGAAGGCGGAACTTTTCGACATCCGCCTGGGCCTGGATCGACCGCTTGGCCAGGAGAAATCGCAGGTAGATAATCCAGACGGCCAATCCGAGAAACACGATACATATTGCCAGGACAATCCATTTGTAGCGGGTGAAGGTTTCAATGCCGACTTTTCCGACATAGGCGATGATATTCGGCACCACCCAGTAGGCGAACACGGCCATAAATATCAGGAAACCGATAACAAAGATATTCAGCCGGCTGATCCGGGCGAGGACCATCTCAAGTTTGGAATCGTACTCGGTTCCGTGTTCAGGGGGATCGCTGCGGACCCGGTCGCTCCCGTAAAACAAGGCGAGGTAGGCCCGAATCACAAAGGCGAACAGAAGAATGACCCCCACGGGGATTCCCACCGCAGCGACGAACCAGGCTCTGAACGGAAATGGGACCACCTCGGTTTGGAGGCGGACCTCATAATTTTCAAAGGGTCCGAAGGTTTTTTCAAAGTAATATTTGTTAAATTCGCTCAGATTTTCGCCGTCTGTTTCGTGGATCACCGTGCCGCGTGGATCGACAACCTGTAGCCAGGATTTCCGCCCGGATTTTATGGCTGCCAGGGCAAAAATCTCGAGTTCGATGAGAAACAGGCCGACGGCCACCAGTATGAACAGGGTCTTGTTCTCTCTGATAACAGCGGTAACGGGTCGTTGCGGTGACATATCCATATGAGATCGCCGGTGCATGCGGTTCGTTCAATGATCTGCCTCTAACACACCGGCAAGAGAACTGACAAGCCGAATAATCGCCTGCGTCACGTGGCGGCCGGGATCAACCATGAGATCAATTCGGTTGACAGGCGATGCCCCATGATGGATATAAGCGGCAATAAAATCGTGTAACGATTTGTAGAACCATCCAACAACAGAAGATAACACCTTGAAAAAATCAATCATTGCAGTACTGGGTCATGATCGTCCCGGCATTATATCGGCGGTTACAAACATTCTTTTCGAACAGCACTGCAACATCGAAAATGTCAGTCAGACGATCCTGCAGACCGAATTTTCCGGCACGTTTATCGTTGCGCTGCCCCCAAAATTATCCGGATCACATCTTCTCGAGCATCTAAAAGCCGGTCTCGAGCCGTTGGGGCTGGATGTGTTTTTACGGGATGTGGGGGGTGGCGATGATATTCAGCCCTTTCCCGAGAGCGAACCGTTTATCATTACGACCATGGGGCCTGATCAGAAAGGGTTGGTGGCCCGGGTCACAGCGATTATTGCACATTTCGGGGTTAATGTGACCAATCTTCAGGCCGTGTTCAAGGGCGGTGATGATCCCAACAACAATATCATGATTTACGAGGTCGATGTGCCAAAACATGTGGATCAGCATCAATTGGACCGTGCCTTGCGTGATAAAGCGGACGAGCTGAATTTGGACATCAGTATCCAGCACAGGAACATTTTTTCGGCCATTAACCGGATATAGCTCCCCTGCTGTTGCCGTGACGCCGGCGCACGTTCGGGGTTATTGCGATTGTCAGAATTGCGTTCCGATTCCATTTACGATCAACGGTTCACCGCAGTGTCGCAGAGGTCGCAGAGGTGATGTTCCTTTGCGTCCTCTGCGACACTGCGGTCATCGTTTCCAGATTTCTGCAAACGGAACATATTTATGACAACCACTATAGATGACATTTAGGACACGGAAATGCTCACCGACCGAGAAATCATTGAAACCCTGGAAATGCTCAAAAACGAGCATCTGGACGTGCGGACCGTCACACTGGGCATCAGTCTGACCACCTGTGCCAGTCACGATCTGGACCGGCTGCGGCACAATATCCGGGTTCGCATTACGCATCTATCCAAAAACCTCGTGGATGTCTGCGACCGTGTCGGTCAAAAATACGGAATCCCCGTCGTCAACAAACGGATTGCCGTAAGTCCGATCGCCATCGTGGGCGCGCCGTTCAAATCAGACAACCTGGTAGAGATTGCAAAGACCCTAAACGATGTTGCGACCGAGGTGCATGTCGATTTTATCGGCGGGTTTTCCGCTCTCGTCGAAAAAGGGACGGCCACAGGCGACAGAGCCCTGATTGAGGCGATCCCCCAGGCGCTGGCCGAAACCGAACGTGTTTGTGCTTCGATTAATGTGGCTTCGACCAAGGCCGGGATCAACATGGACGCCGTACTGCTCATGGGGCGAATCATCAAGGAGGCGGCCGAGCTGACGGCGGACCGTGACGGCATCGGGTGCGCCAAACTCTGTGTGTTCGCAAACATTCCCCAGGACATTCCGTTCATGGCCGGTGCCTATCTCGGTATCGGAGAACCGGATGCGGTCATCAACGTCGGCGTCAGCGGTCCGGGCGTGGTCAAAAAGGCCGTGGATCGGGCCCTGGCTGCCGATCCGAACCTGGATTTGGGACGTCTATCCGAAATTATCAAAAAGACCGCTTACCGGGTTACGCGGGTGGGTGAGTTGATCGGACGGGAGGTGGCCGAAAATCTCCGGATCCGCTTCGGCGTTGTGGACCTGTCTCTGGCTCCGACGCCCAACGTCGGTGACAGTGTGGGGGAAATCTTCCAAAGCCTGGGGCTAACCAATATCGGTGTTCCCGGAAGCACCGCAGCACTGGCCCTGCTCAATGACGCCGTAAAGAAGGGAGGCGCCTTTGCCAGTTCCCACGTGGGGGGGCTCAGCGGCGCATTTATACCGGTCAGCGAGGATCTGAACATCGCCCAGGCTGCCGCCGACGGCTACCTGGGGATCGAGAAACTGGAAGCCATGACCAGCGTCTGTTCTGTCGGTCTGGATATGGTGGCGATCCCGGGGAACACCTCCGAAGAGACCATCGCCGGCATTATTGCCGATGAAATGGCCATCGGGGTGTGCAATCGAAAGACAACGGCCTGCCGCCTGATCCCGGTTCCCGGAAAGTCGGCCGGACAGAAGGCCTATTTTGGCGGTCTGTTAGGCAAGGCAACGATCATCCCCGTTAAAAATGCCGAAAAGCGCGACCGCTTCCTGAAACTCGGCGGATTGATCCCGGCGCCCATTCAAAGTCTCACCAACTAACCGAGATACCGTCAACCGTTCTGCCGTTTCCGGCGAACGCCGCATGTCAACGCGAAGGATCTCCCGCTTGTCCGCCGAACCGGACGCCTGTCTACAACGATCCGTTACCCTCGGTAATCAACAAAGGAGACTGGATATGGCAAAAATGGTGTTGGCTCCGCAAAAGCGAAAATGGATTGGATGCATTGCAGCGGCGCTTATCGGCCTTATGGCGATCACTCCGATGCTCGACGCCATCCTGGACCACCTGTATGTCGGAAAGCTCGATGAGGCAGGCCACCGATACTACGACGAGGCCCTTGAACGGTCGTTGTATACCTATGCGGTGGTAAGGGGGATCAATGGCATCATCTCGGTCGTCCAGGGTACGGTGATTGCTGCGGCACCCGCCGGTGTCGGTCTGTCTGTTGCCGCGGGTGAGATCCTGGATCCCGTGAACGACCTGGTGGAGCGGTTTTCATGGGTCATGCTGATCGCAACCGTTGCTCTGGGTATTCAGAAGCTGCTCATGGAGGTCGGTCTCTGGTTCGGTTCTTCGTGCCTCTTGCCGGTCGCCATGTTTCTGGTCATCGTCGGCATCTGGCGGAGCACCCCCTGGGGGGTCCGTATTAAAACACTTGGCCTTCGCCTGGCCCTTATCGCGGTCATTGTACGATTCGGCGTTCCGGTGATGGCCCTGGCCAGCGACCGGGTGTACCTTTTGTTTTTAGAAAAACCCTACACCGAAGCGACCCGATCCCTTGCGGACATCAACAGTGAGATCAGAGAGACATCGCTGGGGCCGTCGGAATCGCCGGGTGGCGGTTCGGACTCCTGGTGGGAGCGGCTGGATGCATTGTTCGATGGATCCGAAGGACTCGGTAACATAAAGGAGCGGCTGGCGATCCTCCAGGAAAAGATTGCGGGATACGCGCAGCACACGCTCAAGCTGGCGGCAGTATTCCTGCTTCAGACCGTAGTGATTCCCCTGGCGGTCCTCTGGGGACTGCTTCGTATCGTCGGGTTCCGATGGATCACACCGTGGTTGCCGGTGTCCACTTCCGCTTAGCCTGGACATGTTACCGAAAAGACACCGGGATAGGTATTTCGGGCAACACCCCCATGGTGAGGCCACGGGATCACTATCAGAATTTTCTTGAAATTCAAGACGGTTGTTATGTAGATAGATGTGTTCTGAACACTACCCGCAGAGCAACGATAGTAACGATATGGACGGGACCATAACCGCAGATCGACCGGGAAAGGAAACATGATGATTTATATCGGGAACTTTCTGTACGTCTCCAATCAGGGAACGGCCACCGAGGCAGACCGCCGACATGGCGATTTTACACTCATTGTGGAAGCCGAATCCAGTAGCAACGCCATTGATATGTTCCGGGATCGTATCTCCGACTATAAACAGGGAAACCGGTTTTTCGACGGGGCCTGCAAGTTTTTCTTCGTCAACCTCAAGTCTTACGCCGGCGATCCAGTGCTTCCCTTTATCGAGTGCGCCATCCCTTCCGAGGAGAGCGACGGTTGTAAAATTTCCGATTGGAGCGCGAACATCCCGCAAATAGACGGTCAGAACGAACGTGTATTTCTGGAATTTTCCGAATGATGGTAACTCGCCCCTGACCTTCCAATTTAGTGATGACCCTCTCTTCCCATAAGTTATTAGACATGAACCCGGAAATACTCCGGCCATGGATCATTGGGCATCGCGGTGCCAGTGATGTTGCCCCTGAAAACACGCGATCATCGATGGGGGCTGCCCTTACCAGCGGCTGTGACGGTATCGAAACCGATATTCAGATGACCCGAGACCGAATTCCTGTCCTCTATCATGACCGCACGTTGCATAAAATTAATGGAAGTCTGAAACGGGTTTCGGAATTCGATTTCGAGCAGCTTCAGAAATTGGATTGGGGGGGTGGTTTTCGGTTGCGTTTAATAATGAACCGGTTTTTCCCCTGGCTGAATTGCTTCGGGACTATGCATCCTGCACCCGCCTGTTTCTTGAAATCAAATCCCGAAAGGTCGACCGACGGTCCGGGCACAGCCTGCAGCTAACGGAAATACTGGTGGACATGGTGCGAACACAGGTCCCACGCCGATTCTATCCACATCTTTTTATCTTGTCATTTGACAGGGAAGTGCTGGCGCTCGCCCACCGGCTTGAATCAGAATGGTCCTGCGTTTGGAATGTCGACAAGGAGGACCCCGGATCCCATCCCGAATTTGTGAAGGCCATCTGTGTCCCGGTCAAACATCTGACGCCGCAGCTGGTACAGGAATTTCACCGAATGGACAAGCAGGTGATGACCTACACCTGCAATACACCGCAACAGGCCGATTACGCATCGAACACCGGTGCCGATGTGCTCATGACAGACCGACCCGCCTGGTTGGTGGGCTACCTCAAAAAGGGGCGGGAACCCGAATGAAGACGGATTTTGATGCGCAGATCCAGCGGCGGGGAACAGACAGCGTCAAGTGGGACCGCTACACATCAAAGGATATCATTCCATTGTGGCTAGCGGACATGGATTTTCAATCCCCCAGCGCCGTCAGGGAAGCACTACACGATCGGATCGAGCATGGGATCTTCGGCTATACCGGAATTTCGGGAGCGCTCACTCAGGTCGTCGTCGACACCTTGGAACGAAAATATGGATGGTCGGTGGCCCCCAGCTGGCTGATTTGGCTTCCCGGGATCGTCACCGGGCTGAATATTGCCTGCCGCGCCGTCGGCAAGGACGGGGACGCGGTCATGACGACAACGCCGGTGTACCCGCCATTTCTGACAGCGCCGAAATTATCTCGCCGAAAACTGATACCCGTCCCCCTTTTACTGGAAAACAACCGGTGGTCCATGGACTGGGATCGACTGGACACCCAAATTACGGAACGTTGCCGACTGTTTATGCTTTGCAATCCGCACAATCCGGTGGGACGCGTCTATCATCACAACGAGTTGACCCGTCTGGTAGATTTTTGCATCCGGCATGACATGGTCATATGTTCCGATGAAATCCACAGTGATCTTATCCTGGAACCGGATCGACACCACATTCCGACTGCCTCGCTGAATCCGGAGGCGTCCGATTGTACCATCACACTAATGGCGCCGAGCAAGACATTCAACATACCTGGACTCGGCTGCGGATTCGCCGTAATTCCTAACAGCGCGCTTCGAACCCGGTTCAAGAAGGCGATGGACGGAATTGTGCCCCATGTCAACGCCCTTGGGCTGACGGCGGCCCTTGCCGCCTACCGGGCCGGATGGGATTGGCTGTCAGAACTTCTCGTGTACTTGAGAGCAAACCGGAATCTGGTGCAGCGGCACATCGCGGCACTGCCCGGACTCCGAACCTGGCCCGTGGAGGCCACCTATCTTGCCTGGATTGATGCCAGAAATATCGGCCGGACAAGTCCTCTGAAATTTTTTGAATCCTTCGGCGTGGGGCTATCCGACGGCGAGGACTTTGGCAACAGCGGGTTTCTCCGTCTAAATTTCGGGTGTTCCCGCAGCCTTCTGGCGCAAGCTCTGGAGCGTATGGCGTCCGCCATCCGGACCCTCTGAACCTTAGCCTTCATCAACAGGTTCCGAGTGAAAATGGCCGCGGGAGTCTGGACAAACGATTGGTTTCATTTTATAGATATGGGTAGCCTCGGAGGGGGGCTGAATTGGGTTTCGGCAATGCTCGGGTTCGCCCGAACCGAATGGGACGACACCAATGCCTTTTGTTCAATTGCCCGGTGTTAAGGGACAGATTTTCATCCCAGATTCACATCCAGGGGGCCCCAAGAAGCACTCCTGCCAGGACTGCTTTACCTGTCAACGGTGCAGTGACGACCGATGCAACGCATGCCGCGGAAGACAGTCAAAACCCCATGCGGATTCGTGTAACTGTTCCGACAGACATCGACCGACCATCACCACGAAAGGAAACTGTTGAATGAATTTAAGCAATCTTTCCGAGACCCTCGGCCTTGACGAAGCAGACGTTCTGGACCTGGTGGAGTTGTTCCTGGATACGTGCGAGGCAGACGTGAACACGATCGAAGAAGGGGTGAAAGCAGGCGACCATCAACAGGTTGCCGATGCCGCTCATTCCATCAAGGGGGCATCGGGAAATATGAGATTCGAGGCCATCTACGCATTGGCTAAAACTATCGAAGACACGGCCAGGGGGCATGCGTTGACCGATGTCATCGAACATTTGGCCGGTATCCGAAAAGAGCTCGAACAGATCTCCTCAGATCTTAAAAACGTCCATCAGTAATCATCCCAACGCATCCACATCGCCGACTTCCCCGTCATTCCATCCGGATCCGGCGGCATGGTGCCATCGAAGCCACGTCCTGTGCGGGGGATGCCCTGTCCGTTGAGATCCATCATCTGCTTGATTTTCAGCCAATCGATTGATAACTTACGAATATTAAACCAGATGTTCCTTCCCAAAACCATGACACCCGCAGTCGACACCGGTTTCGGGTGAATCTGAGAAACGGGGGATGCATGGACAAGGTGCTGATCGTGGAAGACAATCCGGTCTTGCTGAAGATTCTTCAGACCGGGCTGAAAAAATATGAAAAGACCTTCATCAGCATCACGGCCAAGGACGGCCAGGAAGCGATCGACATTCTCAAGACCACCCCGATATCCCTTCTCGTTACCGATCTTCAGATGCCAAAGGTCGATGGGTTGAGCCTGTTGGCATTCATGAACGATCATCACCCCAACATTCCGTGTATCGTCATGTCAGCCCACGGGACCCCCCAGCTCAAAGAAAAAATCAGTCTGGATGTACTCCGGTTCATAGAGAAACCTTTTGAAATGGATGAGTTGGTACAGACCATCCTGCCGACCTTGGAGCAGGATGAACCGACCGGGAATCTCAACGGCATTTCTATCGCCAATTTTCTCCAGATGATCCATATGGAGCGAAAAACCTGTCTTCTGGAAATCGAGACGCCTGCCGAGCAAATAGGCTATATCTACTTCGAACAGGGGGTTCTTTTTGATGCGGTGTATGGCGAACATACCGGTGAGGCGGCGGCCCTGAATATCATACCCCATGACCGGGTGAAAATACGGTTTAAAAATCTGACCCGGGGCAAGAAAAAAGTAAACCGGCGCATTCTGAAAGACCTCAACGCGGTCCTTATGGAATCCATGCGGCGCAAAGATGAAGCCGAGACCCGCATCCCTGTCGAGGAAACGTTGCCGCCGGACAATCTGGAGGATGTGACCAAAGATCGCGAACTGCTCGAACAGGATGACAACCAGGATTTAGATTCGGCTGAAATTGAAGGGGCCGACACGGAAATCGTTTTGGATGAGGCGGCGGACGCGGATTTTGTTTTGAATGATGAGGCCGCCCCGGGTGTTGATTTGGACGGCGATGCGCATGAGACTGGGCTTCGGAGGGGGGAGATTCCGACGTCTCCCGATGCCGGCGAACCGGAGGAAATGATCCTGGACGTCGGTAGACCCACGGAAATGGCCTTCTCCGCTGATTCTTCGGACGTCCATGGAGCGCCGCTGCCGGAAACCGCCCAAGCAACGGACTCCGCCCCATTGCCGTCTCCGCCGCAAAAAGTCGCCGTCGACACGCTGAGCCGCCATCTCAAACATCTGTTCACGATCGGCGGGTATCGGGCATCCGCAATTTTAGACACCGGGGGAGAAATGCTGGCAAGTGACATGTCCGGAGCCGGAGCGGAGCTGGACCTGGAATACACGGCAGCCATGTTCAGCAATGTTTTCCGGGGCACCCGCAAGATCTGTGAAAAAACCGGATTCGACGATTCCAGGGAGATGACCATCGTCTCACCCAAGGGAATTGTGGTGATGCTCGGCGCCCCCCATGGAGAATCGATGCCGTTTGTCATCATCCTCATCCTTGAGCCGGACGGCAACCAAGCCCTTGCCCGCATGAGCATCAAGCGGATGCTGCCCAGAATTAAGGAAGCACTGGGTTAGGTATTGGGTATCCGGGAATGTAGCATTTTTACGCCTCCCGCGTTATCTTCCATGCTTTAAATTGTAGCACCTGACTACAGCTTCGCCCTTTTCTTATTTTGCTGGAGTGTTCAGGGTCTTCCCTTATTACCTTTGTTCCAAATTCAAACCCGCCTGCGCTATACGCGCAAGCGGGCAACCACCCAAAATCCAGAACCCATATTTCAAATACCGAATACCCAATACCGAATACCCAATACCGAATATCCAGTACCGAATATCCAGTACCTAATTGATACAGATCCGCCGGATCTCATTCACATCCGTAATGCCATCGAAGGCCTTGAGCACACCGTCCTGTTTCAGCGTGTTCATGCCTTCCTCGGTGGCCTGCGCAAATAAGGCTTCGGTGCTTTCTGCCTTCTTGATCATCCGTTTGATGGGCTTTGTTCCTTCCATCAGCTCATGGATGCCCAACCGGCCCTTGTATCCGACATTGGAGCATTCCGAACATCCAGCCGGCTTGTATAGTTTTAAATCTGTATTGTATTCGATGCCGGTTCTTTCCCACTGCTCTTTTCCGTAATCATTCACGATCTCTTCGAATTCTTCCTCCGACGGATGAAACTCCTCCCGGCAGCTCTTGCACACACGACGTGCCAGTCTCTGGGCCATAACACCCAGAAAGGCATCCGAGAAGTTGAGGGGATTTAGCCCCATATCCAGCAATCGCGTGACAGTTTCCGGTGCGCTGTTGGTATGCAGGGTCGAAAAGACCAGATGTCCGGTAAGGGACGCCTCAACACCGATGGAGGCTGTTTCATGATCCCGCATCTCGCCGATCATGATGATGTCCGGGTCGGCACGGAGAAACGCGCGCATGATGCGGGCAAAATCAAGGCCGATCTTCGGCTTGGCTTCCACCTGCCGCAGCCCCGCCTGGGTGATTTCAACCGGGTCCTCGGCCGTCCAGATCTTGACTCCCGGCTTATTAATGTGTCCCAGGGCCGCGTGAAGAGAAGTGGTTTTCCCGGAACCGGTCGGTCCGACAACAAGAACGAGTCCGTACGGTTTTGCAATGATACTCTTCAGAACGCTAAGGTTCCGCTGGCTGAGACCCATTTCGTCCATCTTCATGGCCCCGGCCTTGGCCAGGATCCGCATGACGGCATCCTCGAATCCGCCGGCGGTGGGAAGGGTGGCAACCCGAAGTTCAAATGAGTCCAAGCCTTTTCTCTTAAATTTGATTTTGCCATCCTGGGGGAGCCTTCGCTCGGCAATGTCCAGGCTGGACATGATCTTGATTCTCGACAAGATCCCTTTGGCCATGGTGTTGGGAACCTGCAGATATTCCTGGCAGACGCCGTCCAGACGGAATCGGATGTTCGTGGCCTTTGTGACCGGGGACGGTTCTATGTGAATATCCGACGCACTCTGGCGATAGGCCGCCACCAGAACCTGGTCGACCAGTTTGACCACTTTTCCCGACGCTTCATCGATCTCGTCATAATCGTCTTCATAGGCGTCTTCTTCCTCCTCAAACGAGATGTCCGGGATCAGATCGAACTCATCCTCCTGGTTCTCGCCTTCGGAGGTCGCGAAGTCTTGGCGTTTTGCGTCAAAAAAGAGCCGTATGTAGGCCTCGATATCTTCCCGAATGGCAACGGACACATTTATCTTTGACCGGATCAACGAGCGGATGTTGTCCGTCTTGTTCAGATCCTTGGGGTCGTCCACAAGCACTTCAACGCCGGATTTATCCCAGGATAAAGGGACCCAGCTCTCCTGAATCAAAAATTGCTGCTTCAGATTCTGAATGAGTTCCACAGGCGTGGCAACGGCACTGTCATAGGATTTGAAAGCGCAACCGTAGTAGAGAGATAGGGATTCTCCGATATTCTCCTTGGTGATGCGGAACTGTTCGATGAGGATGGTCTCGACGCTTTTTTTCATTTTTTTGGACATCTCGAGCGCCTTTTTGAGCTGATCGGTGGTCACCATCTTTTGATTCAGCAGATAATCGTAACGGGATCCACTCGAAAAACTGGCCTTCAAGTTTGTCAGACGTTTTTGAAAATCCTGATTCTTCGGGTCCTTCTTGGAAACCGCTTGGTAAAGCTCCATGGCCGAGTTGGTGTGGTTGCGGTTTTCCATCTCGGTGCCGAGAAGAAACAGCAACTTCGCGTTTTCTTCAGCATCGCCGTCCCTCTCCTTGATGGCGGTACTGATCCGCTGGGTCACTTCTTTGGCCGTCTGGACCCGGAGATATGCATCGACAAAATCCCTCAGGAATTTTTCCGGGTCGTAGCCAAGCTTTAGAAGATTCTCATATTCACCCACCGCTTCGCTGTAGAGTCCCAATTCCTTGAAGGCATTTGCGCTGTCATGAAGCCCCGGCAGATTGTCATCGGCCGAAAGGGCCTTTTTAATGATATCGAGGTCGTCTGTGGAAATCGACGTCTGGGTGTCATCCTCCAGGGACTTGATCTGTTTCTGGAGGGCTTCAATCTTCTCCTGGACATTCTGCCGTCCGGAGTTGTCCCCGTCGGGCAGGCGTTCCAGTATATCTTCGTACACATTCAGGGACTCGACATAAAGTCCCATGGAATGGTAGACTTCGGCCTCTTTGATTTTAGAAGCGACATCCGTGCTCATGATTCATCGCCTTTTTCATCAGGTTAATGGTTTGAAGGTGCGGTCTGATAACTGTACCTCATCAAACGTCAATCTCTGTGAAAATCCGCCCCATGGACCTCCCGATTGGAAGCCATACTGTCTCTTTTGTTGTCCCGGTCGTATCGCCCGTCAGAATACCATGTTTTCCAGATATCGCACGATCTATCCAAAATCGTTTATATTATTGAATATCTACCGGGGATGTCGTAATTATCCGACAAACTCCATGAAAGACGCCATCACATCACGCAAGATACGGACCAGAATGCTCAGTCTTTCCCTGGATTCGGGTGGTCCGCTCCGCTTCCAACCCGATGCCGTGCTGGATGGCCGGTTGCCTCCTATTCCGTTTTGCCCCTTGTGTTCCCCGTGGACTCTGCGTTTACGCCATTCTCCGGCTTGTCTTCATCTTTCAAGCGCATGGCCTCCAGGAGAACAGCCTGGAGGTCTTGCTGGATATAGTCGGCGTTTTTCGGGCACCGGTTCTGAATGGTCAGGGTGACGTCTGTCCAGGATAGAATGACATAAGCGGCATCAAGACCCGTCTGATTGCCGAACCGGGCATCCAGAAGCTTTCCTTCCCTGAACCACAGAACCCCTTGATCCTTTGTTTTTCGGGTGGTCAGCCGAACGGTACAGGTACGCTCCTCCAATTCAACCAGTTGCAGAAAGACACCGGCGGACACGCCATGGAGCGATCCACCATCGGACTCTTTCCCCAGGGTCATGATGATTTTTCGGGCCAGATTGTCGACAAGAAACGGTTTGGTGATATAGCTTACCGCACCCCCCTCGCGGGCCAGTTGTTTCATTTTCGGAGTGCCAAAGCCGGTGATGATGACCACCGGGATATCCGGATACTTATCGACGATATGGGCCAGAAGGCCGAATCCGTCCAGACCCGGCATTTTCAAATCAGTGACAACCAGCGAGAAATTTTCCGCTCCGAGCCGTTCGATCGCCTTGGTACCGTTATCCGCCGTTGCGACCGAAAACTTGTCACTGTAGGAACTCAACTCTTCCTTGATGGCCTCCAACATTTCCCTGTCATCGTCGACGACGAGCACTTTTTTATTCATAGCATCGCCTCTGGGGTGTTGCGATCAAACGATATTTCAGTGCCGGAAGTCTTTCATGGCATGCTCGGGCTAGAACGATCTGTCGATATCCACAATCTGTACTCCGGCGACATAATCCATCATTTCGACGTGCTTGATATTTTGAATCTTTTGGGCAATGTCGTTTAGTCTCCGAACCTGTTCCTGGATTTTTTTCAGAGCATTCTTGCTGGATTCCGGGGTCTCGGGAGTGGTCATCAATTCGGAAATCAGGTTGTTTAGAACCGTCAGGGGCTGGTTTAGCTGATGGCCGATACCGCCCGCCATTTGCTGTACTCCCCGAAGCCTATGGTGGCGTGAGTTTGCTTTTTTTTCGACCTTTTCCTGGGTAATATCCCGAATGATGCCGTCGATATAGATAAGTTCGTTGTCCCTATCGAAGACGCCGCAGGCGGTTACCATGCAGTCAATGGGGCTTCCGCCTTTCTGGTAGAAGGCCAGGTGCAGATCTTCAATGAATCTCTTCTCGCTGAGCACAGCGATGAAGGCACCACGGTCTTTCTTGTCGCGGTAGAGGTTGACAAGCGGATATTCCATAAATTCTTCCAAAGAGTCGAATCCGAATATCCGGGCCAGTTCTTTGTTGGCTGCCACCAGCTTCCCTTCGAGAGAGGATCGATAAATGCCGACAGGCATATCATCAAGAGATCTGATAAAGTCAAGCGGCACGTTTTCAAACAGATCTCGGAAAGAAGGCGTTTTCATGATTTCAAGGATTTGAGCTGCGTTCGAAGGGTCTCAAACTCTGCCCGGATGAGATCCGTGATTTCTTTTCGAATCGTTGCCAAAGCGGTTTGTACCACTTCATCCATTCCGGTATCGCCCGTGATTCGCGGGTTGCGTGCCGTATCGGCAGGAAGCTCCGGAGATTTTTTTTCGTTGTCCCGCTTGGCGACCTTTGCTTTGAGAGATTTAAAGCGGTCCACTTCGATTTTTAATATCTTTTGCTTTTCGGCATCCGTCATACCTTCGGCCATGGATACGATTTCAAGTCCCGTGTAGATCGAGCTGAGAAGCTTGATGGCGTCCGGATGTGCATTTGCTTTTTGGGTTTTAATGTATTTACCGACGGCTTGCAGCAACTGTAGAAATAACTGGTTGATCCTGTTGTTTTCAAACGTCTCCTTCAGCTTCTCGGCGTGAAGCAGCATTGCCTCCATGAGCTCGTCATTGATCTCCCAATCCACGGCCAGCAGAGTGGCCTTCAGATCCCGCAACGGATTCTCTTCCGGATCCTCTTCCCGATCTGCCGCCTCGCTCGAAGCGGCATCTTCAGACAGAAGATCGTCCAGCAGGCTGTCAAATTCTTCCTGGCTCTGGTCATTCTCGTTGCCGGGCACGCGAGTACCTCCTATTCAAGCTCTTTGGACAGCGATGCCATGGTTAGGGAAATGATTTTTTTCAGTGTTTCGACAACATTTTCACCGATCAGGGCACTGGCCTCGAAATAGGGTACCTGTAAATCGGAGTTCAGGTCTTTTTCCAGTTCGTCAACCGTCAACACCGGTATCCCCTGCTCACCAAGATCTCGCTTGTTGTACTGAAGGACCAAAGGAATCTTGTGTATATCCTTTTTGTACAGCTTTAGATTATCTTCGGCATTTTTCAGGGAAACCATGTTTTTCTCCCGACGGAGCTGCATGGAATCGGCCACAAAGACAAGCCCGTCGACCCCTCGAAGCACCAATCGCCGGGTGGCATCGTATTTGACCTGTCCCGGTACCGTGTAGATCTGTAGGCGCACATCGTAGCCTTTGATCTGACCGATATCGAACGGCAGAAAATCAAAGAACAGGGTCCGGTCCCCGTGGGTTTTAATCGCCACCATTTCAGAAGAGATCCGATCCCGGAAGGTTTTGTGAATATGTTCCAGGTTGGTTGTCTTACCACCCCGACCCGGCCCATAATACACTATTTTTGCTTGAACTTCCTTCTTCTTCAGATTAATGAAAGCCACTCTCAGTTCCTCTCATCCATTGTCGAGCAGATCCCGCCGGAGAGCATCCGAAAAGATGCATACCAAAAAGCATCCTGTTAGGATCCGAGTATTTTTTCAAATTTCTTAACCGCTTCGGCAACTTTAAGACGCAAAAATCCCAGAGAAGTCTCTTTGCCAAAAATGGTAATCAGCAAGAATTCGTCCGTGACCTTGCTAAAGTGAATGCTTTCTGTTTTGCCCTTGTGGAATAGAAGGGAGAATTCCTGTTCTCCGACCATATTCGCCATGGCACTCACAGCGCCGAAGTTTCCGGCGGCAAGAGCGGCCAGCGAATACACATCGAAACTTGTTTTTCCGTCGTCCAGATTGGCGACGATATTGCCGGCCATGTCAATCAGACAGGTGCAGTGGACGCCGAGTTCGATGAATTCCTGTCGGATGATGTCCTCGATGGCTTCGAGCTGAGATTGATCTAATGCATATTCCAAAGATGCTCCTCCCTCATGGCGGGTCCATTTAAACGCCCTAAAATCATAGCTAATGTACCAGATTTAATAGGTTTTGGCAATTCCGCCCCATCATCATTCGGGAGCCATTTGAGAGAGTGACGCTTGCGCGGCCGCCAGGCGGGCTACCGGGACCCGGAATGGCGAACAGGACACATAATTGAGCCCCAGCTGGTGACAGATACGGATGGAATCGGGATCTCCCCCATGTTCGCCGCATATTCCGCACTCCAGATCCGGCTTCACCTTCCGCCCCTTGCTAAGCGCAGTCTCCATCAACTCACCGACCCCATCCCTGTCAAGAGTGGCAAAGGGATTCGAAGGCAAAATTTCGTTTTCAAGATATTCGATAAGGAATCCGGCCTCGGCGTCATCCCGGGATATTCCGAACGTGGTTTGAGTCAGATCGTTGGTCCCGAATGAAAAGAATTCGGCATGCGCGGCAATTTGATCTGCGGTCAGGGCCGCCCTTGGTATCTCGATCATGGTACCGATCTTATAGGCGATCTCTATGTTTTGTTCCGTCATCACCCGGAGGGCCTCCTTTTCCAGGATTTGACGCTGTCGTTTGAGTTCATTGACGTGACTGGTCAAGGGTATCATCACCTCGGGATGGACGCTGAGGCCTTCCTTGCTGACCAGACAAGCAGCTTCAAAAATAGCGCGCACCTGCATCACGGTTAGCTCCGGGATATGGATGCCCAACCGAACGCCGCGAAGACCGAGCATGGGATTGGCCTCGTGGAGACTCTCCACCCGGTTCAAGATCTGTTCCTTTGTCCGAACCTCCTTGATAATCGTATCGATGGCCTCCAGGGTGGCTGCATGCTGAAGCCTGATTTTCAGGTCCCCCAGTTCTTTTAGTAGATCGGCATGATTCGGCAGGAATTCGTGGAGCGGGGGATCGATTAGCCGGATGATCACCGGAAGCCCGTCCATGACCCGGAACAGTCCCATGAAATCTTCTCGCTGAAACGGCAGCAGCACTCTCAGGGCCTCTTGCCGTTCGATGGGCAAATCGGCCATGATCATCTTCTGGACATGGGGCAGCCGATCCGATTCAAAAAACATGTGCTCGGTCCGGCATAACCCGATCCCTTGTGCCCCGTATTCTCTTGCCCGTTTTGCATCTTCGGGATAGTCGGCATTGGCCCAGACGCCCAGCTGTCGAAACCCGTCGGCCCATTTCAACAGCTTCTTCAGCCAGGGATCCTGGATATCCGGGATCCGGGTTTCCAGTCGGCCTCTGAAGACCTCGCCGGCGGTCCCGTCGATGGATACCCAGTCGCCTTCTTTGACGATCAGGTTTTTGACCGCGATCTGCCGCTTACCCATATCAATTTTCATTTCCGACACACCCACCACCGCGGGTTTACCAAACTGCCTCGCCACCAGCGCAGCATGGCTGGTGCGCCCACCCCGGCTGGTCAGGATGCCGTTTGCCGCAAGCATCCCATGAACATCGTCAGGCTTGGTCTCCGGACGGACCATGATCACGTCCTTCCCCTCATTTTTCGACCAGCTCTCGGCAAGATCCGCATCCATGGCCACAACGCCACAGGCGGCCCCGGGGGATACATTCAGTCCCCGGGCGAGGAAATCGCCGGAGTCTGTCGCGCGTTTGATGGCCTCCTGTGAAAATTGGGGATGGAGAAAAAAATCCACCTGTTCGGGAGCCACCCGCTGCACCGCTTCCTGCCGGGAGATCAGCCCCTCATCGGCCATGTCTACGGCGATCCGGACCGCTGCCTGGGCGGTTCGCTTGCTGTCGCGGGTCTGGAGCATCCAGAGTTTTCCCTTTTCTATGGTAAACTCCACATCCTGCATTTCACGGTAATGAATCTCCAGCTTTTCAGCAATATCTTCGAATTCCGAATAGGCTTCCGGAAATTCGTTTTTCATCAGGGAAATGTCCTTGGTCAGTCGAATCCCGGCGACCACGTCTTCGCCCTGGGCATTTGTCAGGTAATCGCCTTCAATCTTTTTCTCGCCGGTGGAACCATCGCGGGTCATGGCGACGCCGGTGGCGCTGTCTTCACCCATATTGCCAAACACCATGGTGACGATATTTACGGCAGTGCCCAGATCATGGGAAATGCCGGCGGCGTTCCGGTAGTCCACCGCCCGCTTGCCGTTCCAGCTCTTGAATACCGCCTCTGTCGCCATCCGGAGCTGGTCCAGCGGGTTCATTGGGAAGTTGTGATGGGACTGGCGGCGAAAAATGGTCTTGAACTGACGGGTCACCGCTTTCCAGGCTTCGGCATCCAGATCCGAATCACTGGTCACGCCCGCAGCATGTCGCGCCGCTTCCAGAACCTCCTCAAATGCGTCATCCGGCACCCCTGTCACGACGCTGCCGAACATCTGAATCAATCTCCGGTAGGCGTCATACACAAATCGCTCATCACCGGTCAGCTTGACCAGGCCGGACGCCGTTTCATCGTTTAACCCGATGTTCAGGACCGTATCCATCATCCCCGGCATGGAAAATTTACCCCCGCTCCGGCATGAGATCAGAAGTGGGTTTTCCGGATCCCCGAAGGTCTTTCCTGCCGCGGTTTCCACGCTCTTCAGGGCTTCGATAATTTCTTCCCACATACCATCCGGAAACCGCCCACCGGAAGCCAGGTAAGCGTTGCAGGCCTCCGTGGTCACGGTAAACCCGGGAGGCACCGGTATACCGATACGGGTCATTTCGGCCAGATTGGCCCCTTTGCCGCCGAACAGCGTACGAATATCTTCCCAATCTCCACCTGCGTAAGACTCGGCCTTATCGAGTTCACCGAACAAATAGACCCATTTTTGTGCCATTGGTTTGCCTCCTTTTATGGTTTCGATGGTTGGAAAGCCATTGTTTCCGCCCGACGGTGGCGGTGCGTCGGCCCATATCACTGCCTGCCAAACAGGATTATCGACCGCTCTGCACCGCTATATGGCAGTCGATAGCGTGCCGTTTGAATTGATGGTAACCGCTCGAGGGTATCTGGGGGGAGCTGTTGGTTCAGGGCGGACAACTCGGCCTCGACCGATTGTCCCGTTCCCTTTAGCGCAATGATCATGCCATCATCGGCAAGCAATGGCAAGGCCATCGATACAAATCGCTCCAGAGACGTCAGCGCCCGGCTGATGATCACCGTGAATCCGCCCGGCGGGCAGTCGGCATCCTTTCGGTCAATCGATTCCGCCCGCATATGACGCGCGCGGATCTGATTAAGGTTCAGGGTCCGCAAGGCATGATTCATAAACGTCACTTTTTTACGAGAGGCATCCACCAGCATCACCTTGGACGAGGGGATCACAATTTTAAGCGGAATTCCCGGAAACCCGCCACCGGAACCAACGTCTAGAATACTTGCGGTATCGGGAATCCAGCGCATCGGCAGGATGGAATCGAGATAGTGCTTTTCTGCCATGGGTTTTGGACGGATCAATCGGGTCAGATTGGTCCTTCGATTCCAGACGAGCAATTCCCGGGCATGAAGGGCCATGGATGCCGCCTCTGCGTCGGACAGCGCAAGACCCAACGTCTCGGCGCCCCGGATAAGATAACGGCGCCA
Source organism: Olavius algarvensis associated proteobacterium Delta 3 (assembly GCA_903231505.1). Classification (GTDB taxonomy): domain Bacteria; phylum Desulfobacterota; class Desulfobacteria; order Desulfobacterales; family CAFBRK01; genus CAFBRK01. The sequence continues at coordinate 112,983 of CAFBRK010000283.1, read as the reverse complement.
CTGCTCGGAGTCAATGTGCATCACTCCGGTAACCGTTCATGGCGCGTCGTGGGAGACCCTTCGCCCGCAGCCGCCGAAAATTCCATAATGAGCGTGATTTCGCTACCCTCTTGAAGCACCTCCGCATCCGGATACCGTTTCTTGAACACATGCAGCATCGAGGCATTTTCTGCCAGCACTGCAGCGGTAAATCCCGTATATCCATTTTCTTCCGCGATCCGGTGGAGTACCCCGAGAAGATAACCGGCCACGCCCATGTTCTGGAAATCCTCCCTCACGACAAACGCAACTTCCGCGCGAGTATTGGATTCCTCGGCGTACGAGGCGATAGCCATGATTTCCTTGTGCCCATGCCGCTGAAAGAGTCCAATGAGAGACATGTTTTTTCTGTAATCGACACTGGCCCAATGCTTCTGAACGATCTCGTGGGAAAAGAGTTTCTTGTTCTGAAAGAAGCGCAGGTATATGGACTTCTCCTGAAGTGAATAGAAAAAGTTTCGATAGGCGAATTCATCCGACGGCAAAAGCGGCCGAAACTCGATTGTCTTGCCGTTTTTCAGGGTGAGAGCGCTCTTGTAGTTTTCCAAAAACAGCAGGTCGGCCTGGGAGGGGGGCAGTTGATCGGCGAAAATGTAGTGCCGTGTTTTCGCGACTCCCACCAGATCTTTTCGGAATTTTGGATGGGCGATCTGTGACAGTTCCATCACCCGCTGGGAAATGGATTTTCCCATGAGTTCGGCAATACCGTATTCGGTAATGACAAAATTAACATCACCCCGGGTGGTCGCCACACCGGCACCCTCATTCAAATGGGGTACGATCCGGGAAACCGAGCCGTTCTGGGCGGTCGACGGCAGCGCAACGATGGAGAATCCACCTTTGGACATCGCGCTGCCCCTGAGAAAATCGACCTGGTCGCCGATGCCGCTGTAGAACAGATATCCCATCGAGTCGGAACAGACCTGGCCGGTAAGATCGACCTCCAGGGCCGAGCTGATCGATATGAGATGATCGTTTCGTGCAATTTCAAGCGGGTCATTCACGAACTCGGAGGACCGGAAATAAAACATGGGATTGTCATCCACGTACCGATACAATCGGTCCGTGCCCATGCACAGGGAGGCCACGGCACGTCCAGGTAACAGGCTTTTTCTGCGGTTGGTGATGATTTTCTTCTCGAAGAGGGGAATGAGACCGTCGGTGATCACCTGCGTGTGCAGGCCCAAGTCTTTTTTGAAGTTTAGATACGGAAGGATCGCATTCGGCAGGTTGCCGAATCCGACCTGCAGAGTGGCCCCGTCATCGATGAGCTGAGACACATAGAATCCAATCCGGCGTGCCACCTCCGGATCCTTGTCCTGGGGAAGGTCCTGCACCAGGGGCTCATCGTGCATGACCAGGTAGTCGATCTCATCCAGATGAACAAAGCTGTCGCCCCAGGTGCGGGGCATACGCGGATTGACCTGGGCAATCACCATCTCTGCATGATCCATTCCGGAGCGTGTAATGTCCACGGATACCCCGAGACTGCAATATCCATAACGGTCCGGTAAGCTGACCTGGATCAATGCGACATCCAGCCCGATGCGGTGGCTCTTGAAAAGCGCGGGTATCTGGGAAAGATAGGCCGGGATGTAATCAATCTTTCCCTCAAATGCCGCCTTTCGAATCCGGGCGCTGATAAAAAACAGCTTGAGAGAAAAACGTTTAAGAAAGGATGGCTCATCGACAAACGTGGCCAGGGTTGAGGAAAGCATCTGATAGATCATGATGTCCTGCAGGGAAATGTCCTGGACCATGGCCCGAATCAGATGCTGCGGTTCTCCGCAACCGGTGCTGATAAACACCCGGCTGCCGTTCTGAATCTTAGCTACCGCTTCTTCGGCAGTAAACCATTTCTCGGGGCAGTATTCCTTTATATCCATGATCGTCTGACCTGTTCCGTTGAATCCCGATCCTCGCCTGGCAGAGTGGGGCCGGGGATGTGTTTCCGCCAGATCAACTCATACATCGGCAATCCCCTCTTTGACAAGCCAATGGACCGATTATATGATTTGCAGGGCGCTTGATGGTGCCCGGGTCCGGGCCATCCGTAAAACCCGATATCGATGGAGGTGGGCATGCCTTCGCCTGACCGTTTCGATCGAAACCGCCCTTTTAAGGATCTTAAAAAGCTATTGCAGAGCCGGTCTATCGTTCTCGAGGATACGGACCCGGTTGAGAGTGCTGCTCGCCCATCGACAGACAGCCCATCGCCGGATGATGACAATCGACTGTTTGAAAAAGAGATGTCGGATGTAATGCCATTGCGATCGAAGAACAGGACTGTCGCGCATCCAGACCCGCCGTTATCCCCTTCCCCTCCGGAACCCCTTGATTCCGAATCCGACCGTCGACTTCGGGAGCTGATTCATAACGGCCGGGGGTTCAGGGTATCGGACACCTCCGAATACATGGAGGGCACCGGCCCCTGCGTGCCTCCGAACATGGCCGCCCGGCTTCATAACGGTGAATTTGCCATTCAGGCTCACCTGGACCTCCACGGCAAGACATCGGCCCAGGCCGAGGAGTCCTTTGGGGAGTTTATGAAGGACGCCCGGCGTTCCGGGAAACAGGGACTTCTGGTCATCCACGGACGGGGATTGTCATCAAAGGAAAAACCGGTCCTCAAGGAAAAGGTGCACCACTGGCTGACCAGAGGCCCCTGGCGCAAGTGGGTGGCGGCATTTTCCAGCGCCCGCCTTTGTGATGGCGGGGCCGGCGCAACGTATATCCTGCTTCGAAACCGGCCCCTGACCCGACGTTTCAAAAAAGGCCGTCGATCCCGGTAACCCGATGCCGATGTGACATGGGCACCGTATCAGACAACATAGAAACACCGACGGATTGCCCATGCCCGATGGGTTTGAATCCGGGGGGGGGTCTAACACGTTGACATCTTTTCATAATATCTTGACAACGGAATCGTTCACCGGTATACAGACGTAACCTCAACCATTCATCGGGGTTGCTTATGAATTGGAAACACACCGGATTCCGCGGCTTCCTTGGTTTTTTCTTCCTCCTTTGTTTGTCCCTGTGTTACGTGATCCCTTCTTCTACCCTCGCTTCCAATGGGAAATACTATTACCTTCAGGTCGGGACATTTAAAGTAAAAGAGAATGCCGATCGTCTGAAACAGAAGATATCCGCCCACACAACACGTGTGGTTGTGCGCGGAGCGGAAAGCGCGACGCTGGGATACGCCTACACGGTTTTTGTTGGACCCTTCGCCACATGGCCCGAGGCGGATGCGGTCCGACTGCCCATACGGAAGCAAGGGATCCTGATCGAGGATGCGTTTGTTATTGCATCTTCCGAGCCGTTTCCGGGGAGTATGCCGGTGGTGGTAACGCCATCCCCACGTCCGGTGGCTGAACCGCCGGCGACAACAGCAGAACCCGCCGTCACCGTCCCGGCCGAACCGCCACCCGGCGAGGAAGTGACACCGCCGGAGGTGGCCCGCGAGGAACCGCCCACACCGGCACCTCCGCCTGTTGCAGAAGCTGAACCGCAACGCGATATCGACATTCAGAAAACCAAAAAGACACCGGAGCCCCGGCGTATTCGAACCGGACGCAATCTTGGAAAAGGCGTGCTTGGACTTGCCTACAGCCACGTCTATGGTGAATATCAGACGAACATTGAATCACGTCGCTCGCGCGTTAACGGAACGATCACAGATGTTCCGGTCAGTTCTCTTCAAGGTCTGGATTTCGACACAACGATGCATCGTGACATGCTGCGCCTCCGGTACGGTGTGGTCGATCGATTCGATCTCTTCGCCGATGTCGGGGTGGCCTATGATGAATCGGCAACGCCGCGACCGGTGTTCGGCGGCGGCGGCAGGTTCGAATACGTTCGTCCATTCAATACCGGCCAGGGAGGGTTTTTTTTCGCGGCCCAGGGAGATTTTCTCATCGGCGAATTGGAGACGGAGTTTACGTCTGAGCAGGGCGGCCAGTGGAAAAAGGAATCCGATTGGTATGAAGTTACCGGACGCCTGGAGGCCGGCATGCGATTTGTTCGGTGGGCCCCATACGTGGGCGGGTCGTATTCCGTCTACCACGAGGAAACCGAACGTAAACCGCTCGTGCCCGTTTCCCCGGTGCCGGCATCGCTCACCTACCTGGACGAGCTGAATGAAGATACGCCGTTTGGGGTATACGGCGGAGTGGACGTGTACGTGACGAGGAAACTGCTCTTTAATATCGATGGCCGTTATGGCACCTTCAATAGCCTGTCCGGATCGATTCAGTACAACTTCAAATAACATCGTTGCACGATTTTATGAAACGCGGCGCTGCCGCTCATCGGGCGAAGCACCGCTCCTTTCGTTTATACCGAATCCGGCATCGGATATTCCCCTCCACTGCTCCGGTTAAACGAATTGCTTCAATGACCAGAAGAGCAACATCCCCAGAACCACCGTCACACCCATCGATCGGGTAACGACAGCCACCACAAACGTTGGAATCGCCGCCCAGAATTCTATCCTCATAAGGTCCAGCCGCACCGGCTGTCCACCGGTAATCAACACCGGTACCAACAGCGCGCTGAGAATCGCTGCCGGTATGAGATCCAGCCACGCCTCCGCAACCCCGGGCAGACGCCTGTTGGAAAGCAACGCCAAAGGCAGCCAGCGCGGGAGATAGGTAACCAGTCCCATTCCGACCACGATAAACAGATACTTCCCATCAAGCATGGAGAATACCCCCTCCCATGTTCTAATTTACAGGCTTCTGATCGGACCGTCCGGAGACGCCCCGATCGTTCCGCGGGATTGCCGTCACCACACTCGCTGCGAAAACCGATCCGACAATCACGTACGAATTTCCAGGAACCCATAGGGACCAAAGCGTGGCCGAAATACCGGCCAGGACGGCTGCCCACAAATGCCGCCGCGATCGTATCTGCATGACGAGCAGAATGATGAACATGGCAACGAGGGCATAATCGATCCCGAAGGCACCGGCGGGGATAAACTGGCCGCCAAGCCCTCCGGCCATCGTGCTCAAGATCCAGACGGTATTGGCGGTATGGTTCACCACCAGGGCGGGCCGGAGGCCCCAGGATCCCTCCCTGAACTTTGCCATGTTTACAGCGAAGCTCTCGTCGGTCACGCCGTAGGCAAACAGTGCCAAAATTCGTTTTCCGGAACCGCCGGTAAAGACAGAAACGGCGGAACTCATCAGGACATGGCGCAGATTTACCACAAAGGTCGTCAAAATGATGGCGAGCGCGCCGGCCCCGGACTGCAGGAGCGATACGGCAATGAACTGTGAGGATCCGGCAAAGACCAGAATTGACATGAGACCGATTTGCAGAACATTCAGTCCCGCTTTTTGGGCCAATACCCCGAACGCCAGTCCAATGGGTATATACCCCAGGCAGATCGGCCAGGCCGCGTGTAATCCAGGCCGCAACCAAGACAGTCTCTGGTGGAGTCCGGTGCCGTCTCCGGTATTGCGTTTCACAGGGGTCCCTCCTCAATACGATGCATCGATATCCTAAGTTTTCCTGAGGTTCAATCCAAAAACACCGGGATCCGGATATGAAAGTCATGCCCCCTCCCATGTTCCGTTCAGGGTTCGCGAGTGCGAAAAAAGTGTTGACAATACTCGAATTCACCTTTATTCCACTTGGTTTTTGTTGACTGTGTGCCACAAAAATCCCCATCGAGTAGACAGACGCCCAGTGAGGGATTTTTTTTATCCGAACCGTTTAGGACGGAAACCGAGCCCCGGGCCTTACCGTCTGCTGAATTCGATTTTACAGGACTTAACGAAGCGACAAACCATGAAAGAACAGATTCAGAATGTGCGCAACATCGGCATCAGCGCCCATATTGATTCCGGCAAAACAACACTGACCGAGCGGATTCTGTACTACACCCAGCGCATCCACACCATCCACGATGTAAAAGGGAAAGATGGTGTGGGGGCGACCATGGATTCCATGGAGTTGGAAAAAGAGCGCGGGATCACCATTGCATCGGCTGCCACCTATTGCGAATGGAACACCCACGAAATCAACATTATCGATACGCCGGGACACGTGGACTTCACCATCGAGGTCGAGCGCTCCCTAAGGGTGCTCGATGGCGCGATTCTCGTGTTGTGCGCGGTTGCAGGTGTCCAGTCCCAATCGATCACCGTCGATCAACAGATGAAGCGCTACAAGGTCCCCGGTATCGCCTTTATCAACAAATGCGACCGCAGCGGATCCGATCCGGACCGGGTGATCCGTCAGTTGAAAGAAAAACTGGGGCACAATGCGGTGGCCATGCAGCTGCCGATCGGTCTCGAGGCCGATCATCAAGGGGTGGTCGACCTGGTGTCCATGAAGGCCATCTACTTTGACGGTCCCAACGGCGAGTCGATACGGATCGAAGATATTCCGGATTCTCTGGTCGACGATGCGATGACCAAACGCGATGAATTGATCGATGCGGCCACGATGTATTCCGATGAACTGACCGAAGCCGTCCTCGATGAGAGGGACATTCCGGAAGATATGCTGCTGGAGGCTGTTCGCCGGGGCACGCTGACACGGAAGCTGACACCGGTCTTCATGGGCTCCGCCTATAAAAACAAAGGCGTGCAGCCACTTCTGGATGCCGTTACGCGGCTGCTGCCGGCACCAACGGATGTCGAAAACGAAGCCCTGGACATGGAACGGGATGAAGCGCCGGTCACCCTGCTGGCTGATGATAATCTTCCTACGGTCGCCCTTGCGTTTAAGCTCGAGGACGGGCAATACGGACAATTAACCTATATCCGTGCCTATCAGGGAAAGCTTGAAAAAGGCGATACCATCATCAATGTCCGGACCGGGAAAAAAGTCAAGGTCGGTCGTCTGGTCCGCATGCATGCCGATCAGATGGAAGACATCACGAGAATTAGTGCCGGGTATATCGGTGCCCTTTTCGGTATCGATTGTGCTTCGGGAGATACCTTTACGTCTCCGGAAATTCGTTACAGCATGACCTCCATGTATGTACCGGACCCGGTGATTTCCCTGGCGATCGTTCCCAGCGACAGCAAGGCACAGATCAATATGAGCAAGGCCTTGAACCGGTTTTCCAAAGAAGATCCGACGTTCCGGACGTATGCGGATGATGAAACCGGTGAAACCATCATTGAAGGCATGGGTGAGCTCCACCTGGAGGTCTACGTGGAGCGGATGCACCGGGAGTATGATGCAGATGTCACCACCGGCATGCCCCGGGTGCGGTACCGGGAGACCATCACACGGCTGGCCGAGTTCAATTTCACCCACAAAAAGCAGACCGGCGGTGCCGGGCAATTCGGCCGTGTGGCCGGATACATGGAGCCGGTTGACGGAGAGGAGTTCGTCTTTGAGAACCAGATCCGCGGCGGTGCGATTCCCACCCAATATATTCCGGCCTGTGAGAAGGGTTTTCGCGCGTGTCTGGCAAAAGGCCCGAAGATGGAGTTCCCGGTTACCGGCATTAAGATCGTCCTGAACGACGGGGCATCCCACTCGGTGGATTCCTCGGAGATGGCCTTTCAGGCAGCTGCCAGGGGCGCTTTCAGGGAAGTTTACCCGAAGGCCGGACCGGTGATCCACGAACCGATCATGAAGGTGGTTGTGGAAACCCCCACCGAGTTCCAGGGCGCTGTCATGGGGTCTTTGAACCAGCGGCGGGGGATGATTTTAGGGTCCCAGGACGAAGGGGTCATGAGTGTTGTCGAAGCCGAAGTGCCGATGGCGGAAATGTTTGGCTATTCGACCATCCTGCGCTCGCTGACCCAGGGTAAAGCCCAGTTTACCATGGAGTTCGGCACCTATCGCCAGGTGCCGAAGGGTGTCGCCGAAGAGCTGGAAAAGAAAGCGGCAACGGAGAAAAAGAACGTTGCGTAATCGGCGTGGGGATGCAAAACTGAAACCCGGGGGCGCGCCACCGGAGTCACACCAACGGAACCGGTCCAGCGGGGGTTCCTGCCGAGTGAAGCGGCTCCGGTCATTTCGCTGAAAGAGAGGAGTTTCCAAATGCTGAAAAACGATCTGATCCTGCGCAATCCAATCCGGCTTCTGGCACCCAATGGGAAAGACATGCTGCCGGACGGCGGATTCGGTGCCATCACGGCGCGCGCAGGGGTCGGGAAAACCGCATTTCTGGTACAGATTGCTCTCAACAGCCAGCTCGAGGGCAAGAACGTCCTTCATATCAGCCTGGAGGATCCGGTTAAAAAGGTGGATCTCTGGTACAAGGAAGTATTCCGGCTGCTGGCCGAGCAGTACCACGTGCAGCAAATCAACCAGTTATGGGAGACCATTCTGCCCCATCGTTTCATTATGACCTTCCGGGCCGAAAGTTTTTCCGTACCCGTTTTCGACGAGCGTCTCAGCGGTCTCATTGATCAGGGCATCTTCTCCCCCCAGATGGTCATCATCGATGGTCTGTCCTCCGAGCCGCCGGATCGTGATCTGCTTACCGGTTTGAAGCTCTCGGCGAAGGAGAATAACTTCCGGAGCTGGTTCGCTGTCCGCTCCCACCGGCACGAAGCACCGGATGGAGACGGCATTCCGGCTCCCCTGTCACCGGTCATCGATCTGTTCGAAGCGGCGATCCAGCTTCAGCCGACCGGCAAGGAAATCAATGTTCTTTCTCTAAAAGGCGGAAAAACGGAAGACTCCCAGCCGGACCTTTTTCTGGATCCTTCCACCATGCTTATCAAAGACAAGTAGCGTTCGACTACCCCCAGGCTTCCGTTGCAGAGGCGACGGAAGCCTGTTTAACCCGCGTTCGATCGCATCCAGTACGCTTTGCATCTGCGGCACTCCCCTCCATAAACGTGCGCCACCAAACTCATTCATCATCTGCTTCCAGCAGCGTGATTTAGGCTCCCAGGGTTTAGATACGATGAACCCCGAAGGTCTCACACGTGTGCACCTCCGGCGCATTCGGTCTGAACGGTGTATGAAATTAAAAAAGGCTCAGAAAAAACCCTGTCACAACTAAACATGCTGCGCTTATTAACATGATAAGAAATAAATTTTTACCCGCAGCATCAGTTTTAGAATCATCACCCTCGGCTTCTTGAAGACGCTTAGGAGAGGTGGGCTTATATTTAGGGAGTGAGAGCTGAGAGAGTTGAGCCGGCAGTGTATTTGCTGCAAAAGTCATGGCGCCGAATAGTGCCAGACCCAGGGAACCATATATAAAACCGGTCCCAATATTACCTAATGAACGCCATCCAAAAATGAAACAGAATAATCTCCTAAAATGCTTTAAGGGGCTGATGTTGAGGCTGAGTGACGCGCTGTAGGCGTGTCCGACTCCAGCCGCTTGTTTAGGAATTTTCATTTGGACCTGGTGGTGCTCCAAATGTAAATAAAAGTAGTCGTCCAATGATAAACAGAGACAACGTGCCGCCGAATACATACGGAATAGCATTGAACATATACCCAAAATAGTACATCTTGGTTGACAATGGTGTAATTGAGGTCCGCCGTGCTCTGTATCGGCTCCATATCGTGTTATCACCGTCCTTATATTCTTCTCTAAGTTCGATTAATTGCTCGTCTCCAGTGTCCTCGATGACCTGATATCTGTATATTGATGATTCAGTTTCAAAACCGCCACTGGTCTCAGGCACCAAAAAAAGGTTTCCCTTATAGGAATTATCATCAATTGTGAAATCTTCAACTTCATTGACCTGATAGATAAGAGACTCAAGCTCATACATGCCCATCGCTATTCCGTCACCAACTACAGCCTTGAATTGATGATGGAGTTCTTCCCCTTTTTCGACCTCTCTTGCGTCAATTTTGGAGATCACTCCGGGGCCAGCTATCATCCCAATCGTACAGCTTACGGGTAAAAACCATGCAGATCCAAGAATCACAGCGATGATCCGGATTATAGGCATATTTGAGACTCCTAACGTTTGCGGATAACCAGCGGGCCAGATTTATCGGAATGATTACCCGTTGGGTCAGTGTATCCGGGCCTTAAAAGCCCAACAGCGAGTACGTTCTTGTTCTCAGCTGCCACCTTGGCAGCGAAGCGGTAGTGGTAACTGGGATTTTCATAAGGCGGTGGTGCGTCACCATGCAGGACGACTACTAGATTCAGCTCTGAGTTGATACTCGTACTCGAAAAAGCATACCCAAACAAACCGAAAGATTTGCTTTGAATCTGCAATGGTTCGCCTTGGGCTGATGATCCGGAGGCCTGTCCACTCACGTCCGCTTGAACGAACAGAATGCAAAACGCAAGAAAAATTAAAACTAATCGGTTCCGCATCGATCACTCCAGTGCCTAACGGCCCGGGTCGCCTGCAGGCGGTATAGCCTTACGAGCTACTAAGAAATATAACGATAACCCGTGCAAGTTTCTCCTGTCGGGCGCATCCGTCTTGTTATGTGCCTTAACATTTTTACCTGAAAGGGATCTCAAAACCGGATAATAAAAAGGAAAATAATGTGTAAAAAATGAAATATGGAATGATTAATGTAACTCCTCCAACAATAAGAATTATATTATTGTCAAAGAAATTATCTCCCGTTTTCACTTTATATAGGTATGCATAACCAAAATAGAAAAGTATAGTTATGAAAGCTGAGATTATACCGGCAATCATAAAATTTATCAGCGTTGATGGGAAAATTTTATAAATTATGGCACCGACCAGTGGAAATATCAGTGAAATTAGAAGAAAGGTTTTATTCTGTTTATTAGTTGATTCAATTTTTGTATTTGGCTGCATAGAATTTCGCCATGATAATTCTTACGATAGACCACATAACGCCCCGCTTCACCGGGCGCAAAATGCGGAGCGAGGAACGAGCGCAGCTTTTTGCGATGATGCTCCCCTCAAAAAGTGGACTAGTATTTATCGTTACACGTCTGCTGTTCGAATTCAATTGGAGAACAATATCCCAGTGCTGAGTGTAACCTTTTTTTGTTGTAAAAATGGATGATGTAACCTTTGACCTCATTTCTTAATTGACGTCCGTTTCTGAACTCCCTGTTTCTAATCAACTCGCCTTTTATCGTGTGATAAAACGATTCCATGTGAGCATTATCCTGGCAACAGCCAGGACGGTTAACACTATGTGTGATGCCATAGCGATCCAGTGTATCGTGATAGCGGTATGCACAATACTCAACACCGCGGTCACTATGAAAAATGAGTCCTCTTGGCGGATGCCGTTTTCGGATTGCATGCATCAGCGCCCGGTTTGTCAGATTCACATTCTTGCGCTCTCCCATGGACCAGCCAACTATCCTTCGTGAATGCACATCCATCACAGTGGCCAGGTACACAAAACGCTTTCCACGCCGGATATATGTCAAATCGCCAACCCAGACCTTATTGATCCGGTCAGGTGGCGGCTGGTCAATCCTCAGATTCCCGATTCGCCCAAAAAATCTGTGGAGCTTGGGGTTGCGAACATATACATGGTTGACCCGGGCTTTCAGGCCTTTGGATCGCATGATCTTGGCGACGGTGTTTTCCGAGCAACGCACCCCTTGCCTTAGCAGGGCTTGATATACTTTTGGGCTGCCATAGCGTCCTTTGCTGTTTTCAAAGACCCTGACGATACGTTTTGCTAAACACCTCCGCCTTTTGGTGTGCGAGCTCTCTGACCGCGTTGCCCAGGCGTAATAACCGCTTTTGGACACCCCATAGACTCGGCATAAGAACGTCACCCCATATTGCTGTTTGTGCCGATCTATGAATTCGAAGATGTGTTTCTTTTTTCGGAGTTGAATTCTATCGTTTTTTTTAAAAGGTCGTTATCGATTCGAAGCCTTTGAACTTCACGTTTGAGCTGCTGTAATTCTCTCAACTCCTGCGCCATTTTTGTTGCCTCGATGCTGACCGGCTTACGGCGTTTATCCTCTTTAAATTTGCCTTCGAGATATTCCTTGCGCCATCGATAGAGCATGATCGGATGGATACCAAGATTTTCGGCAACATCTTTGGCAAAAAGGTCAGGTTGGTCGGCCAGTTTCACCGCCCTGATCTTAAACTCATCAGGATATCGGTTGCTTTTTCGTGGCCCTTTAATCTTTGGCATTGGGACACCCTCCTTTAGTTAGCTTTTGGTGTCCACATTTATTGGGGAAGTTCTCAGTCCGTGTTGATGCGGTTGTTATCCCTTATAAGCGGCTAATCCCAAAAATGAGCTTCCTGGCATGAATTGATGAATTTTGATTTTAGACAAACCACATTGTTCCAAAAGTGATTTTATTTCATCTATGTCCGGAAGAGGGGTCAGCCCTTTTAAAGAGTTATTAACCACATTCAAGTTCGCTGCAGCAACGTCCTTCCCCTTACTATGAAAATTCATCACAATTACTAAAATACCGTTAGGGGCTAGCCTTTCACAAAGATTATTCATTAAATCAAAACGATCTTCTTCCTTGAAATAGTAAAGTATATTTATTAATGAAATCAGATCGAAAGGACCTGCCTTTTCAGAAAAGCTGGATATATTTCCATGATGAATTTCGAATTTCTCTGCCAACCCCCATGTTTTGATGTTATTTTTTGCTTGATCAACAACTGCTTCATCAATGTCCAAGCCGATTCCGTTTACATTACTGTTAAGTTCATAAACACTCCGTAATAAGAAGCCGGAACCACACCCCACATCTAATATTGACATATGATTTTTACCGCGTACAAGTGATGCAATGAAATCTTTTATGATTGGCTCCGTCATTTTTGAAAATCTAGCAACTATCTCTCCAATTTCATTAAGATTGTCACCAAGCTCTTCCCCATACATCCGTGCAGCCGCGTTTTTATATGCATCGCTGTAATATGTGACACTTGCCTGTATGATAGCTGCGAGCATATCTCCGTTTGCATTTGCAATAGCTTTAGATCTTTTCCCTTTGATAAAGAATTTTTCATTCTTAACTGCCAATTCTTTTGTAGCGAGTCCTACTTCTAAAAGGGCATCAAAAAGTTCCAGTCGTTTTATTTGTAATTTCTCAACCAAATTCCTCCTACTGCATGGTTGGCTCAGGGCTTTCAATAAGCCCGATTCATAAGCGGCAAAAATAAAATTAATTCTTATGGATGCCTGCCAATCTTTCATAAGGGGATATAGGCCAGGTATTTTCAAAATACGTAGAAATGAAAGAGTATATCTTAAATTCATAAATTCTCTCCTCATAAAACCAGGATAACGCCGGCGGTCAGGGGCAGCCAGGGCTTCCACTGATCTTTGTATATGTTGAATAAAATGCCTACGCACAAATTTTTGTAGCGGCTCGGCCCTGGCTGTCTCCTGGACTGCCTTGTTAGGCCCAAGCCGGTCCGGAACGGAGTTTATAAGGCGTCAACAGTAAGCCCTCGTTATAGGCTTCGGAAGAGAGGTCTCCTTGCGGCTGGGCTTATTCTGAAGGGCAACCAGCCTCAAACTCATTGCTCTGCAATATAGAGACGCCTTTCACCTGGGACACCTTTCAGGGTAAACACATCACGATCAATGAAACGCAGACCGGATCCAGCTACCAGGTCTTTGACTGTACTTGAGACGAGAACCTCGCCAGGACCAGCGTGCCCCATCACGCGCGACCCGATATGAACTGCGATCCCACTGACCTTGCCGGCAGACACTTCACACTCTCCAGTATGTAAACCCGCTCGGATCGAAATTCCAAGACTCATTACAGCCTCTCGGATTGCACAGGCGCAGTGAATTGCGCGTGCCGGTCCGTCAAAAATAGCAAAAAATCCATCACCTGCCGTATCGATCTCTTGGCCCCGAAAGCGTTTCAGCTCTTCACGGACAATGTCGTGGTGACGTTCAAGGAGGTTCCGCCACCGCTGGTCACCCATTCCCACTACACGCTTGGTTGACTCCACGATGTCGGTAAAAAGGACGGTGGTCAGAATACGTTCAGTCTCCATTGGTGGCCAATCACCGGTCAGGAATATAGACATCTCGTCGAGAATCTGATTCGAATTTTCGCCAACCCACGGTATATGGTCAACTCCAGAGAGTTCAATATATTTTGCATTTGGCATCAATTCGGCAAGGCGCCTGCCAGCTTCAACATCTACCGCAATGTCATCTCTTCGATGAATGACCAGAGAGGGCACATTAACCGATGGCAGAATGTCGGCAATGTCAATCCGGCTATTCATGAGAATGAGAGTTTTACAGCTCCGGGGCTTCCGCCAAGTCTCTCGAACTTACCCCACCACTGTTTGAATGCCGGATCGTCCTCCATGGTTGGAGCAAACAACTGCAGGCTTTCGCCTCTGCCCCAATCGCTATCTATATATTGGAAAAAGTTTTCCATTGCTTCTTGGGTCGGAATCCAGGACGTAAATTGGGCAAATGCTCCACAGAGAATCAAAGCCCGTGACCGGTCAGGGTGCGAGGCAGCAAATAGTGTGGCGAGTGATCCACCTTCCGATATCCCAAAAATTGCAGCTTTCTCTATTCCCTCTGCATCCATGACTGAGCAAACATCGTCCATACGTACATCCAAGCCTGGTAGTTTACTAACTCGGTCTGAAAGACCTGTGCCCTGCTTATCGAACAAGATTGTTCGAGAAAAACTTCCCAGTCTTCGCAGCCATCGTGCCAAATTAGGTTCATCCCAGTAATTCTCTATATGGGAGATAAACCCAGGCACAAAGACAAGATCAACGTCACCTTCACCAAAAACCTGATAGGCAACGTGTATATCGCCGTTCTTGGCATAACGAGTTCGTATTTGCTCCATTCGCACAACTTTCCTTTTTAATATTTCAACAGACTACATTGTTCAGTTTACATTTGCTCAAAAGGAGACACTGTTTTCACCAGCCTAAATCATTGCAAATGTGAACCTTACGTCAGACATCAGCGACTCGGGCCTGGGCTCCTCGCCTGCTGGTCAGGCCCGTCAAGTGTTCAGTTCCAGAAAATACCTCTATTCCTCAGCAAACTTGCGAAGCGAGCAATAAGAGCTCTTTCTATATGTGGGTGCCGTGTCCCCCCGACATGTTTTAGTTTTTTTCTACTGGGATATGGGAACTGTCTTGCAGTTCTCAAACGAGACGTTCCCTGGCAAATGGAACCTTATCTGTGCGTTCATAATCCCGGCAACTTCCATGCCTTCGATCACTTTGCAGTCGGTTGATTTGACCACGTCGCGTACCGTTTCGGTAGCGGAGTCGCAGCCCAACACTATTACAGCATCATACTGTTCCGCACATTTTTGCAGCTTCTTCCGCTTTCCTGAAGTCCACATGCACATAAACCATTCGTGAGAAGGAATGCTCTTGAACACTTTCGTTTTCACGCCGTGTTCTTTTAATCGGGATTGCAGTGTCGTCATGTATTGTTCGAAAGGAGCCGATTTCAGGAAGTTTCTAAAGAACTGAATGAAAGGCTTCTTCTCTCGCACTGCTACAGTCACCGCAGGACACATATAGCAGGGGACTATCAAGGCGGAACTCAGTCCTGCAACTTCAGAAACGACGTCCAGGTCATTGAAATGAATCGGCATTTGTTCCTCCTCCTTTCTTCATTGTTTCTCTAAGCCTAACTAGTGAGTAGCGGGAATTAATTCGCGTATATTGAATATTTCGGAATTAATTCTCGGATATTGGCCACCTTCTCGATTAATTTTTTAGTATTGTAAAAGTGCGTTAAGAAAAAGTCAAAATCCGACCTTTCAACGGTGCATAAAACTTGTCACAAAAGGTGCTTATCCGGTCTTTAACTAAAGATGCGCCAAGGAAGTGAAATTCCGTACGTTGTTCCTCTCCAGTTTCCACGATTCCCCATCACGTTACGCGTAGGATTTTAGGAAATCTTTTCTCGAAACCTGAAAAACATTTCTCAATTATTGGTAACCGTGGGGGCTACTGAAGAAGCGGTTTCTATACAACTTATTAATATTAATACATTTTTGTTCGGTTTGGTCTAACGGTACGCTTTTTGCGTTTTTAAGGAACAAGCGGTGGTATTTAGTACTTAAAAAAGGATTTGAAAAT
This sequence comes from Olavius algarvensis associated proteobacterium Delta 3, assembly GCA_903231505.1. Classification (GTDB taxonomy): domain Bacteria; phylum Desulfobacterota; class Desulfobacteria; order Desulfobacterales; family CAFBRK01; genus CAFBRK01. Next base: position 96,958 of record CAFBRK010000283.1, on the reverse strand, counting down.
GGAACTACTGGTGTGCTTTCAGATTGTCCTCGTATGTGTTGCCTTGAACATCGGTGTTATGACCTATAAGCGGTTTTGCGGCAGGCAAAGTTAGAAACACATAGGGATGTTTGCCACTGGATTCTCGGTAATCTGTTGAGGATGTTCATAAATGGAACATATTCATGGCAACGTCTCTATAAACGGTTAGATGCCTGTACTTCCCACTTCAATCCCGCCTTTACTACGATAGCCCCATAATAAGCGACCTTGCTCCAACCACGCGCCCGTATCACTATTTTGGAGCGGGGATTCCCATTGTATGGTTCTTCTCAGCGTGGATCAGGATTCAGGGCAAGATGCTTGGCGGAGGAAATTCAGAGCATACACGGGAGCCGGTGATCATGTAGAGGCCGAAAGTAGACACATGAACCCTTGACCCCTTGGATCCATGCCAGAGGCAGGTAAACCCTGGTCGCCTCCGGCGCCGCCATAGGTTTATCCGCCTCAGGAGGGCGGGTAAACCTTGGACCCGCGTCTCCCAGTAATCGGGAGAAGAACTTGAATTTCCGGATATCATCTCCATCCGGGTTTTGACAAATGCCTCCATATCGGCCTACACAACAGAAAACACCCACCTGAGGAGGATCGTCATGGAATTCGAATGCATCATCTACCAAAAAGAGGCGGATATCGCCATAATCCGGTTGAACCGCCCCAAGGTGCTGAATGCCATGAATCGGCAGTTGTGGATCGATTTCCAGGCCGCCCTTGAGGATGCCGGAAGGGATGCGGCGGTGAAGGTCGTGATTATTACCGGTGAAGGGCGTGCGTTTTCCACCGGCGCCGATTTGAAGGAATCCAAGCAACGGACTACCGAAGCGTACCGGGATTACCTGGTGGAACTCCAGGAAGCGTCGCGGAAGATCATCCGTTTCGGTAAACCGACGATAGCCGCCATCAACGGCTTTGCCCTCGGGTCGGGTTATGAGCTTGCGCTGGCCTGCGATATCCGCATCGCCGATGAAGACGCCCAGATCGGTTCGCCCGAAGCGCGGGTCACATCGTCCGTGACCGGCGGTGCCTTTCGGCTCGTCCAGCAGCTCGTGGGACCGGGAAAAGCCAGAGAACTCCTGTTTACCGCGGAAAACATCAACGGAAAGGAAGCCGAACGGATCGGCCTGGTAAACAAGGCCGTTCCGGCGGGGCTGGTGATGGTGGAAGCCCGGGCGATGGCGGCCAAGGTGGCACAAAACTCGTCCTTTTCGATTCAAATGATAAAAAAAGGATTGAATATGGCCCAGGGGGAAGTCAGCCTGGAGGCCCTGATGGATTTCGAGATCGAAGCCTGCCTGGCCTGCGTCTCGACCCGTGAGCGTCAGGAATCCCTCGAGACCTTTGAAAAAAGAAAAAAATAACCGGCCCATGATGAACCATCAACCAATACCCAATAGCCAATCCCCAGTACCCAACAGGTGATGCCATGTCGCTGGAACATGTGCTGAACGCCGCGTCCGTCGCCGTCGTCGGCGCGTCCAAAAACGAGACCAAACGCGGTTATCAGACTATCCGTACGCTGCTCTCGGAAAAATATGAGGGGGACATCTATCCGGTCAATCCCAAGGAGCGGACCATCCTAGGATTGAAATGCCATAAAAAGGTTTCGGACATCGGCGCACCGGTGGAACTTGCCCTGATCGCCACACCCGCCAAAACCGTGCCTGCCGTCCTCGAGGATTGCGGAACAAAGGGTGTCCAGGGGGCCGTGATCCTCGCCGGCGGATTCGGCGAAACCGGCCAACAGGGAAAGCAGCTGGAGGACCAGATTGTTTCTGTGGCGCAAAAACACGGCATCCGACTCATCGGCCCCAATACGTCCGGCATGATCAATCCTCCCATGCGGATGAATTTGGTCGGCATTCGCGATGTGCCCGCCGGCGGGATCGCCCTGCTCTCTCAAAGCGGAAACATGGCTCTGACGCTTATTACCGAAGCCCGTCTAAAAAGCCGAAGCGGTTTTTCGTATTACGTCGGCGTTGGTAATGAAGCCGATATCAAATTTCACGAATACCTGGAGTTTTTCCGGAAGGATCCAAAAACAAAAGCGATTCTCATGTATGTCGAAGGCATGCGCATGGGGCGGGAATTTCTTCAGCAGGCATACAAAACCACTATCGAAAAACCGATAGTACTGCTTAAAAGCGGGCGTTCGGCGACAGGACGTAAATCCGCCGGGTCCCATACCGGTGCCCTGGCTGGCATTTCGCAGGTGGCCAAAGGCGCCTTTAAACGGGCGGGCATCGTTGTCATCGACAATTCGGACCAGCTGTATCCTGCCGCAGAAGCCCTTTCAAGCCTTCCCCAGATCACCAATAACTGCGTCGCCGTTCTGGCCGACGGGGGCGGCCACGCGACCATCGCCGCCGACGTGCTGACCGATCTGGGGTTGCGGATACCGGAACTCGACGAAAAGACCCAGGACCGTTTACGTGGGATCCTGCCGGCGGCCGCCTCCGTGGTCAATCCGGTGGACGTGGCCGGCGGGACCGATGATAATCCGTCTGTGTTCGCCGACTGCGCGCGGATTCTGCTCAAGGATAAACATGTCGGAGGCTTGCTGATTGTGGGGCTTTTTGGCGGATACGGTATCCGCTTTGCCGAAAGCCTGGCCCTCATGGAGGAGGACGCCGCCCATCAGATGGGAAAAATGGTGCGGCAACACAACAAACCGATTATTGTCCACAGTCTATACAGCTCTGAAAAACCCCACTCCCTCGACCTGCTTCGCTATTACGGGGTCCCGGTCACCGATTCTCTGGATGTGGCATGCAAGTGCATCGGTGTATTGGCCGAGTACGGCAACTATCTTCGCTCCTATCATGCAAGAGTTCATTTTGTGTTTGATTGGGGCGCCAAAGCGACAGACACGGGAAAAAGTCTCATCCGGGATGCAAAAGCCGAAGGTCGGCAGGCACTGCTGGAATATGAAGCCAAAGAGCTTCTCGCTTCCCATGGTGCTCCGGTATCGGGGGACCGCCTGGCCGCAACCGCTGAAGAGGCCTCGGAAATGTCTAAAGAGATCGCCGGCCCGGTTGCGCTCAAGCTCGCCTCACCGGATATTCTTCATAAAAGCGATGCCGGCGGCGTAAAACTGAAATTATGCACGCCTACCGACGTGAAAACCGCCTTCCAGGAAATCGTCAGCAATGGAAAAAAATATAAGGCCGATGCGGATATCCGGGGCTGTATTGTTTCTCCCATGGCCAGACCGGGGCTGGAAGTCATCATCGGTACCAAGGTCGACGACCAGTTCGGTCCGGTCATCATGTACGGTCTCGGCGGCGTCATGGTGGAAATTCTTCGGGATGTCACGTTCCGGGTGCTGCCCATCTCCCGGAATTCGGCCAACAAACTGATCGAAGAGACGAAGTCGGCGCCGATACTGAGCGGGGTACGGGGACGAATCGCCCTATGACAAGAAAAACCTGGTCAAGCTGCTTCTTCTTTGCTCTGAGCTGATCGAATCCTATCCGGACATCTACGAAATGGATCTGAATCCGGTCATTGTTCATGAAAAAGGTCTGACGGTTGTAGATGCGAGGATTATTCTTAAAACAGATAGTAACGCGTAAGATGTGCGGTTGGACAGAGAGGATTCTTCGTGTTTGCCGGTTGGCCCGTTCGCCGGTTGGCCCGTTTGCCGGTTGGCCCGTTTGCCGGTTGGCCCGTTTAGCCGGTTTTAGGCACTTGGTATCGGGCATTGGCTATCCGGTAGTCAATAATACATCAACAAAACCGGAAATCAGTAACGATTACAGATACCCAATCCCCAGTACCCAATATCCGTTCAGCATCCGGCATTCCTTGTAACCTGTGTCTTGAATCTTGTATCTTGGATCGCAGAGCATCCAGCATCACGACTCCAGCCTGTTTTTGATTTCCTCCATGGCATACAAAAAAGAATCCCTGACCTCCCCCGCATAGGGGTTGTAGTAATTCATATCGAAGAACAACTGCCAGGTATCGTTTTCAACAACATCAAGAATATGCAACAGCCGCTTGTACCCCTCGGTATCGATTTGCAGTTCTTCAGCTCCGAATCCCGAAAGGGATCGTCCGATGAAATGGGTCAGGGCCAGGCTGACGGCAATCTCCCGGTCATGCGCTTCCGGCGTGGTTTCAATCACATCGAGCCCTTTTTTTTCGAGATAGGACTTGATGCACACATATTGTTCCGGCGTCACACGGCCCGGACACAGGACAATCTTGCGACCCTTCAGGGAGTCGGCCGCACTGTCCGGGCCGAACATGGGGTGGGTGGGCAGATACGAAATGGATGACGGCAGCATTTCCCCCAGCCATTTGTCCGGCAATACTTTCACCGAGGAGACATCCAGTACCAGGGCACCCGGTTTCAGGTAGGGGAGAATCATTTCCAGGGTATCTGTTATGGCCGATATCGGTACGCTTAAGATGAGGATGTCCTGGGCGGCGGTGGTTTCAAGATCCGCAGCCCGGGCCCCCAGCGCTTCGATGCCTTGGGAGTTCCCGCCGGTATCCCGTACGGCCACCGGAAAGTCCTCGGCCAGATAACGTGCCATGAGTTCGCCGAAGCGACCAAAACCGAATATTCCGATCATGCCTTGTCTCTTTGCGTCCGTTTAAGAATATTAGCCGCAGACCACACCACGATGATCAGCCCCACGTCATTGACGGCTGGCCTGCCGTAACGCCATATCTGCCAGCACCAGTGCGGCCATGCTTTCGACGATGGGTACGGCCCGGGGCAATACACAGGGGTCGTGTCGCCCCTTAGCCTCGAGGGTTACCGGATTTCCCTGAAAATCAGTGGTTTCCTGGGGTTTTCCAATGGTGGCCACCGGTTTGAATGCGACACGAAACAGTATCGGCTCCCCGTTGGTGATGCCCCCCTGCACGCCGCCGCTGAAATTGGTCTGTGTTCCGAGCCGATCGCCTTTCATGATGAAAGGATCATTGTGTTGAGATCCGCGCATCCGGGTGCCGGCAAAACCGGAGCCTATCTCGAATCCTTTGGTGGCCGGGATGGACAGCATGGCCTGGGCCAGCTTGGCTTCCATTTTTTCAAATACCGGTTCTCCGAGCCCCGGCGGGACTCCCCGGCAGACACAGGCGACAATCCCGCCGACGGAGTCGCCCTCTTCCTTGCAATTCAAGATCGCCTGCGCCATTTTCTCGGCCGTTGCCGGATCGGGGCATCGCACCTGATTTCGATCCACGGCGTCACGGGATAATGAAAGATGGTCCTGTTCCGGGGATGTTATGTCTCCGACCGTATCTACCCATGCCACGATCTCTAAATGAAACGACAGTGCCAGATATTTTTCAGCGATGGCCCCGCCCGCCACCCGTCCGATAGTTTCCCGGGCGCTGGACCGGCCGCCTCCGCTCGAAGCACGGATGCCGTACTTCTGCTCATAGGTGTAATCGGCGTGGGAAGGCCGCGGAACCGGCGTCATGGCCTTGTAGTCGGAGGGGCGCATGTCCCGATTTGGCACAAACAGAGCGATCGGCGTGCCGAGGGTCTTTCCGTGTTCAACCCCGGACAGAATCGACACCGTGTCTTCCTCTTTCCGGTCGGTGGCCAGACGGCTCTGGCCCGGGCGCCGGCGGTCCAGTTGTTTCTGAATATCGTCTTCGCTCAGCTCCAGGCGCGGGGGACAACCGTCGATCACGGCACCGACCCCTTTGCAGTGGGACTCCCCGAAGGTGCTGACCCGAAATATCGTTCCAAATGTACTGGACATCCGTTTATCTCCCTCTGTTCAGGAACTGTTCCGAAGGCGACGTCACAGCCGGCGTCGTTCCCCCTCGCTCATTCGGCCTCCTCCGGGATCATTTCCAGAACTTGCCGACATATCGATGCCACATCAACACCGTCGGTCTCTACAGAGTAATGCGCGGCCATTTGATACAAGGGCTCCCGGTTTTTCAAAACCTCTTCGATTTCATCGTCGACGCCCTTGGAGGTCAACGACGGGCGAAGCTGTCCGGTGTGGGTGTCGGCCAGCAGGCGTTGTCGGATCGTGTCCGGCGTTGCCCGAAGCCATACCACCGTCCCGCTCTGACGCATTCGCGCAATGTTGTCCGGGGAAAGGACGGCCCCGCCACCGGTGGCGATCACATGACGACGTAATTGGCTGATCCGATCCAGGACACGCTTTTCCTTTTCCCGGAAACCCGCCCATCCCTGGGCGCGAACAATGTGCTGGACGGTCATCCCGTGTGTTCGCACCAATTCGTCGTCGGCATCGATGAACGGCCGGCCAAGGTCCTCGGCCAGGGCCCGCCCCACCACACTTTTTCCCGTACAGCGATACCCGACCAGATATATGTTGGATCTACCTCCCACACCGAACCTCTTTGATAGAAAGTTCTGCTGATGCTTCCAACTTTTTGTTTATTCATTGTATGCAATAATTTACTAAATTCGGACATTTCATGTATTCATGCAATGTCCGAATTTAGGAGTATAACTGCCGAAAAACCTCCCAATAGGTTGGGAAGGATTTCGCGACACAGCCCTCATTTTCGATCCGCACCCCCGATGATCGCAAGCCGACGACTGAAAAACTCATGGCTATCCGATGGTCATTGTAAGTATTGATGACGGCGCCTTTAGGTGCGCCCCCGTGGACGATCAGATCATCACCCGCCGGGTGCGCCTCGATACCCATTTTGGCGAGTTCATTGGTCACCGCTCCCAACCGATCGCTTTCTTTTACTTTCAGGTGGGCCACGTTGCGAATCCGGGTGGGGCCCTGTGCAAAGGCGGCCACGACGGCCAGGGTGGGCACCATGTCCGGCATGTCTCCCATGTCCACGTCAACACCCGCCAGGGGGCCGCCGGTCACCGAGATGCCCCTGCTATCCCGATCAACTTCGCAACCCATGGCCTCCAGAAGCTCAATAATCCGAAGATCGCCCTGTATGGAGTCATGGGGAAGTCCGGTGACTTTGACGGTGGTGCCGGACACGGCCGCCGCCGCCCAGAAATAGGATGCCTGCGACGCGTCTGGCTCTACCGCATAATCACCGGGTTGATATCGCTGTTTACCGAAAACCTTAAATTGCCGGTAACCGTCGCGTTCGTAGCGGATGCCGAATTGGGCCATCACCTGAAGTGTCATGTCTATGTAAGGGCGAGAGACAGGACCTTTTGTGACATGGATCTCCAGACCCCGTTCAAGGATCGGTGCCATCAGCAATAGCCCGGACAGGTATTGACTGCTGGTCCCACAGTCGATCGAGACCGACCCGCCGCGGAGGGTTCCGGTATGGATTTCAACCGGTGGGCACCCGTCCCGGCTCATCGAACGCGCGGTAACATCGAGCTGATTCAAGGCATCCAAAAGATCCTGAATGGGACGCGCGTGCATTCGGGTGGTGCCCATCAACCGGTACACACCGGTTCCCAACGCGACCACGGCCGCGAGCAGCCGCATGGAGGTTCCCGAGTTGCCGAGAAAAAGCGGCTCCGGGTTTGGAAGCCATTTTCCACCTTGCCCATAAATCACGAGACGATCCGGATCTGTTTGGAATTTCACCCCCAGCTGGGTCAGCGCCGCCCGTGTCAATTGCGTGTCTTCACTGTCGAGACAATTTTCAACCGTGCATTTCCCCCCGGACAGAGCTGCAGCGATCAGCATGCGATGGGTGAAGCTTTTGGATCCCGGTACGGAAATCTCAACAAAATCTTTTAGCGGGCCCGAAATGATATCGATCATCCTGTACGCTTTTTCAGTAAATGCGCGGATCACGCGGTTTTCATAAATCGGCTCCCACCCCTCCGAGGGCTTCGGACACGGTCATTTTCATGACCTCCAGCGGCGCCGATTTCGTTGTCCACAGCTCAAACTGGAAAGCACCCTGGTACACAAACATGGCTGCACCGCTCACCGTAAGGCATCCTATCCGTTCTGCCTCCTGCAAAAGGCGTGTTTTGACGGGGTTGTAGACCATGTCCATGACGACCATCGATGCACGGAGGGCGTCCCGTTTCATGGGAGTCTCCTGTTCATGGGGCGTCATTCCCACAGGTGTGGTGTTCACAAGAACGTCCGTTCCGGATCCGTCAAACTCAGCCAGGGGCAAAAAGTCCGCTTCCAAGTCTGCAGCAAGGGTTTCTCCCCTCGCGATGCCGCGGTTGACAATGGTCAATGTTGCGCCCTCGGATGCGATACCGAATCCCGCGGCGCGTGCCGCACCGCCGGCCCCGATGATGGCGACGGATTTCCCCCGAAGGGTTGTTACGTCGTTCAGGGCCCGGACGACCCCCAGGACATCGGAATTGAATCCAACCAGTGTGCCATCCCGGTTGAGAATCGTATTGACGGCACCGATTTTGACAGCCATGTCGTCTATCTCGTCGAGATGCGCCATGACAGAGATCTTGTGGGGAATGGTCACACTGACACCCTTGAACCCGAGTGCCCGGATTCCATTGACGGCCGCACCGATATCGGTCACCTTGATCGCCACATAGATCCCTTGGTGGCCGACAACGGAAAACGCCCGGTTGTGCATCAGCGGACTCAGGCTGTGGGAAACGGGATTTCCGATAACGGCATACAGCGACACCATCTCGAAATCGACCGGTCTGCCCCCTTGTGGATATTGATCGATGGCCGTCATGGGCGGATTCTTTGAATAGTTCCTGGCTAACCCGGATATTTCACCAGACAGAGCGTTTGATTCGTTATACCGCCGCCTTAAAGCCGGTCTCGAGTATCCTCTCATGGGTTGACAACAGGAGCGATTCGGTCGTCTCCCATGAAATACACTCATCCGTAACGGAAACCCCGTAAGTCAGCTGGGACGGGTCTGACGAGAATTTCTGGTTGCCCTCGCTCAGATTGCTCTCCAGCATCATTCCGATCAGGGAATCTGTTCCGGAGAGTCGTTGTTCCAATATGTGCTTCCAGACAATGGCCTGTCCCTGGTGTTTCTTCCGGGAATTGGCATGGGAGCAGTCCACCACGATGCTGTCCGGAAGATCTTTTGTAATCAGGTCCAGCCGAGCCTCCTCGACGCTGATGCGGTCATAGTTCGGGCGTTTCCCGCCCCGCAGCACGATATGCCCGAAAGGATTCCCCACCGTTTGAACGATACATGTCCGGCCGTCGTGATCGATCCCCAAAAAGCTCTGGGGCGCACGGGCGGCGATCAACGCGTTAATGGCCGTCGCCATGTTGCCGTCGGTGCCGTTTTTAAATCCGACGGGCATGGACAGCCCACTGGCCATCTCGCGATGAATCTGAGACTCCGTGGTCCGGGCACCGATGGCCGCCCAGCAGACCAGGTCGGCAATGTACTGGGGCGTCACGGATTCGAGAAACTCGGTAGCCGTTGGCAACCCGATTTCCGTGGTTTTCAACAACAGGCGTCGCGCCTTTCTCAGGCCGGTGCGGATATCGCAACTCCCATCCAGGAGAGGGTCGTTGATTAATCCTTTCCAGCCCACCGTGGTCCTCGGCTTTTCAAAATAGACCCGCATCACCACCAATTGGGTTTCCTTGACCTTGTCCGCCAGCTCAGCCAGACGTCCGGCGTATTCGAAAGCCGCTGACTCGTCGTGAATCGAGCAAGGACCGACCACCACCAGAAGGCGGGCATCTTCTTTCCCTAAAATTTTCTGGATGGCATCCCTGCCGGCCACCACTGTCTGGTTGGCCTTCGCCGACATGGGCAGCTCCTCCATGAGTTGCTTTGGCGACATCATCGGCTTGTAGCCGCCAACCCTCAAATCCTGTGTGCGTTCCATCGAATCGTCCTCTCCGTTACCGGTTAACCCTTCTTCCCGCTGCAGACAAAAAAGGCCGCGGAGCAGGTTTCTGTGCCGCGGCCCTGGATAACGAAAAAGCCGCGGGCATGCTGGCTTGCCCACGGCTGTTATGCGCTGGATAGTCGGTTCAGCGCACCCCGGGCAGGCCGGTATTAAAATAATAATACCAGAAATAAAAAAACCGCCTGCCGGAAAGATCGCGCTGCACCGTTATGTTTTCTCCTGTTAAAGTTACCAGACAGCCTTATCCCGGGCGACTTTCAGCTGTCAAGAGTTTTTTCTGCCGCAGGAAAAAACACTTGACAACCTGAAGCCTCGCGGCTACTGTGCCCGTGTTTTGGGGAAGGATACCATGAATACAGTCGAGAACAACAGCAGGAACAGGATGTGGCAATGGTGCTGGCGCCTCGGTAAAGGCCGCTCTGCCCCAGTCATGGAACTCTGACTCAAGAATCATAAATCGACGAAAAAGGACCGTGGGCGGATCGAATGCTCACGGTCTTTCTGTTTTTGGATCAGCGTCGAAATAAATGAGTGACCCGCTTCCGCTTTCTTCACGCGGCCGCGCCGCGCTACATAAAATCGCCGGGCGATTTTATTATTGGAGGAAAAGATATGATCCTGAACCGGTTTCCTGACAAGGATCGGTTTATTGCCCTCGCAACGGATGCAAATGTGATCCCTGTGTGTACGGAGGTTTTGGCCGACTCGGACACACCCGTTTCGCTCTTACGAAAATTCTACCGGCCCGGTGGTCCCGCATTCTTGTTTGAGAGCGTGGAAGGGGGGGAACGCTGGGGACGTTATAGCTTTCTTGGGATTTCCGCCCATGCACGTATCCGGGTCTACGCAGACCGCGTGGAAATCGAAAACAGCCGGGAAACCGAACAGATACCCTTTACGGAGTCTCCTCTTCCGGTCCTGCGCGCCTTCATGAAACGCTTTTCTCCCGCGCAGATCTCCGATCTGCCCCGCTTTTGGGGGGGAATGGTCGGCTACTGGACGTATGAAGCGGTCTCCTTTTTCGAGAAAATTCCGAATCGATTGCCGCCGGAGACACCCCTGGCGGCGTTTGTCATCCCGGATACCATGTTGATCTTCGACAATGTTCGGCACACGTTGCTGGTACTGGCGATCGCTTTTGTGAAAGACCGGAGCGATGCCGCCACACGATACGAAGAAAGCCTGATCCGGATCGAAGCCGTGCTGCAGACCATCGATGCGCCTGTCGGGGCGGCAGGTGAATCTTCGGAGGATGGACCCCGGAGGATTCGAACCCGACTCGACGATGCGGAATATCGGCACCGGGTCCATAAGATAAAAGAGTACATTACCGCCGGCGATGTTATCCAGACGGTTATCTCTCAACCATTTACCTGCCGGGCCCCCGGGGACCTCTGGTCTCTGTACAGGGCCCAGCGATATGTCAATCCGTCCCCATATCTTTTCTTTCTTCACATCGGCGGCACGACCCTCATCGGGTCTTCGCCGGAGACCATGGTGCGTTTGGAAAACGGGGTGGCCACGGTACGGCCGATTGCCGGAACACGACATCGCGGCAAGAACGAACAGGAAGACCGTGTTTTGGCCGACGAGTTGCTGTCGGACGAAAAAGAACGGGCCGAACACCTGATGCTGGTGGACCTGGGTCGCAACGATCTGGGACGTGTGGCGGAAACCGGCACGGTTCAGGTTACGGACCTGATGGTGATCGAACGCTACTCCCACGTGATGCATCTGGTCTCCAACGTGAACTGTCATCTGGCGGAAGATCAGGACGCCTGGGATCTTCTGGCGGCCACCTTTCCGGCCGGAACGCTTACCGGCGCGCCCAAGGTAAGAGCCATGGAAATTATCGCGGAGCTCGAAAAATACCCCCGAGGCCCATATGGGGGGGCCGTTGGATATGTCTCCTTTTCCGGTAACATGGATTTGGCCATCACCATCCGCACGGCGTGCATCGAAGACGGCCTTCTGACGGTCCGGGCCGGTGCGGGGATCGTAGCGGACTCCGACCCGGAAAAGGAGCGCGTCGAAACCGTGAATAAAGCCAAAGCGATCGACCGTGCGTTGCAACTCATCGAAGGGGGTCCACATGCTGGTAATGATCGATAATTACGATTCGTTTACCTACAACCTGGTCCAGTACCTCCGCGAACTTGGGACAACCGTTGAGGTTTTCCGAAACGATGCCGTTTCACTGGACGACATCGATGGGATAGCACCCGCCGGGGTCGTCATTTCCCCGGGACCCGGTCGACCCGAACAGGCCGGCATCACCCTCCCCCTTATTTCCCGGCTCTCCGGCAAGGTTCCCCTGCTGGGTGTTTGCCTTGGTCACCAGGCCATTGCCTCGGCCTTCGGGGGTGAGGTCATTTCAGCCAAACGTCTCATGCACGGCAAGACGTCGGACATCACGGCCGATGGGGAGGGCGTATTTGCCGGAATTCGGGGAACATTCAAAGGGATGCGATATCATTCCCTGGCCGTGTCACGGGATACCCTTCCGGCATGTCTGCAGGTTACGGCCGAATCGGAGGATGGTGAAATCATGGGAATCCGCCACAGACATCACCTGACCGAAGGGATTCAATTTCACCCGGAATCCATCATGACCGCCAAGGGGAAACGGATGTTACGAAATTTCCTGAAAATTACCCAGAAAGAGGAGCTTCCGTCATGAGTTTCAGAGAAAATCTTGCGAACATCGTAGCCAGGCAAAACCTCACCGAATCGGAAATGGGAGAGATGCTGTCGGGGATTCTTTCCGGAGAAATCTCCGACGCCCAGATCGGTGCCTTCATGGCTGCTCTCGCCACCAAAGGAGAGACGTTTGTGGAGCTGGCCGGTGCCGCGACGGCCATGCGGCGGAAGGCAAACCGCATCCAGGCGGGCGCCACCACCGTCGTCGACACCTGCGGCACCGGCGGTGACGGCGCCCAGACGTTCAACATCTCCACGACAACGGCTTTTGTGGTCGCCGGCTGTGGTGTCACCGTAGCCAAACATGGCAATCGATCGGTGTCGAGCAAATGTGGCAGTGCGGATGTCCTGGAAACACTGGGGATTAAACTGGACACCGATCCGGAAATCGTCGAGGAGGCGGTCCAGGAAATCGGCATCGGATTTCTCTTCGCCCCCTTGTACCATGGGACCATGCGGCACGCCATGACGGCGCGCAAGGAGGTGGGGCTTCGCTCCATTTTCAACATGCTCGGGCCGCTGACGAACCCGGCCGGTGCCAATTGCCAGCTTCTCGGTGTGTATGCGCCCCAGCTCACCGAGATGTTCGCCCATGCGCTCGCCCGGCTGGGGGCAAGACGGGCGTTTGTGGTCCACGGGCACGACGGTTTGGACGAGATTTCCGTATGCGCCCCGACCCGGGTCTCCGAGCTCGATGACGGCATGATCCGCACATTTGATCTGAATCCGGAGGAATACTTCGGCGATTTGGCCCGTCCTGAAGAAATGATCGGAGGATCCCCGGAAGAGAACGCCATGATTACCCGAAACATTCTAGAAGGTGAAAAGGGCCCCAGGCGGGACGTGGTCCTGATCAACAGCGCGGCGGCGTTGGTCGCGGCCGGAAAGGCCGATGATGTTAAATCCGGAATCGCTCTGGCGGAAACGGCCATTGATTCCGGCGCCGCCCTGGAGAAGCTGGAGGCACTGGTTCGGTTTACCCAGGAAAACACCTAAAACCGGACCCTGTTCCGGGAAGTGGTTGTTCTAAATAACCTGCTCCGGTCATGCCATGTGCGTGGTACGATCAATAAGGGTCCAAGGCGTCGAGGGTTCAAGGATTCGAGTGAAATGCCACAACACGACAACGATTCAACTACCGCAGAAATCGAAAGTATGCGGCAACTCGTTGGAATACAACACGTGACTCCTCGTCCCCTTTTATCCAGGTAATTTGAAGAACAAAGATGGAAGCTGACTCATAAAGAGATGGTGCAGTGAACATGTTCGGATCGATTCTGGAAAAGATCATTGAAACGAAGCGAAAAGAAATCGCCGATGCCGCCCGGTCGGTGCCGATCGAACAGCTGACAGAACAGGCGGCTGCCGCCCCGGAATGCCGGTCCTTCCTGAAGCCGTTTCTCCGATCCGGAGTCAATGTTATCGCCGAGATCAAACGGGCCTCTCCGTCCAAGGGCGCCATCCGTCCGGACCTGGATGCCGGACAACAGGCGAGACGGTACCAGGAAGGCGGCGCCGCTGCCCTGTCGGTACTGACTGACGGGCCTTTTTTCCAGGGCTGTCTGGATGACCTGGAGCGGGCACGCGCGGCCACGACACTGCCGGTGCTTCGAAAAGATTTTCTGATCGACCCCTATCAGCTCTTCGAGGCCAGAGCGGCAGGTGCCGATGCCATACTTCTTATCGTCCGGGTGCTGGACGAAAAACGCCTGGGAAAGCTATTGGAGCTGGGTGAGACTTTGGGAATGGATGCCCTCGTGGAAATCCACTCCAGACCGGACCTCAAGGTCGCCTCCCGCGCCGGGGCAAAGCTGATCGGCATCAACAATCGGGACCTGAGCTCGTTCGATACCGATATCCGCACCGCCATCGGGCTGGTCGACCGGCTGGCACCGGACCAGATCCCGGTGGCCGCAAGCGGTATTGGAGGCCCCGATGACATCCGGCGAAACATTGCCGCCGGTATTCACAATTTTCTGATTGGAGAATGCCTCGTGCGATCGAAAGATCCGGCGGCATTTCTTAAGCTGCTGATTGAAACCGGAGATGTTCACCCTTAGCATGGGACAGACGACTTCAGCGCAAAGACTGGAAGTGTCATTGGATAATCGTCCTGTTGCATATCCTCACATCAAAGTGTGCGGGCTGACCCGGCCTGACGAGGCCCAGGCCTGTGCCGAGGCCGGTGCCCACGCCATAGGCCTGGTGTTTTACCCGCCGAGCCCCCGATACGTAACAGATGCCACGGCCCGCGATATCACGGAAGCTCTGCCAGATCGCGTGGTTCCGGTGGGTGTATTTGTCGACGAATCCTATGGCGACGTGATGAAACGCGTGGTGCGCTGCGGTTTGAAGGCCGTGCAGCTTCACGGCAACGAATCTCCGGAAATGGTGGATCAATTGATGCGTGAAGATGTGTATGTCATCAAAACCCTGTTTCACGGAAAATCACCGGCCCTGGCACATGCCGCACGTTTCCGTCCTTGCGCCTATCTCGCCGAATGTGGAGGCGGAAAGTTACCCGGTGGGAATGCCCGGACGTGGGACTGGCGTCTTGCCAAAACCATCGGCAGGGAATATCCGGTGATTCTGGCCGGCGGCCTCAGCCCGGACAATGTGGGCGAAGCATTGGCGATCGCACGACCGGACGCTGTGGACGTCAGTTCCGGGGTGGAGTCCTCCCCGGGCAGAAAGGATATGCACAAGGTGCAGGCGTTTGTCGGATGCGTCGCCGCCCGTACCGGTTCAGAGAATTCTCAACGTCAAAGGAGTGTATTCGAATGACCGATCATATATCATCACCCATGCCAAACGATGACACAGCGGGCCCGCAGCCGGATGCGGACGGCCATTTCGGCCCTTTTGGAGGGCGGTACATTGCCGAAACCCTCATGCCGGCCATTCTGGAACTTGACGCGGCATACCGACGCATCTCTCCGGATGTCGGATTTCAGAATGAACTGACGGTGCTGCTCAACACCTATGCGGGCCGTCCCACGCCGTTGTATCACGCCAAACGGCTCAGTGCGGGTTTGGGTGGCGCCGCCATCTACCTGAAACGGGAAGATCTGACCCATACCGGCGCCCACAAGATTAACAATACGTTAGGCCAGGGACTGTTGGCCAAATGGATGGGAAAAGAAAAACTGATTGCGGAAACCGGTGCCGGTCAGCATGGCGTTGCCACCGCCACCGTGGCGGCGCTGTTCGGTATGGAATGCAAGGTCTTTATGGGCATCGAGGATATCCAGCGTCAGGCACCCAATGTACGCCGGATGAATCTGCTTGGCGCCGAGGTGGTCCCGGTGGATTCCGGGACCGGCACCCTTAAAGATGCCATGAACGAGGCCCTGCGTTACTGGGTCGGGGCCGTGGAGGACACGTTCTACGTGATCGGGTCCGTGGCCGGCCCCCATCCCTATCCCATGATGGTCCGCGACTTCCAGAAAATTATCGGAGAAGAAACCAAAGCGCAGATTCAGGAAGCTGCCGGACGGCAGCCGGATGTATTGATCGCCTGTGTCGGGGGCGGCAGTAATGCCATGGGGCTGTTTTATCCCTTTCTGGAGGACCCTGTGGAAATGATCGGTGTTGAAGCCGCCGGAAAGGGGATCGACACCCCCCAGCATGCCGCCACCCTGGGAAAGGGCGCGGTGGGCGTTCTCCATGGCTCCAAATCCTACGTGCTCCAGGATGAGAATGGTCAAATCACGGAAGCCCACTCCATATCCGCCGGTCTCGATTATCCCGGGGTGGGTCCCGAGCACGCATTGCTCAAAGAAACCAAACGCTCCAGGTATGTGTCGGTGACAGACTCGGAGGCTCTGGATGCGTTTCACCGGCTCAGTCGTCTGGAAGGGATTCTCCCGGCCCTCGAGAGCGCCCACGCGGTGGCGTATGCCATGGAAGAAGCCGCCGCACGTCCCGCGACAGACATCCTTGTGGTAAACCTCTCCGGGCGAGGGGATAAGGATCTGGGGATTATTTTCTCGACCATGGAAGCAAAGTGATCTTCCGTTGGCCGGTCTGCCCGTTGGCCCGTTTGCCCGAGATGGTCACTGGTCAGGTTTCAGTGTCTCTGCAAAGTTCTTACAGGAAACGAAGGCTTCGGAACCTCCATCGTTTTCTTCGTGGTCTTGATGGTGCTTTTAATGCTTCAAATGGAATCGGGTCGTTCACTAAACCGACCTGGAGATGACTCACTAAAAAGGACGGCGGGTACAGTGCCCCGCCCTACCCTGGTGTTTTTTCGAAGAAATGGAGCGATTGCATGTCACGTATTGAACGGACGTTTAACGCGCTGAAGGAAAAGGGCGAGAAAGCCCTGGTCGGATTTGTAACGGCCGGGGATCCGAATCCGGAGATGTCCATGGAACTCATTCGGGCGATGTGCCGGGCCGGAGTCGACATTCTGGAACTGGGTATTCCGTTCTCGGACCCGACTGCCGATGGGCCCCTAATACAGCGGTCCTCGTCACGGGCTCTGGCGGCCAATGTCTCTTTAGATACGGTTCTGGAAATAACCGCCCGGCTCCGGAATGAGACCGATGTACCGATAATCCTGTTCAGCTATTACAATCCGATTCATGCATTCGGAACGGAGAAATTTTACGGGAAAGCGCAGGCTGCCGGTGCAGATGGCGTGTTGGTTGTCGATCTGCCGCCGGAGGAATCGGACGAGATGACCGGGTGCTGGAACGGGGGCACGTTCTGTCTCATCCGTCTCATCGCACCCACAACACCGCAACCCCGTATGAAGATGATCGCCGGCGAGGCCGGCGGTTTCCTGTACATGGTATCCAAAACCGGGGTTACCGGCAGCGCCGGCCTCGACGTCTCCCAGGCGCAGGTCAACATCGAACACCTCAAGAAGATCACCTCCCTGCCGATCTGTGTCGGCTTCGGTGTTTCAACGGCGGCGGATGTTTCCGCCCTGGCGGCGGTGGCAGACGGGGTGGTTATCGGCAGCGCGTTTGAAAAACTCATTGAGGAAAACCTGGAGGACTCAGACCTTGTCACGGTAATGGAAGAAAAAGTACGCGAATTTAAATCCGCAACCCGGGTTTCACGCTAGTCAACCGTGCTGCAGAAGGCCCGACTGATGACGCATGACCGAATGATTCCACTTGACACCCGGATCCGGGCTCCTATAAGAAAATACCGTTATCGCGTTAGGTTTATAAACCGCGACAACATTGCTCATCAGGCGAAAGCGTTACCCGCCGTTGTGGGGATAGTTCTAAAGCCAGTAAACCGGTTATCGGATCCGAACACAATGGGGCACGGTGGCAGCGGAACCTTCACCTGTATTTTCTGTCTCAATGATATTGGAAAACGGCATCTCACCCCAGCGCTTCATTCAGAGAAGCACTTCTCGTCAGCAATAGAACCAGGGTAAACCGGCAATCACAGATTTTATCGAAACGCAGACTGTTGTCTGTAACGCCCAGCCTGCTTGCCTCTCTCGTGCACGCATGGAGCCCCGGCGATGGGAGCGTTCTCCGACAGATTACGGCCTTATGGCAATACCTTCCGGATGTGGTGTGCGGGAATGCTTATCTGTGCCCTGAGCCTATCCGTTTTTTGTTCACCGGCGTTTCCCCAGTCCGCGACACTGACGATTTACGACGATCAATTGCGAAACGGATTTTTGGACGAAAGCGCTTCATGGATCAGCCGGGATCTGGCCGGCACCCAGGTGGTCCATTCCGGCGCGTTCTCCATATTCTTTGAACCTGAACAATGGCAGGGACTTGTCCTGTCATCTTCTTTGGACATCGATGTATCGGACTATCCCTGGATTGAATTCTGGATCCACGGCGGCAACGGGGGCGGACAGCATTTATGGCTGGATATATATCATGGTGAAAACGCTGAAGGCCGGTTGGATTTAAACAGCATTCTGTCCCAGGGGGCTGTGCCTGCCGGAGAATGGGAGCGGGTTCAGGTTTCCTTTGACGATATGGGGCTCACCACCGGTTTGTTCAACAGCATCCGTCTGTACAATCCGGGCTCCGATAACGAAATGCCGGTGTACATAGATGACGTCAGACTTGTAAACCTGCCTCAAATTAACGTGTCACCCCGTAGATACTACTTTGCTGTGAATCTCATCGGATCATCCGGTGCTTCCGATCTTCTGATCTCCAATAACGGACTCGCAGATCTGAACATCTGGGATGTTTCTCTATCCGATCCGACAAATTTTTCGTTGAGTCTTTCCGGGGGTTCCGACCCATGCAGCAGCAGTCTGCCGATGACCGTTTCCCCAGGAGACTCGTGCACCATGCGGGTAACGTTTTCCCCTCTGTCTGAAGGAGACTTCAGCGCCTTCGTGACCATTACTTCGGACGATCCCCGCAATTCTACCGAGACTTCGGAATTCACGGGGATAGGGTCCATCAGCGAGAGTGAAAACGAAGCGGTTTACGACAACGAGCTTTCCGGGGAGTGGCTTTTTACGGGATGGCCCTGTTCGAATGGGATGCTGCCGGCTCACAACAGCACGGCGACGTATACTGGGCGCCCGGGATCTGTTTTGGAAGTCGTCCATTGTGACGGGGGATGGGGGGCCTTTGTGTTGGACCGCAGAACGGAAAGCTGGGATGTTCACTGGATGTATCCCAATCAGTATAAAAGTCTTAAATTCCGTTTCAACCCTGGCAACAACCTTGAAGGCATAGATACACTCCAGGTTTCCACGGGTGCCGCCTATGTCTCGGATACGTATCTCCGAAAGTATACACACACGGAAATGACCGTTACAGATCACTGGTATGAGGTAACGATACCCCTGGCAGATCTGCTTATAAACGGGGAACGGTTTCACTCCATCGTACTGTTTAATTCTTCCGAGGAGGCCCGCCCAGCCTATTATCTGGACGACATCTACCTGGAATGGATCCCAGATCAAACACCGCCGATCTTATCAGATATGGATGTCACTATCGGTGCAACATCCAACACCGCTGCTTTCCAATGGACAACGGATGAACATACGGATTTTATCTTCGAATATGGCATCAACGACTTCAGTGTTGGAAGGATAATCTCACCAACATATGAGAAGGTGCACGAACTGACCTTGGCCGGGCTGCTTTATGACACGACCTATCAATACAGACTTGTCGTATCCGATCACCAGTTAGATACGGCTGTGGATGGGAACGCCGTTATCCGCGAAGGAACGTTCACGACGCCCCCGATTCCCACGACGCCGCCGGCCATAACGGCTATCCACATCCCGGAACAAGACATCAAGTGGAACCGGGCCACCATTTGCTGGCAAACGGACCGAATGGCCGATTCGAAAGTGTTCTACGGTGTACATGGTTTTTCGAGCCAAGCTGTTGATTTGACGCCTGTGGTGGATCATTGCATGGTGATAACAGGGCTTTTGCAAGAGACCACGTATCAGTTCTATGTGGTTTCCCGGGATCTCTTCGACAATCAGGCCGAGTCTTCCCCTCTGAGTTTCACCACCGCGGCACCCGGCACCCATGATGTTCAGTTCATGATCGATTCCGCTGAAGATGTTCGCCCGATTTCCCCTTATGTCTATGGCGATAATTACTACGACTACCTCGGCACAGGAGATATGGGGGCCTGGCCCGGATCGGCACATAACCTGACCCTGCTTCGATTGGGTGGAAATAGATGGACGACCTACAACTGGGAAAACAACGCCTCCAATGCCGGCACCGACTGGTATAACCAGAACGACGCCTACCTTTGCAGCGACCCAGCAGTGTGCGACACGCCCGGCGAGGCGGTTGCTGCGCGCGTGGAGACCGCCCACGACTCCGAGGCGGCGGCCCTGGTCACCGTGCCGATCCAGGGGTACGTGGCGGCCGACAAAAATGCCGACGGTGATGTTGCCCAAACGCCGAACTATCTCACCACACGCTTTCATGTTTCAGTGGCCAGGAAGAGCGGTGATTTGAGCCTTGCGCCGGATCTTTCAGATGATACAACGTACCAGGACGAGTTCGTGAATTGGCTCGAATTCTATCTTCCCGACGGCGCCATATTTTACAGTCTCGACAACGAGCCCGACCTGTGGGCGGAGACGCACCATCGCATCCATGAGGATGCCGTCACATACGAAGAACTTGTCGGCAAGACGATTGAATTCGCCTCTGCCATTAAAGACATCGCGGCGGATGCGGTAATCTTCGGCCCGGTCTCCTATGGGTGGTACGGGTACGTCACCTTGCAGGACGCGCCCGACCGCAATGGGCGCGATTTCCTCGAGTATTATCTGGATTCAATGAAACAGGAAGAGGATATAACGGGACGCCGCTTGTTGGACATCCTGGACCTTCACTGGTATCCAGAGGCGATGAGCAGCGACGGCAGACGTATTATCTCCGAAGAAACAGATCCTGTCATCGTCGAGGCCAGGATTCAGGCACCCCGCTCCCTCTGGGATTCCACCTATACAGAGGACAGTTGGATCTCGCAAAGTATCGGAGGCCCCGTTAATTTGATTCCCAGATTACATGATAAAATTCAAACCCATTATCCCGGGACCGGTCTGGCGTTTACCGAGTACTACTATGGAGGCTGTGGACACATTTCCGGAGGGATTGCCCAGGCGGACGTCCTTGGCATCTTTGGCCGTGAGGGTATAGTTGCCGCCAACTTCTGGCGTCTTTGCAGCGATTGCAGTTTTTGCTACAGCGCCTTTGATATGTATCGAAACTGTGACGGGGCAGACAACGGTTTCGGCGACATCAGCATTTCCGCTGTCACAGCAGACGTCGGGAAAACTTCCGTCTATGCCAGCTTGTATTCCGGAGATACCGAACGCATGGGCGTCCTTGCCATCAACAAGACAACCGAATGGCTTGATATTGAGACGCAGATCAGTCATGTCGACACACTGGTTCAGGCAGAGGTTTACCAGCTGACCTCTGTATCGACGGCACCGGAACGTATCGCCGACATAACCGGTATCCTGAATAATTCCTTTCTGCACACCTTGCCGCCACTGAGTGTCACCCTGTTCCGGCTCGAGAAAGAGAGCGTCGTCGCCGTGCCGGGCGATTTGGACAATGACGGGGACCGCGACTACAGTGATTACCTCGAGTTCCGGCCCTGTTATCGATCCTGCGATGGGGCGCCCAATTTCAGGTCCGAGGCAGACCTCGACCACGACGGATGTGTCACCATAAATGACTACAGGATATTGAGAACCCTCATATTCCGGTAGCTGGACATCACCACTGCCGGGCAACGGACAACCAAAGGAAATCGCGCCTGTGAAAAAAATGCTACTCGTCCTACTCTCGGGCCTCTGCATTGCTTTTCCGGCAACCAGGGCCGAGAGCGCAACGTCGCTCTGGTTCGATCCGCTCAGCCAGATGTATGGACCGGCGGACGCGGTGTACCTGGACCTTAGGGCCGACATCGACGAAGTGGATGCGATCTACGGATTTGGCTTCGATCTGAGCTTCGACGGAGGGGGGACTTACATCTCGAGTCCCGGAGACAGCGGCTCCTATCTGACATTTGTGAGCTTCACTCCGAACAGCACCTACTTCCAATACGATCTTTTATTCCCGCCGTTATGGGATGACGGTGACAGCATCGCCGGGGAAGTCCCCCTTGGCGAGCCGGATGTATGGGGAAGTAACATTCTGCTGGGAACGCTTGCGTTTGACGCACCGGCGTCAGAGCCATTCGGCACGGAGAGTTTTTTTCTGGGCCCACCGGCCGGAGACTATGGGATCTTCGGCGAGGAAGGTCTGCTGGGGGCGACAGCATTCATGCCGGCCAACCCGGAAGCTGACACAAATCCCGTCCCTATCCCCACAGCCGCCTGGATGCTGGGTTCGGGCCTGATTGGCCTCATGGGCCTCCGGAGACGTTATTGGAACGTGTTCCCTTGACAGGGAAACGGAATTTCGTTATTTGCGTACCTTCATTCGTATCGTAACAAACAGAGGTTATGCTCAGGCACTGGCCATCCCGACCTCAGGGGTGGCCTTTTTTATTCAGTGCGTTCGCACTGCCGAACATCAAAAAATGCAGCTTCGCTGCGACAGCTATATCAGTTGCCATAAATATGTTCCGATTGAAGGTAGGGGGTCCAGGGTGTGGATTTTTCTCTGCAAGATGAATCTTACGGCGTCATACCGGAGCCTCTCCGCTTGAACGGTTTTGGCAAAGGCACACGACGCTTTCCCGCAAAGGCCCAGGGACCTATCGTTTCCCTCCATCGAATACGTGATGTACGGGTGCCTTCGTGAAGGCTGAGGCGAATTTTTCACATCTTGCAGAGAAAAATCCACACCCTGGACCTTGAGTTTGGTTTCGGAACGGAATTCTGACAATCGCTATAAAATCGAAAAGCGATTTTAGGGGGGCTTGAATGACGGTAAAAATCACGATTCTCGTCGGGTATTTTATTCTGGTTCTGGCCATTGGCTTTATTGCCCGTACCCGTTGGAAGTCATCGCCGGAGACTTATTTCCTGGCCGACCGGGGCCTCGGCACATTGGTGCTCTTGGGAACGATGGTGGCTACCAATTTTTCGGCGTTTACCGTTTTCGGCACCTCCGGAGCCGGCTACCGTGATGGATACGCGTTCTTCCCGATTATGGGATTCGGCACCGGATTCATGGCCCTTACCTTCTGGATTCTCGGACGAAGGATCTGGCGGCTCGGACGGGACCGGGGGTTGGTGACACCGCCGGAGCTGGTCAAGGACATTTATAAAAGCCCCCTGCTCTCCTTTTTGTTCGCCCTGGTCATGATCGTCTTTACCATCCCCTACCTGGCTTTACAGCCCATGGCTGCCGGTTACGTGCTGGAGGAACTGGTGGGGTTGCCCTACCTCTGGGGCTGTGTTCTGGTGACCGGTATCATCGTTCTCTACACGCTTCGGGGCGGTCTCAGGGCTGTGGCATGGACCGATGTCTTCCAGGGTACGGTGATGTTCCTGCTGCTTTTGGCGTCCCTGATTCTGGTGGCCTCCCATCACGGGGGATTTGTTGCGGCCAATCAGAAGGTGATGGCCGCTGCGCCGGAGCTGTTTTCCAGGCCCGGGGGCACCGGAAAATATACCCTCGGCATATGGTTCAGTTTCATCATGCTCTGGTTTTTCTGCGATCCCATGTTTCCCCAGTTGTTTCAACGGTTCTTTTCGGCAAAAAGCGAACGGAATCTCTCCCACATTATGCTGTTTTACCCGGTGGTATGTACCGTTGTCTTCTTCATGCCCATCGCTGTGGGCGTTCTCGGCCGCCTCTCCTTTCCCGACCTTGTGGGCAAACAGGCGGACCGGATCCTACCGATGGTGATGACCAGCATCTCCGGCGATGTGATGGCGGCGCTGGTGATGGCCGCCGGGCTGGCCGCGCTCATGTCCACCATGGACTCCCAGCTTCTCACCTTGAGTTCCATATTTACCAGGGACATTGTACCGTTGTTTAAGCGGGAATCGTCTTCAAACAGTCTTTCAGGCCGTATATTCGTCATTTTTCTGGCATTGGCGGGTCTGGCCCTGGCCTACAAGCCATCGGCCACCATCCTTCAAATTGCCACCCAGACCTTTACCGGCCTCGCCGTTCTGTTTCCGACGGTGATTTTCGGGCTCTATTTCAAGCGGATTTTCGCGGCATCCGCCATCCTGTCGATCCTGTGCGGAGAGACCCTGATGGTTCTTTTTTTCTTTAAGAAATTGACCGCCGGAATCTTTTTGCCGGTGGTGTGGATCATGCTGGCAACATTTATGGTCTACCTGGTCGTCCACGTGATCCTGGCCTTCCGGGAAGGAACACCCCGCTTTCGAATGCCCGGATGGCTGCAGAACCCGTATTTTTATATCCTGGGCGCGATATTTGTTCTTGGCATGGATTTCTGGGCGTGGGACAGGATAGAGCCTGTAGTGTGGGGGATTCCCTTGTGGATGATCTATTTTATGGGACTTTCGGCACTTCAGACCGGCGTGATGGTCGCTTGGGTAAGACGGAAGTGATCGGTTCCGGATATGTTGGCAGATATTGCCATATGATCCAACGCCGCCACCCGCACCCGGATTACCAATGACAGTCTTGATGCCATTTTCTAAAGCGACCGATGCGCAGAATGGCAAGATATGCTCTCGCGCGGTCAAGCAGAGTTGTCATGGATGGTTAATAATTCTTTTCGGGGTCGGAATCGGTATCGGAATCAGAATCGAAGGATAAACGGCGATGACTTTCGGATATGAGCAACTGGATGTGTATCGATTATCCCTCAAATATGTTGGTTGGGTCTATCGGTTCAGTGAACACCTGAAAGGTCATCGAAACGCTCGTGACCAGTTACTCCGCGCGTCACAAGCGATACCCCTGAATATCGCCGAGGGCAATGGTAAGGCGACTGAGGGCGACAGGCGAAGGTTCTTCGAGATTGCTCGCGGTTCGGCATTGGAATGTGCAGCCGCCCAGGATGTTTTGGAAGTTTGTGAAGCTCTTGCTTCGGAGAACAATACTGAAGCTAAACTCTTGCTTGATCGAATCGTTGCGATGCTGACGAAGCTCGGTCAGCGCGGATACTCGGTTGGGGAGGATTTATCAGAATACGGCGCACATAGGACCGATTCCGATACCGATACCGATTCCGACCCCGAAGGAAAATCAAGACCCTGAAGGCCGATTGCACTCCGGCTATCTTTGCACACCCATGATGAAACAAAAAGAGGCGCGGAAAATCAAATCTGTTCCGCGTCTTTTAAATGTGGTGACAGGCCTAAACGACCCTTAGGATTATTCTTATCTATTCATTCGCCAGATTATTTCGTCACCCGGTACGCCCTCTGGTCGAGGTTTTCGAAATGCTATTCATTTCCCTCATTTCCTTGCCTGAAAATCGTCCCCTCCCCCGGATAAATCTGTTTGTTTTTCCCGGGTGTCGGGGTTGTCACCTCCGGCCATTTACCGGTCTGCGGCTCCGGTCCCTCAAGGGTGATATCCGAGGGATGGGAATCGCGCATGTCCGGCGTTTCACGCAGGTTCACCCCCGGAACAGGCGCGCTGAACTCAATGGGGATATTGTTCGGATCGAACGTATACATGGAATGTATGAATCCGTGGTCAATTACTTCCGATGCCCAGATCTCAGCCGCTTCCAGACGATCTTTCAGCTCCCACAGGTCGTCATCGGATTCCACCTCGAAAGAAACGTGATCGAAGGCATACGGGCCCGTGACCGGGACCCCGTGATCTTTTTCTGCCAGTGGCAGCACGTTGGGCCATTCGAAAAAAGCAATCATGTCGTGCCCCGAGATTTCGAAAAAATAGTGGCGATATCCGGGATGGCCCAGTCCGGCCACCAGCCGCATCCCGAGAAGATCGCGCCAGAACCGGATCGCCGCGTCCATATCGCCGGTGGCCATCGCCAGATGATTGATTCCCGTGTACCTGGGCATGAATTAATGCTCCCCTTACCGTAACACTCGTGATGGTATGAGATGGATATAGGCAAGGGCACTTGGTATTCGGTATCAGGTATTAGCTGCTAACACCGCAATCACTACCCGCTGATTTGTATCAGTTCGGATTTCCAAAAGACCGAATACCCAATCCCCAATACCAAATACCGTAGTTACTCACTTTTGATCATGATGAGCAACATCTTAAACCGTTCAACCGCCTGCAAGGCGTGGGGCACGTTGGCCGGCATAATCAGCAATTCACCTTCTGACACGGTCCTGGGCTCTCCACCGATGCTAATTTCAGCAGTGCCGTCCAGGATGTAGACGACCGCGTCAAACGGCGCGGTGTGTTCGCTCAGTCCCTGCCCTTGCTCAAAGGAAAACAGGGTGATATTTCCCGATTTTTTCTTCAGGAGCGTCTTGCTGACTACCGATCCGATGGCGTAGCTGACATTATCGGAGAGATGGAACGGTTTTCCTTTTTCAATGGTGCCTGTATCCTGGTTCATCATCATTCCTCCACATTGACTATTTTTCACTGAAATACGTTGCGCCTGGAATCCATGCGGGAGGGAGACAAGCCCTGGTCGCTTCCGGCGCCACATCGGGTTTATCGGCCTCAGGCGGTCGGGTAAACGTTTAACCCCCTTCTATACGTAAAATGGAGAATGCCCCTATACTAAAGCGGCACCGCTGCTTTGAACAACTCCCCATTCCCCTTGATGATGTAAGGCGCTGCAGCGGCGGGCACGAGCACGGATGTCCCTTTTTGGACACAGACGGAAGTTTCATCTGCGCCCCCGGCGAGGGTGACTTCCCCGTCGACACACAGCAGCATCTCGATACTCCGTGTTTGTCCTGAGTGGTGAATATCGCCCGGGGTCAGGGAGATTCCAGAAAGCACGAATTCCCGGGCGCCGCTAGGGTAAATGTCTTCAGTCTCGCTGATCCGCTGGGGTTCCAGTATCGACAGGCGGCGTGTCTCAAAGGTAAGTACGTTGAGCAGTTCAGGGACATCGATGTGTTTCGGGGTGAGGCCGCCCCGCAGTACGTTGTCCGAGTTGGCCATCAGCTCGATACCGGTGCCTTCCAGATAGGCGTGCAGTTCGCCGGCCCCAAGAAACATCGCCTGACGCGGCTTCAGGCAAATTAGATTCAGCATAAGCGGCGCCAGAATACCGATGTCCCCCGGGTAAGCGTCGTTCAGATCGACGATCCATCGAAACACCGGGTCTTTTTCGAGATGCGGAAGGGCATTTTTAACAGCGCTGGCGGTAACATGGGTTTTCCGCTCCCCTTCAAGGGACATCACCGATTCCAAAAATTGTCGGCGCCCCCTTTGCCCGGGATAGGTTTTCAAATAATTCAGTTCAGACTCCAGCCCGGTGATGCCGAGGGTTGAAAAGAGTGACCGCATGGCGTCGATGCTCCGGAAGCCGCACAGTGCCCAGAAGGGTGTCAGGGCACAGATGATTTCAGGCTTATGGTTGTCATCCCGGTAATTGCGGTCCGGTGCAGCAAGCGGGATGCCCTCCCTGTTTTCACGGGCAAAACCCTCCCTTGCCTGCTTCAGACTCGGATGGGCCTGTATAGACAAGGGCCTGGCCGCCGCCAGCACTTTAAAGAGATAGGGCAGTCGACCGCCGAACCTTGCGGTCGTTGCTTCACCGAGGACCTCTCTGGTATATGTAGATATCAACCCGTTCAGTGGGTGCCAATCGCCGTCCTTGAAAACCATGGAAGGGGCTTTGGGATGGGCGCCCATCCACATTTCGGCCTGGGGCCGATCCGACGGCACCGGCTGTCCCAGAAGCTCGGCAATGGCCGTGTGCGATCCCCAAGCGTATTCCTGGATGGTGTTGCGCATTCGCAAGATCGATTTCATGTGTTGCGTCCTGTTACCTCCAGCGGTACCGTTACCGACGCGACGTAACCCGGGTCAGCACGACCCGGCAGTCTATGCCTTGACTTAGGCTATCTACAGGACTTATGAGAAGCAAACCCAAAAATCAATATGAAGGAGGCTTTCGATATGCAGCGACCATATGTGACAGCACCTCGAATCGTTTTTCTTTCGATACTTCTGGGGCTGATCATGGTCGCTGCCGTGCCCGGCATTGCCGCATCACAGGAGAAACCGGGTTCCAAACGGGGGCCGGAAATGAAGACCGGATGGTCCCCGTTTGTTCGCGGCGGATACGTCTACCAGCCGGAAAGTGACCTCGACACCGGCGGCAGTTTCGGTGTGAACCGATTTTTCATTCAGGGCGGCGCCACCTACATGCCGGATTTCCGCCGGAGCGTGTCACTGGCTGTCGGATACGGCTATGACGACTATTTTTTCTCGGGAAGCTCCGGATTCGGCGCCTTGTCCCCCTGGGGCAACATCAACAGCTTCCGGTTTAGCGTCCCCATGCGGTACAGTTTCAACCAAAACTGGACGGTTTTTGTGCTCCCCACACTTCGGGCCACCGTGGAGAGCGGCGCAGATGTCGCAGACGGGATAGCCGGAGGCGGATTTGCAGGTTTCAGTTATCGCGTGAGCGACCGGTTGAGCATTGGACCGGGATTCGGAATACTGACAGAGATCGAAGATGATCTCAGTTTCTTCCCGGTACTGCTGATCGACTGGAAAATAACCGATCGCCTCCGGTTGGAAACGGGCCGAGGCCTGGGTGCCACACAGGGTCCCGGTCTGATTCTCGGATATCAGGTGGCAGACAAGTGGAATGTGTCCGTCGGCGGTCGCTATGAGCGGCTCCGGTTTCGGCTCGATGACAAGGGCGTCGCACCCAAGGGGGTTGGCCAAGACCGCTCTTTTCCCGTGTTCGGAGGGGCTACCTACGCATTCAACCGGAAACTGCAGGCCAGTGTGTTGATCGGCGTGGAACTGGCCGGGGAGCTTCGTCTGGAAAATGAAAACGGCACAAGCATCGTGGATTCATCCTATGATCCGGCTCCTTTTGGGGGCTTTGCTTTCGCCTACAATTTTTAGCCCGGAATAATAATGTTGGCCCTGTTCAATACGGTCACGGACCAGATCGGAGATCGACGGCATGGGAGCTGATTCGCTCAGACTCGATGGTGCGGCCAGATGGCGACATGCTGTCCTCATCATCCTTTTACTGTGCAGCGGATCCCAACTGTTGGGCTGCGGTGCGGGGACGCAGGTGCACGTCAAAGGGTCCCACCAGACCCTGAGCCTGGAGCCGGGAGATCTGGAGGCTTACGGTCTGGCGTTTATCACACCGTCGACGGTCACCGGCCAGGAGGAAGAAAAGCAGGCGGTTGCGTTCACTTTTGCCAATGTCCTCAAGCAGGAGCGTCCCGGAATTCGATGCATGACACTTCCGGAAACCCTGAGCGTCATCAACCAGGCCGGATATGCCGACGCGTACCATCAAATGTATCTGGATTATCGGAATACCGGCATTTTTAAACGGGACACCCTGCTAAAGATTTCGGACGCCATAAAGACAAAATATACCGCCCAGCTCAAGCTACAGGGCTTTGATCAAGGATCTATGAATCGCTTCGGCGCGCTGGGTCTGAGGCTCATTGAAACCAAATATGCCACCCTGCGGCTGTTTTTTCAGATATGGGATGCCGCGGAGGGCACCATCGCGTGGGAGGGTGTCCATGAATTGAACTACTCTGTTGAAACCTTAGACGAGCGGGCGGTTACCCTTCAGACGGTTATCGAGCAGGCCGCCAGAGAGCTTATTTCAAATCTGCCGCAGGAACCCGGGGAAGATCCACCCGACACCTCATCGGCGCCCGGCACAACCCGGTAATCCGGGCATAGCCCGCTAGTATCGGGACCCCGGCCCTCTTCTGATGCCTGTGTGCCACGGGTCGTTGGCGAGGCAGTAATCCAGAACCCCAAAATTCACCACATCGAAACCGGAAATGGCCTCCATTCAGACCCACATTCACCTGGTCCGTCATGGGCATGTTTTCAATCCCCGGGATATCGTTTACGGCCGTCTCCCCCGATTCCGTTTGTCCGAAAAGGGAATCCGACAGGCCCGTTCGGCCGCCATTTTCTTCAACTTCCGGCCCCTCGCGGCACTCTACAGCAGCCCACTGCTGCGCGCCCGACAGACCGCCAAGGAACTCCGGATGGCCATTGATCAGACCAAGGTTCGGATTTCCGCATTGATTACCGAAATCCATTCACCGTTCGAGGGTCGGCCATCCGCGGAGGCTGACGCCCTGAACGGGGATGTTTACTCCGGTGCCGGGCCCGGCTTTGAACAACCCAAGGATATTCTCCGGCGAACGCGACGGTTTTTCAGCCGGGTGACCAAACGGCATGGGGGACATCATGTAGCGGCGGTGACCCACGGCGATGTCATCGTCTTTGCACTGCTCTGGGCCAACGGGCGCGCGCTGCTCCCCGAGTACAAGGGTCGGTTGGGACCCCTCGGGATACAACACGGCTATCCGGCCCACGGATCGGTGACCACGTTTAGTATCGATCCGGATCGTCCCGACGCAAGGCTCGCGGTGAACTATTGGGAACCCGATCAGTGAACGACCTGAGGGGTGGATCCCGTTATCACCAAATATCCGGAAGCGGGGTCAACATGTTCAGTCGTGCCTAAGCGGGTGCTTTGACACGATAGAACGCCTCCGCCAAATCAAACGGTTCGCCTTCCGCCATTTGCCGGCATCGTTTCCGGAGCCAGGATTCCAGATTATCGATTCCGAACTCTCTTATCTGGCTTTCATGGCAACGTAAGGCGGCAACTTTTGTTTCAAAGGTATCCGTGATGTCGGAGCGAAAGTTGATGTCATCCGCTGCATAAAACAGGATTTCCGACACTTTGTGGGGGTCCAGCCCTTCCTCGATCAGATCCGGGTAGGCCAAATAATCCCTTGCGTACGGAAACACCGCGTCCAGGGTCACCTGCCCGACGATACGATGGTCCCGATGCCAGATATAACGCCGATACGGATCGGAGGTCACGATCGTCCCGGGGCGAAACCGCCGGATCTGTCGGACAATCTCCTTGCGAAAATCGGGTGTTTCTTCCAGTTCCTGGTCCCGGTACCTGAGGAACACCACATCCTTGACACCGAGGAGATCGGCGGCGGCGCGCTGTTCCCTTTCCCGGATCTCGATCAACCTTTCGGAGGTCAGACCACGGTCGCTGGTGCCCTTATCGCCGCTGGTGCATACGACGTAGATGACCGCCTTGCCGTCACCGGTCCATTTGGCCACGGTTCCGGCCGCACCGAATTCCGCATCATCCGGGTGTGCCGAGATAATCATGATATCTGCATGCGCGTCGTTCATAAGTCATTCCCTTGGTTGTTTTTTTGGAACGGGCTGTGTCCCAGAGCTGGGAGGCTCCCCCGGGTTATCTATTCGCCGGGCCCATCGTTATGGCATCCATGGCCGTGGCATACTCATCCCGTATGGACTTTGTGACACCGGCCCAGGCATATTTTTGAATAGAAGCACGAATGTCTCCCGGAGACACGGTTTCTGAGCGGATCCACCTCAATACGTCCATAATCGACGCTGCGATACCGGCCGCTGTGGGATCTTCGACGATACGGCCGTTTCGGCCGTTTCGGAGCACCGCATCGACGATTCCAACAGGTGTTGCGACCACCGGGGTACCGCATGCCATGGATTCCAGAACAACCAGCCCGAAGCTCTCGTAGTAGGAGGGCAGGACGAGAATATCGGCAGCGTTGTAGTACAGGGCAAGGTCGGATTGCTCGATGGCGCCCACAAACCGTACTTTTTCCCCGATTCCCATCTGAAACGACAGAGCCTTTAACCGTATTGTTGAACCGGCATCCGGACCGTCTCCGCCGATCAGCACAAGCAGCATATTCTCCGGGTGATCGATCCTCGAAAAGGCTTCCAGGAGGCGCTCGACGCCTTTTAAGGGAACAAACCGGCCGACGAAAAGAATAATCGGCCCATCGGTGTCCAGATCCAGGTGTTTCCGGACCTCGGAAGAATTCCCAATATCGAACCTTTCCATATTGACACCAAACGGTACGACGCCCACTTTTGACACATCGATGTCCCATTGACCGACCGCATAATCCTTTTCCCGTCGCGTTGCCACCAGCAACCGGCGGCATGACCGGGCCAGTTTACCCTCCCACTCGATGCGCAGGTCCGGTTCCGCCGCCTCCGGTCCCAAGACGTTTTTCAAGTGGCCCAGGGTGTGAAACGTGATGACGTGGGGAACACCCCAAGCCTTTTGTGCCCAGTGCCCGATGACTCCCGAAAGCCAATAATGGCTGTGCAGTGCATCGTAGCGACGTCCCTCATGCGCCATGAAGTTGTTCAGGGCCTCATAAATTGGCGGGAGGTGATGAAACAGCTCCCCCTTTGGAACGTCTCGACGGGCGCCGGTGTCCAGGTGAATCAGCCGGACATTGGTATCCAGAGGAATGACCGGCTTGCTGTGCCTGTTCCCGGCAGCCGTATAGATATCCACCGTATTTCCCAGATTCCCTAGTTCCCGGGCGGTTTCAGTAACCACCACGCTCATGCCCCCGGTATCTTTTGTCCCCATGGCCCCTAAAGGGCTGGAATGGATGGAAAGCATGGCGATGGACAGCGGTTGCAAGGATGTGTTCTCCGACATGAGGTTTTGGCAGTGTATCCGTCTGCCGGTTGGCCGTGTTATCCCGGGCGGTTCACCCACCGGGGCGTTGTGAACGTGTCCGGCTATGGGAGTTTTATCCGACACCGGTAGATGGCCCTTGGCTTCCCCCCGAGACGCTGTTTGTAGATTTCTTCCCCCTTTAGAAGATCATAGCAAGAAAGCCCGCCGGCGATGGCGTTCTGGATGCTCAACACCTTGCAGAGCAGCCCGACACTGAGTGATTTACAGTCCGGTGCATATCCGCTGTTGTATAGATATCGGGTGGAGCGGTAGTCGAAACACATCGTGGCAGAAACTGCTGTTCCGTTCAGGCTCAGCATGCCCAATTTGAACATGCGTTCCTCGGTGAACGCGGCGCCAAGGGCGCGAAAAAAACCGCTCATGGGATCCGTCATGAACGCCGCCTTTTCAGTATGGCCGGATTTAAACAGGTCGATAAACACGTCAAAGGCATCCGCCATGTCGTCTGCCGAGTCTATCAGGCGAAACTGGATGTCACCGGCCTCATGCAGGCGACGCAGCTTGCGCCTCAGTTCATGGCGCTGTTTTCCGTTGAGCTGAGATAAATACGCCTCCCAGGTGTGTGGCAAGTCGATCTCAAACGATATCCCCTCCTGCTCGCAGGAGACATCCCATCCGGCTGTCCTGGCAATCGGCATCAGATCTGTCCACACCACCGCGTCTTTTCTTACGCTGTTGAAGACCAGCTCCCGGATGCCTGTGTTTCTGAGGTGGGCAAACAGGGCCCGTGCAAAACCATCGGCGGTGTCCGGTGCCGTGACGATATCGAGATAATCGCAGACATCGGGGCTGCCGGCGAACATTGCCGTATCGCCGCGGATCCGCAATGGTGCGAATCCCGTTGGGCCATCTGGGCCTTCCACCAGGAGAAGGCGTAAGCCATCTCCCTTTCCGAAAAACTTCCACCAGGACGACAGCCAGGGGGGGAGGGTGAACAGACAGCGCCATTCAAGACTCCCCGCCGAAGCTTTCCATACAGTATAAAGCTCATCCAGAGAGGCTGCGCGGAAGTTCCACGGGGTGCCCGGATGCGGTGATCTCTCACGGTTTGCGATAGGGGTCATGGTCAGTCCACATAAGACCGTGCAACGATGTTATGAAACGCGACGATGTCGCGCTTAGGGCGTACGGTTTAGACGTCGTTATGGAGATGGATCGTCTTTCCGGACCTGGCGGCGTCGGCCATGGCATCCAGTACCCGCATATTGCGGACACTGTCCTCCGGGGAATATTCGAGGCGGGTCCGTCCCCGGACCGCCTCCGTAAAATGTTCCACCATGAGCCGATATTCATCGGCTCCCCTGACGGTGACCGTTTCACCGGCTTCCTGGTCGACGTTTCGGATCGAAAACACAGCGTCCTTATCCCAGGGGATATAGGCATCATGGGGCAACTCGATGACAGCCTGATTGCCGACAAGAGTGTAGGTCTGCTGGAGCGCCGAGACGAAGCTGGCCTCCACCACAGCAAGACCACCCCCTTCAAACTTCAGGGTCCCGACGGCGTGCACATCCACGCCATTGGTATAATGCTGCGCCTGGGCTTGCACGGTAACGGGCTCCGTGCCGAAGAACCATCGGGCGGTGCTGACCCCGTAACAGCCGACATCCATCAGCGCCCCGCCACCGTGTTCGGGTTTAAGGCGAAAATTGGTACCGGACTCCAGCACCCCATCGTCCATCCGATAGCAGAACGCGGCCCGGACCAGTCTCAATGAGCCGATCCGCCCATCCGCCGCCAGCCGGAAAATCCTTCGACTCCTGGGATGAAACCGGTACATGAGACCCTCCATCAGAATCTTGCCGGCGTCCTGTGCCGCGGCTGCCATTTCTCCGGTTTCCCGGGCATTTAACGCCATCGGTTTTTCACACAGGACATGTTTTCCGGCATCCAGCGCTTTCAGCGCCCATTCACGGTGCAGGTGGTTCGGTAACGGAATGTAGACCGCCTCCACACCCGGGTCGTTCACTACAGCGTCATATCCACCGACCACCTTTTGAATGTGATGTTTCCGTGCGAGGTTTCTTGCCGAATCCGCATCCCGGGAACCGAGCACCCGAATGGTACTGGTTCGGGAGGACTGAATCGCCGGAATCACACATTTTCGGGCAATGGTTGCCGTACCCAGAACACCCCACGTGAGCACCTCAGTCATCGATAATCTCCACACTGCCGCCCTTTTCCATGCTGCGCGCCGCGGCCTCAAGAATGGTGACCACTTTGACGGAATCATTCAGCGGGGCCGCCAGGGATTCACCGGTCAGGAGATGGTCGGCCAGGTTGCGATGAAACGCATAAGGTTCCCGACGCGGGATGTCCGGCCGCACCAGATCGGTCGTG
This sequence comes from Olavius algarvensis associated proteobacterium Delta 3, assembly GCA_903231505.1. Classification (GTDB taxonomy): domain Bacteria; phylum Desulfobacterota; class Desulfobacteria; order Desulfobacterales; family CAFBRK01; genus CAFBRK01. The sequence goes on along the minus strand of CAFBRK010000283.1, from coordinate 62,028 downwards.
CCGAGGCGGGTCCGTCGGTGGATGTACAATTCCGGCGGCATCTCGGTGGCCGGAATGTCAGACCGGTCAAAATACAGGTCAGGGTCCGGATCATAGGTGGTCACATCCCTCCAATGACCGATGACGGCGCCCTCGGTACCCAGCAGATACCATTTCGGCTTTCGGGCCGCCGCGATGTCCGAGTGAATGAATTCCGCTTCGTGTCCACCGGCAAAGCGGATCTGAATGCGTTCCTGATCCGCGTTGCTGACGTCGTGCCAAACCCGGTTATGGCGCGTTCCGACAACCGCCGAGATGGGGCCGGGAAACAGGCTCACAATCCAGTCCAGGTAGTGGGCACCCCAGTCGTAGGTGGTTCCTCCGGACACCGGCGCATGGGAGTGCCAGTAGCCGCAGGGATGCGAAAATCCGCCGACGAAAGTCTCCAGGTAAAACAGATCTCCGATCCGGCCGTCATTGACCGCCTTGCGGATCGCCAGGTAATCCACGTCGAATCGCCGGTTCTGGTGGCAGCTCAAATGGACCCCGAATTTTTCCGCAGACTGAACCAGGGCGTCGGTCTCGCGACGACAGATGGCCAGGGGCTTTTCGCAAACGACATGCTTGCCGGCCGCCATCATCCGGATACACAGATCCGCATGGGTGTTGGGCGGGGTGGCGACGATAATCAGGTCGATGTCCGGATCTTCTGCCAGGGCATCGCCGGACCCGTAACATCGGATGCCGGGAAAATCGATCCGCGCTTGGGCGAGTCGATCCTTGTTCAGATCGCATGCCGCCTTGAACTCCAGGCCCGCCGTGGCCTCGCATCCCTTGCCATGAAGACGTCCGACAGACGGCGCATACCCCAGGATACCGACTCCCAGCGACAGCCCAAATGGCCGCCCCGTGATAAACCGGATCAGCCGGTAGACAATCTGCTGCACATCCGGATGGTCAAATGCCTGAAGGGTGGTGCAGGCGGTATGCCCCTGGCCCAACGGACGGTGCACGACCATGGACCGGTGCGAATAGTGCCAGTCGGCATAGAGATCCGTCTCGACGTTATCCGCCGTGATGTGAAGCTCCTGAAATGCCCCCGGAACATAGAACGCGTCCTTGAGCCGTTCGGCCATCGAATTTTCCCGATCCGTATAGAGGATCCGCAACTCGGTTTCCGGACCCACCGGTCCGGGCTGAACGCCGAAAACGTCCGGGACAGCTGATTCCGAGCGTTCGACGCAATGGAGCCAAGCCCCCCCTTTCTTTACAAAGTCGGCAATGACACGTTCCCGGCGTTTCAGCCCTTCCGTGCCGTGGGTCACCACCAGGTGCGCGTCCGTTAGTGCTTCCGGCATTTCGGTGATTTCCCGTACCCGGACATGGGGCAACGTGCGAAGGAATGCGATCAACGGATCCGGATTCTTTGTGGATGTTTCGCCAAGACTCAGTATGGAGATGGGTTCGAGCGCTCTCATGGGGCATGTTTCCCTAGCTGTTAGATTGTTGTGTTACTCCGGAATCCGCCATCGGACGCCTTCGGGTGTGTCCTCAACGAGAATTCGCACCCGCTGAAGGCTCTCGCGCACTGCATCGGCTTCTTCAAACTGTCCGTTTTTTCGATATCGATCCCTGAGATCCAAAAATACATCCACAAGGGGTGCCAGGCACTCTTTTTTGTTGATCGGCGCCTCGGTCAGCGCGGCGCCAAGGACGACAATCAGATCTCGCAGGACTTCCCTCGCCTCGGAAATCGTCTGATCGCTTTCCAGGTCCTGTTTGCCCTGCCAGATGGCCCTGTCCAGTTCCAGCAAGGCATTGGTAATTTTTGCCGAATCGCGATCATCGAGCCCGGTCTGAAAATCGTTTTCAATGGCATGGATTTTCTCCCAAAATACCGACTTGTCCGGTTCTCCGGCCGTTTCCCGCTGACGCAACGCGCCGGAAAGCCGTCGGGCGTCGGCAATGGCGGATTGCCCCCGTAACACGCTTGCCGGAAACGAATCGCCCTTTCGGAACACCTGGCGGTGCGTTCCGTGTTGCACGACCACGCGTCCGATGCCTTTCACCGTGACCTGTTGCAGGCTTAGATCGATGATAGCCGCCGTATGCTCGTCAAGTCCGATGATAATCACCTCTTCCGGCAGCAGCGCCGCCAACTGCCGGAACCGGGAGTCTCCCATGAAACACCGCCGGGTGTCGTGGGTGCCGCCCTCGGCATTATTCCAGTGGGGAACGACCACCAGATTGAAACCAAAGTGGGCGAGTATATTCATCCCTTCCACCCAGTGGATATCCTCTCCGACCTTATAAATTTCATACACCGGGAGGGTATATCGTCCCACGGTGAGGGCCGCGGCACTCGCGGCGACCAGACACCCGCCACCGTCTACCCGCCGGTACAGAATTTCCGGAATGGGCGACTGCTTCGCCTGGCGAACGGTATATGTCGGACTACCCGGACCGATTAATATAAAATCAGAATGTCGTAAGGTCTGAAAGGCCTGTTCGGCGTCATAGGGTGAGGTGCCGTCGGCAGATTTAAATGATGCGACGGTGAGCAGATGTTGCACCCGTGTTTTAAAGTACTGAACGGCGGTGTCCGAAATCTGGTCGACGTTGAGTTGAAATCCGGCAGGCGTATCCAGAAACGCCGCCCGCCGGGGGGGATCCAGTCCGGCGATCAGCTTCTTGTGAACCTCGACCATTGTCGCCGTGAGCTCACCCGAGCCCATCAACACGATTTTACCCCGTCCGGTCGTCATTGGGAAACCATTTCGATATCATCTCACGATGATCGGGTTAGCATTCTTGTACCGTTATAGCGAATGTCATAGTTCCGTTCCGATTCCTTTTACGATCAACGTATCAGCGCAAAGGCGCAGAGGTCGCAGAGGTCGCAGAGGTCGCAGAGTAGATTTTAATTTTGCATTTCGCTGAGAGGGCGAAATGCGAAATGATCGTCTGGCAAAATATATAGAATTTCGATATGTTGCTGGGGCCCTTTCCCAGAATCCCCCTCTCAGGGATTCTGGGAAAAATACAGTTCCTTTGCGCCCTCTGCGACTCTGCGGTCATCGTTTCCATATGTCTGCAAACGGAACATATTTATCACAACCACTATAGACGTCTCCGGAGGTCCTGATCACGTAAGCTGTGTTTGTCCGATTTCAGACAGCTATCGTCTACCGACGGGCAACAGGATCATCGTATCTGGAAGGTCTGACTCCGGGTAAACCGTTCCGTATGGCCTTTTCGATACAGGGTTACATCCCCTTTGCCGTAAACATGCCAGGCGCCTTTTCGGCCTTCGTTGATCATGCCGGTCTGTTCGGCGATGCCGACAAGGGTGGTGTCCGGAAGCATGTCTTGAAGAAACCGGACCCACTTGCTGCAGTAGGTGTCATGGTGGGGTATAACGCAGGCGCCGTGTATCCGGTTCAGACCCCTTGCCACCTGGTTGAGAGATGGATCGTAAAAATATTCACACAGCACCATGGCGCCGGCGCTGCTGCCGGCAATGACCCCGCCGGCGTGTTCTGCCTCCGTTACGGCCCTCCAGCAGAGACTCCCCTTCAGAGTATCGGCCAGATAGCCGGGAAAACCGCCGGGAATAAATATCAGATGTGATTGGCGAAGCACGCCTGAGATGGCCGGGTCATTTGCCGTTATCCCATCGACCAGGGGAAGGGCCTCGACCTGGAGCGCTCCAAGCTTGCGAAACCAGCGGACACCGTTGTTTCCGGCCCTGAGCTGATTATTGTCCGGCGCTGCAGCCGCCGGGATAATGCTGATACGCGCGTCTTCACCCCCGGCCAGAGCCATGGCCCGTCTGTCGGCATCCGCCATGCGGCCGTTGAATTCTGCACCGCCTTCTAGCAACATATATCCCATGGGTCGGGGCACCTTTCCAAAGTCTTATTAAGTTCTAATTATAGATGGCCTGTTGTCAACCGAAAACCATCTCTAACTACCTACGAATATTTAACAAACAATCCTCCGGGGCTGCCGGGAGCTACGGTCCTGCCCTCCGGCGGACAACGACCCTGCAGGTAAACACGTTGACGCATGCGCACCACCGCAGGTATATCTCTTCAGCAGTCATCCCCTGTATCCAGGACATGTATCGATGCTCATTGAGGACATCCTGCCAATATATGATTTCAGGGAATACCATGCCGAGACGATCCGCGGCACGGCAACAGAGGTGTATACGTAGGAAACGACACGGAAAACGGGAGGTTGAATCCTGTTGCGTCCTTTCATGCGGTGCTGGGCAGTGTCTCCTTTATCGGCGGCGTTTATGTATTATACTTGGCGTGGGGATCGGAGTGATGGTCGGACCTTGTCGGTATTTTCAGTTAATTCAGAATTATACGTTGATAATGGGTATTCTGGCGTTGTGTTTCGCCATGTTTGCCATCCTTTTTCTAAAGATGCCGCAGGATAGGTGGTTCAACGACAGTCTCGGGGCTCTTGTCCGGCCCGGCACATCGACTTGATGATCACCGAGACGAAATTCTCAACCAGACCCCGGGGGGATGTCGCATGCCGTATGTCAATATTAAAATCACCCGTGAGGGCGCTACCGGAGAACAAAAAGCCCAACTGATCAAAGGGGTGACCGATCTGCTTGAGCAGGTGCTGGGCAAGAATCCGAAAACAACGGTAGTCGTCATTGAAGAGGTCGATACCGACAATTGGGGCATCGCCGGCGAATCGGTCACGCTGCTTCGTCAGCGAGAATAGATGTCTATTCCAAACCCCGCCGGATCCTCCGTCACCGCGTAAATAAATATAATGTATCACATTATAGAATGCAGTTCATGCATTACAAATTGCTCGGTAAAAGAGGGTTGCGAATCTCGGAACTGTGCCTGGGAACAATGACGTTTGGTGACGAATGGGGGTGGGGAGCCTCAAAAGGTGAAAGTAGAAGAATCTTCGATGCATTTGCCGATGCCGGGGGAAACTTCATTGATACGGCAGATCTTTACACGGAAGGGACCAGCGAAACATACCTTGGCGAATTCCTCGCCCACGACCGGGAGAGGTTTGTCCTTGCCACAAAATACACCAATCACGCTCCCGGCACCGATCCGAATGCCGCGGGCAACCACCGCAAGAACATGGTTCAATCCCTGGAGGCCAGCCTCAAGCGACTCAATGTAGACTATATCGATTTGTATTGGCTGCATATCTGGGACTTTATGACCCCGCTTGAGGAAGTCATGCGGGCATTCGACGACATGATCAGGGCCGGTAAAATTCTGCATATCGGGATATCCGACACGCCGGCCTGGATTGTCTCCCGGGCAAATATGCTGGCCGACTTGAGGGGGTGGACACCCTTTGTCGCCCTTCAGGTGGAATACAGTCTGGTCGAACGGACGCCGGAGCGGGAATTTCTGCCCATGGCGCGTGCGCTCGATCTTGGTGTCACGGCCTGGTCGCCCCTGGGCAGCGGGTTGCTCACCGGAAAATACACACGAACTGCAGACACACACGGCGAGCGGCGGCTGGAAAAGGCCAAGTTCAAAGAGATCACGGAAGGGGAGTTGACCATTGCCCGAGAGGTGGACCGGATCTCCGAAGAACTGGGCTGTTCCCCGGCTCAGGTAGCTCTGAACTGGTTACGGAACAGACCCCAGGTCATCCAGATCATCGGCGCCCGAACCAAGGATCAGGTCGCGGACAACATTGGATGCCTGGATGTCTCCCTCTCGACGGAACAGGCAGCACGCCTCGATGCGGTGAGCAGGATCGAGAGGGGCTTCCCCCACGACTTCCTGGAAAATGAAACCGTGCGCGGCTTCACCTTTGGCGGTATGCGCGACTGGATCGACAACCATCGCAAAACATAACATATCCGTCTCAACCCGCAAACGGCCGATGGTCTTTTGTTTCGGCATCGCCCAGGTTCGGCGCAGGTTCCGAACTACCCGGATACGGATACGAGCTTTTCGGAGACTTGAACAGTGAAAATAGACCGCCTGACGACAGATCAAAAAAAATCCCGATACACGTTCATGACATGCAGCATGTGCGGTGCGTCCTGGGATAACCGGGAAGCATTTCTGTCCGACCCCGGGATCGAACTCGTCGGTTACCAGGCCCACTTCAAGGAATTGGTTGCCGGTTACTTCTTATTCAACCACTCCTGCAGAACCACCATGGCGATGAAAGTCTCCCGGTTCACGGATTTCTATGATGGGCCCATGTTTAAAGAACGGAAAACCGGAGGCGACGAATGTCCGGGGTACTGCCTGCGGGAAAATTGCAAGCAGGCGTGCCCGGCCGAATGCGAATGCGCTTCCATACGGCAGGTGTTAACGGTGCTCGACGAATGGCCGAAACAGAATCCGTAACAGAACCGGGCGGAGCGGTTGTATGACGGGCTGGATCTGGATAGTGCTTGCCGTGTTCGGCGGGCTCTTTGCCGCCAAGATGGCGTACGCGTTGAGTGTCGCGGTCGTTCTGCCACGAACCCGCGGGGCTCTGTACGTATCCACTTCCCGCGTGCGTATCCGTGCATTGTTGGATGCCGTACCCATGGCACGGCAACAGGTCCTGGTGGACCTCGGTTGCGGTGACGGTCGAGTGCTCAGTGAGGCCCGAAAACGCTATGGTGTCCGGGCTGTCGGTTATGAGCTCAATCCGCTGGCATTTATCCGTGCAAAGCTGAAAACAATCGGGTGCAACGGAATTGACGTCAGATTTCAGGATTTCTGGAAATCGGACCTGTCCGAGGCCGATGTCCTGTTTTGTTACCTTTTCCCGGACGTGTTGAAACCCCTTGCCGAAAAGATCGGGACGGATGTCAAGCCGGGTGCGATCGTGGTTTCCGCTAATTTTGCGATTCCGGACCTCGTTCCCAATCAGGTGCTGCGCCCTGGCAGCTCTTTACATAACGATCCGATTTACATATATAAAATATACAACATGCAGGGTAAACCGAAGGGATCTGATACACCCATTTAAACCGGCAGGGAGGTAACGTCATGGGAAAGGGAGATCGACGGACAAAGCGCGGGAAGATCTGGCGGGGCAGCAACGGCAAGCGAAGACCGAAAAAACGAAAACCTAAAACCAAGTAACGTATATCCTGAAACCGAATCAGCCGAAACTCGGCAACCACATAGCCAACGCCGCTTACATGGTGCATCCGGACCACCGACGTCAGGGGATGGGAGAAGCCATGTGCCGCCACTCCATCGAAATGGCACGGATTGCGAAGTATCGGGTCATTCAGTTCAACCTTGTCGTAAGCACCAATACAGGGGCGATCGCACTGGAAACTGCGTCAGATGCGTGAAGGGGGTTTTCTGAGTGATTCGCCGGAACGCGGTGCGGATGGAAAGCGAAAGGTCTGACCGGCACCGGCGACCCGGAGACGACATCGTTGCCACGGGTCGCTCAGGGCCGGGAAGAAATTGCCTGAGACGGTGTCATGACGCGTTCAGGTCACGCACAGACACGACAGTCATCGAGACACGCTTCATACTGCTTGTCCCGCTTTTGGGCATCACCGGAAACGCGTTCGGAGCCCCAGTACTTGGATATACAGTCACTGATACAGCGGCGATCTTGATCGGATATTTTTTTGGAAGCCATAGCAACCTCCCGTTTAATTGTAGATCAGACAATCTTAACGGTAACCACCTGAAACGGGATTTCAAGAGACCCTGACGCGTCTTCATCAAAGGTGACTGGAGGAACCATGAAGTTTAAGCCATTGGGCACTTCGGAAATAGACATATCGACGATCATCATGGGAACCTGGCAAGCCGGAAAGACCATGTGGACGGGCATCGATGATAAGGAAATCCGAAAGGCCCTGCGTGCGGCCTATGATTCGGGCATTACCACTTTTGACACAGCGACCGTGTATGGAGACGGTCACTCCGAGCGCATGGTCGGCAGTGCTCTCCGAAACATCCGGGATGATGTGGTGATCGCCACGAAGGTCTTCCCGAACCGACTGGACCACCGTGGGGTGATCACTTCCTGTGAGCAATCATTGAGAGATCTCGGCACCGATATGATCGATCTCTACCAGATCCACTGGCCCGCGGGGTCTTTCGGCACCAAGGTTGTTCCCATAGAAGAAACCATGACCGCTTTGAACACATTAAAGGATCAGGGAAAAATCCGATCCATCGGGGTTTCCAATTTTTCTCGAGCACAGCTCGAAGAAGCCTCCCGACATGGCCGGATCGACAGTCTTCAACCCCCCTACTCTCTTTTCTGGCGGCACTTCGAGAAAGACATTTTGCCGTATTGCACCGAAAACAGCATCGCGGTGCTGGCCTATTCACCCATGGCCCAGGGTTTTTTGACGGGTAAATTCGGACCCGATCACCAATTCGAAAAGGGGGACCACCGATCAAAAAACAGGCTGTTCAAGCCCGACCATTACCGGCGGGTACAGGAGGCCTTGGCTCATTTAAAACCTATCGCAGAGAGGAACGGTCTCAGCCTCGCTCAGCTCGCTCTCGCCTGGGTGACATCTCACGAGGCGGCGTGCGCCATTGCCGGGGCCCGATACGCCTCCCAGGCACGAGACAACGCCGCCGCCGGAGAGACCCTGCTGCCGGAAACAGACCTCGAGGAAATGGATCGGATCGGGCGGCGCGTTACGGACCACATGAATGTGGAAAATGCGGTGATGTGGGAATTCTGAACCGGATATCTTCGGAAGTCCCGAAAGGGCGGCGTTCGGTATGCCCGTTCACCGGTTAGCCGGTTTGACCGGTGGCACAAAATCGCATCACCCAGTCGTTGTCACCAGGTCATGGATCTTGTATCTTGTATCCAACATCCAGTATCGAGAATCCAGCATCCAGAATCCAGCATCGAGAATCCAGGATCCAGTATCGAGCATCCAGAATAGAGAACCCAGGACCTTGACCATGCCGACGTTTTTCCAACGATTTGAGTTCTTCATCGGGGCCCGTTATCTCAGATCGCGCCAAAAAACCGCCTTTGTCTCCCTGATCACGTTCCTTTCCATGATCGGCGTCGCCGTCGGCGTGATGACGCTGATGGTCGTCCTCGCGGTAATGACCGGATACGAGCATTCACTTGTTTCCCGAATCCTCGGCGTGGAATCCCATGTGCTGGTCTTCCGGTACGGTGGTGCCATCGCCGACCATCAAACGGTGGTGGATCGTCTTCGTCAGGTTCCAGGAGTCAAGAGTGCGACACCGTTTATTTTCAGCCAGGCCATGCTCCGCTCGAAATCAGGGATTTCCGGTGCTGTTCTGCGTGGCATCGATCCGGAGCGGGAACCCGACATTGAGATGCCGTTCCAACAATGGCCGTTGGAACAGCTGGGGTCTGTGACTTCTGATAAAAATGGAACGGTTGTTCCCGGGATTGTTATCGGCAAAGAGCTTGCCCAAGAGTTGAAGGTCATCGAGGGGGATCTGCTTTTTCTGACCATCGCACGGGCACCAAAGAAACGGGCCGGCATCATGCCGTTCATTGACCGGTTTCGGGTGGTCGGCATATTCGACACCGGCATGCACGAATTTGACGCTTCCATGGCGTATATCCGTCTCGCCGAGGCACAACGACTGACCGAAATGGAAGGACGGGTGACCGGTATCGAAATTCGATTAACCGACGTGAAGATCACGGACCCGGTGTCTGAAGAGATTCTCCGCAGACTTGGGTTTCCGTATCGTATCAGAAATTGGAAACAGCTGAATGCCAATCTGTTTTCGATGCTCATGCTTCAAAAAACCGTTCTGTTTATCATACTTACACTGATTATCCTGGTGGCGGCGTTCAACATTGCCAGCGCACTGATCATGACGGTCTCCGAAAAAGCTAAAGATATCGCAATCCTTCGGGCCATGGGGGCTCGGGGAAAAAATATTCGGGCCGTCTTTGTCATCAAGGGGATGGCCATCGGACTTGTCGGCACCTCCTTGGGTTTGGCACTGGGATTTCTGCTGTGCTGGATTCTGGAAACTTACCCGTTCATCACGATCCCGGGGGATGTCTATTTTCTGTCCACCCTGCCGGTCCGAATCGAGTGGCTCGACGTCGGGATTATCGCCTTTGCGGCGCTGTTTATCTGTTTCATATCGACATTGTACCCGGCATGGCGTGCGAGCCGGATGAGCCCGGTGGACGGCATCCGATACGGGTAAATCTGGATGCTGGATTCTCGATGCTGGATTCTTGATACTGGATTCTCGATGCTGGATTCTTGATACTGGATTTTTGATACTGGATTCTTGATACTGGATCCAGGATCCAGGAACTGGTTGAAACGACCGCGTGGGGCGGTTTCGTATCACCGGAAACACCGGTCAACCGGCTAAACTGGCAAACCGGAAAACCGTTTGTCAGGTAAACGGGCCGACGGGCACGCGAACTGACATTCATGAAAATCGCATTTCTTCACTACCACCTCAGGACCGGCGGCGTGACCACGGTCATCCGGCAGCAGGTACAGGCGCTTCAGGGTGCCTGTGAACTTCTGGCTGTCACCGGCACCTCCCCTGAAAGCGGCTTTCCGGCCGACACGGTCTCTATTCCGGGACTGGCCTACGACCCGGAAAGCGGAATCCGCCCCGATCCCCTGGAGACCGCCGACGCCGTGTGGAATGCGATTCACTCAAAATGGCCGTCCGGTTGCGATGTTCTGCATGTCCACAATCCGACGCTGGCAAAAAACAAAAACTTCTTGAAAGTTTTGAAGGCGCTCCAGGGGAAAGGCGTCCGACTCTTTTTGCAGATCCATGACTTTGCCGAAGACGGCCGTCCGGGTGCCTACTTTCCCGAATCCTATCCTGAGAATTGCCACTACGGGGTGATAAACTCCCGGGATTATCGTATTCTGACAGGCGCCGGTCTGAAGTCGGCGGGGCTCCACCTTCTGCCCAACACGGTTCCGCCGCTGCCCGTTGACTCTAAGCTGTCGGCGGATGACCATCGGCATGTCTTGTATCCGATCCGGGCGATTCGCAGAAAAAATATCGGAGAAGCCATTCTTCTGTCACAGTTGTTCGAAGACAGGCTGCCGCTGTGTATTACACTGCCGCCCAGCAGTCCGGCAGATTTGCCGGGCTACGAATTCTGGAAAGGGTGGACGGCAAGAAAAAAACTGGCGGTCGCGTTTGACGCCGGTCTCCGGGAAGATTTTGCAGACCTGGTGCGCTATTCCCGTTTTATGATCACCACCAGCATCACCGAAGGATTCGGGTTCTCCTTTCTGGAGCCGTGGACCGCCGGAAAATACCTCTGGGGGCGCAAACTGCCGGATATATGCGACGACTTCGAGAAAAACGGCATCCGCCTGGATCACCTCTACCCCCGGATCGATATTCCCCTGGACTGGATGGACGAGGCCGCATTTCGAAGGGCGTGGGAATCCTGTTTTAACACCGTCTGCCAACATTTCGATGCTGTTTCGGACCACGGTCACGCCGTGAAAGGCTATGAGCACATTACCCGGAAACGACGTATTGACCTGGGGTTGCTCTCAGAGCCCTTTCAGGGGCAGGTCTTAACGGCGATTCTGGGTCAGGAGGCCGCCAAAGCGAAACTGCTGTACATGAATCCCCAGCTTCGCCTGCCGGAACACACCCCCGAAGACCAAACCCTGATATCCCGAAACAGCGAGGCGGTGCATCGACGCTACAATATGGAGATGTACCGAGCCAACCTGATCGGCATCTATAAAAAAGTATCCACAGCACCGGTGACCCATAGCATCGACAAACCGTCCCTGTTACGTGCGTTTCTCAGGCCGGGGAATTTCAGCCTCCTAAAGTGGCACGTTTGAACCGGACGAAGACATCATCTCGAGGAGACAGAGCCATTCGCACCTATCCCCATACGGCCCCCTATCCTGAATACATCTCGCCGCTGACGCCGATTCCAACTGCGGCAACACCGGGCGGAGCACTCCGGAATCCGGTGCGATGTGTCATGTTCGACGTGTACGGTACCCTGTTCATCAGCGGGTCCGGGGACATCGGTATGGCCCGGGACCACGGCGGCAGAAGAGATCTGCTGGAAACGCTCCTTCGCCGAAACCGGGTGAACATGTCCCCCGAACAGATGCAGGCCGGTTTTTCCGCGATGGTCGGTATCCTCCATCAGCAAATGAAAAACCAGGGCGTCGACGTCCCCGAAGTTGCCTACGACCGGATCTGGGCGTCATTGCTGCCGGGTCTGGATCCGGAGGCGATCCACGAATTTGCCGTGGCATACGAACTTATCGTAAATCCAGTCTATCCCATGCCGAACCTGGATGTGCTTCTGGCCGGATGCCGCAAGCGAAAATTGACCATGGGCATCATTTCCAATGCCCAGTTCTTCACACCCCTGTTGTTCCAGTGGTTCCTGGGCGGTGCTCCCGAGTCCATCGGCTTCGATCCGGGGCTGTTATTCTATTCCTATCAGTACGGGGTGGCCAAGCCCTCCCCTGTCTTTTTTGGAGCAGCTGTGGCGGCCCTGGAAGAACGGGGCGTGGGTGCGGGGGAAGTACTTTACATCGGCAACGACATGCTCAACGATATTTATGCCGCCCAGCAGGCTGGATTTCAAACGGCGCTATTTGCCGGAGACGCCCGCTCGTTGCGTCTGAGAGAAGACAGGAAAACGTGTGAAGCGGCGTCACCGGACCTGGTCCTGACCGACTTGTCACAGCTATTGGACCACGTCTAACGGCTATTTCGCTTTTGCGCCGACAGGAGGCCAAAGGCAAATGCTGAAACTGCCGTGAATACAATCCCATGCTATGCTTGCCGCGCATGGCGTATAAACTGCCCGATCGTTTGATATACCTCCGTGGCGCCCTCCCCCAGCAGAATGCCGTGTCGTTCAAAATTGAACAATGCGTATCGTTTGTTTTGGGTGCCGATCAAGTCGAAAATCCGTCTGGATCCCTTGGGGCTGACGACCGGGTCCATCGAGGCCTGGACAACCAGAGCCGGAATGTTCAGCTCCGGCAGGCGGGATTCAACGGAATCCATGAGGTGATCGATTTCCCGGACTCCCGACACCGGATTCCGCGGATAGTTAATGTGGGGGTTTTCAGGACGGTTCAGGACAAAGACTTTCCGGGCACCGTTTAATCGCACCGTGGACATGAGCCGGTTCCAGATATCCATGGCCGGCACGAACTTGGCTCCAAAATCCTGAAACCGCAGCGGCGGGGACACGGCGATGACCGCCTTGATGTTCTGCACCCGAATCGCCAGATCCAGGGCCAGGCCTGCCCCGGTGGAAAACCCGCCGACCATGACGTTCCGGCAGAGATTACTGATAATCGCATATCCGCGATCCACCGAGTGAATCCAGTCGGTATATGTCCGGTTTTCAAGGTCGTCTGCCGAAGTGCCGTGCCCCCGGAGACGGGGGATGTAGACCCAATACCCCTGCTTGTTTAAGAACTCTGCCAGCGGGTAGACTTCTGCCGGTGCCGCCATGTAGTCGAACACATGGATCGGCTCTCCAAACCGGATGTCGATATCCACCCCCGACAGGAGCATGGTCCCCTCCGTCATGATTTCTTCCAGAATCCGATCCGGAAGATCCTCGATAAAACGGGATGCCATGTCACTGAGGATGTTTTCCCGGGCACGCAGGGGGAAGTAGGTAATGTTGACCGGCACAATGCAGGTGTTGCGATCCGTCACCTGCTCCACAGACTCGATCCGAAACAGTTCCAGCAATCGTGAGGCCTCATCCGGCATTTCAGCATCCAGATGTTTCAGGCGACGCCGGTAAAATTCGGTTCTCAAAGCCATGGAGGCCGCTCCGGAACGGGGCCGGCGCAACCCTTCCGAAGCAGCGACGACAAACCGGCCTTTTTCAATGATTTTCCGGCTTTTGACCATCTGCCCTTCCGGGAAAATAATCCAGGCGGCCCCCCCCGTAAGCAGACTCTTGATGATGAGCCGATCGCGGTCCGGGTTCTTGGTGGACACCGCGCCGACATTGTCGAGAAAGCCTCCCAAGGCGCCCTTGAACAGGTGATCGCTCGCCAAAGACCATACCGGCCGGCCGATAATTTTATAGATGTGATACGGCATCAGAAGTGTCTCGAGTCGTGTGAAATGATTGACGACAAAAATGAGGGGAGCGTCGGGGATGTGCTCCTGACCGTGGACCCGGATTCGCGCTTTGAGAATCCGGGACAGCGTTTTAATGGCCAGCCCGGTTGTACGGTAGGCGTATGGATTCATATTAAAATCGTTTCACGATTTTATGAATTAATATTATTTATGCACACATCATCACGAAAAATGCAAAGTTTATGCCACGTTTGATTGGACAGGAGGCGGAAAAGCGCTTTCCATATGAGCGACATCGTCGCGTTTCATGAAATCGTGAAACCATTTTATTAGAACAATTACAAAAGGTTATTATGAGATGTTGACATTGGATCGAGAAGTCACTAACCTCGTGGGTCCTGCTGCAGGGCAGAGATGTTCGCCCAATGGGCGATATCACCGCAGGTTATCACATCATTGCACGATTTTGTTTGGAAAACCTTAACGGAGTAAAAGCGCCACCATGTACTCAAAAATACTCATCCTGCGTTTTCCCCGTACCGAAGTGGAAAAGCCGATCGTCTGCTATCTTGCCAGGGACTTCGACCTGACATTCAACATCCTGAACGCCGCTGTACTGCCGCGCAAGGAAGGCGTCATGGTCCTGGAGCTGTCCGGCACCCAAAAAAACTTCAGGCAAGGGATCAACTATCTGAAGGCGAACAACGTCCAGGTCCAGGATGCCGACCAGGAGGTCCGGCGCAAGATCGAAAAATGCGTCCATTGCGGGGCCTGCACGGCGGTTTGCCCCACCGGGGCGCTGCACGTCGTGCGGCCGGAAATGAGTGTCGATTACGATCAAACACGCTGCAGCGTCTGCGAACTTTGCATTACCGCCTGTCCCACCCGGTCGATGGAGGTACGACCGAAAAACACATCATTCTTCGAGTAGAACCCCTCCGTGATGAACCAAAGGGGGGTGATGCAGATGGATTCTCCTGGTGAACGTTGGGAAAATGGCTTCTCAAAGCAGTGCACATGGACGGCAAGCAATCGGTGTGGCGATCAGTGGCGGAATAGATTCGCTGGTCACGGCACACTTGCTCAAAGAACAGGGTTACCCGGTTGTCGGGATCCATTTCCTTACCGGCTACGAGACAGGCGCAATCACCGAAGACATCGATACAAGCGTCAGCGGCCAGATCGCGGCAGCGAGGAGACGCCTCCACCCTTTCCGGGAACAGCTGGACATTCCCATCACCGTCGTCGATGTCAGTGCAGCGTTCGAGCGCATCGTTGTCCGTTATTTCACGGACACCTACCGGACCGGTCGAACCCCGAATCCGTGTCTGGTCTGCAACCCCTCCATCAAGTTCGACCTGATTCTTTCCAAAGCACTCGATTTGGGTGCAACGCATCTTGCCACGGGCCATTACGCCCGAATTCGCGAAGATCGCCGGGGACAATTTCATCTGTATCGTGGCATCGACCGCCGCAAAGATCAGTCCTATTTCCTGTCCTTCCTGACACAGGAGAAACTGTCCAGGGCTGTTTTTCCTCTGGGTGAATGGACCAAGGACAGGGTCCGCGAGCTGGCCGCAGAAGAGGCCCTTCGCCCGATACTAAGCGCCGAAAGCCAGGATGTGTGCTTCATAAAAAGCGGCGGTTACTCGGAATTTCTACAAAACCGGGAGGGGTTTGAACCGTTTCCGGGACTGATCGAAGATCTGAACGGCAATATTCTCGGTGAGCATTCGGGGTTGCATGGGTTCACGGTGGGGCAACGTCGCGGCATCAACTGCCCGGCTTCGGAACCCTACTATGTTATCCGCCTCGATAGTGAGAGAAACCGCCTGATTGTTGGATTTCAAGGAGATACATTGTCTTCCGGCTGTCGGGTCGAGCAAATCAACTGGATCCGTCCGCCGGACGACAATCCCGTCAACGTCCACACCCGCGTCCGGTACCGTCACACGGCCGCCGCCTCTGAAGTACGTCTTTTCGGAGATACCGGTGCGGAAGTTCGGTTCGAGACCCCCCAGTCGGCGGTGACGCCGGGTCAGGGTGCCGTGTTTTACCGTAAAGATGAAGTCATCGGTGGCGGGTTCATCGTGGATACAGTAAAATGAAGAGGTTTCGAATCATCACCCTGGGGTGCAGAGTGAATCAATGCGAGTCAGACAGCATTGCCGCCCGCCTGAAGCAGGACGGGTGGCGTCAGCAAGAAACCCGGGGGCTGGCAGAGCTGGTCATTGTCAATACCTGCGCGGTTACCGGAAAGGCGGCCATGCAGTCGCGACAGTCAATCCGTCAGGTGCGCCGGCTCAACCCCGATGCCCGCATCATCATAACCGGTTGTTACGCAGAGGTTGAACCGGAGACGATTCACAACGCCACCGGAGAACGTGACATTATCGGCCATGATGACAAATTCCGTATCCCTGAGCTCATCGCCGAACCTGCCGAAGGAGGATCTTTGGGGTATGCCCACCACCGGGCATCTTCTCCTGCTGCCGTATTTGCACCGACCCATCTGATTCCCGGCAGCAGTCGCACCCGCCCGGTGTTAAAAATTCAGGACGGGTGCAATGCGTTTTGCTCCTACTGTATTGTTCCCCGTGCGCGAGGGCAAAGTCGAAGCATGCCTGTGGACGATGTCATCGAAAATATCCGATTGTTTGACGACGCCGGGTACCGGGAAGTCGTGCTTTCCGGCATCCACCTGGGTTGTTACGGATTGGATTTGGAGCCTTCCACCACATTGCAGCATCTTCTGGAACGTATCGAACACGCCACCGACATTGACCGCATCAGATTGAGTTCCATAGAGCCAAAGGAACTGACGGATAGGATTATCGATCTGGTGGCACGCGTCGACAGGTTCTGCAGTCATTTTCATATCCCGCTTCAGAGTGGTGACAACGGAATTCTTCGTCGCATGAGGCGCCCCTACACGGCAGAAGTTTTTGCCGGACTGACCCGGAAAATTCGGAACCGGGATCCGGATGCCGCCATCGGCGCGGATGTTCTCATCGAATTTCCGGGAGAAACGGACGAGGCCTTTGAAAATACTTTTCAGCTGGTGGATAAACTGCCGATCACTTACCTGCATGTATTTCCGTTCTCTCCCCGAGCCGGCACACCGGCTGCCAAGATGCCGGATCCGGTTCCGCCCCATGTTCAAAAGGAAAGGGCCCGTCGAATTCGGCAGCTCGGGGCAACCAAACGGACACATTTTTATCATTCTGCCATAGAAAAACGCCTAGAGGTGCTCATCGAGGAAAAACGGGATCCGGAAACCGGATGGTTGAAAGGAATCTCTTCGAATTATATCACCACCTTGATCGATGGGCCGGATGCGCTTAAGAACCGATTGGTCCATGTCAAAGGGATCTCCCTGTCGGATGATGATCGACTGCTGGGCCGGATGCTCCAAACAGTTCGCCCGAACATGGCATGAAATCGTTTCAGCCGTGGTCATGAATGCCTCCGTTCCGAATCTATAGCCGTTGCCCTAAATATGTTCCGTTAGAAGCGAATTGGGAACCAAGTTCACCAAACACATTCCTAACGCAAAGGCGCAGAGCGCGCAGAGAAGGGTTCTTTTTTCCAGAATCCCTGAGAGGGGGATTCTGTAAAGGCGCTGCCTCACAAATGCAGGAACGATCAGAATTCTCTGATTATGTCGCTGGACGATCGGCGAATCCCGCCAAGGCGGGACAAACCTTAATTCTCTGCGTCCTCTGCGGCTCTGCGATAATATGCGTCCCTAAACCAATCGGAACGGAATTCTGACAATGGCTATATACAGCGATAAGGCCAAAAAAAAAGCAGGGCCCATGCCCTGCTTTTGCCACCCGTGAACCGGCTCACGGGATCACGATTGGATCCGTCTTTCGATGATACAGGTTTTCAGAATCCCCCTCTCAGGGATTCTATGAAAAATACAGTTCGGTTGCGTCCTCCGCGACTCTGCGGTCATCGTTTCCATATGTTTGCAAACGGAACATATTTAGGGCAACGGCTATAGCTGACCGGGAGCCCGGTTTGCACCGAGGCGGATCATTTATTCACCCCCCGAAACGCTTACGACACCCCCTTGTCCGCCTTCACTTTCTCCCACGCTTCCTGTATTTCTCTGAACTTTTCTTCGGCAAACTTCGTGAATTCCTCCGGCAACCCCTTGGCCGTAATCTTGTCCGGATGGAACTCCTGAACCTGTTTGCGGTAGGCGCTTTTAATGGCGTCAAGGGAATCGCTTCGCTGACATCCCAACACGGCATAATATTTATCAATATCATCCCCATATCGGGAGCGGACCGTTTTGAATCGGGCCTCCCCAAAGCCGAATTGTCTGGCGGCGGACGTGAGCATGGCTTCTTCGGCCTGGCTCATCGTGCCGTCGGCCGAAGCCACACGCACCAGGATATCGAGCATAAACTCAAGGATTTGGGGCTGGAATCGAAACTGGTTGTAAAACTGTGAAGCGTAATCCTCGAACCGAGCCGGGGAATTGAGAGCCGTCTGGAATATATTGATGGCCACATTCCGGCTTTGGGGGGTCAGGCGCAGCTCCGTCGCCATAAATCTCTCGATGGTCTCGATCTCGGCCCTGGAGACATGCCCGTCCGCCCGGGCCATTTTGGCCAGCATGGAAAAGGCGGCCACAAAAAAGGTGAGCTGCCCCTGCTCGTCGTTGGAAAGCTGGGGTGGCTCCTGGAGGCCGTCGAAATCTCCAAATTTATCATAGGCGTGTCCGAATGCGGCTCCGGCCACGGCGCCCAGCGGCCCCCCGAGAGCGAATCCAATGGTTCCCCCGACTATTTTTCCCAACCAGCCCATCGTTTATCTTTCCGCCTTCCATGACCTCGTCTTATGATTGCAACTATCCCGGACATTGCACCAAGCGGAGGCATTCATGGCCAAGCGCACACCTTAATTTATTCAAACAGATGTGTGATCCCGCTCAGCGGGAGGCACTTCGAGGTGAAGCTGTAGTCCGACTACCGCGAATCTCGAATAACGCCGGCCATGGAGGTCTCCGCTTGGCCCGCAGGGTGAAATCTTTTCAGGTCGTTGATCAATTTTTCAACGTGACACATGGCTTCGCGGCCCGATGCAGCAGCAATTACTTTAAAGCGCTGAAGTTGTTTCTTTTTACCCAAGTGCTGAAAAAGATTTCATGCAATATTCGGGCTAGTAGTAGCCGTAGTAGGAACCCTTCCCCTTGATCTTGTTCAGCACAAATCCAAGAAATTTCTCCCGGGGAATCAGGTCGATGGCTTTTTGCACGTCAAAAATAGGCGTCGTTCCCGCGGCAACGACAAACAGTACAGCATCGACCAACGGTGCGAACGCAACAGCGTCCGATCTTACCAACAACGGCGGTACATCGAAAATAATAAATCTATTCTCATATCTGTTCTTCATCTCGTTCACAAGGTCTTTCATCTTGGGGGATCCTAACAGTTCCGTGCTGTTACGGATAATCCGTCCGCCGGAAATAATGGTGAGTTTCTCTACCCCCGGCCATACAATCAGGTCATTCAATGGCGTATCTTTGAGCAGGTAGTCCCCGATTCCAGCAGCACTGTTGTATCCCAAGTACTTGTGAACGGACTGGCGGCGAAGATCGCAATCTACCAGAAGAGCCGTGTAATCATATTCTCTGGCAAACATGAATGCCAGGTTGATGCTGGTGACGGTTTTCCCATCCCCGGGATGGGCGCTGGTTACCATGATCGTGTTCCACCCTTTGGCCATTGCACGCTGCTGTATCTGCGTACGAAGCAACCTGTAGTGATCGAGTTCGGGGGGGTCCGGGAGCAGCCCTATAATCTTGTGCTCATCCAGAACATCCTGGTCCAGCGTGATGGATCGGCATTCTGAATAGCTCGGCGACTTCCAGCCGCCATCACCGGACCCCGGTAAAGCACTCTCCGATCCCGACATATGTTCATTGTTGAGAGCATGAATACCCAATTGCTTTTTCCTCCTGAATAGGCTCATGGTAGATTCGCTTTAGGGTAATGTTAAAAGATCATCTGTTTGCCAATGAACCGGTTAATTTTAGCCCACAATATATCCAAATCCATAACCATGTAGTGAAATGCAACGATGCCTGCAACGAACGTAAAAACAGTGACAACCGTAAAAGTGACCCGTCTGTTATGGGAGCGTTTCTGGTCACCTTCCGTCATAATCGCCGGTATTCCTGCAAGGACCGGCAGTTTGGTGGCCACGGTCAATGATTCGACTGTTCGAACGGAATGGTCGGAATATTCCAGGAGGGCCGCCAGAGACGCCCCGGTCCCGAGGCCTAAGACCAAACCAATGAGTAAAATGGCCATCCTGTTCGGTTTGAAAGGTTTTTCCGGTACCCTGGCGGGATCAATCAGCGTGAATCGTTCACCCTTTTGTTCTTTTTCGAGCCCGTGGGCAACCCTTGCTTCCATAAACTTTCTCATGAGATCATTGTATTTCAGTTGCGTGTTACTGCGCTCGGTAAGCATTGCATTATATATCTGCTCAATCTTCGGAGTGGTCTCGATTCGCCGCTGATACTCATCTTTTTGTTGGCGCAGTTCTTCGATTTGCCGGTTGATCGTTTCATACTCTATTTTTATGCCTTCAACTTGAGTATAAACGGATAGATAGGCGGGATTATCCGGCCGGTCTTGTCTCTGCGCATCATTTGCCAGGGAATCCGTGACCTCCCTTTCGAGTGTTTCTATTTCAGCTTTCGTCTTAACGACATCCGGATGCTGACCTGTAAATCTGGATTCCAAGGAGGCAAGGGTTTCTTTGAGAATCTCCAGTCTTTCGGCTTGCTTCTCTTTCTCCAAATATGGGGAAAGATTTGTCAATTGCGATTGCAGGTAGGCTTCCCTGTCTTTCAAGCCGCTGCGCTGCTCGTCCATCCGCATGATCTCCCTTTCCAGGGAGCTGAGCATCTGGAGATTTGCTTGGTATAGCTCCGGGAGTTCATTGATGTGCTTTTGCTTGAACGCTGCAATCGTTTTTTCAACCCTGAATAATTCTTCACCCACTTTGTTCATCTCATCTTCGAGAAACTTCGTGGTTTCCATTGTCTGACGCTTGCGAACCCTTAAATTTTCCTCCAGGAAAAGCGAGGTCAGTTTGGTGGCAACCCGCTGGACGGTACCGGGCACACGGCCGTCATAGGATAGCGTGAAAGCAATGGTCGTAGACGCACTTCGATCGACTCTTCTCGGGTCCTTAACGTTGGCACTAATCGGCGTCAGAATTATATTCTCACGCATTTTTTCGATGACTTCTTCTGTACTTTGGCGTTCCCGTTCTTCCTTGTAAAGATCGAACTGGTTTATGATCTCCAGCAAACGCGTCGTGCTCATGATTCGCTGACGGATCGACTCGATTCTTTTCTCAGCAAACGTCGTTACGGTCGCCATGACAAATTCAGGGGGGATCTCCTGATCCTCGATTAGAATCGTCGCACTAGAACGGTAGGTGGCCGGCCAAATCGCCGCAATGACAGCAGCCGAACCCGTGATCAGAACCGCTGTGATGACAAGAACCCATAACCTTCGCTCGATGATATCAAGGACATCTCGGAATGTCATCATCCCGGGCTGCATAACATCAACTCCTTACTCGTTCGGTTGGAGAATCGGGCTTGCCGGATCGATGGACCCGTTTTCGCCTCGCCTGTGGTGATTTAGTTTATGAACGGATACCGGAAACTCAAGGTTACCGCGAAAAGATTCTGGGTCGCCCTGCTGTCCCGCTGGCGATCATCCAGAAAGAAAAACCGATAATAGCATTCGATGGACCAGTGTCGCGTGAAATCATGTGAAATGGACGGGCGAAACAGAAACGACCATCGATCGACTCTTAGCGCCGGGTTAGTATCCCTGAAGGACTGCTGTGATTGAATACTGGCGTTTAAGCTGCCTCTTAAACTGTCTGAAAACCGGCGATTTACAGATCCTGTCCATCTCACCTGCTCAACACTTCGACCCTGTCCACTGCCCGGTACTACATCCCTTCCTGCTGTTAGGGCGATCCTGGTGTATTCCCCATCGTAGCTCAGTGCGATGTCTGTCGCCGGTCCCCAATCTTCGCTGACCCCTTCGCCGGTGAAAACGGCAGGCGGTGGGGTTGCGTTCGGGGTGAGTGTAATAAATGAGGATTTCGTGTATCGTATCCCGGCGTTTGCGCTGAAACGCCACTTCTCATCCCATGTCTTTTCCGCTCCGAGAAAAAACCTCACAGTGTCGTCATCCGATGTCGCATAGTCCGAGTGGGAATAGTTAACAAAAATCTGTCCGGTTGTCATTGGAATGATTCGATCGAGACGATGGGATAACCCGACGCCCAATACGTTTGTTCGCTGGTTCCGTTCTGGAACAAACTTAAAATCTTCCTCCAAATACCTATAGGTGATAAACGGTGAGGTGGTTTCAGTCACTGCATGGCGGCCGCCGATATTGAACGTGTACCGTTCGCGATCCGCGCTACGGATGACAAATCCGTCCTCGATGGTGTCCGGTCGCGTATCCGTGAGAAAAAAAGCATTTGTGTATAGACTGGTCCTCTCAGAGTGCTGGTAGTTCAATCCCCCGCTCACATGCCAATCCTGCTGGTTCTGAAGCTTGTTCTCGGCATATTCCCGAGCGCGGAAACCGCCGGAAAGATTCCAATCCAAACGTTCGCCCATACCGAGCACGGCCAGATCCGATGCCACCGATGTAATGAGATCGTTGACCGGAGTGTCACTCACAAAAATGTTGTCATTGTACTCTTGGGTCAGCTTTGCCGACGGAACGATTTGATAATATTCTGCTTCGGCAGATCTGATCCCTGTCAATACCAAAAGAAACAGTATAAAAAATGCCGGTATGCAGTACGGGCATGACGTATGATCATGATCTTGTTCCAACCGCAAATCCAGCTCTTAACCGCGCTTATATTTTTCCAACATACATGAGAAAATATCAGGGGACGACAATCACATCCCCTCTTTTCAACTCGATGTTCTGCTCGAGATGTTTACCTTCCGCGACCTCATTATAGTTAAAATAAAAAATTTCGGTCTGCTCTTTTTTCTGTCGAAAAATCCGAATCTCCTTTTTCCTGGCAAACGGCGTCAATCCGCCGGCCATTGCCAAAGCTTCCAATACATCCATATTCTGCCCAATCGGGTATCGGCCAGGGCTTCTGACCTTGCCGACGAGAGAGATGACCATACTCCCGATACCTTTGACGGCCAGATGCACTTCCGGGTTTGGCACAAAGGCATCTAACCGTTCGGACATTTCTACCTTTAGCTGAGAGAGGGTCTTGCCGGCGGCCTGTACTTCTCCGATCAAGGGAAACGAAATTCGACCATCCGGCAGCACAACCAACTGCTTGGTCAGCGCCTCGTCCCGCCAGACGGATACCTCTAGAATATCGCCGGGCCCAATGATGTACGCGGGTTCGCTGGTCTGCGCGGGTTGGGCGGCGTTGGATCCCGGATCCGCTCTTAGGGCCTCGTTTCCTCGAGGCTTGATTTCGTGTTGGTGGGTGTCCCCGTCGGCCGCCAAGTTATCGGTCCCGCCGGCCTTATCGGAAGGTGTATTTTCAGAGACAGCACGTGACAACGGCTCTATTTTAACATCCCGGAATCGACACGATGTATTGCCCCAACAGTAGAGCGCCAATTTTCCGCTGTCAAAATTACGATCCGTTACATGGAGAATCACGCGACCGTCAATTATGACGTCAATGACATACCCTTCTGTTTTGATTTCAACCTCATACCACCGTCCTTTTTCGTATTCTAAAGCGTCCTCCGCCAGAACCGTCACGATACCATCGACCACTTTGACCAGCCTTCGATATTTCCTCTGTCTGTCCATTGAAAAACGGTAGTAATTGGATGCATCCTGGTAGCGGAACATGATACCGATACCGTCATCATCATCCGAAACAAGGCTAAGTAAAACAGATCCATCTGAAAAATCGCTGTCCATGGCGACCATAAACGTTCCCGGTTTTTCCGGCAGGGAAGTACCCTGTTGGCCACCGAAAATATTGCTGGTCTGATTCCATACACCGCGATCGTATTGCCACAGGGAGGGCCCGTCCTGGTCCCCCTGATCCACAATCTGCCAATCCGAGGGAAACATGGTTGCTGCGTCGGTCTGACCGTATTGAAGCGCCAAGAGCAC
This sequence comes from Olavius algarvensis associated proteobacterium Delta 3, assembly GCA_903231505.1. Lineage (GTDB taxonomy): Bacteria > Desulfobacterota > Desulfobacteria > Desulfobacterales > CAFBRK01 > CAFBRK01. The sequence goes on along the minus strand of CAFBRK010000283.1, from coordinate 37,835 downwards.
GGCGATCAGAAGCGTCATTAAAATTCTGTTCATCCATTTCCCCTGGTTGTTGCCGCGACAGTCGCCATCTGGCGCATGATCCGGATTACCGGCGACCGGCCTGCGTATGCCATATTGTTTCAGTGAACAAAACAGATGTTAACCCTTTTCCAGCCTCTCCCGTAATCGTTCAAGTGTCGCTTCCGCCTCCGTTTTGCCCTGGAATGTCTCACCCGAGGATAGAGATTTCTCTAACTTTTCGGCGGCTTCCAGAGACCGACCCGTGTCATATAGAAGCATCCCCATGTGATAGTTTAACACCGCACTTTCCGGAATTTTGCCAACTGCCGCTTCAATGAGATCAAAAGCGTTCGCAATGTCGCCCTTTTTGAAATAGATCCAACCGAGAGTATCCATAATCGCGGGCTCATCGGGGCGCAGCCTGTTCGCTTTTTTGGCCAATTCCAGGGCGTTGTCCAAATCGGCCTCCGAATCGGCGCTCTCACCCATCAGGAACGCCAGATTATTCGCCGCTATCCATAGGTTTGGAGCTACCTTGAGAGCTTTTGCATACACCTCTTGAGCCTTCCCGTATTCCCGGGTTGCCAGATATAATGAGCCCAATGTCATGTATGCTGAGATATTCTGTGGATTGCCGGCAACGGCTTTTTCAAGCCTGTTAACTGCCTGATCTGTCTTGCCTTGCTTCAGATAAAGCCTTGCGAGACGGTTGTGAGATAACTGCCACTCCGGCTGCAATTCTATGGCAACGTTGTAGGCCCGTTCTGCTTTTTTGAACTCCCGCTGTGATTCGTATATACTCCCCATCAACGCATGGGTGAATACCTCATCGGAATTTTTCTCCAATCTTGTTTGGCATAGATCAAGCGCGTCCGCTGCCTGATCCTGACTGATATAAAACTGAACAAGAGCCGTCAGCAGCGCTGCATTATCAGGATTTTTCGCGTATCCTTGTTGAAGGATTGATTTTGATTTTGCAGGATTTCCCTGGCTTACATAGAGCCGCGCGAGTTTGATATAGCCGCCTGGAATATTAGGGCTCTGATCTACGATCATTGTATATCGCTCTTCAGCCAGCTTGAATTCCTGTTGCAACATGTGCAGATCCCCGAGCGTTGCCTGCAAACGCGGGTTCTCCGGATCGGTTTCCAGCAGGGTGCGAATCATCTGCTCAGCCTCTTGATAATCCCTCTTTAAGGCATAAAATCGGGCAGCAGCGCTCAGGAGTCGTTTGGACTTCGGTGCGAATTTCAGGGCTCTTCGAAGTGTATCTTCGGCCAATTCCACTTCCCCATTTTGAATATGCGCTTCGCTAAGCCGTATGTACGCGAGTATGAACTGGGGTCGTTCGTCAATCACACTTCGAAATTCAGCGACGGCATTCATTCCGCCCCTGCGGGCCAGGTATATGTTACCCCGAATGAAGTGGGCATCTACGCTCTTGGGATTTTCTGATAAAACCTCTCCAGTATACTTCTCTGCAGTATCGAAATCTCGTTTTGCAAAATAAATTTTAGCCAGATTGTTCTTTGCTGTGAGGATCTTCGGATCAGCAGAATCATCTGTTAATGACAAGCATTCCAAAAGATATTTAACGGCCTCGTCAATCCGATTCATGTTTACATAGAATTCACTTAAGGCGAATCGTATTTTGAAGCTTTTTGGATTGTCCTCAAGAGCCTCTTTCAGCTCTTTTTCTGTTTTGTCCCTTACGTTTTTTGTCGAATAAAACCGGGCTACGGCGATTCGGCTTTCGGCATTGTTTGGGTCCGACCCGGTAACGGTTTGCAATATCTCGTGGGCTTTCTCTTCCTGGTTCGAATTCCAGTAAAGATTGGCAAGATTTATCTGGTAATCGACGTTATCAGGATCGATTTTAACAATCTCCTGATATTGTTGCACCGCACCTGCCAAATCCTTTTGACGGACGAGGACTTGCGCTAACATCCGTCTCAAAGCAATGGCGTCGGGGTTGGTTTCGATACCATCTTCAAGGGTTTTTATGGAATTCTTCGGATCCTTTTCGCCGGCGTAGACCGTTGCCAGCATAATAAAGGCATCGGGGTCGGTCATGCCTTTTTCAATTAGCGATTGAAGAATTGTTTTGGCATTCTCAAGGTCTTTTTCGGATATCAGGACTGCAGATTTTAGAAGTAACGCTTCCGCGTTCTCGGGTTCTTTTTCCAGGACCAAAGAAAGCTTCTCCTTGGCCTTATCGAATTCCCTGTTGGCAAAATACAGCTTCCCGAGGTTGAGCTGAGCTTCCAGAATTGTCGGATCCAGAGAGACCGCCTTGGATAACCCCTTAAATGCATTGATGATCTCGCCCTCCTTCATTCCAATCATACCGAGCATATGCCATGCGCCGGCATCTTTAGGATCGATCTGGAGGGCATTTTTGAATTCGAGACGGGCTTTGGTGTAATCTCCCTGCTCGTATAAGGCCATTCCTTTGTCGAAAAACTTTTTTTTCTTTTCTTCCGGACTTCCACATGCAATTAGTGAACACATGACAGTGAAGACCAGAAAAACCGTAAGAATATTCTTAATCATGTCGGGAAAACCTTGAATAACGTTTTGGGGGTCGCGAAATGGTAAATTGGGTCAAACCCCATATTTCCAAAGCTGGTCGCTTTGCGGCGGTATTTTACAATAAATATATTTGAAAATCAAATAGTTGTTGCCGTCTCCAAAATCATTCGGATGCCCTATTCGCATCCCCTGCCGCAAGGCATGGGCCCCGCCGGGATGTGGAAACCCAAATTCTATATCAATCCCCTTACCGCCATCACACCAAGTGCAATCATCGTCGCCAGGCCAAGTCCTTTGAGTTCATCCCGCAATTCTCCGATCAGCACCTCATAGCTAAACAGGATGACGATGATCTGGGCAGCCATCAGCCCTAACCCGTGCCCCTTAACTCCGAGACCCGGAAGGTTCGGCACAACCAATGCGATGAAAAGGATGAGAAAATCCATGGGTGTCGCCTTGAACCCCTTGCGCCGCATGGTAAATTTGAGCGTCATCACCGCAAAAAATATAATAGCGCCGGAGAGCAGGAGATAGAGTCGCCGGAACATATTTTCTTCAAACAGCGGAGACGGATCCACCTGACTGAAATAAATCAAATACGGCACCAAAAGATATAACGAAAGCCGCAATACCCCGCTCATCCACCGGGGACTGGAAAGCCACGCCACCAGCAGGGCGCCGATGAGCAGCAGGGCGATCGCCGAAAAATATGTGGGCAATTTGTCCGGTACAAAACAGGTGATCAGAACCAGAACAGGCAAACTATACCTCAGGACGAAATAAGAGAATCGAATCGCAACCTTTTTCTCTTTAAAAACTTGGAGTCTGCCTTTGATCACGTTGTCGATGATTTTATACCGCTTTATTCTCCACCCTGTCTTTTCAGCTGAAGGTAACAATTGCTGCAAACCCGAAATAAAACGAAATAAATAGCCAATCCGAGTAATACCTGAACAGAATTGCAGTGATTACAAGGGTCGTCTGCAATACATAGATCGTAAACACCGCCTCCGTATGAAACATTCCCACCCGCATGAGCTTGTGTTGGAAATGATTTTTGTCGGCGACAAATGGGGACCTTCCACTTGCGATGCGTTCCGTCATGACGGTTAATGTATCGAGTACGGGGAATCCAAGAATTATCAACGGTAGATACGGACTTACAGGGGTGTTATCCTGTGTAATGGCGATCGATAACACAATCGCCATAAATCCCAAAAACTGGCTGCCGGCGTCCCCCATGAAAACGGTGGCAGGGTATGTGTTGAATCGTAAAAAACCGAAAATGGCACCTGCAGAAGCCAATGCAGTTATCGTAATGATATGATTTTCGGACCGAAAGGCCAGATATCCAATACAGATAAACGTGAGGAGCGTGATGCCGCCGGCAAGGCCGTCCAGGCCGTCGGATAGATTGATGGCGTTCGTGACGCCCACGATTACCAGAAGCGTTAATGCAGCGGAAACCATATTCGAAAGCACATAACCGTCCGGTAACAGGACGCCTAAATTACTGATGGTGATCTTGCCATAGAAAATGATGATGATGGCTGCAACAACCTGGGCTGCAAATTTTATTTTATATCCAAGATCCTTCACGTCATCGACGACGCCGGCGGCCACAATAATCGTGGCTCCGATGAGAATCGATTTCACTTGGGGACTTGGGGGCAGCCACAGGAGCACCGGTACCAGGGTTCCAATGGCCATGGCCGCCCCGCCGACCGTTGGGATTGGTGTGGTGTGCACCTTTCTGGGGTTTGGCATGTCGATGGCATTCACCTTGGCACCCAATCCCTTCAAAATGGGGATGAGCACAATCGTGATGAACATGGAAAGCAGTAATGTGGTAAAATAGAGCATCTATGTTATTGAGTGGAAAATAAATTAAGAAGCGGCGCAGGGGTCATTACTGGATGGACTGTATCATTGCGGTAAAAACTCAGCTAATATGGGTGTAATAGATTTGGTAAAGGACTGAAGTCGCTTCTCGGCATCGGTGGTTTTTTCATCATCGTAAACAGGGGTAATCAGCCTGACAAGAGCTCCGTCGGTTCTGTGACGTGTCAGGGCGTCCCAAAAATTAAATAGTTTCATCTCGTAGGCATTGGTCAGGATCCTGCCTCGCATGGGAAACCAGAAATAAGCAAGCTGCCTGAACTCACCTTTCTGCATGAATGCCCGTCTCACACGTATCATGGAATTGCCGTGATCGTCAGCCGGGATGGCCAACGTTCCTGCCTGATTGAACTGCCACCCGCTACCGGGTAGACATGTGGTTGGAGAGTGGATGGATTCGCCTTTGCTTTGGCTCTGATAGTAGGCCACGTAGAAATTGACAAATTTACCTTCGGTGTTCCTGAAGTTGACGATCGCATAATCGCTGAGATCGAGTTCATCGATGAAAATCTGCTCCATTCTCTGAGTCTTACCGGTCCACTGGTCAATTTCCATGGGGAACTGCGTGAACGGTCGCGTGGCGGGTACTTTCTCTCGAAATTCAATCCCTGAAGCGAACGCCAGGGTCGCTCCCAGCAATAGGATGAGGACGGCAAACTGGGGCGGTATCAGCCATTCACGCCATCTCGGGCTGCGAGTATTCTGGATGCTTGCCCGCCTCTGGCGGGCTGGATTCTGGATGATGGCGGATGGCTCCGGGGTTTCGCTTTTCTGGAACGCCGCCCCGGCAATGATGCTTCTGGAATCCTCGTTTGAGTTTCCTTCTTCATCCCTTTCGCGCCTGTTTCCTGGGCGTTGGGTTTCAAGCCTTGTGTCCTGAACCTGGAACTTCGTGGCACCGATTCTCTTCAGAATCACCATCTCCCCAAGCAATATCGCCAATGAGACCATAAAAATGAGCCAACCCGAGAAATCGTGAAAAAATCCTTCGGCGACCCCACGCCCGAAATACTGGTATAAGATACCAACAGATGCCACGCGCATGCCGTTTACAAAAATAGCGATCGGAACTGTGGATAAGACAAGAAACACCCGTTTCCACAAGGCTCCCTTGAAAAAGTGGGCCACCAGCAATCCCAGAACGATCAGGGGAATTAGATATCGCAACCCGCTGCAGGCATCCACCACCTGGAGCTGAGTAAATCCCAGATCGATTATGTTGCCCTCACGGTATGCCGACATGCCAAAAATTTGCATGGTCCACACACCGAGCCTGGATGAGATCAATTTCAGTTCAAAGGACACCCTGTCGTATAAAAAGTGCGGCAACGGGAACATCGCTAAAAGAATGAATAGGGGGAACCCGATTTCCTTCAGTTTCGGCCATCCCAAATGAACCCAACAAATACCAACAAGCACGAGCCAGGATGAAAGGTACAGACTGAAAAACTCGCCGGACAACTCACCCAGCCAAAATAGGATAAGGCCCGCGGACACAAACCAGAGTCCTGACCAGGACGGTTTCGACGCAGTGTGTTGCAGCGCTTCCTTTTTTTCCCATAACAGATACAAAAATACGAATGGTATTAAATAGCTTGCGCTATAATCGTCTCTCGACCAGTCTTGCGTAATCAGCCAAATATACGTCGAATAATAGATCCCGATCAAAAGAAGGCCGTATACTATGAATTTGGCCCAATGGACCGGTCGTATGGCGGTTAATGCGTTGATCGATTCTTTGACTGTCGGCGTTTTCATGTCAAGCGTGATCAGGGAGTGTCGCTGTTATCATTTTCAAGTTCCGTTCAGAGGCCTGTCCATCCCATTTGGGTGGCACACTGAAATGGTTCGATCGGCCCCGTTTGAACTGTCCATATGCAGTTAATATAGATCTTCCGGACGCTCCTGCAAGGATGCTGCTGCCCATGTTGAGGGTGATCGGCCTCTCCGCGTTGTCGCAAATGGTCAAACCGGGTCTAATTCGGGCCGTTGTTTCTTCCCGGAGGCCACCACTTTCCGTGAGAGCAGGTGACGCGTCATTGCCATAAGCATAGCGATTCCGTGTCCGGCAATGGTGCCATCAGCGTTATGTCATCGGAAAATCGACTCTTGTATGTATTCGATACCTTATCGCTTCCAGCAACACCATGAACGCAAATATCGGAAGGACCCGTTGCCGTTTTATGCGTTTTGGCTCCTTGATCAGTCGATACAGCCATTCCAGGTTCATCCTGCACCAGATATCCGGAGCCCGCTTGACATTCCCGGCAAGGGTGTCCAGGGTTCCGCCGATGCACTGACACACCCGGACATGCTTGAGCCTGGATCGGTACGTTGCGTACCAGCGTTCCTGCTTGGGGGATCCGAGCGCAATAAAAAGGATTTGTGCACCTGACTGATTGATGTTGTTAACCAATCCCTCCATTTCGTTTTCTTTCACATAGCCATTGGAGCGACCTGCGATATCAAGCCCCTGGATTTTTTTTGACAGTACCCGAGAAGCCCTCTCGTTGACCTCCTCTCTGGAACCATAAATAAAAATGGATCGATTCGTTTCCACAGCCAGTTTGCAAATGTCGAAGAAAAATTCAACTCCAGGGACTCTTTCCAGATGTCGCCCGTGTATCAGGCGTGCGGCGAGCACCATTCCGATCCCGTCCGGGAGCAACAAATCCGCATTTTGATAAAGATGATAAAGGTCTTTATATTTTGGTAGCGAGAAATTTTTTTCCGGATTCGATGCAAAAATTACCTGAGCTCTGTCTGAACACTCGAGCATCCACTGAACGCGGGATCTGGCTTGACACCGATTCACATCGTCCACCCAAATATTCAGGATGGACAACCGTTTGCTATTGAATGTGTCTGTTTTGTTCTCCATCCACGTATATCAACGTATCGAATCTGATTTCATGTGGAAAACCGGCGGACAAATAGCTGATGACATAAGTCTCTTGTTTTATTCCATAATTTGGGGAGTACCATCCGAGCGGTTCCCGCTTATCCCCACGGCGTAAGCGAACGCTGTCAATGGGTGCCATGGGCTTCAGAAATAAACGCCCTTTCCGGAACGCCAGGCAACACATGTCGCCCCGTTTTTCAATTCTGACATCGGGGTGTAGATGAAAATTCACCTCGTAGGTATGGGTCCCCTTACCCCTGAACCAGTCGCTAATCACCAGATAGTTTGGATAGAAAAATTTGATTCTTCGAAAATGCCGCACCGGTTCCCTGAGACGCCGGTATCCATCGTGACATGCGACCAATGAAATATCACCACCGTATTTCCTGCTTTCAATCGAGGTGCATTCGTATGGATGACTCCAGATAAATCCCGTTCGCTGAACCGCCTGGTCTTTGCCATCTATCGTGACGGTATTATGGGCTCTGGTTCCTTTAAAATATTGTCGCCATTCCGAAACACCGTTATATCGATAGGTGCCGGGATCGATAAGGATCGGACAATCCTCAACCCGTAAAGTGATGCTCAGAGCATCCGCATGTCCATGATTATACAACGGGGGCATTCCAAGGGGGCCATGGTCGAATATCAACTTCACCCGATCCGAATTAATAATGCTATATCCCGACGTATCGAAGGCGGTCAGTGCATGGGATTTGGAATTGGCGGATACACGCTTGGGCGCTAAGCAGGGTGCGATGGCAAACCCGTCGTCGGAATCTCCGACGTCCGCATCCCCCATTTTCTCCAGGAAGAACTCTCCGGCAACAAATTCCGCTTTTATACCGGCAATGGGTTCAATCCGGTTTTTTCTCAGAAAATCATATACCAATTGGTACAAATCGAGAATAAATCGATGGTAGTTGCAAGCCTGCTCGGAAGATCCGCCATCTCTCAATATTTGATGTTCGGCCTCTGCTGTCAATAATTCTCTTCCCCTATCCAGCCATTTTTCTCCAGCGGCATTGTCCCGGAACACAACGCCTGAAAAAATCAATCCGGCGCATTCACAGATGGTATGGTTGCCCAGGGATGCATAAAGGGATAGCCGATGGTAGACCCACCAAGCATGAAGATAAATGGCCTGGAGGAGTTTGTGGCGCTGAGTGGACGTGAGATCCTCCAAGATAATGAGACTATAGACAAAAACCGGAATCCGCAGACCGCACTCCATGGCCGATTGATAATGGGGCCCGCAAAGGAAAGGATTCTCACGCAGCCATTGTATCAACCTGTTTTTGACAAAAGAGCGGACATTACCCGCTCGACTGGAATCAGGATTTCGTGTCAACCAAACCAGAAGGATAGTGATATGCTGCAGCCTGGCAGGTTCCCAAACACCGCGAATGTCCAGACATGGAAGAGAACTGATCTGATTGAAATATTGTCTGTTTTGTTTTTCAAATTCAAATATGGCGCTGACTGGAGTATTCAACGTGAAGAGTTTGCCTGCCAATATCGCTTCAACACTTTCTTCAGTTATCTCTCCGAAGAATTCCGGGAGTCGGATGGATTTGATTCTTTTCCAGTCGACCACAGGGAATTGGTTTTCGATCCTCTTCCGAAAATGTTTATTTCTCAAACACAGGGATAAAGAATATTGTTGGGCTCTGTAGAGAACTTCGCCGGGCGATGTTTTTTTGAGCCTCCAGAGATATTCCTGAAAGAGACCCGATCGGGAATTTCGATCCGTTTTCATCGTGTTATGGAGCACTGATTCTTACGGCTTTCCCGGAACGTAGGGACTGAATGGTTGAAAACGTCGCCATCGACGTATAAACGAGTTCCGGCATGGGGATCGGCTGACTCTTTCCGCGCAATATGGCTTCTATAAACTGAAGCACTTCAATCTTCTGCCCCTTGTCCTGAACCGCCGATTTCCGATGCTGCTTTTTCCCCCTTGCGTAGATTGTCAAGACCCTGAAGTCATCCAGCACAGCGGATTTTCCTGAACCGTGCACTTCTACCCGCTCCTTTGGCAGGCCCTTATCGCCATTGGGAAAATAACTGATAACTCCGATGGACCCATCCTCAAATGCAAGGGACAGATTAAGTGTGTCATTCAGCCCGTGGTGATCAGGCAACGCCTGGGCATAGACCGAGACCGGTAGCGAGTTGCTTAAGAAGATCATGAAATCTATGAAGTGACATACCTCTCCGATAATGCGGCCACCACCCAGATCCGGATCCTGGATCCAGCTATCGACCGGTATGGTCCCGGCGTTGACTCGATAGGTCATGGCCAGAGGACCGCTGGTGAATGCACACTTGAGTTTCTCTGCCAGTGGGGCGAAGCGCCGGTTGTATCCCACCATGAGTATTGATTTACTTTTTCCATCAGCTGTCACCTCTGAACTTCTGTCGGCCCATTTGACTATTTCTGTGAGTTCTGTCTCATTGAGACAAAGAGGTTTTTCCACAAACGCATGCTTGCCGGCTTTCAGCACCTTCAACACATATTCCCCGTGGGAGTCGTGACGGGTTGCAACAATTACGGCATTGATTTCCGGATTATCGAGGATATCCCTCTCGTCTCCTGCGCAAAAATCAAAGTCGAATCTCTCGGCCACCGAACGGGCGCTTGTACCGCTGGAAGTCATCACTCCTTTCAGAACGACATCGTCGCGCTTGGGAATGTTCGGTAGCAGATGGCTCTGGGCATAAGACCCCGCCCCAATGAAACCAATGGTGACAGACTGTGGACTTTGGCTCTCAGACCCGGGCTTGACAACAATCGGTTTTCTTTCGATTTTCGTATAGGCATCATACTCGATGAGGATACCGAGGAAAGGCTCGGACGTGTCCATCATCATGTCATAAGCGGCCTTTGCATTGTCGAGCTTGAATGTATGGGTGGTTAGATATTCTATATCGATCTGACGTGTGTAAAGTAGCTCCTGAAACGCCTGCATGTTGCGCTTTTCAGTCCAGCGGACGTAGGCAGCCGGATAATCGACCCCCTTTTCTTCATATTTAGGGTCGTAGCGACCCGGTCCGTAGGAACATGACATTTTGACCTGAAGTTCTTTCCGGTAAAAATGCGGTTCCCTGTCGAAGCCGGTCGGAACTCCACCCAACACAACTACCGTTCCCCGTTTTCGGCTGATCGCCCCGGAAAAATTGATGGGGTCCAGCGAGTCGGTGGCCGCGGTGATAATCACCCCATCGCAGCCCAGACCGTCGGTATAATCGATGATACGATTTTCGATGTCGGCATCTTCTCTCACAAACGACAGATCAGCACTGTGCTTCCGCGCCACATCGACGATGTGAGAATCAATATCCACCCCGATTGTCCGAATTCCGGACGCACGAAGAAGCAACCCCGTCAACTGGCCGATCAGACCCAGACCGATCACGGCACACGTTTCCCCGAGCCGCAAATCCGCCTGTCGCACGCCTTGCAATGCAACAGCACCAAGGGTGTTGTAGGCGGCTTGTTTCATGTCCGCATCCGGCTTGAGTTTCACACACAGATTGACCGGTACCGCGACCACCTCTGCATGGGACGCCGTCAGGCCACTGCAGGCGGCTTTGTCCCCGATCCTGAATTCGCTGACTCCGTCACCGACATCGATCACTTCTCCCGCACACGAATACCCCAGAGGCGAATAGGCATCCAGTTTTTTCATGACAGCCCGATATGTCTGCACGGGCCCCTGTGTTTTCAAAACATCGATGACTTGCTTGACCTGCTGAGGCCTCTCTTTTGCTTTACCGATCAAACCTTTTCTAGCCGTTCTTACCGTACTCGATTCGGTACCCGCACTGATCAACGAGAAATGATTCCTTATCAATACCATTCCCGGGCCCAGATTCGGAAGAGGTACCTCCAGGATCCGTATACTTCCATTTTTGAGTTTCTGAGTAAACTGTTTCATTTAAATCGTTTGCCTTTTTCGTACGTTTGGTCAGCTGTAAACTAGTTGTCGGTTGATCACCGTACCGCCACGATGACTCAGTCAATCCTTATTATGGTAGAGATAGGCACATGGTCCCCACTGGTGATATCGTGGACTGTGCTTTTCCGTGCAGACATGTTTGGAGAATGAAAGATATGGTCGAGTCGCGGCTTAATGCAAAATGGAAAGTCAATATAGGATCCCTTGAAAAATGCTGTCGAAAACGAGAACGCATCGTTGTATACGGAGCCCATCTTGCGGATGGCTTTTGAAAAGGGAAATGTGTTAAAGTCCCCGGCAATGATGACACGATTAATGGCGATTTCCGACATTTTTTCAATGATTGTGCCCACGCTGCGGCTGCGGATGTTCTGGTTGAACAACTCGTGCTGGACATATCTGAAAATCACTCCCGTATCGTCTATTGATTCATCGGCACTCATTTCGTTACGCATTGTCTCGAGATGGACCGAGCAAAGCAGGACATGCGTCTCCCGGATCACCGTCGTGGCACAAAGCGCACCGGGGGCACTGGTAAAAATCCGTTTTTGGGGTGACCTCTCTGTCTCTATCACAAATGGATCTATCAGCTTCGTACGGGAGAAAATCGCTCTTGTACACCGTGGGTTTAATATTAATCCAGAGACGAAATGCTTGAAGCCCAGCTTACGTGCCAGGTCATCGTGCTTGACTGACCACGGAATCTCCTGGGCGAGCAACACATCCGCCGGCACACCGGTTGCTTGTATCGCTTCTATGACGTGGTCTAAATTGGGAACCGGGTTCTTTCCGGTTCCGGCGTTGAAAGAAATGATCTTTAGATGAGTCGCTCCGCTGGGATCCGAAGGTAACAGTAACATCAATAATATCGGAAATATAGTCGATAAGATTCGGAGTGGATCCGGTCTCACATGAATGCCTCGGGAAAGATTCGAATTGTTTGGCTCATTTTTCTTGTAGCGATTTTCGGAATTCCGTTCCGAAACCGGACTCAAGGTCCAGGGTGTGGATTTTTCACTGCAAGACAACGCCCAAACCAAAGTATGCACTTCCCCGCCGTGTTGGAGTCGGTAGCAGCGGGTATCCACGTCATGCAAAGGCCTTTCTGTGTTCCGGCAGCTTAAACGCGTACTACAACTCGTTAAGCTGTCGGCCACCTGTGAACGGCTGCCGGTGCCGCTGTCTGTGATTTCCAGTAATCCGGTTCTTTCAGTCGACGTGGCTCTGTATCGATGCCGTTGACACCGCGAAGAGCGAGGGTGATAAATCCCCACACGTACCACTGGTATGATGGATACAGACCGGGATGCAAACCGATGGTATCCACCAGCCACATGGAATAGATCATCATTCCCATAATGGTGAGGGGAGTCCTTCGAATAAACACATTCCGAATGACTTGGAATCCGATGACCCCGAGCAGACCAATGTAAACAACCACGCCGACAATTCCATTACAATAGAGCAGGCGCAGATATTCGTTGTGAACGGGAGGATTCAAACCGCTGCCGAAAATCTTGGCAAACATGTTCATTTTTCGCCATTCCTCCCAGTATTGGGTCCATAATATCGTTCTCCCGGCAAGAACGTATCGATCGTCCACAGTGCCCTCATACGCCCCGATCTCTTTTGAGAAAAGGGTCTCCACCTCGCTGACGATGCGATTCCCGGTTCCGAAATTTACTGCGACCAACAGAATTAGACCCATTACCATCCAGAGCATCTTTCGGTTGAAAAGAGACCAGAGAATCGCCCAGATAATGAAAATGACAACGGCAGCCTTTGAGTAACTTTTGAAGATCACAAAACAGCAACACAGCCCGTAAGCGAACAACACGGTCATTTTTAAAACGCGTCGCTGACGACAATAGTAGGCCCCAATCAGTAAAATGGCCGTCAGTGTCTGATAGCCATACGCACGAATGTTGAATGCATCATGGTAGAAACCCACGTTACGTGATAAGCCAACGGTTTCTCGCTGCTGCCATACGATCCCTGTCGAGGCTTGAAATATGCCGACCGCTACCGGGAAGAGGCCTGCGATGAGCATACATAAAAGCAGTCGCCGGAAACTATCTTTATCGGAAAAATAGCTTTGCAGCATAAAAAAACCCAATGTGCCGTTTAGAACACGGAAAAAAATGCTTGTAGATGCGGCAAAATTTCCGGAAGCAATGAGTCCCATGATACCGAGCACATTGGCAAAAAAATAAAAAATTCCCACCCCGGCAAGGGGCCACTTTATCACATTTCTGCCATGGGTCATGATGATTCTTGGAAATACTATGAGCGGGACCACCACACCGATAATACGCAACAGGTTGGTTCCCGCAAAATAGTTGTTCCAGGCCGTGTCGATGACCGGTTTGAGCATGAGTGTCGTCAGAATGCCCCCCGCCGCAGAAATCAGCAACAGAAAGATGCAAGCGAGACACGATATGACCGCAGCCCAGAATAGCATAACGATTACCCGGCCGTAGTTAGCACGGTTGTCATGAGATTGTTTTTACCGTCCTGGCCGGATTACCGGCCGCTACAACATTTTCAGGTATATCCTTCAATACGACCGAACCTGCGCCGATGACCGAGTTGTCACCGATGGTCACATTACGCAAAATAATTGAGCCAACGCCAATGTAGACATTGTTGCCAATGACGACCGATCCTTCTCCGTCATCTTCAGGATGTATGTGCATTGCTGAGGCATCGTGTGAGACGATGATGCATCCGTATGTAATGGTGCAGTTGTTCCCAACGACGATCGTTCCGCGGCGAGTATCGAATTTTGATCGCAGGCTGATCATGCAATTTTTACCGATTTTTATCCCAAGAAAACGCAGGTAGCAGATCTTGAACCACCGAAGCAGGTTCCCCAGATAATGGAGAAGCCATCTGCCGAGTTTACTCATCCGGGCAACCCTCCAGAAAAGCATTGTAATCGGTCAGTTCAACATATCGTCCGTCGCTTAGCGCTACATCTTTAATATCCAAATACAGTTTACTCGAATATATCAAATCGCGCACGGCATACAGTGGCATATCTCCTGTCTCGCAGGATCGTTTGAATGCCCTGTACATGCGGGAGTGTCCTTTATCGCGTATGCGCCGCCGATACACCCTGCGATACCCTTTCTCGAGTACTTCCATTCGGAGCAGATCGTCTATCTTCAGGGTTAGATCGCCGCGTCGAACATCGATGTATTCCTGGATACCGCGTAATGCGTTACCCCGGTCGGAACCGACAATGGTAAGCAGTGAACCGTCATCGAATAAAACGGTGATCACCGGTTCATCTGCCGGATACGTTTTTGATCCCGTCAGGCATGAGACGGCAACCGGATTGCTCGGTATAAACCATATTCCCAAATCAATCCAGTGACTGAGATTCCCCGTAATGCGGGTTCCCTGTGCGGGCCAATAGTACCAGTGAGATAGGGGAATACCGTGTTTCTCCCGAACGACACAGGTCATGGTGATGGGGCCAGAGTGCCGGGAAAGGATCTCTCGCGCCTTCCGCATCATCGGTGCGTATCGTCGGTTGTACCCAACTTCAACAAACCGATTTGCCTGGCGAAGCCGGACGAGCCGTTTAAGCTGATCAATCGTCGTCACAGGAGGCTTTTCAATAATAATTTTGGTTTCAGGATTGATACGCAAGGCCTGCTCAGCAATCGACACATGGGTCGAATGATAGGTCGCTACCACAAGTCTCGGAGACCGTGCATTCCGCAGGTGTTCCAGGCCCCGCTCGCAGGATGTTTCCCATTTTTTGAATGCGAATTTTTCGCCGACTGCGCATGCAAGAGCCGGATTGCGATCCATGACCGTGTGAAATCGCATCCCGGCAAGTGAGGGAAGGATATAGGTAAAGGCGTATACACCGGCACCGGCCAGAAACAGATCAGGGGCATCAGCCTGGGTGAGCGCCTTGGGACCGTCTCGGACAGGACCGGTCAACGCCTCGTGAACCGAAACAATCGAGGGATAGGACGGCTCCCGTGGGAGGGCGTTACCAGCCCTTCCTCCTGTAATGAGGTGGGTTAAATCCAGTTCCAGAGGATTGTCGGAATAAGGGGAATAATCAGCAAGCGCTGCCAGCTTGCCAGGGAAGCGCTGAAAAAAGTTGAAAATGGCCATGAGGTCTGCATCGATATTCCTGTTTTTTTCAACTGCCATGGTGCAGGAACTGGGAAACAGATACCGGGTAGCCTTGGTGCAGGGCTGGGGCCCGATGCCGATCGCATATCGTCCGTCATCTGTTCGACCATAGGCAAAAACGACCTGTTGCTCGGATAATATGGTGCGGGTCAATGAGGAGCCCTGTATTTTCTTTAGCGTCAGCCGGATCCCTTCTCTGTAGAAAAAGAAAATCAGTTTCCGAATGGGAAAATCGAATCGAAACATCTTCTCGGTGGGATTTCCCGGCGTAGGGATAACGGCAATTTTTTCGGGACTTATCGCAATTTCACCGCGTAAGGGCCTTACATCCGGAACCTGATATACTCTGCGTTGAAAGACGATGTTCATGAATGGTAGCGTTTCCCGTGTCGTTGTGTGGATAGCAACTCTTCAAAACAGTCTCCCAGTTGCCCGGAGATCTTTTCAATCGTAAAGTTGTCGACGGCATATAGCCGATTGGCTGCTCCCATGGTATGGCGTAACGTCGGGTCCTCGATCAACCTTACGATGTGCGATTTCAATCTTTCAATGTCCCCGGGAAGCAGAAGGAGCCCGTGTAGGCCATCCACCATAATTTCTCCGAGTGCCCCGACCGGTGTACAGATGATCGCTTTGCCCATAGCCATGGCTTCGAGTATCGCCATGGAAAAACCCTCGGAATAGGTCGGCAGCAGAAAAATACCGCATTCTTTGAATAGTTTCAGTTTTTCCCGCTCCCCTACAACACCGAGATACCGATAGTTCTTGTCGAACCGGTCTTTTATGTATGTAACATAGCAGGCATCCGGATCCTCGCAGACCAGAGGTTCTCCGGTAAGCTGATTAAAAAAGATATTTCGCTCCTCCTGTAGTTTCGTCCCGGCAAATTGAAACACAATTTCCGGGTATTTTTCAGCAATAGCAGGGAGTGCTTTCAGAATGTCGCAGTAACCTTTCGCGCACGAAATATGACCCATAAAAAAAACTTTCATCGGATCTCCGGTAGCAGACGGTCCGTTGTTATAGAAAGCCGTATCGACAGCATTATAGATACGTTTTATGTGCCTGCGCGGTATCAGTCCATCGAACTGATCCTTTAATGAATCCGCCTGCACGATGCCCACGGAAATCAGGGAACAGGCGGCCCGTATGATCAACCGGCCCAATACCCCGGCATTTTCATAGTTTCGTTTAAAATGGCCGGCCCTCATGTGGACGACCACGTTGCCGACAAGCAGTTTTGCGATGACAATGCACCAGACGTCACGTCCCAGCCATCCTGCCATTGTGGCAGTGACAAAATAATAGACAAGTTCCGGTCTTCTGCGGAGAATGGTTGAAGCAAGTTGGAAAAAAAACCAAGGTAGGCGAAACCAATTGCGGCATCCATTTTTCCGCGATCGGCATTGGATTTCCGACGGTTCGTGTTAACAAATACAATATCGAATCGCTCTTTTAGAGAGGACTCCAGAAACGCTTTCATGGCGATATCCGGCCCTGAAAACGGCGGCGGATACGGACCGACAAACAAAACCCGTGGTTTACTGGAGGTCATCATCGGATTATCCTGTCACGGCTGCCAATATCTGTGCGCACCAGTTATCAATGGCCAATGCTTTCGCTTTGTCGTAGGCTGCCTTGCAGCAACGCGAGTAGGCCTCCGGATCGTTCAGCATGGCGGCGATTCGCTCCACGTCATGGGAGATCGGTCCCTTCAGTAGCAATCCGTTTATGCCATCGAGCAGGTAGTCCACCTCCGGCGGATGGTTTGGATAGGTGGCCGATGTGACATAGGGTTTTCCATAGGCAAATGCATGGACGATGGACAGTCCCGAGTGCCCTGGCATGAACACTGCGTGGGCTCTGTCCATCTCTTGTGCGATGACGGCTTCATCCGTAACAGCACCTTTCCATTCGACCCGCGGATCACTATCCGCAATGGCTTTTACTTTGCCTGCCTCCGGGCCGTCACCGATGATAACGAGTTCAAGCCCGGGGAGCAGCGCTTTGAGTCTGGTGTAATACGTAACCACGTCCTCGACTTTTCTATATGGCACCAGGCGTCCGATGAACAGCAACCGCTTGGGGTCTCGGGTATTCACCGAAAAGGAATGGATCTTCCAGATATTTCGGGTATCCAAGGTATTGTTTGCATAGGCGGCTTTGGTCTCCGGAAGAAGACCGCTTCCGACCGTCCGCTGCATTCCTTCCACCGTGTAAAAAATTACTTTGTCATAGAGGAGGAACATGAACCGTGGAAAAAGATCAGCGCCAGGTTCCGGTTTTGTGTTACCGGAGATTGGCGGATGATTATAGGTCACCAGCTTGAAATCCAGAAGCCCCTTTAGGATGTACAACAACAAAATCATGGTCGTATTCTTCTTTTCAAGGGGCATGAGAACGGTTTCCGGATTCTCGCGGTTAATAATTTGGAGAAGCGTGATGTACGTGAGTGGGTGAAGGGAAAAATTTTTTTTGGTTGCCGGAACGTCATATCGTTTGAAGCCGTGCTCGGTGCTTACCGAATGGCCAAGATGGGTGTCCGGTCTTCCCTGCAACACGATGACATCCAGGGCAGCTTCCTCGTTTAGCCGGCTCAGTGATTTGGCTTTGTAGTGGTTGAGGATCGGTGAAATCCAGAGTAATTTATGCATAATTCGTTAATTTGACTATGAGTTGCGAGAGCACTAGAGCCTATTCCGAATCGCCGACGGCATGTTCAACGATGGCATCATAAAAACTCAATTCCGCCACTCTATCGCACCGATGTCCGGCAGATTAACCATCGGCATTCCAAAAAAGTCCGAATCCAGCCCGACATCGACGCCTGTATCCACCGAGGGCGAACCGGATCCCGGTTTGAAATCTTCCGCCCCTGTGCGTGTTTCCGGGTGTGATGCAAAAAGCGGTTTCGCGACAATCGATTGCCGGTCGAACAATGAGCCGGGCTGAACGAGAGAGCGCCATTGACTGAAAGACAGAGCCTTTGCGCCGAGTTTGAATTTCCTGCTGTCAGCTGGGAAAAACAGATTGTGATTGAAGTGAACCATATAATTCCTGGCCCCGGAACCCCAACGGACATGATACGATGTTGAATACAAGAAAAGATTGTTCATGGCGGTGACGCGAGCACCGCGCCCGTTGTAGTTACGAGTACTCTCCAGGCCGATATCGCAATTGTAGAAAATGTTATTATACACGGCTTGATCGGATTCGAACTGAAATCGCATGCCCACCGGCGCGTTGATGATCAAGTTCTGATAGAAGCGGTTGCCGGTTTTGTCGGAAAACGAATCGTTGTTGCACATCGTGGCGATGCCATAGCCTGTAGCACCGCCTCTTTTGTGAAGATTCCGAACGATATTTTTTCTCACTATCGTATCTTTGAGCTCCTGCTCGGTATAGGCATACAGCACAATTCCCGACCCGCAATTGTCAATAACATTGCCCTCGATGAGCCCGTCGTAACCTCCCTGGATCCCGATGGCATGAGCATCCTTGTTCTGATTGATGCGCCTGACACCGATGTGATGGATATAGTTACCCTTGTAGAGATAATTGCGGCACGTTTGATTGATAATGACCTTGCCCTCTTGCCAGAAGGGTTGACTGTTGTAAATGCCGTTTGCAGCCCAGCTCAATTGGCAATCGATAACTTCGATGTAGCGATTATCACCCCAGAATCCCAGGAGCGCATGCATGCCATACCGCAGATCGCAGCCCTGCCACCGTACATGGGACAACCGTGCGTTGCGGGGTATCCTGCCGGGATTAAAAAATGATACATTCTGAAAGGTGACATGCGCCAACCGGTCATATGCAAACGCGTAGCCCCACCAGTTGACCAGGATGCGCCCTCCAGGCGCCTTCCCGTCGGTGGTGTGCACGTAGAGTCTCGATGCGGGCGTGTATGTGGGGCTGTAGTGAGCCCCCGGCGTTCGCAACAGCTCCTCCCTGGAGGCCGCTTTCTCAAGGACGACGTGGGATCCACTGCCGGGTGGGTCATCCACCTGGAACAGCCAGTCGCCCGCGTAGACGGTCCCCATCAATGGAATGCTCCACACTCCGCCACCTTCTTTTTTCCACGTGTCGTAGAGCAATCTCCCCGCACCCCACAAAACACCGGGATCTCCTGGGAAATCACCTCGAAGGATGATACGTCTGGCTTCACTCGTCCCCGATGGTAGCGGAACGAGCCGTTTGGAGTAAGAGTAGCGATCTGTGATGTCGTAGATATGTACCCCGCAAATCCACAGCGTATCTCCCGGCTGAATGCCATTAGGACCCCATTTTAAGCTCAGGGGCCCCTTGAATGCGTTCTGATAGTCGGAGCCATCCTCTCTGCCATAGCTGCCGTCGGCGGGGCGGACAAACCACTCTCGGGCGATGCCGCTGTCAGCCCCAAACAATAGCAGGAGCAGGCTCAAGGTAAACATGTAAAACCCCAGAATTTTATGAAATCGTTTCATGAATGGATGACGGGGAATGCTATCGGGGGCGTTATGGGTCTTTATGGCGCCGTCAACAGACACGTGGTTTGTGTCGTCCTGGATACCACACATCCGGGTTGAAGGACTATACGGATGCGTCGACATATATTCGGTTATATCGGGCAACGATACGCTCCGGGGAAAATTCTTCCAATGCCTTTTGACACCGGACGCGTTGATCTTCCGCAGCCGGGGGGGTTGTCCTGAATCTCTCGATGGCATCGGCCAGCCCGGAAACATCCGAAGCGATGGCTTCGGGCATGCCGAGTTTCGAGACAATCTCAACGATCCCTCCCCCGTCTTCGAGCACCAGCGGCACCTTGCCCAGAGCAATGGACTCCATGGCACAAATTCCGAATGCTTCCCACTGTGATGGGAAAACACAAAGATCGGCGGCGTTGATATAGTCGAATATCCTGTCGGTGAACGGTTGAAAGCGAAACACGTCTTTAAGCCCCATCGTAGCCACCATCTTCTCCAGGGCGGTTCTTTCCGGACCCTCGCCGATGACAAGGCATTTTACACCTGAATCCTTGTGTGTTTTATCCAGAATGGAAATGGCCCGGACAATCATGTCCACCCGTTTGTTGTGAACCAGTCTGCCATAGCATAGGACCAAGAAGTCCGCTTCGGTGACCCCCGTCTGACGTCTAACGATGCTTCGCGGGGAGATGAATTCAGGAATATTCGGAGAACAATTGTAGACCACATCGATACGTGGAATCCCCGGAAATGTTTTACGCAGTACATCTTCCATGTATCGGGAAACGGTGGTCGTCTTTTGAACGAAATTCCGGAGCGAGAATGAGAGGGAGGCACGGTTGATTCTGTCTCGCCAGTTCAGCGTCCTGCGCAGCGAGGTCAATCCGTGGAACGTAAAAACCATCCGTTTTCGGGATAGAAGACCGGCAATGAGAAAGACATAGTTGATCGAATGAATATGGACAATTTCATAACTCTTAAAGAAATCGATGGCACGGGAGAGTTTCAACGGATGCAGGTCGAATCCGTTTTTCAAACCAAGCACCCTGACATCGATATTCTGTCTTCGTAAATCATCGGCAAACACCCCTCCGGTCATCCCGAACAGTACGCCTACGGTCTGATGCCTGTATTGTTCAACGGACAGCGAGTGAACCAATCGCTCAATTCCACCGATTCCCCCGGAGATAAGGCAGTGACAGACGGATGGGGCACTCATGGCTGACGGGTGGCTTCTGCTGCGATACCGCGCTCACAGCTGTTTGTGACAATATGGGAATTCATTCATCTGCCGCCGGTGGCGAGTCATCCGCCCTCATTGCAATTCTTCTAACGGGCGATCCGACGTTGATGCTGTAGGGTATCATGGATGAAGATTGTAACACCAGGGATTTGGCACCTATGACAACACCGTCCGGAATGCTGGCGCCTTTGAGAACCACCGAGAATGCACCGATCCAGACATCTCTTCCGATCCGAACCGGGTCGGATACCACCGGTTGGGAATGGATCGGCTCGCTTCTGCAGGACATATGATCTCCGTCTCTGATGCTCACGTTTTCCGCGACCAGGGTGTCTTCTCCGATGGAGACTTCCGATCGAGCGCATATCAGGATGTCCTGCGTCAGGTTTACCCTGTCTCCAATCACCAACCGGCCACCCTCGTGAATATCGAACGTAATGTTAAATCCGATCGTCACGTTATTTCCGATGAAAAAGTTCTTTTGGGGAACCGTACGGAAAATTGGGAATCGTTTGCACTTTAATTTGTTATCGACCTTGCACCCGTGGAAGTGAAGATACGCCTTTAACATGGCCCCCTTGAGGCGGTAGAGACTGTTTCGGAATCGGGTTTCCTGCCTGGCTATATCCATCGTTTACCAACCTGGAAGGGAGGCTTCTGTTTATGGATCCGCCATCTATCCGAATACGGCCCGCCCCCCGTGTTCCTGCGCGGATTCCATACTTTCAGGATTTCAAGGCCACGAGACCCCTCAGAATTCTGCTCTTCAGTTCTCCGGTGATGATGAACCAGCTTCCGCCGAAGAACAGGACGGATGCGACCACGTATCCGGTCATCAACATGGTAAAACCTCTGTCGAGGACCGGTGCCATCACTAGCCAACCGATGCCGTAGGTGCCAACCGCCAGAAGCAGGATCCTGGCGACATGTCCGTACCAGGATAACAGCGGCAACTTCAGGCACTCGATACAAACTCTACGAACGCCGTAACCGAGGTGAAATACATGCATGACGATTAACGACAGTCCGGCGCCGACCAGTTGCAGCTTTGCAATCAGGAAAACCATCACGGGCACGATCAGCAAAAGATCGTAAAACTGCTGTCGCGCCATGATTCCGGAATTCCCCACCGCCAGCGCAAACACATCGGGGATACGGGTGGTCCCGCTGATGTAGAAGCCGATACTCATGAGGACAGCAGGGACAAAGAGGTACCCGGCAACTTCCTCGTTGAAGATGAACGAAAACAACGGATGAAATATATAAAGTATCAAGGCATAAACGGGAATCAGCCCGAAGCACACCAGGTCCTGCGCCATTCTGTACTGGGACAGCAGCGTTCCCCGATTTCCGCTTTTTTCAAGGGCGGAAAACGACGGATACACGGCCTGCGCCACCGATCCCGTCAGCAGACGGAGTCGCCCCAATCCGCCGTAGACAAACCCGTAATACCCCATCACACCGATCGGCATGAGTTTGCTGATAATCAGCCGGTCGGCCTGCTGATTGATGGAAGCGCATAGGGAGCTGACGATGAGTCTCGAGGTGAAATGGAAATTTTTCCTCAGGACGTCCATGGAAAAACCCGGAAAAAAGCAGGGCTTTGGAAAATAGCGTGTCAGGACGCTAAGATACACGACTATCCGGAGTACGTAGCACAGGGCCATCCAGTGTATGACCATATAGAGGCTGCCGCCGGATAGTAGAATGGCAATCATGCCGGCCTGCTGAAGGGCGGTGGTCGAAACATCTATGAAATTGGTAATATCCATCCGCTGCAGGCCTTTTAACAGGCTCTCGTACAATGTCTTCGGAAACGCGAGAAGGGCGGCAATGCCAAGTATTCTCAAAATGTACACGGCGTCGGGCTTTTCAAGCGATTCCAGAATAATCCAGTGGTCCACGATCCAGGCAGCCATAATGTAGATTAAAGCGGCGACGCCCAGATAAGTTCCCCAGTAGAGACTGGTGCTGGTTCTGATAAAATCCCTGATGTACGACGCGTTGGTTTTCGTGTGGGCGGCCACTTCTCTCACCGTGGTGTAGGTCACACCGAAGCTGAGTACGCTGTTCAGCAGAAGGTTCACGGTCATGGTGAAATAGATGATACCGAGCGCATCTTTTCCGAGTATGTTGAAAATATACTTGACGGCAATAAAGCTCAGTACAAGGGAGGCGCCCTGGCCAAAAACATTGTAGACGATGTTTTTTCGAACGGTTGCCATGGCCGATCGCTACAGTTCGCCCCGTTTCAGCCGCTGATGGATGCCTGCCATGCAAACCCGTCCCAGCGCCGGCGGGTTTGAACCCGCTATAAGACGCGCTTGCATCGCTGTGAATACGCTCATGGTATGGCCTCGCCGTTGTTGATACGATATGGTTTAGTCAACAGTTGCCAAAACCTGCAACCCCCTATGCAAGGTGACTCGGATTCCGGTATAATGGGATGAGAATCACGCCATATATGACGGCCGAAGCGACAATACATCCGTCTGCCGAATCCATCATACCGGTAGCACCCACCCACTGTCTCGAGAGGTTTCGAAGAGATCGATGTCCCATGTGTTCCATACAGCTCCGCCCTGTGGGTTACACCCCACAAAACATTATAACTTACCTAAATCGATAGAAATTTAAACAAGAAAGACACTCTCGAGGGTGAGCCACCAGGTCTTGACGGATCATCACGCGGTGGGGTCGAGGTGTCCCACAATCCCTGAATCAGCACATTGAACGATCTGATGTTTTCAGGGAGATAGCTTTTTTATCAAATAAACACGGCTAAGAAACGATATAAATCATTTAAAATAGGTGTTCAATGCGATTTCCATGCCAAAATAAAATCGTCGTGGGCGTTTGTGATATCCCTTGTAAATTAAGTTATCTATCAACCCTCCGGTATGTTGGGGAATCGACCGAGCCTACGGTAAACCGAGGGTACGCACATGCCCGCAGGCATCCACTCGGCAGACCTTCGTTGGCTATGTGAGACAAATCCAGTGGCGGCCGGATGCAGGAAGGTATTGTGTCGATTTCAAGGGTGGTTATTCCATGGTGTTTAAGTGATTCATTTCACACTTTTTCGTAGGTGCCGACACAATTGTCGCGACAGAAATTGTTGACGGAGTCGACCGAAAGGAGCCCCAATTATCTGTGTTTACTTGAACAATCCTCCGGAGCCGGGGCACGTTGGATCGGGGTGCGGAGGATAGGTCGCCGGCTCCTTATCACGCGGGCATGCACTCTCGAAAGATAGGGAGAGCAAATCCGGGTGTCGGGGATGTCGCGTGAACCTGGGATAATGCGGAAGTAACGTTATTTGGAACGGAACACCATGCGCCACATCGTCCCATCCTGCTTAACGATGACGTCGTTAAGTCTAATATTGACGATCACATATCCCGAGGTCTGCTCACCGATATGAAGTATTTCGCCATTGATGACGGCAAGACGCCGCCTCGGCTCCTCGGCCCACGAGATCGCTTGAAGCTTCAAATCAGCGGATGCCAGCATGGGCGGATTAAATTCGGTGCCATCGACACGGCGGGCAGGACGGTCTTCCGGTTTCGGATCGTTGTCCGGTGGCGCGGCCGGCCTGACATCCGGCCACTTCGACGTTCGGTCCGACAGCTTAGCGCCCGATGCCTTTCCTGCGGTCGGAGCCGGGCTGGTGGAAACACGATTGGTGCTTTGCCGTGAGGTCATTGTCTTTCGGAGCTGGGACACCGACGGTGTTGGCGCCGACGATCCGTTGCGGGAACCCGATTCAGATCGTTCCCGACGATCCGATACCGTTGCCGGACTTGCCGAGGCAGAGGGCTTGGTGTCGGAGGGATAACGCCCAACGTCTTGAGAACGTTTGGTATCACCCTCCGTTGTCGGGTTGTCAACGGACTGGGTGTTTGGTCCGCTGCCGACCTGGACGCCATAGTCGGCGAAGGGGCCGATCGCCAAAGCGGCCATCAGGGCGACAGCCGCGATGATCAGCGATACCAAACCGATTCCAAAGAATATCACGTTCTTCTTCGAAGCGGGCGTGGAATCCGTGGCGTACGCCCCATCTGATGTCGTGGCGTCCGGGATAAAGACCCTCCCCTTCTCCGGGGGTCTTTCCTCTTCGAGTTTTTTGAGTGCCCTGAGGATGGAGCTCATGATAAAATCTCTTTGAGATTTTATGAATTTCCCAAGCTGGTGCTGGGAATAAACGTGCGCATTAGTTTGGTTTCAGGTTCTACTGGGCCCCCAATGTGGCTCAACCCAATGATGTCCTCTATTCCCAAGAAGATGTTTATACTGATATTTTCTTGCGGCAACGCCGCGTTTCGCTCAAACAATAACAGCGCGCCGCGCTGTTATTGTTTGAGCTTCGGGATGTTCAGGGACATTTTCTCATTGTAGAGGGCGATCTTGGTCATCGTCCCGACAACACCATCCACGGGCAGGCCGTTCTTTTCCTGAACCGCCATAACGGCCCGACGGGCTGTTTCATCGAACACGGCATCGATTTCGATGCCGTTAAAACCGATATCCCGAAGCAGCAGTTTCAAGGTGATAATCGATTCCCCGTTGGTCTTTCTGGGGATTACCCCGTTAATCGCGAGAAAATTTTTCCAAAGGATAAAGGCTTCGCCCGTCCAGAAGCG
Source organism: Olavius algarvensis associated proteobacterium Delta 3 (assembly GCA_903231505.1). Taxonomy (GTDB): domain Bacteria; phylum Desulfobacterota; class Desulfobacteria; order Desulfobacterales; family CAFBRK01; genus CAFBRK01. The sequence continues at coordinate 12,024 of CAFBRK010000283.1, read as the reverse complement.
TGCCAGATCCTCGGGACTCATGATAACTTTTAGGCGCTCCTTTCCCACGTAAAACAAATATCCGTCCGAAGTAACGCCGGACAGTGTCAGCATGCGAACCACATCGTCCGACTGAGACTGGATCGGTATAATGGCCGGCAGATTCAATCGTTCAATCATCGTCCAATCATTGACCAGGCGCAGAAAGGAAAGCCCGTGGTAATTGGCTGCCAAACGGACGAACATCGCATCGTCGTCAATGGATTCGAGAAAGGATGGATTCTGGCTGGGCAGGCCCCAGAGGTTCAGCAGCGTATGCAACGCGGATTGCCTCAGCAGGTAACCGTCTTCCGAAGAGATGACATCATCCAAAGAGACAACCTGCATCGCCGGTTTGACATCGACCGGGGTATCCCCATGGATGACGTGCCCGGTGGGCGGCTTAGGGATCTCATGAATGGTGACACGGACCGGTACCTGCGCCGACGGCGGCGACGTTTTCCAGTTCTCCATCGACATCCAGCTTGCAGGAACGATCCCGGTGACCATCAGCAACACTCCGGCCACGACCAGCAATAGAACAGATGCCAGTGCGGCCTGGCCGATCCGATGCATGCTGCGAGAGGCCCCATGGGCCGGGATCTGATATTGCAGTTCTTCGACAGCGGCCCGCACTTCTTTTTTTCCGACCTGCTTGTTGTCAGCGGCAAACGCGGTCAGGAGGGCCCGATCACATGACAGGTTGATCAGCCTGGGGATGCCTCCGGAAAACCTGTACACACATCGCATAGCGCCGGACGTAAAGGGGTCTCCCCGTGTCCTTCCGGCCACCTGGATCCGATGCAGTGCATAGGCCCTGGTCTCTTTCAGGGTCAAGGGGCGCAGCCTGGCACTCAGGGTCATCCGCTGCCGCAACTGACGGAGGGGCTGGGAATCCAGCGTCTGTTCCAGTTCGGGTTGGCCGAAGAGGATGATCTGCAGCAATTTATCTCGGGATGTTTCCAGGTTGGAAATGAGTCGAATCTGTTCCAAAACCCCGCGGCTTAAATTTTGTGCTTCATCGATGATGAGAATCGCCTGTTTGCCGTTCCGTTTTGCCTGGATCAGAAACGCATTCAGAATCTTTATCAACGCCCGCGCATTGTCAGGCTCCGTATCGATTCCAAATTCATCGTTGATCGCCTTCAATAGCTCGATGGGATCCAGGACGGGGTTGAAAATATAGGCGACTTCATATCTTTCGTCGAGCCGTTGGATAAAGGCTCGACAAAGCGTTGTCTTGCCGGTGCCCACCTCTCCGGTCACCTGGACAAATCCATCCCCCGACTTCAACGAATAGGCAAGGTGCGCCATGGCCTCCTGATGGGTCCGGCTTAGATATAGATACGCCGGGTCAGGCACCATTTTGAAAGGTCTTTCCTTAAAACCGAAGAAACGGGTGTACATAAGGGCCCACGCTCACGCAGCTTCGCAAACGATCACGATGGTTTCGGATTTTATGAAGATTCGATTATAGAATTCTACCGGAGGGGTGTCAAAGCCAGAATGCATTACGGGTGATAAATATTACGGGACTCGGACTTGGTGGGGATAAGAAAATGGTGCCGAAGGGGAGATTCGAACTCCCACATCCGTACGGATACTAGACCCTGAACCTAGCGCGTCTACCAGTTCCGCCACTTCGGCACACATATCGAACTTGGTGAACCTCCCAGGCAGTGCAACCACCGGCCCGGCGGGGTTGTTGACTTCGTTTAGAAGTTGTTGCATATATAGGGATTTTGAATGCATGTCAAGATAAAATCGCCCTGCGATTTTATGAAACGCGGCTGCGCCGCTCTGGAAATGATCTTAGTTTTGGCCGAACTTTAAACATTAGATGCGGATGGGGGCGATACCCTCGTTTGCACAATAACTTGAGGGTGATTATCGTTTGGAGCCGGAAGTTCAATTCTCCAAATCTCACGACGGGATACTATTTACGGAACTTGGAATGCAGGATGCAGGATACACGATGCAGCTATAATGGAATCGGGTTTCGAGAAAACAGACGTCGAAGAACAACCCATGATGTTCCACGAAGCGGGACACATGACGAATGACGACGCCAACAGGCGGCAGATGACGCGCCCTACAGGCACACCGCCCAACGGGCCAACGGGCTAACGGGACCACGGGCTAACGGGCTAACGGGCTAACGGCCATACCATGAAGTTAATCGAAAATCTGAACGATATCAGGGAACCCTTTAGAAATGCCGTAATTACCATCGGCAATTTCGACGGTGTGCACATCGGCCATCAGGCCCTGTTTCACGAGGTTATCGAACGGGCGGAAGCCATTGGCGGCACCGCCATCGCAATGACCTTTGAACCGCACCCGATCCGCGTTTTAAAACAAAACGGACATCCCCCTCTGATTACCCTGTACGAGCAAAAAATCGAGCTGATGGAAAGTGCCGGGCTCGATGTTGTAATCGGCGTCCCGTTTACTTTGGATTTTGCCGCGTTGACCGCGCGGGAATTTATCGAAGACCTGCTGATCCGGCGCATCGGGGCGAGAGTGGTCGTTGTTGGAAGAGATTATACCTTCGGCAAAAACAGAGAAGGCACGGTGGATCTTCTCGAATCCATGGGAAGGGACCTCGATTTCGACGTCGTCGTTGCCGATTGGATCCCCGCACCCCGGGCAAATACCGAGAGGATCAGCAGCACCCGCATCCGGGAGTTGGTCATGGATGGCAGTATGACGGAAGCTCAAAAAATGCTCGGTCGCCACTATCAGATCCGAGGGGAGGTGGAACGGGGCCGGGATCGCGGCGGAAAGCTACTGGGATTCCCCACAGCCAACATCAACCTGCAGGATGAGCTTTGCCCCAAAACGGGTGTTTATGCCGCGACCGTCGAATTTGACGGGACACGATTCAAGGGTGTGGCTAATATCGGATACAGCCCCACCTTTGAAGACCATCAATTTACGGTTGAAGTGCACATCCTTGATTTCGATAACGATATATACGGAAAAAAGATTCGGGTGAACTTCATCAAGCGGCTTCGAGAAGAGATCAAATTCTCCAGTGTTGAAGAATTATCCCGGCAGATCCACAAGGATGTGGACCATGCCAGAGAGATCTTGTCCGTCTAATGATCTGAGATATTGAATAAAAAATTGATCATATCCCTGGTTCTCGGAACCGTTGTTTCGGCGATAACCCTGTATTTGGCATTTCGAAATGTTCCTTTTGCCGATCTGGTCGCGTATCTGGGCACCATCAATTATCTCTGGATGATTCCGGCCACTTTGGTCATTTTGATCAGCTTCATGCTCCGGGCAGTTCGCTGGCAAATCATTCTTCGCTCCGCCAGACGCGTCGGGTTTTGGGAGGCTCACAATCCCATGATGATCGGCTTCATGATGAACTGCGTGCTGCCAGGAAGGGTGGGTGAGCTGGCACGACCCATTCTGCTCCGCAAACAAAGCAAGGTACCGTTTACAACAGGCCTAGCAACGGTTGCCGCAGAGCGCGTGTTCGACCTGATTATGCTCATCGCTTTGTTTGCCTTTGTCCTGGCGACGGTGCCCATCGATCCGGAACTCAACATGACCTTCGGAAATTACCAACTCAACCGGGACACCCTCGAAATGATTGCCACCGGAATGTTGCGGATTTGCTTCGTGTTCATCATTGGCATCATTCTAGTGACCATCGATTACACACGATCGTTGATCCAGAAGACGATCCTCCGGATCCCTCAGCTGCTGAGTTTCGGCAGCGTCGCCGTGAAGCAAAAAATACATGATCGGCTGGCTGTTCCCCTGGCCAACGTCACCGACAATATCGCCTCCGGCTTCTCTCTGGTGCGATACCCGAAAAGCATTGCCCTGATCGGCATGCTGTCCCTGATCATTTGGCTTCTAGCGGCATTTTCCTATTATATCATTGCACTGGGATGTCCCGGAGTCGATCTCTCGTATCCGGAGCTTACCGCGGTAATGGTCATCGTTGCATTTTTCATCGCCCTTCCTTCGGTTCCGGGATTCTGGGGACTATGGGAGGCTGGCGGGGTATTTGCCATGACCCTGTTTGGCGTGCCGGGAAAGGAAGCCGCCGGGTTTACCCTGGCCAATCATGCCCTTCAGATGCTTCCGGTAATCCTGGTGGGATTTGCTGCGGCCATTGTCACCGGAGTCAATATTTTACAGGTAACACGCTCCGGCGACCTGCCGGACCCGGGAGATCGCGATCCTTTCCCGGGACGCACTGCACCGGTAAAGCGAGATGAACTGAAGGCGCGAAGCTGAAAGTTCAAAGCTGAAAGCAGAACGATCAGGGATTGGAGATTTAACAACAGGACTTGACCTCCTGCGGAGCGGGATAAATAAGGGATAACGTCTCCGAAACATGGCAAATAACGTAACCCGGAAGGCAACCGGCTGAACCGGCGAACCGGCAAACCGGCCAACGAAATAACCATGTCCATATTAGACATCTTCACATACCCGGATGAATTCCTGCGGCATCCAACCCAGGACATCGACAATATCGATGGGAACTTGCAGGAACTTATCGACGACATGGCGCAAACCATGTATTTGGCCCCGGGCATCGGGCTGGCCGCCATCCAGGTCGGCATCGACAAAAGCCTTTTGATTTTTGATGTCGCCCCCACCGATGAGCAACGAGACCTGCACGTGCTGATCAATCCTGAAATTGTCGAAAAGGACGGCAATGTCCTGTCCGAAAACGAGGGGTGCCTGAGCGTTCCGGATTTTCGCGCCAGCGTGAAACGCGCCGAACGGGTGCTGGTAAACGCGTATAACCGGGAGGGAAAACCGATCCGTATGGAAGCTGATGGTTTGCTGGCCATCGTTCTTCAGCATGAAATCGACCATCTCAATGGAACGCTTTTTATCGATCATATCAGCGCCCTGAAACGGGAGCTGTACAAGAGACGGATTAAAAAACAGCTTCGACACGGTGGAACAGCTGATTAACATAGTCTTCATGGGAACCCCGGATTTTGCCGTTCCGACCCTCGAGGCCCTTCACGATTCTTCCGATCATATAGGCATGGTCGTTACCCAGCCGGACCGGCCCAAAGGCAGGGGCCGAAAAACCGTTGCGCCGCCGGTCAAACAAGCGGCTTCCAACTTCAACTACCCGGTGTTCCAGCCGGATTCGATAAAAACGGAATCCGCCGTCAAGGCGGTCAAAAATGTGAGCCCGGACATTCTGGTGGTCGTGGCGTTCGGACAAATCCTACCCCCTCCCCTGCTGTCGCTGCCCCGGTACGGCGCCGTCAATGTTCACGCATCCCTTCTGCCCCGGTATCGAGGACCGGCGCCGATACAATGGGCCATCATCAACGGCGAGTCCAGAACCGGCGTTACGACCATGCTCATGGACCGGGGCATGGACACGGGCGACATTCTGCTCACCGCCGAGACGGACATCCGTACCGCAGATACGGCCGCCACTCTTCATGGGCGTCTGGCGAGACTGGGTGCCGATCTTTTGCTGAAGACGCTTCATGACATGAAAGCCGGTACCGTTCACCCGACACCCCAAGACCATTCCCTCGCCTCGTATGCGCCGATGCTCAAAAAAGCGGATGGCAGAATCGACTGGCAAAAATCAGCGGTTGAGCTGGATGCCCTTGTCCGGGGTGTGACCCCGTGGCCCGGTGCATTTACGTTCCATAGGAAAAAACGTCTCAACATCCTTCGGGCCGCGCCTGTCCGGGAAACCCACCAGGCGGTGCCCGGAACGGTGATCAAAGGCTTTCCGGGAGAGCTCTGTATTGCCGCAGGAAACGGCGTTATGCGGATCCATGAAATTCAGAGCGCCTCGGGCAGGAAAATGGATATCCAAGATTTTCTCCGCGGAAATCCGTTGCCGCCGGGGACGGTGCTCGGTTAACATCAGCAGACCGCATCGGTAGGGACATTTACGGCGGAGTCCCGGCGTAAACGACGACCATAGTTGATTTTTAGGATCCCTGAGACGGGGATTCTGAAACCGGACAGCCCCGTGACAGGTTGCCCCGGTCCATAGTTTAGCCGGACGATATGCCATCATACTGAAAATACATGAAACCCAGCCCCCGCCAGCTCGCCCTGGAAATTCTCAACCGTATCGACGACAGCCATGAAACCCTCGATCAGCTGATCGATGGGGTGGACATCCGGGCACCGGAGCTTTCCCGACAGGATCGGGCCCTGTTCAACGCGCTTATCCACGGCGTCCTTCGGTGGAGAGGCCGTCTGGACTGGATCATCCGTCACTTTTCGTCCACCCCATTTAAAAAAATCGCTCCTCCGGTGCGAAATGTCTTGCGATTGGGCCTATTCCAGATCATTCACCTGGATCGTGTTCCGGTATCTGCGGCGGTGAACACCTCCGTGGAGCTCAGCAAAACCGTGTCGGCACCCTGGACAACCGGTTTTATCAACGGAGTACTCAGAACCGCTGCCCGAGAACACCGGGACGTTCAGTTCCCCGATCCTGCCAAGGATCCCATCGGATCGCTGACCGCAGAAAAGTCCATTCCGGAATGGCTTGCCAGACGCTGGCTGAACCGATTCGGTATACGGGAAACCATGTTTCTCTGTGACACCATCAACACGGTGCCGCCGGTCACCCTGAGGACCAACACGCTGCGAACCACCCGGGAAAATCTGATTGCCGGGCTGTCGCCCCATAGCCGTGTGGCGTCAGCCTGCCGCTACTCGCCGGAGGGCATCCGGTTGGGCATTCTCAAAACAAGGCTTGATCATCTTTCGGATTTTAAAACCGGCGGTTTCCAGGTGCAGGACGAAGCTGCCCAGCTCATAAGTCACTTCCTTGACCCGGTACCGAACGAACATATCCTGGATGCATGTGCCGGTTTGGGGGGAAAAACAGGGCACATCGCCCAACTGATGGAGAACAGAGGTCGTTTACAGGCCATGGAGATCAGCCGACACAAACTTACCCGGCTCCGATGGGAAATGAAACGTCTGGGGATCCGTATCGTATCGGGCCGTCATCGGGATATTCTTCGGATGGACGATTCATCCGGCGGACGTTTCGACCGGGTCTTGCTGGACGCGCCCTGTTCCGGCCTGGGGGTGCTCCGCCGAAATCCGGATGCGAAATGGCGGGAATCCAAGAAGCGATTGAGCGCCTACCGGGCAACCCAGCTTCAGCTGCTTGAAAATCTCTCTGTTCTTGTAAAGCCATCGGGCATTTTGGTATATTCGGTCTGTAGCATGGAACCCGAGGAGACCGATGGGGTCATTGAAGCGTTCCTCGCGCGTCGACAGAACTATGCCATCGACACCGATATCTCCGGGATGCCGGAACCCGCCCGATGTGTCGTCGATCACGTTGGCCGCCTGAGAACGTTTCCCCACCGCCACGACACGGATGGGTTCTTTGCGGTTCGGCTCAGACGGGTAGGATAAGCGTCGTCAATTTTTTTTTTTGGTCCGTATTCGGCCAAATACCGAATACCGATTATCCAATACACGAAATCATATGCCAGTCTACGAATACACGGCCCTGGACATCCGGGGTAAAAATGTCAAAGGGATCATCGACGCCGACAGCGCAGTGACGGCCCGCAGCAAACTGCGCGGTTCCCGGATCTATCCGGTTTCATTGAATAAGGTCACCGACCAGGCCAGGCAGAAGGAATCCGGCACGCCGTCGTTATCACAGGCCTTTACACGGGTCCGGGCCGCAGATATCGCGATGATGACCCGCCAGCTGGCAACGCTTCTGAGTGCCGGATTCCCTCTGGTCGGGGCTATCGACACCCTGCTGGTGCAGACAAAAAGTCATGCGTTTAAAAAAATTCTCGCCAGGATCAAGGATGCCCTGGTCGAAGGGAGCAGTTTTGCCGAAGCCCTTGCTCTCTACCCGTCGGTGTATTCATCCCTGTACGTCAACATGGTTCGGGCCGGAGAAACGTCCGGGACCCTTGAAATCATCCTCGAACGCTTGGCGGAAATCGAGGAGCGCCAGCTCGCATTGAGCAGCCGCATCCGGGCCGCCCTTGCCTATCCGATCCTCATGGCATTTGTGGGGGCGGCGGTCTTGCTCCTGCTGCTGACCTTTATCGTGCCGAACATCACGTCCATCTTTCAGGAAATGAACCAGGCGCTGCCGGCCCCGACTCGGATTCTGATCGCCGTCAGCAATTTTTTCAAATCCTACTGGTGGCTGACCATCGGGATTCTGACCGCCGGCTTTGTGGCGTTCCGTATGGCAAAGCGGACCCGGCGGGGGCAGTATGGCATTGATCGCATCAAACTGAACATGCCGGGAGGTGAAGGGATCACCAAGAAACTGGCGGCCGCCAGGTTTGCCCGCACACTCGGGTCCCTGCTCGAAAACGGGGTGACGATGATGCCGTCTTTGGCGATTGTCAAGAATATCGTCGGCAATCTGGTGATTGCCGATGCCGTGGAATTCGCCACGGCAGAGGTGGAGAAGGGAAAACCCCTCGGCGACTCATTGTCAGGGTTCGATGTCTTCCCGCCCCTTTCGGTTCAAATGATACAGGTCGGCGAACAGAGCGGCGAACTGGAAAAAATGCTGATTAAAATCGCGGATGTCTATGAAAATGAGGTGGAATCGAAAGTCCTTCAGATGACGCAACTTATCGAGCCGGTCATGATCCTGGTCATGGCGGTCATCGTCGGATTTATCGTTATTTCGATCTGCTTGCCGATATTTGAGATGAACCAGTTAATCACGTAGCATTTTAAATTGGGCTGGGTTATGAGGTGGTCGGGCTGAAAATCTGCCGGTGACATGACCGGTTGAATAATTCGGCCCCATATCCATTGCTGAGCCACCCCGGAAGGACGGCGGACATCACCCATCCCCTGGACAACAAATCATGTGTGGAGACCGAATGGACACCAACAGACCAATTATCAGGCAAGATAACCGCGGGTTCACATTGATTGAAATCATGGTCGTGATTGTCATTTTAGGCATTCTGGCCGGTTTGATCGTGCCAAGGATCATGGGGCGGCCGGAAGAGGCCAAGCGGACCAAGGCGCGCATGCAGATCGAGAGCCTCGAAACCGCGGTCAAGCTTTTCAAGCTGGACAACGGTTTTTATCCGACCACGGAACAGGGACTGGAGGCCCTTGTGGAGCAGCCGGAGAGCGGCCGGATCCCCAAGAGTTGGAGAAAGGGCGGATACCTGGAAAAGGGTTCTGTTCCAAAAGATCCGTGGGGGAACGAATTCGTCTACATCAGCCCCGGCGTCAATGACGACTACGATATCATCTCTTATGGATCGGACGGTAGCGCCGGAGGAGAAGAGAATGACAAGGATATCACGAGTTGGGAATTAGAATAGAATCGCTCCGCGATTCTGTGAAGCGCGGCAACGCCGCTTAGCAAAACGTCTGACGGCGAGGCCCCGCGCTACGAAATCAGCCCCGTCGTGTCGTGCCTCAGGCTATGCATAGGCTTCGACCCGGCAAACCATAACGATCCCATGTCCTCGTGAACCGGCACATGTGTTCGGTCATCGGTAAAATCATCAGCCATCTTCATCCGTTTGACGATCCCATGCCTATCTGCGACACACGACACGCGGAACGCCAATCATCCCACCCCGGATTCACCCTCATCGAGCTGGTTGTGGTGGTATTTCTCATCAGTCTGATGCTCTTTCTGGCGGTTCCACGGTTTGGAAGCACCTTGTTTACCGATTCGGGTCGCAAGGCGACCTTGTGGATAACCGCGACAATCCATCATCTCAAGGAAAAGGCGGTGAGGGAACAGGCGGACTACCGGCTCCATGTGGACCTGGACGAAAATCTGATGTGGATTTCCAGAGAAGGGATGAGCGATGAGGACCTGGATGGGGCCCGACGCAGCGGGTATCGGTTTACGGACAGTCTCACCCTGATGGATGTGGCGCTGCCGAACACTAGTGCCGTTACCTCTGGCGTGGTGTTCCTGCGGTTTAACAAAAAAGGGTACTCGAGCATGGCGGTGATCCACGTTGAAGATCGGGCGGGAAAACGGCTGTCTTTTGATGTTCAGCCGTTTTTAGCGGCCGTCCGTCTGACCGAGGGGTATCTGGAATACGAACAATAGCAAGGGGCCGGCGCCTGCGTGACTTCCCGATAGATGTCCAACGGCATCTTCGGCGCCATAACGGATTCATCGCGCCCCGGAGTGCCGGATGCCGGGCGCAGGATCCAATGGAGAAAGATACAAGATCCAGGATACAGGTTCCATCGGCCTCCGGGCGCACGGGCCAACGGATTTCGCCAAAGCTGGGGGGGGCAATAAACGAAAGGCACACGTCAGGACTCGGCCGTTGATCACCGAACACAACACACCTCACACGAAACACAGCACACAACCCAGCGGCTTCACCCTTCTGGAAGTCCTCGCGGCCGTGGCGATACTTGCCATTGTTCTTGTCGCCGTTTTTCGGTTGCATTTTCAGACCATCGCCATGACCGGAGCGTCGAAGTTCTATACCCTAGCGCCGTTACTGGCCCAGACAAAACTCACCGAATTAGACGTCGCCGGCATTGAAAACGCCACTCCCGACGGGGGCGATTTCGGCAGCGACATGCCGGGGTACCGATGGCGTGTGGAAACCGAGGAGGTGCTGCCGGCAATCCTGGAGAATGGACCCGGATCCATGATAAAAATTGAGGTTACGGTGTCCATGAATGACGAGGACATGATCTATCGCATGCGAACGTACCGGTTTGTCCAGCAATAGGGTACTTGATCCTGGTTGCTGGATGCTTGCCCGCCCGCCGGAGGCGGTTAAACCCTGGTCGCCTTTGGCGCCGCCCGAGGCGGGTAAACCCTGGTCGCCTTTGGCGCCGCCGGAGGCGGGTAAACCTCTGGCGGGCTGGATACCGGATGCAAGGCACACGGGCCAACGGGCACAAGGGCTAACGGGACAACGGGATAAACAGTCATGAACCACACACCAAACACCAAACACAAAACACCAAACACAAATCATCCATCAACATCCAGCGGTTTTACCCTGCTGGAAATCATGATCGCCATATTTATTTTCAGTATCGTCATCAGCACAATTGTCATCTCCTACCGGTCGCTGTTCGGCGCCACCGGCGCGATCGAAAGCCACATCACCGATTCTGAGAGGGCCCGAAGCTGTTTGGAACGCATTCGAACCGATCTCCGGTCTTCATACGTACTGCTGCCCCCGGAATACCAACCCGCCGGATTCAACGAAGAACCGAACCCGTTCGGCTTTTTAGGCGGAACCGACTTCGGTGGCGGCACCGACCGGCCACGACTCGGTTTTACCACCCTTGCACACGTTCCAAAAGACGGCGGGGAAGGCCAGGGACTCGCACAGATCTGGTATTATCTCCAGAGAAATCAAACCGATGCCTATCATCTGCGTCGCTCGGACCATCTCTATCCCTTTCCCGAATTCGAAGAACGCAACACGGATCCCATTGTTTGCGATCAGATTCAGTCCATGACGATCACCTACATCGACGACGAAGGTACACCCCTCGATGAATGGAATTCAGAATCGGATGATTTTGACTATGCCACTCCCAGAGCAGTCCACGTGACGCTTCAATTGGGAAATCCGGATGAACCGCCAAGAACCTACGAGAATCGGATCTATTTGCCGGTGCACCGGGAACCGAGGGGATAATGGGTTCTGGATGCTCGATACTGGATTCTGGATACTCGATACTGGATGCTTGCCCGCCTCTGGCGGGCTGGTTTCTGGATTCTCGATACTGGATACTGGATTCTGGATACCCGGAGTTTTTGTGAAAGAGAGATGGGACTGCGGATGTCTGGGAAAAGATTATCTCCCACAGAGCTCACAGAGTTCACAGAGAAACAATCTCTCTGGAAGGGATCTGAGGAAATCGTGGTTGAGGAGCTGAACGCTCAACGCTGAAAGCTGAAGGCTGAAAGATGAAAAGAACAGATGCAAGCTGCAGGATACAAGATGCACCCAAAAGAGATCGAGAGCTCATTGATCGCTAGCAGTCCCCTTAATCATGTATCCT